>JBMOOP010000134.1:2303-9915 GCA_049324495.1 Pseudomonadota bacterium
CACGCAGGAGGGGCCGACAGAAGTCGCGGAGCAGTTGCGGTCTTATTTTGCGGCAGGGTTGAACGCCCGCTTGCAGGAGGAGGCCAGCGCCCTTGGTGGTAACGGTGCGCCGGGATCGCCTGCTGCAACACTGCCGGCCCTGCGCTCCTTTGAGGAGTTGTGCGTGTTATGAGCCAGTTCATGCGGGGCCGATTCATCTGGAGTTTGCGCGCGCCATTCGTGCCATTGCTGGCATGTGCCCTGGCGTTCATGTCATCTGCATTTGCGGCAAGCCCGGTGGCACCTGCGGCCGAACAACCGCGCACGCCGGCAGTTAACTCCCGGCCACCAACAGCGCCGGCTTCGGCAGGCAAGCCCGCCACGGTGCGTTTCGTTATTCAGGCCCCGCAAGAAGCGAAGCTTGCCAGCCAAATGTCCGGCAAACTGCTGCGCTTCCTGTTCCAGGAAAGTGCTGCGTTTCGCAAAGGCGACCGCCTGGTAGAGTTCGATTGCGATGAGCGTCGTGCGCAACTCGACAAGGCCCGGGCCGCGCAGGGCAGGGCCGAGAAAACCGAGGTATCGCAGAAGCAGTTGCGTGAACTGAAAGCCATCAGCGACCTTGAGTACGAGATTGCGCGGGCAGAACTGCAAGGGGCACAGGCCGACGTGGCGATGGCCCAGGCCCAGGTTAATCAGTGCGTTATTTTTGCTCCCTATGCCGGCCGTGTCGTGCGCCATATTGCCAATCAGTACGAACACATGACGGTTGGTACGCCGTTGATGCAGATCGTGGAAACCGGCACCTTGAAACTGGAACTGCTGGTGCCGTCAATCTGGTTGCGCTGGCTGAAAAAAGGCACCGAGTTCACCGTCCGTGTTGATGAATTGAATGTCGGCGTCAAGGCCCGCGTCGCTGCGCTGGGCGCGCGTGTTGATGCTGCCAGTCAAACCATCAACGTACGCGCCGAGATCGTTGGCACTACTCCGGGACTGTTGCCGGGTATGAGCGGTATTGCCGATTTCGGAGTGCATTGACATGGCCGCCGGGGAAGACGCGCGCGTCCTCGGCCTTACGGCCCTGCTGCAACTTGAGCGCGATGCGCGTCATGCCGAGTCACTGATTGAGCTCGGCTTTCTGGTCGTCAACGACACCCGCAAACTCGTGCCTTACCGGCAAGCGCTGTTGTGGGAAGTGGATGACGCCGGGCTGTTGCGCATGGTCGCCGGTTCCGGGGCTTCCGAGATCGAGTCGCACGCACCTTATGTGGTGTGGGTGCAGCGCATGTTCGCGGCGGTGCAGGCTGGCAGTCTGCGCGAAATCAAAGCACTCAATGCTGCTGCCGTTCCGGAAGACCTGCGCAGTGGCTGGGTGGAATTCCTCGCAGAAAATGCGCTGCTGGTGCCGTTTATTTCTCCCAAAGGCGTGTTGCTCGGTGGCCTGCTGCTGGCGGGCGATCAACCCTGGGAAGAAGGCCATCATGTTTTATTGGAGCACCTGACGGATGCCTACGCGCATGCCTGGGCGGCGCTCTCCGGCGAGCAGCGGCGCCGTAATGTGCGCGCCTGGTTTACCCGCCAGCGGACACGCATCCTTATCGCGACGGCGCTCATCCTGCTGTTCCCGCTGCGGCAGTCGGTGGTGGTACCGGCGTCGGTATCAGCGCGCCATCCGGTGGTGGTAGCGGCACCGATCGCCGGGGTTATCCGCGAAGTGCATGTGATGCCCAATGCACAAGTCACCGCCGGCACGCCACTTTTTTCCTTCGATAACACGGATATCGACAGCCAGGTGGACGTTGCGCGCAAAGCGCTTGACGTGACCCAGGCCGAGTTGCTGAAAAACACCCAGCTTGCCTATACCTGCGATGAATGTCGGGCCCGTCTGCCGGTGTTGCGCGCCATCACAGATCAAAAAAATGCCGAGCTTGCCCATGCGTTGTCGCTGTTGGCACGCACTACCGTAAAGGCAGATATCGACGGCACGGCGGTGTTTCAGGATCGTAACGATTTGCTGGGCCGGCCGATGTCGATCGGCGAGCGTGTCATGCTGCTGGCGCAGCCTACCGACAGCTGGCTGGAGATGCACCTGCCCGTGAACGATGCCATTACGCTGGAGCCTGGTGCCGACGTGCGTTTTTTTCTTAACGTAGACCCGCTGGCCGCCTACGATGCGAGCCTGGTGCAAACCAGTTATGAAGCGGAAAAAACGTCGCAGGATGAGCTCGCCTATACGTTGATGGCCGATTTTACCGATGCCGAGCGGCCGCGATTGGGGCTCAAGGGCACGGCGCGTATTTATGGCAGCCGCGTGCCGCTCGTGTATTACCTGCTGCGCCGCCCGTTGACCTGGGTGCGGCAGCGGCTGGGGTGGTAAGGAGACCGCCGTGGAAGCCGTCGCGCTGACTGGCGGGGAACTGCCGGATCCGCCATTGCCAACGCTCCGCGACGATCTTGGCCTGTTGCCGGGGCCGAGGAATTCGCGCGGCGAAAAAAGCTGGACGCTGCATGATCCGGTGCGCAACCGGTATTTCCGGCTGGGACAGCGCGAGTTTGAACTGCTGAGCAGGTGGCACCAGGCAGAGGGTGTCGCCAGTCTTGCAGCCCTGGCCGCTGCGGATGGCATCGAGGTGACTGCCACCGACGTGCTCCAGCTCGTGGAGTTCCTCCACCGCTGCGAATTGACACAGGGCGACCCGGGTGTGGCAAAACGCCTGTTGGCTGCCCACCAGCTCCGCCAGCAAACACTCTGGCAAAAGCTGCTGCACAACTACCTGTTCCTGCGTGTACCCCTGGTACGGCCCGACCCTTGGCTCGACCGTTTTTATCCGCTGCTGCGGCCATTGTTGTCGCGGCGCTTTGCGCAGATAACCGTACTGGCCGGCGTGTTGGCCCTGGTGCTGGTGCTGCGCCAGTGGGAACTGTTTTTCGCCACTTTCCTCGGGTTTCTGAACTGGGATGGCGCCGTTGCCTTTGCGGTGGCGCTCATGTTCGTCAAGGTGTTGCATGAAAGCGGGCATGCCTTAGTCTGCCGCCATTTCGGGTTGCGCGTGCCCAGCATCGGCGTGGCATTCATCGTCATGTGGCCGGTGATGTATACCGATGCGACCGAAGCATGGCGCCTCACCAGCCGGCGCGCCCGGGTAACGATCGCCGCTGCCGGAATGCTGACGGAGTTGACCATTGCCTGTTATGCCACCCTGCTGTGGGTGCTGCTGCCTGATGGCGTATTGCGCAGTGTCGTGTTCACGCTGGCGACCACCACCTGGATGATGAGTCTGCTGGTGAATCTGAATCCCATGATGAGGTTTGACGGTTATTACCTGTTCGCGGATCTGCTCGATATTCCGAATTTGCAGGAGCGCGGTTTTGCGCTGGCGCGCAACCGCATGCGGCATGTGCTCTTCGGTGTGCCGCTGATAACAGATCCCGGGCTGCTGCCGAGGGAGCAGCGCATCGCCATCGCCTGGGCCTATGCCACGTGGGTGTACCGGTTTCTGTTGTTCCTGGGCATTGCACTGTTGGTCTACGCGTTTTTTTTCAAGGCGCTGGGAATTTTCCTTTTTGCAGTGGAAATTTGGTGGTTCATTGTGGCTCCCATCTGGCGGGAAATACGTAACTGGGGCGAATTCGCCACGGCGCTCAGTCCGCTGCGGCGCCGCATTGCCTGGATTGGCGGCGCGGTGTTGCTGTTGCTATTGCTGCTTCCCTGGGAGTCTTCATTCCGGGCACCGGCAGTGATGAAAGCCGGTGAGCAGCAGCGTTTGTACCCGGTGGAGCCCGCGCAGGTGGTCGCGGTGCATGTAAAGAACGGCAGCGAGGTTCGTCGCGGTGACCTGCTGTTCGAAATGGTATCGCCGGAGCTCGACGCGAAACTGGCACGGACAAGAGCCCAGGTCAGCAGTGCCGATCACGATCTGGATCGGGTCATGTCCAGCCAGGAAACATCGCAGGACCGACTGGTGGCGGAAGAGTCTTTGGCCCAGGCAAGCGCGGAGCTGGCGGGCCTCATGCTGCGTTCTGAAAGGCAGCGTGTGCAGGCGCCGTTCGACGGCGTACTCAGCGATATCCCTCTGACGATCAGGCCGGGGCTGTGGATGAGCGACAAGCAGTCGCTGGGGGTTGTGGTTGGCACGCACGGTGGCGTTGTGGTCGATGCCTATGTGACCGAGGAATATCTGCGTTTCATTACTGTCGGTGAGGCGGCGCGTTTTTATCCCGAGGACTACACGCTCTCGCCGCAGAACGGCGTCATTGAGAGCGTTGATGCGGTCGATACGCGGGTGTTGCTTGAGCCCTATCTGGCAGCACACTTCGGCGGTGGCATTGAAGTCAGGCAGGATGCTGACGGCAACCCGGTACCCGTGCAGGCCGTGTACCGGGTTCGGGTACGCCTGGCAGCGCAGATGAGCGATTTACCGGTGCGGGTGATTCGCGGGAACGTGCGGCTGGGTGGTGATTCACGCAGCCTGCTCGGACGAATCGGGACGTTTGTCGGCGGCGTGCTGCTGCGCGAGAGCGGGTTCTGATCCGTTGCCGCGCGCTCAGCGCGTCTGCGCCTCCACCCACCAGTTCGGCTCGGCCGACACGACATCGCCGCTCCTATGGATACGGTTGGCGATGTCGAGTGCTGCCAGACCCGGCGCCGTCTTCAAGACGTAAACATTCGGGCCCAAGCCAAGGGCTGGCCCACTCGATAAACCCTGGGACGCGGTCCAGATACTGATTTGCAACCGGGTCCACTCGGGCTTGAAACGAACGATCACACCGCCTGGCAGCGCCCGCTTGCGCGCGCCGTCCAGGGGTCCGTCATTGAATACCGGCGAATACATCCCGGCAGGATTCGCTGCGCGCACCTGCTGCAACACCCGGTCGGCAGCGCCGTCGAGCCGCCAGACACGGGTTTTGCCGCCTGAACCCGGTTCTGCCCGGGCGCCTGGATGCACGCGCTGCACGGCGCTCCCGTTTTGCCGTTGGTGGCCGAATTCAGCGAGCAGGGCGGGGTTCAGCCAGAGGCTGTGGCTACCCTCGGCGTCGTACCAGGTATAGCGCGTCGAGAGTGCGCTGGCGGCGGTTCTGGTCTTCGCCAGAGCGGTCTTCGTCAGCGTGTTTTTTGTCGAGCTGCTTTTCACCGGGACTCCCTGGGCCTGGGCGAAAAACAGCAGTGCGAACGCGCCGGCGAGCAGTGGCAGGAAAGTGCTGTGCTTTGCGGGCATGGTTTTCCGCTGCGCTTTTGCCGGCCTCATCAGTTGGCCCGCCCGTAGAACGTCAACCGCCAGGAGGCGAATGTTCCCGTATCGTTTGCAGCCAAATCACTGACCCTGAGCGTCCAGTTGCCGTCGGCGGCCTCAGCGAGGTGCCGCGCGCTGCCGAAACGCCAGCTGTTGTCCGGCACGCCAAGGCAGCCGCCAGCGCACGCATGCAGTTCGGACAGCCGACTCGTTGTGCCGGAGGGCGCCGTCAGGCTGATCTCCAGATCACCCACATACGTGTGGTCGCCGTTGAAGGTGATCTCGACGAACTCGATTTTCCCGATGCCGCTGCCTGCCACGCTGATGACATCGGCAATCCCCGTGCTGTCGTTGTCGGGAATGCTCGCATTGACGGTTGCCGTCGCCGTGCTGAACACGAGCTCCGGACCAACATTGACCCAGGTTTGCGCAAGGGCAACCGCTGCACTGGCATCGGCGACCCCGAATCCGTAGTTGTGATTGATGTTGAACCCGGCTCCATTGACGATCCAATCAGTATCGGTCGGATGGTTTTGGCGCGCCGATTGGGCCAGGACGAGCCGCAGATCGCGCCAACCGAGATTCGGATTCGCCTCCAGTACCAGCGCGATCACGCCGGCGGCCAGAGGTGCGGCCGAGGACGTGCCGTTGAAGGTGTTGGTGTAGTTGGCGTTGGCGTAGTCGCCAGGCGTGCTGCCGTCGTTGTACCCGGCTGCGCCGGTACGGTCGGTCGTGGTGATTGCATGGCCGGCGCGCCCCTCCGAGGGCGTGCAGACCCAGAGGTTGGCGCCGCGCTCTGAATAGGATGCCCGGATACCGTCGTCGCCCACGGCGCAGATCGCCAGCACGCCGTGGTAGTTTGCCTGGCCGTCATAGTTTGAATTGTCTGGCACTGAGCCGCCGTTGCCGGCAGCCCAAGTATAGAGAATGCCCTTGCCGCCGCGTCCGGTGGTCGTGCCGGTGTCGATCGCGCTGCGCCAGGTCGAGGCGCTGGCAGCCCAGCGACCATCGTCGGGAGCACCCCAGCTGTTGTTGGATACGGACACCGCTGCGGCGTTGCGCGTCATGGCGTCGACTTCGTTGGCAGTTGTCAGATCCTGGAGCAGGTTGTAGCCCACCAGGCTCGCGCGTGGCGCGGCGCCGGCACCGCCCAGATCGTTCAGATCGCGCGCGGCTGCGACACCGCCCACGGCGGTGCCATGGTTGGCGTTTGCGCCGGTGGGCGTTGGGTCGGTCGTCCCGTTGACGTAGTTATGACTTTGACCGGCTACGACGTTGGGGCTGAGATCCTCGTGGGCGATCTGTAGTCCGTCGTCCACGATCGCAATGCGCACGCCGGTGCCCTTGATGGCGGGCGTGGCGTTCCATACCGGCAGGACATCGACGTCTTCACTGACGGTGCCACCGGCCTGGCCGGTGTTCTGCAGGTGCCATTGATCCACAAATAGCGGGTCGCTCGTGCCACAACTGACGTTCACCTGGGTGACGTTGGCCGCCCCAACCGTGCCCGAACCGCCTGTCACCGTGCAGAGCTGCGCGGGGTTGAGCGGCTGCATGGACACCGTCACGGCATAGTCCGTGCCGGACAGGATCGGTGTCGTGAAGGTGAAGGCGCCGCTGCCGTTGATCGCCAGATCATCCGTGCCGTTGTTGCGCAGCACCAGGCCCGTACCCGTCAGGCCGGAAACCGTGCCGCCGATGCTGAAACTGTTGGTGGTGCAGTTGACGCTGACGTTGCTGACATTCGCGTTGTCGACACGCCCCGAAGCGTTGGTGAGGGTGCAGTTCTGGCTGGGATTGGTCGGTTGCGTGAAGACTGTCACGGTGTAGCTTGTGTTGGTGGCGATCGCGGCGCTGAAGGTGAAAGCACCGTTGCCGTTGATCCTCAGGGCATTCCGTCCGTTGTTTCGGAGCACCAGGCCTGTGCCCGCCAGGCCGGAAACCGTGCCGCCAATGGTGAACGTGTTGACGCAGTTGACACTGAGGCTGCCGACATCGGTGTTGCCGACATTCCCCGTGCCGCCGGTGACGGTGCAGGTCTGGCTCGGGGCGGTGGGCTGTTTGAACACCGTCACGGCATAGGCCGCGCCGGAGGCAATCGGCGTGCCGAAGACGAAGGTGCCATCAGCCGCGATCGCCAGATCATCCGTGCCGTTGTTGCGCAGCACCAGGCCCGTACCCGCCAGGCCGGAAACCGTGCCGCCGATGCTGAAGCTGTTGGTGGTGCAGTGAATGCTGACGCTGCCGACATTGGCGCTGCCGGTGCTTCCCGCGCCATCGGTGACGGTGCAGGTCTGGCTCGGGGCGGTGGGCTGTTTGAACACCGTCACGGCATAGGCCGCGCCGGAGGCAATCGGCGTGCCGAAGACGAAGGTGCCATCAGCCGCGATCGCCAGATCATCCGT
>JBMOOP010000134.1:10015-67240 GCA_049324495.1 Pseudomonadota bacterium
TGCCGAAGACGAAGGTGCCATCAGCCGCGATCGCCAGATCATCCGTGCCGTTGTTGCGCAGCACCAGGCCCGTACCCGCCAGGCCGGAAACCGTGCCGCCGATGCTGAAGCTGTTGGTGGTGCAGTGGATGCTGACGCTGCCGACATTGGCGCTGCCGATGCTTCCCGCGCCATCGGTGACGGTGCAGGTCTGGCTCGGGGCGGTGGGCTGTTCGAACACCGTCACGGCATAGGCCGCGCCGGAGGCAGTCGGCGTGCCGAAGACGAAGGTGCCATCGGCCGCGATCGCCAGATCATCCGTGCCGTTGTTGCGCAGCACCAGGCCCGTACCCGCCAGGCCGGAAACCGTGCCGCCGACCGTATGGGTGATTGCTGCCGGAGGCGCGCCGTTGTCAGCGCTGCCGCAACCCAAAAGGCCTGCTGCGGCCAGCACCGCAACAGGTAGGAAGCGGGTGAGGGTGAAAATACCGCCTGTTAACCCCATCACCTCGCCCTCAGCGCCGCGCCAGCATCAGCTCGCGATACTTGTCGGAAAGCTCAACCACGCGCGTGACGTAGTGCTTCGTTTCAGCAAACGGCGGTATGCCACCATAGCGCTGTACGTTCGCCGGGCCGGCGTTGTAAGCGGCGAGGGCGTTGCGCACGTCGCCACGGAACTTGTCGAGCATCATGCGCAGGTAGCGTGCACCGGCATTGACGTTCTGATAGGGATCGTGGATGTCGGTGACGCGCAACATACGGGCAGTCGCCGGCATCAACTGCATCAGTCCGCGTGCACCTGCCTTGGAGACAGCATCCCGGTCAAAGGCAGATTCGGCATGGACGACGGCCTTGACCAGGGCGAAGTCCAGATCCCAGCGCCGGGCGGCCGAGGCAATGATGTCGTCATAGGCATCGCGGCGCCGGGCGGTGAGGGCGGCCGGTTTGCGGGCATAGTGGTCGTCGCGGTAAACGCGGGTTTCCAGCAACTGCATGCCTGCTTCGCGGATGATGGCGGGCTGCCGATTGGTGAACAGCAGCGTGCCATCCTGCTTGCGGTAGACCTGCACCTTCTCAGCCAGGGCCTCGGCGGCAACCATGAACAACAGCATGAAGATGAGGAGGAAGCGGGCCATAGAGCATGCGTGATCCGAATGTTGAGATGGAATTTTACAGAAATAATTCAATTAATATAAGTAGTTATGTATTATTCTTAAGGTAAATTATTATATGTTATCCGTCTCGCCGCCGCCCTCGGCCTTGCTGCCGTGAAACAGCAGATAGAGATCGGTGAGGTTTTCCGGCAGTTCACGCGCCATGGCCTCACGCAGGGTGCGGTTGCGGCGGATTTCCTGGGTTTCCGGCAGGTCGATCAGATCCGATTCCACCATCATCGGCAGCAGCAGATGGGTGATTTCGGCATTGGCATCATCGCCGAGCCAATCCGCTTCGTGCAGAAACACACCTTCCATGAAGCCGACCGACCAGGATTCGAGCCGCTCGTGGCCGGGCCGCAGCGGGCACGGCAGGCGGATGCGTTCGTTACCGTAAAAGCGGTGGGCGATATCGGCATGCAGCAGGCGCAGCAATTCGATGCAGCGCGCATCCTGGCCTGCTTCCGGGAACGCCGGCGCACCGTCGAACACGGTACTGAGCCATTCCTCTTCGGTGACATCCGGCCCGGCAACAACGGCGCAGATCAGCCCGTGGGTTGCTGCGTAGTCGAGGGTGTCATCGCTCGCCAGCTCATCGAGCAGCAGCATCAGCGCCTGCTCATCGTCGTCGGTGAATTCCTTCATCGTGCATTCCCGGTGTCCAGACGCAGGGTAGAGTGCACGAATTCTAACAGTCCACGAGGGTAACCGTCCGTGCAACACGACTCGCCGCCAAAGCCGCTGTGCATTGTCGACGAAACGGACGGTGGCGGGTTGCAACTGCACATCGACATTGTGCGCTCAGCGCGGCGGCGGAGCCTCGCGATTCATGTCAGCCCGCTGGGTGCAGTCGAGGTGCGGGCGCCTCCATGGGCCGATGCGCAGGCAATTGCCGATTTTCTCGGTCGACACCGCCAGTGGGTGATGCGCAAGCTGGCCGATGTGCAGGCGAATCCTCCGTGGGTTCCGCACTGGGGAGACGGCGGGCACTGGTATTGGCTGGGCGAAACGGTTGCCCTGGCGGCCGGCGGCCCGCGTGGTGGCCGCCTCGTCGACGGCGTGCTCTCGTTACCGCTGACGGCGGCACATGACGATGCCAAATGGCAACGGGCAGTGTTGCTCTGGCACCGACGCACCGCAGCTGAGCTGCTGCAGACGCGTGCCCGAACGTTGTTTGCAACGCATTGCGCCGGGCATCGCCTGCGCAACATTGACCTGCGCTGGATGCGTGCGACCTGGGGCACCTGCAATGCGCGGCGCGCCGCCGATGGCGGACGCGAGGTGAGGTTACGTTTGAACCTCTGGCTGGCGGCGTTGCCACCGACCCTGGCCGATGCGATCCTGTTGCACGAGCTGGCGCATGTGGAGCACATGAACCATGGCGCCGGCTTCTATCGGCGTCTCGCCGCGCTCAACCCGGACTGGCGCACCCATGACGAAGCACTGAAATACTGGTCCCGTCTGTTGTTCCCGGTTGCCGCCCGCTGAGCGACTGACTGGTCACTGCTGGCGCTGACACGTTTAATCAATGCGATGGTCGATTCGGGCACTTGTCGGGACCAGAAACGCATGCAAGCATCCCCGCCCCGAACGCGCAATCAACCGTGCGTTTTCTGATTCCCCAACATTATCCCGGACGAGGCCCCGTTATGGCTGGCGACCAGTTATTCGACCTGACGTTGACCGAAGAGCAGCGCATCACGCGCGAAAACATGCGCCGTTTTGCGCACTCGGAAATCCGCAGTATTGCAAAAAAGGCGGATCTTGACGCCGCGCTGCCGGTTGGCTTTCTGGACAAGGTGGCGGAGCTGGGGCTCGCGCTGATGCCGATACCGGAAGATTTCGGTGGTGCCGGCATGCCCCGCTCACCAGTGGCCAATGTGTTGAACGCCGAGGATCTGGCCTATGGCGATTTTTCCATCGCGTTGGCCACGCTAACGCCGCTGGCGTTCGTTAACACCCTGATCGACCAGGGCTCGAAAGCACAGCAGGAAAAATATCTGGCTGTACTGGCCAGCGAAAAGTTCACACCGGCAACCATCGCCCTAGTTGAGCCGCGCGCAACCTTCGTGCCGGAAAAGCTGGCAACGACCGCCAGGAAAGAGGGCAACAGTTATGTGCTGAACGGCACCAAGTCGATGGTAGTACTTGGCGCCTCGGCAAAGTTTGTGCTGGTGGTGGCCGATGCAGGCAGCGAAGGTGCTCAGGCCTTTATCGTCGAGCAGGGCGCTGCCGGCACGAGCTGGACGAAAGAAGAGTACATGGGCCTGAAGCCTGTCGAAGTCAGCCGGCTCACACTTGAGAACGTGAAGGTATCGGCGCAGGCAAAACTGGGCGAAAGCGAAAAGACTTTCAATCTGCAGCGGCTGGTCGATCTGGCGCGCCTGGGCACCTGCGCGCTGGCGCTGGGCACCTGTCAGGCCGTGCTGGATTATGTCGTCCCCTATGTGAATGAGCGCATCGCCTTTGGCGAGCCCATTGCGCATCGCCAGGCGGTAGCGTTCATGGTCGCCAACATCGCCATCGAACTCGAAGGCATGCGGCTGATGGTTTGGCGTGCAGCTTCCCGCGCCGAACAGGGCCTCGATTTCCATAAGGAAACCTGGCTCGCTCGGGTGTTGTGCGCCGAGAAGGCAATGGAAATCGGCACCAATGGCGTGCAGTTGCTCGGCGGTCACGGCTTTACCCGTGAACACCCGCTTGAGCAGTGGTACCGCAACCTGCGCGCAGTCGCCAGCCTCGAAGGCGCAGCCGCGGTTTAACCGCAGCGCCATCCCATCAGACACCGGGGAGCAATCACCATGATCAATCTCGAACTGCCGCAAAAACTGCTGACCATGCAGCAAATGACCCATGCGGTCGCGCAGGGCATGCTGCGACCCATTGCCCGCAAATACGACAAACTCGAACACGCCGACAGCGTGCCGGAACTGCAACCACTGGCAGCCATGATCTCCGGTCGCAGCGGCAACGCCATGGCGGCGGCCACGGCGGGTGGCAAGACCGATGGCGGCGTCAAAAACGGCGGCAACATGATGGGCATCGTCAGTACCGCCGAAATGGCTGCTGGCTGCTGCGGCCTGATGCTGTCGATTCCGGGCGTCGGCCTTGGCAATGCCGCCATCGCTGCGGTTGGCACCCCGGAGCAAAAGGAAAAGTGGGGCGGGAAGTATTGCGCCATGGCCATCACCGAGCCGGGCGTCGGTTCGGACTCCGCAGCGGTGGCCACCACCGCAAAACTCGATGGCGATCACTGGGTGCTGAACGGAGAGAAGATATTCTGTACTGCCGGTCAGCGTGGCGATGCCATTGTGGTCTGGGCAACGCTTGACAAGAGCAAAGGCAAGGCAGCGATCAAGTCGTTCATCGTGGAAAAGGGTGCGCCGGGTCTGCATCTGGTACGCGTCGAACACAAGATGGGCCTGCGCATTTCCGACACGGCCGCACTGCTGTTCGACAACTGCCGTATTCCGAAAGAGAACATTCTCGGCTCCCCGGAAATTGCCGACACGGAAGAAGCACGCAAAAAAGCCTTTGGCGGTGTGATGCAGACCTTCGACAATACCCGTCCACAGGTGGCGGCGATGGCCTTGGGGGTAGCGCGGGCGGCGCTTGATATCACCTGCGAGGTGTTGAAGAAGGAAGGTGTGACGCTGAAATACGAAGGCAACATCTGGAGCATATCGTCGATTGAGGCCGAACTTTACCGGATGGAAGCGGATCTCGAAGCTTCGCGGTTGATGTCGCTGAAGGCCGCCTGGATGGCCGACAACGGCCAGCCCAACTCCAAGGAGGCGTCGATGTGCAAGGCGAAAGCTGGCCGCACCGGCAATTATGTGACGCTGCGTTGCGTGGAAATCCTCGGCAGCCTGGGTTACAGTGAGGAATTCCTGGTAGAAAAGTTTGCGCGCGACTCAAAGATCATTGATATCTTCGAGGGTACCCAGCAGATTCAGCAGTTGATCGTGGCGCGGATGGTACTGGGTCTGAGCTCAAGGGAGTTGAAGTAGGTTTCTGACGCAGATCCGGCTCGGACCGGACAGGCGGCAAGAAAAAACGGGGCCTTCGGGCCCCGTTCGTTTTCTGGTGCCGGCTCGCGCCCGGATGGCTGGTGTTATCCTTGTCGGCTCGGGGGTGGAATGCGGGACATTTCGATCATGGCTGATGACAAGAAGGTGGTCTGGATTACCGGTGCCTCGTCCGGTATCGGGGCGGCACTGGTCGAGGCGTTCAGCCGGGCGGGTGCCCATGTCGTTCTCAGTGCCCGGCGTCTGGAAGAACTTGAGCAGGTGCGCCGACGTTGCGCCCGGCCCGATGAGCATTTTGTTCTGCCGCTCGATATGGCTGCGGCGGATTTCGCCAGGGCAACCTCGGATGTGCTGGCGCGCTTCGGGCGCATCGATGTGCTGGTGAACAATGCCGGCATCTCGCAGCGTTCGCGGGTGGCGGATACGTCTCTGGCAGTCGATCGGCGGATCATGGAAGTCAACTATTTTGGCGTCGTTGCCTTGACCAAGGCGGTGTTGCCGGTGATGCAGCGGCAGAAACGCGGCGACATCGTGGTCATTTCCAGTCTTGTCGGCCTGGTCAGTACTCCGTTGCGATCAACCTATGCGGCATCCAAGCATGCCCTGCACGGGTTCTTCGAGGCGCTGCGCGCCGAGGAGCACGATAACGGCATCCGCGTGCTGATGGTGTGTCCTGGCGCCATCGCCACGGAGGTATCACTGCACGCGCTGGCGGGCGACGGTGGTGAACACGGCGTGATGGATCCGTTACAGGCCAGCGGTATGGCGCCGGACGAATGCGCCCGTCATATCGTGCGGGCGCTGGAGCAGGGCCGGGCGCAGGTGCTGATTGCCGGTCGTGAACGGCTGGCCGTGGCAGTGTTCCGGTTTGTGCCGTCGCTGTACCGGCGCATGGTGCGACGCCTGAAAGTCACCTGAGGTTCCCGAGCGGGTTGACCGCGTTTAATGCTCAGGAGTTGTATTGATGAGCGCCGTAGAGATGTTTACACCACCGGACCGGTCGAAGAAAGACAAGACCGGATTCAATAAACTGCAAAAGCGGCTGCGTGGTGACGTGGGCAAGGCAATCATGGATTTCAACATGATTGAAAACGGCGACAAGGTGATGGTGTGCATGTCCGGCGGCAAGGATAGCTACACTATGCTCGACATCCTGCTGAATCTACAAAAGCATGCGCCGATTCAATTCGATTTGGTTGCGGTCAATCTCGATCAGAAGCAGCCGGGCTTTCCCGAGCATGTACTGCCTGAATACCTGCGTGCCATCGGCGTGCCGTTTCATGTGATCGAGCGCGACACTTACAGCATCGTCAAGGAAAAAACCCCGGAAGGAAAAACAACCTGCGCGCTCTGCTCACGGCTGCGACGCGGGACGCTCTATGGCTTTGCCGCAGAAATCGGTGCCACCAGGATTGCACTTGGCCATCACCGCGAAGATATCATTGAGACACTGTTCCTCAACATGTTCTTCGGCGGTTCGCTCAAGGCAATGCCGCCGAAGTTGCGCAGCGACGACGGCATGCATGTGCTGATCCGGCCGATGGCCTACTGCGCCGAGGCGGATATCGCCGAGTATGCCGCGCTGAAGCAATTTCCGATCATTCCCTGCAATCTCTGCGGTTCCCAGGAGAACGCCCAGCGCAAGGTGATCAAGGCCATGCTCAAGGACTGGGAGCGGCAGTATCCCGGCCGCATCGAGTCCATATTCTCGGCGATCGGCAACGTGGCGCCGTCGCAGTTGGCCGACCGTTCGCTGTTCGACTTTGATGCGTTCGCACGACGCACCACCGATGTGGCTGCCGAGCGTATTCCGCTCATCAATATTCTTTCCTGATCCTGAATCGGGCGCGCACCCCGAAACCTTCCGCTGGTCGTACATTGTTGACCGCCGGTCTGCGGTTGCTGTGTGCTTCGGTCATCGGGTAAACACTTCGCATGACTCGACGCACTTCGGCAATCCGCTATAAGGCTGCGCGGGACACTACCGCACCCGGTAGCCTAGACTGGCCTGGGGCCTGCTGCCAGCTTCGATATCACAACAAGTGAGAGCTGTAACTTGTTGTGGCAGCAGGCTGAAGTTGATAGGTTAGCCAGACAATAACAACCATCCTGCCGGCCCCGTGCAGCATGCCAGGTGCCGGTTTTTCGTGGAGTCCGCTTATGTTGCAGTGGTTGCAGCACCTCTCCATCCGCAGCAAGGTTCTGCTCATTGCCGGCACCGGCATTGTCTTGTTCGCAGGCTACTACCTCTTTTCGTTCATCGCGGCGACCCACATCGCCACGCAAGTTACCCGCATCAATCAGGTCGACTTCGCCGTCATCGATGCACTGAACAAGAACGACCTGGAGATCGTCGGTCTGCGCGAGCAATTCATTGCGGCGATCAACGAAGAGGACAAAACCACGCTTGATGAGGCAGTGGTCAACGCCCAATCCATGCGTGCCCGCATTGCCCAGCTAGAGGCCATCGATCCTCAACTCACCAAGGATGCCGGCGAGCTGCTGACCAGCTTCGACGCCTATACGCAGGCGGCGGAGGCAGTGGCCGGCCGCATGCTCAACGGAGAGATCGCCTCCGACCAGTTATATGCCGAAATCACCAGCATGAGGGCGCTTCTGGATGCCTTCACTGCCGTTCAGGAGCGGTTGCGCGAGCGGCAGAATGAGGTGTTTCACCAGAATCTGATTGATGTTGCAGCGTACTCCGAACGGACGCGCCTGTTCGGTATGTTCTTCGGCGCTGCTGGCATTGTCATGCTGCTGTTCCTGTCGCTGACCACGATCCGTGGTGTGGTCATGGCCCTGAACAATGCAATCGAGACGGCCGAACGGATTGCCGGCGGCGACTGGGATTTCGATGTCATCGTCGTTTCCCACGACGAAACCGGCAAGCTGCTCAATGCCATGCATCAGATGCGTGATGCTCTCAAGCGCAAGCGCGACGAGGACAAGCGTATTGAGCGTCGCAAGACGCAGATAGCCGAACTCAATGACCGCATGCGTGGCGACCTGAGCACCGAGCAGATGGCCAACAACGTGCTGACCTATCTGGTGCAGGCGCTGGAGGCACAGATTGGCGCTCTTTATCTTTTCGACGACGATGTCCAGAAGCTGCGACTTGTTAGCAGCTATGCCTTCACGCGTCGCAAGAGTGTTGCCAACGAGTATGGACTCGGCGAGTCGCTGATCGGTCAGGCAGCCCTTGAGCAGAAGCAAATACTGCTGACCAATGTGCCAGAGGGCTACATCGCCATCGGCTCCGGGCTGGGCGAAACTTCGCCGCGCAATATCATTGTGACCCCTATTGTTCATGAGAAGGCATTGAAGGCGGTTATCGAGATCGCTTCCTTGAGTCCGTTCGCCGACGACGACATGACATTGCTGGAAGCCGGCATCGAGGCCATTGCCATTTCGCTCAACATGGCGCAGTCGCGCGCCAAACTGGCAACGTTCGTCAGTGAATTGCAGGGTAAAACTGACGAGCTGGAAAGACAGAAAGCCTCGCTGCACAAAGTCAACAGCGATCTCGAGCGGCAAGCAATGGAGCTGGCGGCATCAGAGGCCAGGCTGCAGGCCCAGCAGGAAGAATTGCGGGCTACCAACGAGGAGCTGGAAGCGCAGGCCCAGGCGCTGCGCGCGTCGGAAGAAGGTTTGCAGACCCAGCAGGAAGAATTGCGGGTAACCAACGAAGAGTTGGAGGAGCAGGCACGGCTACTGGCTGAGCAGAAGCAGGAAATGGCCCGGCAGAATGAGCAGCTTGAGCAGACCAAGCAGATTCTTGAAGACAAAAACAACGCGCTGGAAATGTCCAGTAAGTACAAATCCGAATTCTTGTCTACCATGTCGCACGAGCTGCGCACGCCACTCAATTCAATTTTGATACTCTCCAATGCGCTGGCCGAGAACAAGAAGAAAACGCTGGACGAGAAGCAGATTGAACACGCGCGGGTAATTCATTCGGCAGGCTCGGACTTGTTGTCCCTGATCAACGATATTCTTGATCTGGCCAAGGTTGAGTCCGGCAAGATGAGTGTGGTGATCGACGAGATCAACATCAATGAACTTTCCCAACATATGGTTCGTTCGTTCCGGCATGTCGCGGAGAGCCGTGGCATTACCTTTGATGTCGCGGTCGTTGAACCATTACCTTCGGCAAGTGTGTTTACCGATCGCCAGCGCCTCGAACAAGTGCTACGCAACATGTTCTCTAATGCCTTCAAGTTCACTCACAAGGGTGGCGTGACGCTGACCATTCGTGCTGCAGATCCGAAGAAAATCGAAGCAGGCAGACTGCAGATCGCCACTACCAACATGATTGCCTTTGAGGTGAAGGATACTGGCGTCGGTATCCCAAAAGACAAACAACAGGTGATTTTCGAAGCCTTCCAGCAGGCCGATGGCACCACCTCGCGCAAGTATGGCGGTACCGGACTTGGACTGACGATTTCCCGCGAGCTCGCGCACTTGCTCGGCGGTGAGATCCAGTTGATTTCCGAGGGCGAAAATACCGGCTCGACGTTTATCATTTACGTCCCGGTCGGTAACGCCGACATGGTTGAGAAGGATCCCGGACAGGATGCTTTCGAGGCCAGGCTTGCGGCCATCGCCGAACAATACGAGAAAGCCGACAAGTCCGAGAAGAAGGTTGGTGATAGCGCCAATGTCACCGCTACAGAGGCCGGTAGTGGCGAAGAACATTTTACCGTCAAGGAAAAAACTGTTCTCATCATTGAAGACGACAAGGAGTTCGCAAAAATCCTCCGCTCTCTGGCTGAAGACTATGGCCTTGAAAGCGTCAGTTGTGAGGATGGCGAATCAGGCCTGGAATACGCGCGCAAGTATCGCCCCAGCGCCATCATTCTCGATGTTGGTTTGCCCGGCATCAGCGGCTGGGATGTTATGGAAAAACTCAAAGAGGACCCACGCACTGCCGGTATTCCGGTGCACTTTCTGTCTGGTGTCGACCAGCGCGGCAAGGCCATGAAGATGGGCGCTATCGATTTTCTGGCAAAACCGGCCAATGAAGAGCAAATCCTCAACGCCTTCCACAAAATCGAGAATGCGATCAGCACGAACGTCCGCAAGCTGCTGGTAGTTGAGGACAACGAGTATGCTCACGAGGGCCTGCGTGAGTTGTTCGATCAGAAAGGCGTTGAGATCACCCTGGTTTCAACCGGTGAGGAAGCATTCAATGCGCTGCGTGCCAATATTTTCGATTGCATGATTCTTGATTTGACACTGCCGGATATCAATGGACTGCAGTTGCTGGAGAAAATGCACGAGAACGATACGTCTTCCGTGATGCCGGTGATTGTCTATACCGGCAAGGATCTCTCCAGAGAGGAAGAGCAGCAACTGCGCAAGTATGCAGACCGCATTATCCTGAAGACCGAGCGTTCGGCCGAAAGGCTGCTGAATGAGGCATCGCTGTTCCTGCACTGGCTCGAGTCAAGCATGCCAAAGGCAGTCAAGCAGAGGCGCGTTGAAAAAGTTGATCATCGCGAAGATATTTTTGCGGGCAAGAAAGTTCTGGTGGTTGATGATGACATGCGCAACATCTACGCCATGTCGGCCTCTCTTGAGGAAATGGGTTTCGAAATTGTCATTGCCAACAACGGCATTGAGGCGCTTGAGGCCATGGAGCAGCAGCCGGACTTTGATCTGGTACTCATGGATATCATGATGCCGGAAATGGATGGTTATGAGGCGATGAAGCGTATTCGTGCGCAAGAGCGGTTTAAGAGTCTGCCGATGATCGCACTCACTGCGAAAGCCATGAAAGATGATCGTGCGAAGTGCATTGAGGCAGGCGCGAACGATTACTGTTCGAAGCCGGTTGATATTGAAAAACTAACGGCGTTGATGCGCGTTTGGCTGCACAAGGCTTAAGGGTGGGTTAAGGCATGGCGGGGAAGCTTGCGACACTGGGCGAAGATGACCTCGATAGGCAGGATATCGAGATCGGTCTTCTGCTTGAGGCAATCTACCAGATGTACGGCTACGACTTTCGCTCGTACAGCAAGGCGTCGATGAAAAGGCGGGTTCAGCATCGCCTGGGCATGTCCGGGCTGGCGAATATCTCGCAGATGATTGAAAAAGTGCTGCATGACAAGGAATTTTTTGTCGGCCTGCTCAACGACATGACGGTCAACGTCACCGAGATGTTCCGTGATCCATGGTTCTACAAATCGTTTCGTGAAGAGGTGATTCCGCGACTGAAAAGCTACCCGTTCATCAAAATCTGGCATGCCGGCTCATCGACCGGCGAGGAAATATATTCGATGGCCATTCTCCTGACCGAGGAAGGCCTGTACGAACGTACCCAGATTTATGCGACGGATATCGATAAAGTCGTGCTGGAAAAGGCGCGCAAGGGTATCTATCCGCTGGCTTCATTCCGGCAATACGGGGAGAACTATCTGAAGGCCGGCGGCAAGGCGAAGCTGGAAGACTATTACACCGCCAAGTACGACAGCGTTATGATGGACCAGCGGTTGAAAAAGAACGTTGTCTTTGCTGACCATGATCTTGCTACAGATCAGGTTTTTGGCGAAATGCAGCTGGTGGTCTGCCGCAACGTAATTATCTATTTCGATCATGAACTGCAGCGTCGGGTATTCTCGTTGTTCCGCGACAGTCTTGATATTGGTGGCATCTTGTGCCTTGGAAGCAAAGAAACCATGCGTTTCTCCGGATGCGAAAACGAATTTGAGCCACTGGTCAAGGAATCCCGTATCTACCGCAAGAAAACCGGAATCTGAGTCGTGCCATGAGCGAACCACAGTCACATGCAGAACCCCATGCGGAGATTGTCCAGAACATCCTCATGGTGGATGACACCCCGGATAATCTGTATTCGTTGGAAGCTATTCTCGAGGCGCCGGGGCGCAATCTGATCAAGGCCCATTCCGGGCCGGAGGCACTGAAGGTGCTGATCAAGTCAGACATCTCGCTGATACTGCTTGATGTGCAGATGCCGGGCATGGACGGCTTCGAAGTTGCCGAGATTATGCGCAGCAACCCGAAAACAAAGAACGTACCCATTGTCTTTGTCACGGCCATCAGCAAGGACCAGAAATACGTTTTCAAGGGTTACCAGGCCGGCGCCGTTGATTATCTTTTCAAACCGCTGGATCCGGTGATCCTCGCCAGCAAGATCGATTTTTTTCTCTCGCTGGACAAGCAACGCAGGGGGCTTGAAAGGAAGATACGGGAGGCACAGGCGCATCGGGCAGCGTATGACCGCGAGAAAATGGCCAGAGTGGCTATTCTACAGCCAGACTCACAACCACCACCGCCAAAAGATCCGAGGGCGCCGGGAACATCAGGGAATCAGTAAGCCCAATGGGCAATCCGATTGGGATCGATGCTGTTGTTATCGGCACCTCATGGGGAGGTCTTGGTGCTGTGTCGAAGATACTCGCGGCAGTGCCGCAGCGCATTGGTATATCCGTCGTGCTGTGCCAGCACCAGTATCCGCTGGCGATCAGCACCCTGCCGCAGGTGCTGCGCGGCAGAACAAAGCTGAAGGTGGTTGAAGTTGAGGACAAAATTTCTTTGGAACCGGATGTTCTCTACATTTGCCCGCCGAACTACCACACCTTGATCGAGCGTGACCGCTCTTTTGCGCTCAGCATTGATCCGGCTGTCATGTATTGTCGTCCGGCAATCGATGTGTTGTTCGAATCTGCAGCTGAGGCATATGGTGAGCGGCTGGCAGGCATTATCCTTACCGGGGCAAACGAAGATGGGGCCGCCGGGCTGTATCACGTGGCCCGTTGCGGTGGTATGCCGATCGTGCAACAGCCTGGAACTGCGGAAGTTCCGATAATGCCGGAAGGCGCACTGAAGCGGGTGCCCTGGGCCCATGTGATGACGCTGGATGAGATGGGTGAATTTCTGGCGAGTCTGGCAGCAGCATGATGCGATGAATATGCAGACGATAATCCAGCAAATCCTGTTGGTTGATGACCGGCCGGAAAACCTTATTGCGCTTGAGGCGATCCTTGAGGCGCCTGAGCGCAAGCTGCTCAAGGCAGGGAACGGCAACGAGGCCCTCACCCTTGCACTCAAGCATGATATTTCACTGATCCTCCTTGACGTGCAGATGCCGGACATGGATGGCTTCGAGGTGGCAGAGTTGTTGCAGCGCAACAACAAGACCCGGCAAATACCGGTAATCTTTTGCACGGCGATCAGCAAGGAAAAGCATTACATGGCGCGTGGCTTCGATGTCGGCGCTGTTGATTACCTGTTCAAGCCGATTGACCCCAACGTGCTCACCGCCAAGGTGCGCGTGTTTCTTGAGCTCGATTTGCAAAAACGCAAGCTGCAGCAAACGCTGGTGCAATTGCATCGGGCCCAGCAGGAAAACGAGCGGCTCCTGCGTTCGATGGGTGAGGGGGTGATTGGTCTCGACAAGACTGGGCTGATTACTTTTGCGAACCCTGCTGCCGCAATCCTGCTCGGCAAGAGCACGCAGCAATTAATCGGCATGTCGATCGACAGCCTTATATTTTTTGACGGCAACGGTCGCCTGCTGTGGTGCTGGCAAGATTCTGCCGTTCTCAAGGCTATCGGTCGCGGAGACCCCTACCAGTCAACCGAGCTGCATTGCCTTAACAATGGCAAGCCACTGCGGCTGGAAGTTACAACCACACCGATCAATGAGCGTGACAACAACTTCTCCGGCGCAGTAGCAGTGATGCGTTCTGCCTCGTCGCGTGAGCAGGCGCAGAAGGCATTTGAGGAACGCCGAAAATCACCGCGCAAGCGGCTGTCCGCCGAATTAAATATCTTCGATCGTGCCACCGGCGCCAATATCGGACGCTTGCTGAATTTGTCTGAAAGCGGCTTGCGCCTGATCAGCAAAAAACCCTTTGCCGATGGCCAGCGCATGGTCTTCAGCATGGTTCTGCCGCAAATGGTGCATCGCAGCACAACGATCAGTGTCGATGCCGTGGTGGTATGGACACAGCAAGCCAGTTATGGCGGTGATTTCGCCACCGGTTTTCGCTTGGTTGAACAGAAGCCGGAGTCTTTGGAAGTTATTCGCTATCTGCTTGATAAATATTGAGGCGCTCACAATGAGCAATACAATGAGCAACATTGCACAGAAAATACTCTGTGTTGATGATCAGTTGGCAAACCTGGTTGCGCTCGAAGCAATCATCGAAATTCCTGGCGTGCAATTATTGAAGGCAAACTCCGGCACCGAAGCGCTGCATATGCTGCTGCAGAACACCGATATCGCATTGGCGCTTCTTGATGTGCAGATGGCAGAGATGGACGGTTACGAGGTGGCGGAATTGATGCGCAGCCATCAGCGTTCCCGGCATATTCCCATCATTTTTCTTACTGCGATCAACAAGGATCTGCGCCAGGTCTTCAAGGGCTACGATGCCGGTGCGGTCGACTACATTTTCAAGCCGGCCGAACCGCGCATTCTGCTGTCGAAAATTCAAGTCTTCCTTGATCTTGACCGAAAATCGCGGCAGCTTGAGGGGGCGTTACTCGAAGTCCGGGCGCTGCGTGACAACAATGAGGCGCTGCTCAAGAGCGTTGGTGAGGGGATTATTGGCGTCGGTCGGGACGGTCTGATCACCTTCGCCAATCCAGCCGCCGGCGACATTCTCTGCCTCTCCGTGAACGAGCTGATTGGACGCTGGCTGTCGGACTTCGTCGAAATTGTCGAAGTGCCGGCGGGTGTCCGCTGGGCGGACACGCCGCTTTATCGCGCTTGCGCTTCACGCAGCATGTCGCTGCAGGGTATTCAGGGTGCTCTGTTGCGCGGCGACGACGTGCGCGTGCCGGCGGAATTTACCGTCTCGGCAGTACGGGACGAGCAAGGCGAGATTGCCGGCACGGCCATTGTGTTCCAGGATATCAGCCAGCGGCGTGAGTACGAGCAGAAACTCATTCAGCTCGCCGAGTATGACTCGCTCACTGGACTCGCCAATCGCTACCTTTGCCTCAAGATGCTGGGGCAGGCTACTGCGCGCGCGACGCGTTCCACAGACAAGGTCGGCGTTCTCTTCCTCGATCTCGACCGCTTCAAGCAGGTGAATGATGCACTCGGCCATGCGGCAGGCGACGAGCTGTTGCGCGAGGTTGCCAAACGGCTGCGCCATTGTGTCCGCGGGGGCGACACCGTCTGCCGGCTGGGTGGCGATGAGTTCGTTCTGATCATTGAGGGCCTGAGTTCCGGCAAACAGGCTGCTGTCGTCGCCGGCAAGATCATTCGCGCGATGAGCGAGCCGTTCATGGTTCGCGGATCGCCGGCATTCATCGGCGCCAGCATCGGCATCGTCACCTTCCCGGACACCGAGAGCGACCCCAATACGCTGCTGCGCTGTGCCGACATCGCGATGTATCAGGCCAAGCAGCGCGGGCGGAACAATTTCCAGTTTTTCACCGCCGACATGCAGGATGAGGTGCAGCACGCACAACAACTTGAGGTGGCACTGCGTCGCGCCCTTGATGCCGAAGAGTTCGTGCTCTGGTATCAGCCGCAGATCCACGCACACACCGGGGCCCTCTGCGGTATCGAGGCACTGGTACGCTGGCAAATACCGGATGGCCGGCTCGTCGAACCGGACGATTTCATTCCGCTGGCCGAAGAGACCGGCCTGATTGTCGAGCTCGGCGAGTGGGTGTTGCGCGAGGCATGTGCGCAGGCCTCGCGCTGGCAGGATGAAGGATTGATTGATGTGCCGGTATCGGTATCCGTCAATCTGTCGGTACGTCAGGTGCGCGGCCGCAGTGTGATCGAAACCCTGCACGAGGTGTTGTCGCGCCTGAGTATCCGCCCGAACCAGCTGGTGCTTGAGATCACCGAGCACATGATCATGGATGATCCGGAATCCATGATCCGGTTGCTGCGTGAGATCAAGGCGCTGGGCGTGCGCATTTCCCTTGATGACTTCGGGGTCGGTTATTCGTCTTTCGGTCACCTCAAGATGATGCCGCTCGATACGCTTAAAATCGATCGATCGTTCATCGCTGACCTGGCCGAGTCGGAGCGCGCACGCGAAATCGTCAAGGGAATTGTGGCGTTGGGTCACAGCCTGGGTCTGCAGGTGGTGGGTGAGGCGGTGGAAACCACCGCCCAGCGGGATGCGTTGATTGCCCTGGGCGTCGATGTCCTGCAGGGTTTCTGTCTGTTCCGGCCGATGACGGCCAATCAGCTCGGTGTTGAATTGCAACGCCTAGGCGCGGCGAAGAAGCCCTGACGGTTACAGTCGGTCACTTGGCCGGGCAGCAGGCCTGACTTAGACTCAGGGGCCGTTTTTTCTCGTCTCACCGCAGCTTGCCGGATCTTTCATGAGTGATGTCGAGATTCCCTCGGGCTTCCCGGTGGCGGCTGACCGGCCGCTGCGCTTGCCGTACGGGTTCGCCAAACGTCACGGAGTCGTCGTTGACAGCCTGGGTGCTGACGGCGCCCAACTCCTCCTGCGCCCGGATGCCTCACTCACGGCGATGGCCGAGGCCCGCCGCTTCCTTGGGCGTGCTGTCCGCTTTCAGCGGGTCGGTGCCGACGAGTTCGCCGCCCGTCTGGGTTCGTCCTACCAATCGGACTCCCCGGATGCGATGCAAGTGGCCGAGGGTCTTGGCGAAAACATGGATCTGGCCAGCCTTGCCGACATGGTCCCGCAGACCGAAGACCTCATGGAGCAGGAAGATGACGCGCCGATCATTCGTCTGATCAACGCGCTGCTCACCGAGGCGGTGCAAGGCAATGCTTCTGACATTCACATCGAGACCTATGAGAAACGCCTTGTGGTGCGTATGCGCGTCGATGGCGTGCTGCGCGAGGTCATCCAGCCTCGCCGTGAGCTGGCACCACTGCTGGTGTCGCGCATCAAGGTCATGGCGCGGCTCGACATCGCCGAGAAGCGCCTGCCGCAGGATGGCCGCATTTCGGTGCGCCTTGCCGGCCGCGAGGTTGATGTGCGTGTTTCGACGATGCCGTCGTCGAACGGTGAGCGCGTGGTGCTGCGCCTGCTCGACAAGAAAGCCGGCCGGCTCGATTTGCCGCAGCTGGGCATGGAGCCACGTACGCTTGCCGCACTCGATGAAATCATCCACAAGCCGCACGGCATCATCCTCGTCACCGGCCCGACCGGCTCGGGCAAGACCACGACGCTGTACGCCGGACTCGGCCGCCTGAACGATCGCTCACGTAACATCCTCACCGTCGAGGATCCCATCGAATACCAGATCGACGGCATCGGTCAGACGCAGGTGAACACCAAGGTCGAGATGACGTTTGCGCGCGGCCTGCGTGCGATCCTGCGCCAGGATCCTGACGTGGTGATGGTTGGCGAGATTCGCGACCTTGAAACAGCGGAGATTGCGGTGCAGGCATCACTCACCGGTCATCTTGTTCTGTCAACACTACATACCAATACTGCCGTTGGCGCAGTGACGCGCCTGCATGACATGGGCATCGAACCGTTTCTGCTGTCGTCGTCGCTGGTTGGGGTGCTGGCCCAACGGTTGGTGCGTGTGCTGTGCGGCAATTGCAGGCAACCGTACACGCCGGACACCAAGCAGTGTGAACTGTTTGGCCTTGACCCGGATGCCGGCCACATTTTCCATCACGCCAAAGGTTGTCCGGACTGCAACGGGCAGGGTTACCGCGGCCGCACCGGGATCTACGAAATGGTCGTCATCGACCACGAAATGCGCGCTTTGATCCATCGCGATGCCGGCGAGCAGGAATTGGAAGCGCACGCCCGCAAGTTCACGCCGGGCATTCGCCATGACGGCCTGCGGAACATCCTTTCCGGCCGCACCACGGTTGAGGAAGTGCTGCGTGTGACGCAGGAAGACTGACGTGCCGGCGTTTATCTACGAAGTACTTGACGAGATTGGCCGTAAACGCAGTGGCGTGTTGGAGGCTGACAGCGCCCGCCAGGTGCGCCAGCAACTGCGCGACAAGGGCTGGACGCCGCTGGTGGTGGAAGCGAGTCTCGACAAGGAGCGTCGACAGTCGGGTTACACCTTCGCACGCTCGATCAGCGCCGCTGATCTCGCTCTCATCACTCGCCAGCTTGCCACGCTCGTGCACTCCGGCCTGCCGGTCGAGGAGGGCCTGCGTGCAATTGCCCGCCAGAGCGAGCAACAGCGAATCAGCGCCATGGTGCTCGCCATTCGCGCCAAGGTTATTGAAGGCCACACACTGGCTTATGCTCTGGAACAGTTCCCCGGCTCGTTTCCCGAGCTGTACCGTGCCACCGTCGCGGCCGGCGAAAAGTCCGGTCACCTTGATCTGGTGCTGGAGGAGCTTGCCGACTACACCGAGCGCCGCTACGACCTGCTGCGCACGATTCGCGGCGCGTTGATTTACCCGGTGATCCTCGTGTTGTTTTCGTCAGTAATCGTCACCATCCTGCTGACCGTTGCGGTGCCGAAAATCGTTGCTGTTTTTGAGCGAAACCATCAGGAATTGCCGCTCGCGACCAAAGTACTGATCAGCACCAGCCACCTGCTGCAGAGCTGGTGGCCGCTGCTGATTGCTGCCCCGGTGGTTGCCTTCTTCGTGTTTCGTGTCGCGATGAAAGAAGAAGCGGTGCGTTACCGTTTTCATGCTTTTTTGCTGCGGGCCCCGATCATACGCCGGCTCATACGCGGTGCCGACAGCGCCCGTTTTGCCAGCACGCTCAGTATTCTCACTTCCAGCGGCGTGCCGCTGATCGACGCGTTGCGCATTGCCGGCCAGGTGGCATCGAACCTTTGTATTCGCGACGCGGTCAAACGTGCGTCGATCAAGGTGCAGGAAGGCGCCAGCCTGCATCGTTCACTGGACCAGCATGGTTACTTCCCGCCGATGATGATCCAGATGATTGCCAGCGGTGAAAATTCCGGCCATCTGGATGTCATGCTGTCGCGGGCGGCCAAGGCCCAGGAGAAAGACCTGCAAGTGACGATCGCCGCGTTCCTCGCGATGTTCGGGCCGCTGATCCTCGTGCTCATGGCGGTGATCGTGTTTTCGATCGTGATCGCGATGATGTTGCCCATTATTCAGATGAACCAGATGATCGGCTGACGGCCGGGAGAAACCAGTCATGCAATGCACGCAACCCAGTCGCCAGCAGGGTTTTACGCTGATCGAGATCATGGTGGTCGTGGTGATCATCGGCATTCTTGCCGCGCTGATTGCGCCGAACATTATCGGTCGCGATGATCAGGCGCGTGTTGCTGCAGCGAAGAGCGACATGCAGGCGATCAGCCAGGCGCTCGACATGTTCAAGATGGACAACTTCCGTTATCCGATGACCGAGCCGGGCCTCGATGCGCTCGTCAGCCAACCGACGGAGGCGAAGAACTGGCCGCAGGGTGGCTACCTCAAGTCGAAACCGGTTGATCCCTGGGGTAATCCCTACATTTATCTCTCGCCCGGCGTGAGCGGTGTGTTCGATCTCAAATCGCTCGGTGCAGACGGCAAAGAGGGCGGTGAAGGCTACGACGCCGACATTGACAGCAACGATCGCTGAGCATATCGACGGCAGCCCGGTACCAGCCAATGCGCCAGGTCTTGCGGCAACCCCACATGCTGAAAGTGCGGGGGTTCACACTGCTCGAAATTCTCGTCGTGGTGGTGATCATTGGTATTCTCACGGCACTGTTGTTGCCCAATCTCAACGCCGGCGGTCGCTGGCGTGAATTGCAGCGCGAGGCGTCAACGCTGGCGGCGCGCATTCGCGTGGCGCAGGACGAGGCGATGTTGTCCGGCCGCGAAATCGGCATCGTGTTCGCCGACAACGGTTACCGCTTCGTGGCATGGGATGCGCAGAGTTCACATTTTCGTGCCCTTGACGAACCGGGCCTGCGCTGGACGCTGCGCGAGCTTGCCGAGGGCATCAGCATTGCGGCATCACCCGACGACGGCGACCCCATCCTGGTTTTGCCCGAGGCGGATGCATCTGCCCCAGATCGCGTTGCCGCAGATGCACAGACTGCGTCTGCAGACACCGATGTAGAACCGATCTACGAACCCTCGGTGTATGTGCTTTCAAGTGGCGAGGTCACGCCGTTTACAGCAGTGTTCCGTGCCGAGGGTGAGAAGCAGTCGGCTGTACTGCAGATTGATACGCTCGGTGCGCGGGTGGACGATACGAGCGGAGGCCGCAGTGATGCGCCATCGTACTGAAAAAAAAACACAGGGCGCACGCGGTTTCACGTTGATCGAGGTGATGGTGGCGCTGGCGATTTTTGTCGCCCTGGCACTGGCGATCAATAGCACCATGAGCGCGAATGTGCATGGTATTTCCCGCTTCGAGGAAAAAACTCTGGCAGCATGGGTCGCATCCAACAAGCTGGTCGAGCTGCAGGTCTACCAGCAGTGGCCGGAAAATGGTCGTCAGGATGATGCGTCGGAATTTGCCGGTCGCGAGTGGTTCATCGAGACCGAGGTTGCCGCCGGCCCACTTCCTGATACGCGACGTGTCGATATTTCGGTGGGGCTGCAACCGGAAGGTACGATGGCCGAAAAATATCCGGTGTCGACGCTGACCGCTTTGCTGGTCAAGCCGACGCAGCCGTCTGAAGCGCCGCCGCCCACACCGCCGGCCGGGGGTGGCTGATGCATGGCCAGCGTGGCTTCACACTGCTTGAATTGCTGGTTGCCACGGCCATCGTCGTCGTCATTGGGGTTGGCTCAACGATGATTTTCGGTCAGGCCGTCAACAATCGCGAGCGGGTCGGCGAGCGTGCCCAGGCGCTTGCAGAACTGCAGCGTGGCTTTCTGTTCATGCAGCGCGACTTCGAACAGATTGTTGCGCGGCCAGCGCGTGACGAACTCGGCGACGAACAACCCTTCTTGATGTCCACGGCCGATGGCGCCGTTGAGTTGACCCATACTGGCTGGACAAATCCACTCAATGCCCGGCAACACGGCAGTATTCAGCGCGTGCGCTATCGGCTGGCCGACGGGAAATTATGGCGCGATTACTGGGAGCATCCTGACCGCCAGGCAGGCAGTGTACCGGTGTCATCCGTGCTGATGGAAAATGTCATCGCTTTTGATGTCCGGTTTCTCAGCAAACCGATCAAGTCTGACTACCGCTGGGAGGATACGTGGCCGCTGGCCACAGAGCGCGAACGCCAACCGCAGTACCAGCGCGCACCGCTCGCCGTCAGCGTCGAAATCGAGACAAAACGCCTCGGCGTATTGAAGCGGTTTTTCCGCATTGTCGCCAATCCGCACGCGAGGGAAACCTGAATGCGGCCCATGCGCGGCGTCGCCCTCGTCATCGTGCTGTTGCTGCTGTCGATAACGGTACTCATTGCTGCCGAAATCATGGAACGACTGGAGCAGGATCGCACGCGCACCGAAAACGCCCTGTTGATGGAGCAGGGCTATGCCTACCTGCTTTCGGCTGAGGCGCTCGGCATGCGGGCGCTGGTTGCAGATCGCAAGGACGACCGCCAGCGTGCTGAAGCCATCGATGCGTGCAGCGAGTCGGACTGGGCCCTGAACATCGGGCCAATGCTGTGGGACAACGGTATTTTTGCCGTGTCGATCCAGGATCTGCAGGGCCGCTTCAACCTCAACAATCTGGTCGCAACGAAAGATGGCGAGCGTACGCGGGACCGGTTGCAGGTCGAGCGCCTGAAACGGCTGCTGCGCCTGGTCTTGCCGGATGCGAATACTGCCGATCCACTGGCTGAAGAAGCGGCCGACTGGATCGACAGCAATACGCTTGTGGATGGTCTCGGCGGCGCTGAGGATACCGAGTATGAGTCGTACCGGACGGGCAATACCCCGTTCGGCGATGTCTCCGAATTACGCGCGCTACGCTCGGCAACGGCTGCCATGTGGCGCGAAACGGATGATAACCCCTTGTTCAGCCGGTATATTACCGTCTTGCCGGAGGGCACCCGATTGAACGTGAACACTGCGCCGCTCGAAGTCTTCCAGGTGGTTATCCCCGGCATCAGTGCTGAAATGGCAGCGGAGATCGATGCCGCGCGGCAGCAGAAACCGTTTACCCAAGTGGACGAAGTGCTCGCGTTGCCGGGTTTGTCGGCGCTGACGGATACCGCGAAGCAGGAATTGAAAGCCGCGCTGGTGGTCAACAGCGAGTACTTTCAGGTGAGCGCACAGGTCACCGTCGATGATCGCAACATGCGTCTGGTCAGTACGGTGTACCGTCCCCTGCAGGGCGGCACGCTGCAAGTGGTCAGGCGCGACCTCGGGGCGATGTTTTCGGCGCCGGAAGGCGCGTGCAATCCTGGCTGGGTTGCTGCCGAACAGGAGAGCGGGGGGTGAGCAAAGTCTGGCTGATACGCGTACCGGAACAACTCGGTAACGAAGCGATCTGGGAGTGGCTGGACGCAGACAGTACCGAGTCAACTGTTGCGCGTGGCGCGCTGGCGCAGTGCGCAAGCGCTCTGGCGACTGGGGCCGGTACACGGCGCCAGCCGGTCGCCGCGCTGTTACCGGCGGCGCGCCTGCTGGTGTCGCCGGTGAATGCTCCCGCGCGGCAACAACGGCAGTTGCAGAAAGCACTGCCGTTCCTGCTTGAGGAAAATATCGCCAGCGATATCGAGCGGTTGCACGTCGTCGCCGGGCTGCGGCTGGACAGCACGCGCCTGCAGGTGCTCGCTATCGATCGCGAGTGGCTGGCTGCGTTACTCAGCTTGATGCAGCAGGCGGGGATTGATCCCGATATCGTCACCAGTGAGGCTCTGGCATTGCCTTTACCCGCGCGCGGCATCACTGGCATGACGATGTTGCTGGACGGCGAACACAGTCTGCTTTCCAGCAGCGAAGGCCATGCACTTGGCTTCGATGAGCGCGACGCTGCACTGGTGGCCGACACGTTACGACTCGATGCTGCCAGCGAAGTGCGGATCCTGCTCGGCACCGCAGGTTCATCAGTTACCGCGAGCAGTGTCGAGTCTGCACTGCTCGCACGCGAAGCGGCGCCGCAAGTTGCAATCGATACACATACGGATCATCTCCTGGTATTTGCTGCACGGGCATTCGCGGCAGTGCCGGCACGCATGCCGGCCAATCTTCGTCAGGGCATGTTCGCGCCTGCCGGCAGCAACTCATTTCTTGCGCCAGGTTTCGATTGGCGCCCGCTCGCCTGGCTTGCCGCCAGTTGGGCCGTGTTGGTCCTGGGCTACCAACTGGCGGTCGGCATCAGTTATTCGCGCGCTGCCGATGACGTGCGTGCAGCGCAGGTTGCACTTTACCGGCAGGTCTTTCCGGGCAGCAGCAATGTACCCAGCCCGCGCAGGCAGATGGAAGGGCAGATCAACAGTAACGCCGGCGCTGGTACATCATTCGTGTCGCTGGTGGCGCAAACATCAGAGGCACTGGTGGCGCTCGATGCCGGCTCCGGGCGCTTTACGCCGCGCAACCTCGGCTGGGATGGCGCGCACGGGCAACTGCGCGTCGACATCGTTGCCCGCAGCCTCGATGACCTCGAACAATTACGGCAGGCGCTTCAGACTCGTGGCCTGCTCGTCGATATTGGTGCCGGCGTGGCGCAGGATGGCGGCTACAAGGCCCGTATGAACGTGGGCATGAATCCTGGCGGGCAGGCAATACCCGACAAAACCACCGGTTCGGGGCGCAGCAGCTGATGAAAAACTCGGTGCTCTCCTCACTCATGGCCCATCTGCCGCCACTGCGCGCCCGCTGGTATTCGCTGCCGATACGTGACCGGCGTGCCATTGCCATCCTGACGATTTTTTTCGTCCTGATGAGCATCTGGCTGTTGATTGTCGCGCCGGTTCTCGATTATGCGGACAAGGCGCGGAAAGATATCGCTGCCGCGCAGGCAGACTTCGACTGGATGCAAACCAATGCAATGCGCGCGCGTCAGGCGGCAACCCGTGGTGCAGTGAGCCACCTTGCGGCGGGCCAATCGTTGTTGTCGGCAGTCAGCAGCAGCGCGAAAGAAGCCGGGCTAAATCTGCAGCGTTTTGATCCGGAAGGCGAACGACGCGTCCGCGTGACGCTGGAGAATGCTGTGTTTACAGATGTCATGAGCTGGCTGGTCGAACTCGAAAATCGTTACGGTCTCGTCGTCGAGGATTTCAACGCCGACGGTCGACCGCAACCGGGCATCGTCAATATCCGCCTAACCCTGGGAGTTTCATCCTGATGTGCCTGCAAACATGGCTGCGTACCACTGTGATGGCCTGCGTGCTGGCATTTGCCGGTATTGGTAGCTGTGGCGCTTGGGATAACAACAAAATCTTTCAGTTACAGCCAGGCAGCGTACCGGCTGCCAGTGGTTTGGAAATCAATACGCTGCGCGTCGCGATTGTCCGCGGCGGCGTACTGCAGCCGATACCGTTCCAGATCGACGAGTACAACAAGGCCGGGCTCGTCTGGTTCCCTGCAACGCAAGTGCCCATCAATGGCAAGGAGGGTATTTTTGATGGTGCGGACCGGCTGCTGTTGTTGGCCGGCGATTTGTCGGGCGAATCATTTCCGGCATCGCTGGCGCCACCTACTGGCTATCTGGGCGAGCTTGCCGCAACGATTCAGGGTGAAACGCGCTACCTGCAATTGATCGCGGGTGATTTTCCGCAGGCAAAGGAAGTCTACGTACATCACGACCTGGCTACCGGCATTACCGAAACGCCGTTCTATACGTTACGTGTTGATCCTGGCAATGAACTCAATTGGCAATATCTGATGGTGGATAGCTGGCAGGGTGATCGCACGCGGTCGTTGGTGGATACGCTGAAAATGCGTATTTCCGGCGGGGTATTCACTCCGTTGACGCGCCTCACACTGGACAACGAAAATCTCAGGCCGCGTCTCGTCGGCGCGCGTGCCGGCGCGATACGCTCGACGATGCAACTGGAAACCAGCGTCGTCGTTGCCGGCATCACCGTGATGAAAATGCAGGTGCAGGTGATTCGTTATCCGCGTTATTTCGAAGCGTTTACCCATGCCAGGATTCCAAAGTTGTACCGTATGTCACTGATCAACCCGGAAGTACGGGTGACAGTCGATGGCAACGACCAGCGCGGTGCCGTGGTACGCACCGCCCGTGGTGGTCCTGTGCAGGCAATCGTGGACGGCACGCTGGACGATAACGAGCGGCAGTTGCTCGCCCGCGGGCTGAGTTCGGACGAAGACTGGCTGCTGTTCGACAGCCGCAACGGTTTTTCCATGCTGACTTTCCTCGACGTGCCGGCGGAACTGCGCGGTATTCCGCTGGAGCTGGTTTACGAGGACGATCCGCGCAAAAACGACAAACCGGAGCGCGTCAAAGGGCAGCAACCCAATCTTGGCTACGGGATTCGCGGCTTCCCGCCGGGTGAAGATTTTCATTTCGGTGTCACCCTGGCCTTCGACAAGGAGCTCACCGGCATTGAGCCGCGCAGTTATGTGGCACGCTGGCGCGAAGTGCCGGCGTACACATTCCGCTCTGCTGCTCGTCCCTGACTCGTGATCGACATCCTGCCTGTGTTGCTTGTCTGCGCGCTGGTTGGCGCCGTTGCGGGCATGCTGGCGGGATTGCTCGGGATCGGCGGTGGCCTGGTGATCGTGCCGGCGTTGGTCTGGGTCTACACCGCGCAAGGCTTCGATGCGGCGATCATCATGCCCATGGCCGTTGCCACTTCGCTGGCCAGCATTCTGTTTACAGGCATGAGTTCGGTGCGCGCACATCAGGTTCGCGGCGCTGTGCACTGGCCTGTAGTCGGGATGCTGGCGCCGGCGCTGATGCTGGGCGCGTTTGCCGGCAGTCATCTTGCCGAGGTGATCGGCGGGTACTGGATGATGCGGCTGTTCGGAATCTTTGCCGCCTTGATCGGCCTGCGCATGCTACTGCAGCGCACCAACACAGCAGGCGTAGATACGGCGGTCGTGCCTCCAGCCATGCAAATTTCGTATCGCCGCTGGAGCGCCGACAGCGTTGCGGGGTTTGCCATCGGGGTTGCGGCCGCAATTTTCGGCATCGGTGGCGGTTCGTTGGCGGTCCCGTACCTGCATGCAGCCGGCTTGCGGATGCAGCAGGCAGTGGCGACTTCGTCGGCCTGTGGTATCCCGATAGCCGTTGCCGGTGCCGCCGGTTTTATTGTCGCTGGCTGGAGCAACCCTCATTTGCCGTCAGGCAGTATCGGTTATGTGCATATCCCGAGTCTGACGGCGTTGGTGCTTGCCAGCATACCGATAGCCGGTGTGGGTGCCGGTCTTGCGCATCGATTGCCGGCAACGGCATTGCGGCGTGGTTTTGCAGTCTTGCTGTTGTTGGTCGCCGCAGACTTCCTGTTGCCGTGAATGCGGCCGTAATGCACCGTAACAGCCCACCATTGAAACAAGATAGGGGAGAAACAGCATGCGCCGGGTGGTGTTCAATCAGAAAGGTGGCGTCGGGAAGTCGAGTATCGCGGTGAATCTGGCAGCGATCAGCGCCGCACGCGGCTACAAGACGCTGCTTGTCGATCTCGACCCGCAGTGCAATGCCAGCCAGTACCTGTTGGGTGACGCCGCGATGTTCTCCGCAGACGGCAAGGAGCTCGAACCGAATATTGGCGGTTTCTTTGCGCAGACGCTTTCGTTCAAACTGATCGAGCGCACACCGAGCTCCTTTGTACACAAAACGCCATACGACAACCTTGATATCATTCCGTCGAACCCGGAATTACGCGAAATCGAGCATTTACTGGAGTCCAAACACAAGATATTCAAGCTGCGCGGGGCGCTAAAAGTGTTGTCGCAGCAGTACGACGCGATTTATATCGACACACCACCTGCGTTCAATTTCTACACACTGTCGGCGCTGATTGCCGCCGACAGCTGTCTGGTGCCCTTCGACTGCGATGCCTTCTCACGACGCGCGCTGTACACGCTGATGGAAAACATCAGAGAAACCGCGCGCGACCACAATGACGAGCTACGGATCGAGGGTATCATCGTCAACCAGTTTCAGCCGCGTGCCAACCTGCCGCAGCAACTGGTCAACGAGCTGAAGATGGAGGGCCTGCCAATCATGGCCGCCATGCTGCCCAGTTCGGTGCTGATGCGGGAGTCGCACGAGCGGGGCGTACCGGTGATCCATCTGGATGCCTCCCACAAACTTACCCTGGCCTTCGGCGCCCTGTTTGATGAGCTGGAGGCGGGACGCCGAAGCTAAATATGGTTGTGCAAAAGCGACAATCGGCAGCCGCCATTGTCCTCTTGCGACATTGTGATGATCGATGCCGGGTTGCTAGGGTCGTAGGGTACTGGGGGGGGTCTGCTCATTGGCTGCTGTTACAAACAGCCAGTGCCGCTCCATGCTGCAATGTCCGCCCCATCGTTTTTTTACCTTCAGTGCCGAGGAGTTCCAGATTATGAGTACGACCATCGTCAAGCAGGCGCCCAGAGAAATTCAGTGGTATGACCAGAACGATATCGCAACGCGGCTGACCGACCAGCATATCGTTGACATTGCCGAGATTTTCCAGACGCCGCTCACCGGCCATTACAACTGGGATTACGACACGGCCAATGGCCGTATCCGCAAACTCTACCGCCTTGGCAAGGAGCTCAACTGGGATGCCGAGGTCAATATCGACTGGAGCAGGAATTTTCCGAAAACCGAGTTCCCGGTTGACCAGATGTTCAACCCCTTTATCGGGTATGAACCTTTCGAGAAAATGAGCCACGAGCAGAAACTCGATTTTTCCTGGCATAACCAGTCATGGGCACTGTCACAGTTTCTGCACGGTGAGCAGGGTGCTCTGCTGGTCGCGTCGCAACTGGTCAGTTGCGCACCCACCTTCGACGCCAAATTGTACGCTTCCAGCCAGACCTTTGATGAGGCGCGCCACGTCGAAGTGTTCCACAAGTATCTGCGTGAAAAAGTCCAGTTCATGTATCCGGTCAACAAACACCTGAAAGCCCTGCTGGACAAAGTGCTGACCGATCCACGCTGGGACCTCAAGTTCATCGGTATGCAGATCATCATCGAAGGGCTTGCGCTTGCTGCTTTCAATACCATGAAGCTGGTGTCTCGCGATCCGGTACTGAAGGATATCGTTGAGCTGGTCACCCGTGACGAAGCCCGCCACGTCACGTTTGGGGTGAACTACCTGGAAGAGTATGTGAGGAGCCTGTCGCAGGAGGAAAAGGAAGAGCGCGCACAGTTTGCCTATGAAGCCTGCATCGTGATGCGCGAGCGCATGATCGCCACCGATGTCTTTGCCCATTTTGGCTGGGAAGTGGAAGCAGCGCGCGAACGCGTACTGGAAGCGAAGATCATGGAGCAGTTCCGCAGCCTGTTGTTTACCCGCGTCATCCCGAACCTGCGTCGTATCGGCCTGTTGACCGATCGCATCCGGCCCAAGTTCGAAGCAATCGGTATTCTGCAGTACGAAAACTGCACCGACGACGGCGTGCTCGATTGGGAGTCGCTGACGCGGCCTTTGTACGCGACAGCCTGATATCGCAGCAGACGTCGAAAAAGAAGAGGGGGCCCCGCGACGGCCCCCCTTTTTTTGAAGTTGTACTGCCCGAAACAGCCATAATCGCCGGATTCCCTGCCAGGCAGTTCTGCCGTGTCACCTGCACCGCTGATTTTCGCTGCCGTCATGGCCCATGGCATGGGTCAAACCATTGTCTTCGCCGTATTGGCGCCGCTGGGTCGCGAAGTGGGGCTGGCAGCAATCGAAGTCGGTCTGATCATCACGCTGAGCAGCATCGTATTCTCATGGGCGAGTCCGCGATGGGGGCGAGCCAGCGAGCACCTCGGCCGGCGCCGTACGCTCATCATCGGTCTGCTGGGCTACACCCTGGGAACCACGTTGTTTGCCACCGGGTTTCTTGCCGGTCGCGAAGGCTGGCTTACCGGCACATCGTTGTTGGTCGTGCTGATCCTGGCGCGTATGTTCCAGTCGACTCTGATGGCAGCGGCCCCGCCAGCAGCGACGGCCTATATGGCGGATATCACCAGCGCTGAACAGCGCACCACCGGCATGGGCAAACTCGGCGCGGCAAATAATGTCGGCACGATCATTGGCCCGGCGGTCGGTGGGGCCCTCGCAATGATCAGCCTGCTGGCACCACTTTATGGCGCTGCGGCGGTTACCCTGGTGACCGCCTTCTTTGTGTGGCGCTTGCTGCCGGAATCACCACAGGGTACGCACGCCGCACACTTGCCGGCCACAGGAGCTGCCGACGCGCTCGACTATTTTGATCCGCGCATCTTTCCGTTTCTGCTACTCGGCGTGTCGCTGTATATCGGTTTCTCGGTGATCCAGCAAACGCTCGGCTTTTTCATTCAGGATCGTCTGCATATCGATGGACGCGAGACCGCGAAATGGGTCGGTATGGCACTGATGGTGAGTGCAGCCGCATCGCTCGCGACGCAGGCGATGGCCATTCGGTTCGACTGGCGCGCACGGCGTCTGTTGTGGACCGGGTTGCCGGCCATGCTCGCTGGCAGTGTTGTATTGACGCTGGCGAGCGGCCCCTGGCTGGTGGCACTGGCCATGGCGCTGATCGGTTCCGGGGTTGGACTCGCGGCACCGGGTTACACCGCTGCTGCGAGCATGGCTGTCAGTGCGCGCGAGCAAGGTGCGGTGGCAGGGCTTCTCGCCGCAGCGCCGGCGCTCGGCTACATTATCGGGCCGCTGGCCGGTACAGCTCTGTACCAGTTGCACTCGCACGCGCCGCACCTGTTCGTTGCGATATTATTTGTGCCCTTGCTGTTCTACCTAAAACACCTCGATCGACGACTGCCATGAACGCAGGTGACGATGTGGACGACAATACCGACGGCAACGCCAAGATAGTGGCCCTCGACAAGGTAAATGATCGCATCCGCGATAAAGTAAAGCGCAAAAACCAGGATGCGCGTGCCGAGGCGCTGGCGACTCGCTTTCATCACGCTATGGGCTGGACTTCTGATACCAAAAAAAATGGAAAGGCCAGGCAAAAACGCAAAAAGAAGTCCCGCTGATTGACGATCCACCTGCAATTCCCGCACAGGACATAACATGCCACGAGTCCCCGAAAATATCCTCGCTTTCACGCCGCCGTCAGCGAAAGCGCTTGAACTTGCCTTGTGGCCGTTAACCCGCTGGTTCGATCCACAGTTTTTTGGCCTCGAAAACGTCGATCCTGAAACACCATCCTTGTACGTTGGAAATCACACCATCTTTGGCATCATCGACTCGCCCTTGCTGTTCAGCGGGCTTTACACGAAAACCGGCGTTTATCTGCGCAGTCTCGGCGATCACTATCATTTCCGGGTGCCGATATGGGGCGATGTACTGATCAAGTACGGCTCGGTGCCCGGCACACCGGAAAACTGCCACAGACTGATGGCAGGGCGCAGGAACGTGCTGGTGTTCCCCGGCGGGGCGCGTGAAGTGGCCAAACGCAAGGGCGAGGAGAACCGGCTGACCTGGAAGAACCGCACCGGCTTTGCGCGCATGGCCATCGAACACCAGTATCCGATCGTGCCATTTGCCTCGCTCGGCGCCGACGACATGTACACGATTATCTACGATGCCAACGACCTCAAGAAATCCTGGCTGGGTCATCGCCTGCTCGGCAACAAAAAAGTGGCAAGCCTGCTGCGTGACGGCGATCTGATCATGCCGCTCGTGCGCGGGATCGGTTTGAGCCCGATCCCGCGGCCTGAGCGCTTTTACTTCATGTTTGGCGAGCCGATCTCCACTGCACCGTTTGCCGGCCAGGCCGACAGCAAGAGCGCGCAATGGGAATTGCGCGAGCAGGTGGCGGACGCAATTGACCGGATGATGGCAGAACTCAAAGCGTATCGTGAAACAGACAGATTGCCGCGCTGGCGGCAGGTATTGACGCAGCAGGACAAGGCCTGATCAAAACCCCATTCGCTTGCGCTCAAGCCGGCGGATAAATTCTTCAAGAATGATCCGGTAGAGGTCCTCACCGAGGTAGGCATCTTCAATCCCGAAGTCGATGTTCGGGTTGTCATTCACCTCGATCACGGCGACCTTGTTCTCGGCTTGTTTCACATCGACGCCATAAAGTCCGTGGCCGATCAGGTTGGCCGCTTTTACCGCAGCACGGATCACCTGTGCCGGCGCATCGCGCACCGGCATGGTCCGCGAGCCGCCGCTGACCGTCTTGCCGGAAGGCTCGTGGCTGTAAATCTGCCAGTGGCCACGCGCCATCTGGTACTGGCAGGCAAAGATCGGCCGCTGGTTCAGTATGCCAATGCGCCAGTCGTACTCGGTGTAGAAGAATTCCTGCGCCAACAGCAGCGATGATTGCTTGAACAGCAGGTCGGCCTGGTCCATCAGTTCTTGCTGACTGTTCACCTTGACGATGCCGCGCGAGAACGATCCATCCGGAATTTTCAGCACCAGCGGGAAGCCGAGTTCCGTGCCGAGCGCCTCGAGGTCCTTGCGTCGATCGCGGCTGATAATCACTGTTTTCGGAATCGGCACGCCGTTGGCTTTCAATAGATCGGCGAGATAAACCTTGTTGGTACATTTAAGAATGGAATCCGGATCGTCGATGACGACCATATCCTCACCCTCGGCTTTCTTGGCAAAGCGGTAGGTGTGGTTGCCGATTGCGGTTGTCTCGCGGATGAACAGCGCATCGTACTCGGCGAGGCGCGCGAAATCCTTCTTCTCGACGAGGTCGATGTCCATCCCTAGCGAGCGCCCGACGCGAATAAAGGTGGCGATCGCTTTCGGGTCAGAAGGCGGCATCGCTTCCTCGCGATTGACAAGCATGGCGAGGTCATAGCGGTATTTCTTGCGCGAGCGTGGTTTGCGCCAGATCTTGCGCGAGAACTGGTTCATTGCTTCAGCGAAGCGGTCTTCTTCCGGATCACTCAGGCTGTTCAGGGCGCCGGACTTGATCGATTCAACCAGCCAGACATCGGTTTTCTTGAATTCGACGATCAGAATGGGGCAGGGGTATTGCTCGAACAGTTGCCGGGCAAAGTCCTCCAGAGGATCGAAGTCCGTCTGGCCGAAGAACAACTTAAGCGTAAAGTAATGGTTCTCCTGGCTTTCTTTCGCGAGCGTCTTGTTCAGGTTCTCGTTTAAATCCTCGATGTCGAGACTGTAGATACTCTTGTTGCGCAGGTCGTTGATGGTACGCACCGACGGAATCACCCGCTGATCGCGTGCCTCGGCAAGCAGCGAGCAGTAGTACCCGTTGGACAGATAGCGATAGCTGCGGCAGAGGTTAATGACCTGGGTGCGCGAGGCATCGTAGGTACCACTGCGGGCAAGATAATCCTGAACGGTGATCAGGTCTTCGCTGGGGTAGTACGAAGTCCAGTCCTGGACGTTGTCCACCACGATGATGAGTTTTGACATGAGCCCCGGTGGTGTGTGGACGATTCCCGCCAGCTGTTGCGCTGGCGTGGCCCGCTGCGTGATCCGGCGGCCGGGCGGTGCGTAATGGTGGGGCAATGACGGGTGGTCGACAAGGTGGGCAATGGCTTAGCCTTGGCCGTCATCCGCAAAACGTAAATTTTTCCTTCGCTGCTCATGCTGCCCACGTCTGCCGCCGATCTGGACATCACCGTCTTTCCTGCCGACTACGCCGCAGCACGAGCCGGATTCCTCGCGGCTGCCCGTGCCGTCGGCGCTGTATCTGAATCGTTCCTGCACCCGTTGCGCGGGCCCGCCGGCGAAACCTTGGCAACCGACATTGCCTGGGTCGGGCCGCGCGGGGCCTCACGTCTGCTGGTGACGCAATCAGCGCTGCACGGCGTCGAAGGCTTTGCGGGCGCAGCGGCGCAGCGTGATTTCCTGCGGCACTGCCCGGCGACTGCGCTGCCGCCAGATGTCGCCATCCTGCATATCCATGCGCTCAACCCCTGGGGGTTCGCGTGGCTGCGGCGCACCAACGAGGAGGGCGTCGATCTCAATCGCAATTTTGTCGATTTCGACGCACCCTTGCCGGCGAACGCCGGCTATGACGCGCTCGCCGACATCCTGCTGCCGCCTTCGTCGACTGCCGAAGCGCTGACACAGGCTGACCTGCTGCTTACGGAATATGTCCGCACCCATGGCCGCGAGGCATTCGAGCGGGCGGTTACCGGTGGCCAATATCGACACCCGACAGGCCTGTTTTTCGGTGGCCATGCGTCAACCTGGTCGCAGCGGTTGTTGCAGGATCTGCTGACCCGTTATGCCCTGCGCGATCGCGCGCTGGTGGCGATTGTCGATGTCCATACCGGCCTTGGCCCGTTCGGTTACGGTGAAGTGATCTGCGACCATCCGCCGGCGAGTTACGGCGTTGCACTGGCACGCCGGTTTTTCGGTGACTCGGTGACCGAGCCGGCGCTGGGCACCTCAACCTCGGTACCCAAAACAGGCCTGCTTGATTACCTCTGGCATCGTGAACTGCCTGAGCGCTGCTGTTGCGTGACGCTGGAATTCGGCACCTGGCCGCTTGCGCGCATGTTCCCGGTGCTGCGGGCGGATCATCTGCTGCACCGCTGCGCACCGCCCGCCTGGCAGGCGGCGGAAACACAGCGCATCAAGGCGGACATGCGCCATCATTTCTACCCGGCGAGTTCCGACTGGCAACAGCTGGTGTTGTTCCGCAGCCGCCAGGTTTTTCTGCAGGCACTGGCAGGGCTGGGCGTGGCATGAAGAGGGCTGATGCTGATATGGTGGCACCGCGCCCGTTCCGGCAAGGCAGTTTCATCATGCGGGCGGCGACGATGGCAGACCTGGACGCGCTCGTCTCGTTGGAAGGACGCTGTTTCAGCACCGATCAACTCTCGCGACGTAATTTCGCCTGGATGATTTGCAAGGGGCACAGCGCCCTGTGGATGGCCATGGATGGTGACGTGCTGGTCGGTTATGTCCTGGTGTTGTACCGTACCGGAACCTCCCGGGGCCGGATTTATTCGATAGCGGTGAACCCGGATTTTCGCGGCCAGCGGATTGGTGATGCCTTGTTGCAGGTGGCCGAAGCCGCAGCGCGCGCCGCCGGCTGTACCAGGATGCATCTCGAAGTACGGCCGGACAACGCCGTGGCAATCCGCCTGTACGAAAAACATGGCTATCGGCAGGTTGGCGTCTATCGCCAGTTCTACGGGGACGGCACCCATGCGCTGCGATTCGGAAAGCACATTCTACCGTCAGTGGCGTCGGGGACCAGCGCTCCTTGATGTGCACGCCTTGAGTTGCGCATAATGTATATTATGTTAAATATTGGGGGTGACTGCGCCATGCAGGCGAACCTTTGCCAGGCACACCCATTTCGCCTGCCAAGAGTCCCTGTACCGTCATGAGCAAGACCGGCACCCTCATCAGCAATATGCAGAAATACGCCACCCGGCCCGAGTGGGAGCCACTCTTCGGGGAGGTGGTCAGGGAGCATGTGGAAAATGCCGCCGAGGCCTTGAACGCCGACCCTGCCGAGATCAACGACATCGTCGGCGACCAGGGCGGCGAATTCATCGCCACCGTCTTCGAGGACTTCGCCACCCGCCGACGCGCCGACGGCCACTGCATGGCAGCCGACTACCTGAAGCGCGCCGGCTGGCGCGAAAACGGCTATGCCCGCAAGTACCTCGAGGCGCTCATCGACAGTCGCCTGCGCCTGTACGAAGTCACCGATGTCCGGCCCGGTACCGGGCTGACCCTGCGCCTGCTGGACGTGCCCAAGGGCACAACCGAAGAACCTGTGTTCGTCCACGAGAAATCCGGTAGCCAGCACCTCTCGCGCTGGGACGTCATTTCTGCCCGCATCCTGCGCGTGCAGGAAGAGTACGTGCTGGCCGGCGGCGTGCTTCCCGTGCGCCCCGATCAGACCCAGGAGCTGCTCAAGGCATACGCCCGCCTTCGCAAAGTCGATCGCAGCAGCGACCCGATGCCCTCCCTGTGCACGACAGCCTGGATCGCCTGGCTGCACACGGTACAGACCGCCCCTCGCCCACAGATCGTCAACCGCGACGGCGATGACATTCTCATTGGCAAGAGCCGGCTGCCATTGCTGGCACGCGCCGACGATATCGCAGCGGTCATGAACACCCTGCCCGGCTGGGAGTCGGCATCCGATCACCACTTGCGCTGGGTCTGGCTCGCCAGCGGTGAAGCACCTGCAACAAAACCGAAATCACGCAAGAAATCACAGCCGGTGAGCCCGGCCGGAACGCTCCTTGGTGAAGCTGTGCTCGAGCGCAAGCATCTCGTGTTCACCACGAATTCGCGTCAGCGCATGGAGCGCGGCTTGCTGTTGCTTCAGCAGGCGCTCGGCGTCAAGGTCGGGCCGGCACTGACCGGCTACGAGCAAATGGATCTCGACGCGATGCCGGCACCCGGTGGTCCCGCCATATCGGAATTGCCATCGCCTGTTGAACAGCACGGCATGATCCTCGCCATTCTTGACCGCCACTACCGCGAGACCATGGGCATGCCGATCCCGGCGCTCGGCAACAAGACGCCGGCGCAGGCGCTGAAAACCCAGGCAGGTCGCATCAAGGTCATCGCCTGGCTGAAGGATCTCGAGCGCAGCACGGCGCAAAGCGCCACACAGCGCGGCATGCCCGCTTATGACTTCGGGTGGATGTGGGAAGAGCTGGGTTTGAGCGAAGAGCGGTGAGCTGGCGACGCCTTGGCGGCTGGCATCCATTGGACGGCCGGTGACATCCACCCCCGCGAGCCGCACCGCCGGCTCAGCCGCTCGATAAGTACAACCATCAGCGAGCACCAGGAAAAAATGTGCGCCTGGTCTCGCGCAAACGAGACCTTGGACGGTGCCATTCGGCATCATGCGCCGTCTTGGCGCATCCCATCAGGAGAACCCCATGAATCAGATTTGCTCTCGTTGCCATTCGCCGCGCGTCGAAATCACCCATCACGGACGCAAGACCGACGGCACTGTCGGCGCCGTCGCCGTCGCCGCCGCTGGCGCTGAAGCCGGCGCTGCACTTGGCGTTGTTGGCGGCCCTATCGGCATAGCGCTGGGTGTGGTCTCGCCGGTGCTATCCTCGGTGGTCTCGTCGGCGGCGTTGCCGGTGGCACGGCTGGCGCAACCATCGGCAGTCAACTGGACGGTGTCATCTTCGACAACTGTCGTTGTCTGGCCTGCGGTCACGCCTTCAGCGTCAAGCAGACCTGACACCCCGCCCTCACGAACCAGCCCGCCTCGCGCGGGCTTTCGCGTTTTTGGAGCATCGAAAATGTCCAAGCCACTCTTCATCAAGAACGAGCAGGGTCTGTACCGTTTGCTGGGTTTCAGGCATGAAAAAGGCGCCTCGCGGCGCCTGTTTCATTCGGAGAAGTGGTGGAGCTAATCGGGATCGAACCGATGACCTCTTGCATGCCATGCAAGCGCTCTCCCAGCTGAGCTATAGCCCCACATACTGAGGGCGCGGATTATGGGAAGCCCCCCGGGGGCTGTCAACCCTCCGGTTCGTTTTCCCCGCCACCACCGAGCATCCGGTACTCCTTCTCCCACTCTTTGGCCTGCTTTTTCGAGACGCCGCCAAGTACGTCGAGCGCGTGGCGCAAGCGGGCGCGGGTCATGTCGGAGCCGAGCACGGCCATGCTGTCGAGTACCGAGAAGGAATTCGCGCTGCCGGCGACGGCCACGAATACCGGGGCGAGGAAATCGCGCATCTTGATGCCCATTGCGGCGGCGAGTGCCGTCACTTCCGCGCTGACCTCGTCCTTGCCCCAGCGCCGCATCGTCTCGAAGCGCCAGGTAGCGAACTGCAGCACTTTCAGCACCTGCTCCTCGGTGAGCGACTTGTGCATGAACTGACCGCGCTCGAGTTTCGGCATACCCGAGACCATGAACGCAGCGAGCGGCGCGGCATCCGACAGCACTTCTGTGCGCCCCTGGATGTGCGCTACCAGCGGCGCGAAGTACTGGTCGTTGAACGCCCAGTCCTTGAGGCGCGCGACGAACTCGGCCGGCGACAATTCGCGCATCCACAACCCGTTCAGCCAGCGCAGTTTCTCGACATCGAATACCGGGCCGCCGAGCGACACCCGCTTGAGATCGAAATTCTCCACCATCTCGTCGAAGTTGAACTTCTCGCGCTCATCCGGCATTGACCAGCCCATGCGCCCGAGGTAATTCAGCATTGCCTCTGGCAGGAACCCCATGCGCCGGTAGTAATTAATACTGGTCGGGTTTTTACGCTTGCTGAGCTTGGACTTGTCCGGGTTGCGCAACAGCGGCAGGTGGCACAGTACCGGCATCTGCCAGCCGAAGTACGCGTACAACAGCTTGTGCTTGGGCGCCGAGCTGATCCACTCCTCGCCACGCAGCACGTGGGTGATCTGCATCAGGTGGTCGTCGACGACGTTGGCAAGGTGGTAGGTCGGCATGCCGTCGGCCTTCATCAGCACCTGCATGTCGACCTGTTCCCAGGGGATTTCGATTTTCCCGCGCAACATGTCGTCGATTGCGCAGATGGCGCCCTCGCCCGTCATGACGCCTGGACGCGGCACTTTCATGCGCACCACGTGCGCATCGCCAGCGGCAACACGCTGCGCGACGTCAGCGCTGGCAAGGTGCGCACAATGGCCGTCATACCCCGGTGTTTTTTGCGCGGCACTCTGTTCGGCGCGCAGCGTGTCGAGACGCTCCTTGCTGCAGAAGCAGCGGAAGGCGTGGCCTTTGTCGAGGAGAATCTGCGTGTGCGCCTTGTAGATCTCGCCGCGCTCGCTCTGCCGATACGGGCCGTGCGGGCCGCCGACATCCGGGCCCTCGTCCCACTCGAGGCCCAGCCAACGCAGCGAGTCGAGAATCATCTGCTCGGACTCGGGCGTCGAGCGCACCAGGTCGGTGTCCTCGATACGCAGCAGGAACCGGCCGCCTTGGGCGCGGGCGAAGGCAAGGTTGAACAGCGCGACGTAGGCAGTGCCGACGTGTGGATCGCCGGTAGGCGACGGGGCAATGCGGGTGCGGACGGTCATGGTCTGGGAGGGTCCGGGGCGTGGGGCGTGAGGCGGCGGATTATAACCGTCGCCATGACGGTTTCCCGCGCGTTGACCCGCCTTGCGCACCGCGTATAGTGCCTCGCCATGACGACGTCACCCTGGCGGCTGTCGGTCGCACCGATGATGGACTGGACTGACCGCCACGACCGCTATTTCCTGCGCCTGCTCAGCCGCCATACGCGCCTCTACACGGAGATGATCACGGCCGCCGCGCTGCTGCACGGCGATGCCGCGCGATTGCTCGCCTTCGATGCGGCCGAACACCCGGTCGCGCTGCAACTGGGTGGCAGCGATCCGCTCGCCCTCGCTCGCGCGGCGGAAATGGGTGCGAATGCGGGTTACGACGAAATCAATCTCAACGTCGGCTGCCCGTCCGACCGCGTACAGGAAGGCCGCTTCGGTGCCTGCCTGATGGCCGAGCCGGCGCTGGTCGCCGACTGCGTCGCGGCAATGCGGGCGCGAGTGAAAGTGCCGGTGACGGTGAAGCACCGCCTCGGTATCGACGACCACGACAGCTACGAGTTCACCCACGACTTCATCGACACCGTGCGCCAGGCCGGCTGCAGCGTGTTCATCGTGCACGCGCGCAAGGCCATCCTCGCTGGCCTGTCGCCAAAGGAAAACCGCGAAATCCCGCCACTGCTCTACACGAGAGTCTACCGGTTGAAGCGCGACTTCCCGCAACTCACGATTGCGCTCAACGGCGGCGTGCAGACGTTGGCTGAATGCGAAAACCATCTGGCGCAGGTCGACGGCGTGATGATCGGCCGCGAGGCATATCACAACCCTTACCTGCTCGCCGGTGCCGACCACCGCCTGTTCGGCGACAACCACGCCGTACCGACACGCGCGGAAATCGTCGAACGGATGATTCTGCACATAGAACACGAAATGGCAGCAGGCCACAGGCTGCACAGCATCACCCGTCACATGCTTGGCCTGTATCACGGCTTGCCCGGTGCGCGCGCCTTTCGCCGCATCCTCAGCACCGGGGGCGTAAAAGCCAGTGCCGGCATCCACACCCTGCGCAGCGCGTTGGCGCAGGTCGAACGATTGAGAACGGAAGCACCCGAATGAAAAGCAAACTCGAGCAGTTACGCACGATGACCGTGGTGGTTGCCGACACCGGCGACATCGAGGCCATGCGCGCCTACACGCCGCAGGACGCCACCACCAATCCCTCGCTGCTGCTGAAGGCAGCGCAGTTGCCGCAGTATCGTCGGCACCTGCTCGACGCCGTGCAAACCGCGAAAGCACAGCCCGCAGCGATACACACAGCGCATAGCTGGGTTGACGATGCCGTCGACCGTCTTGCGGTGAAGATCGGCGGTGAAATCCTCGCGATCATTCCCGGCCGCGTTTCTACGGAGGTCGACTCGCGCCTGTCGTTCGACACCATGGCAACGGTCACCCGCGCCCGCCGGATCATGGCGCTGTATCGCGCCCAGGGCATTGGTCCTGAGCGCGTGCTGATCAAGATTGCCAGTACCTGGGAAGGCATCCAGGCGGCGCGCATTCTCGAGCAGGAAGGCATCCGCACCAACCTCACCTTGCTGTTCGCAATGCCACAGGCAGTGGCGGCGGCAGAGGCCGGTGCCTTTCTGATCTCGCCGTTCGTTGGCCGCATCCTCGACTGGCATGTAGCTCGCACCGAGCGCAAAAGCTTCCGCGCAGACGAAGATCCCGGTGTGGTGTCGGTCACCCGGATCTGGCATTACTTCCGCCGCCATGGCCACACGACGATCGTGATGGGCGCCAGTTTCCGCAATGTCGGCGAAATCGAGGCCCTTGCCGGCTGCGACCGCCTGACCATCAGCCCGACGCTGCTTGAGGAACTGTCACGCGACACCGGCACTCTCACCCGCAGGTTGCACATCGATGCGATACCCACCGGCCCCGCCCGCATAAATCTCGACGAAAAGCGTTTCCGCTGGCTGATGAACGAGGACGCGATGGCCACCGAAAAACTCGCCGAGGGCATTCGCAATTTCGTTGCCGACCAGCACAAACTCGAAGAACTCATCAGGCAGATATCACCATGATTGGCGATCTTTCCCGCTGGCTGGAGGCGCGTCTCAAGGCGCAGACCTATACCGGACAACGCGATGCGCAGCGCGACGAGTGTGAACTGCAACTGGTATCGGCAGCACTGCTTGTCGAAGCCGCCCGAGCTGATCATTCCTTCAACGACGAAGAGCGCGCCAGGCTCACAACGTTGCTGCGCGAGACCTACACGCTTTCCGAGGAGGATGCCCGGGATCTCGTTGCACGCGGTCAGGATCGCTCGTCAAATGCCGTGTCACTGACTGATCTGACGCAGACAGTGAACCGACACAGTGATCATGCGACGAAGAAGCGGTTGTTGGTGCAGATGTGGAAAGTCGCACTGGCAGATGGCCGGATCGACAAGTACGAGGAGTATGTGATCCGCCAGGTTGCGGGGCTGCTGTATGTGCCGCACGAAGACTATATTCACGCGCGGCTGTTGGCAGGACAGGAAAACTAGAACCAAAAAACCGCAACGACAAACACCAAAACGACAAGAACGGCAGATGCGCCGAGATTACCGCCCGTTGGCAGTGCGCTGCTGGTCTTCCAGGGTGGCGACAACATCGTGGAATACCGCGCGGTTGCGATCGTCGATGTCCATCAATACGCGGTGGGCATCGGCAATCTGGCGGCAAACTTCCGCCTCCGGGCGGTCCACCGCCGGCAACTCGGTACATTCATAGCCGCCGCCGACCGCATCGTCGGCAATGCGGAAGACGTTTTCCATGCACATGCTGTCGAGCAGGCGACGGATATCGGGATTCGGTGCTATGAGCACCGGTTTGCGATTCAATTTCTCGCGGGAGCGAACGGCGATTTTCGCCAGCAGACCGAGGATCGTGCTGTCGATGTTGGTGGCTTCACGCAAGTCCACCACGACGCCGACAATAACGCTGTCATCGAACATGCGTTCCAGCAATGCGTCAAGCGATGCGCACCAGGGGGCGCGTACATCGCCGCTGAGGCGCAGCACCCAAGTGCCGTTGTGAACCGCGTAGAGAATACTGCCGCCGCTCATAGATTCTGCCCTTTAAATACCGGGAGTCGCGACGCCATCGCGAATGAACAACATTGCCACGTCGTCGGGCGCTCGCCGGCTGCGATCCAGTTGCAATTCGCGACTCAAGGTTTCCACCGTGACGGCCCCGTTGCCCACAGCCTGGAGCAAGCGGACCTCCTTCTCGGCCAGCGACCCATCACCCATCAGTTCCATCACACCGTCTGAGAGAAGCACCAGGGCGAACCCTTCTGGAAGCGCGTGCATTCTATCTTCGTACACCGCTTCGTCAAATAGCCCTACGGGCATACCCTTACCCTCCAAGTATTCTGCACATTTCCCATTTAAAACAATGGGTTGAGGGTATTGCCCGGCAACCGAAAAATGCAATTGACGGCGCGTAAAATCAATGACGCCGCAAAACATCGTCACATGCTTGTCAAGGCCCAGGGAGAGCAGTTCGCGATTGGCCAGCGTGAGCATCAAGGATGGCCGCACGAGATTGGCAGGATCACGCCGAATCTCGCGGCGGGCGCGGTTACCGATCGTTTTGAGGAACATCGTCACGAAGGCGCTGGAAGCACCATGCCCGGATACGTCCGCAAGGTAAAAGGCCAACTGCCGCTCGCCAACTTCGAAGTAATCAACGAAATCACCGGAGAGGTAAAGCGAGGGGATAATGCAATGCTCGACATGGCACCAGCCGTAGTCGCGCGGCGAATCAGGCAGAATCCGTTGCTGGACGCGCCGACCGGCGTCTTCATCCTCGCGCAACAAGGCAACGTTGTGCTCCAACTCCAGATTGGCCGCCTCAAGTCGTGCGCGATAGCGGCGGTTGTCTTCACGCAGACAACGTGTGACGAGCGCACGCTCCACCGCCAGCAGCAGGAGGTGTGCATCGGCGATCGGCCAGGAAAAAAAATCGTAGGCGCCGCTGCGCAGGGCATCAACCACGTCGCTGACGCGTGGTGCACTGCCCATCAGAATCACCGGCAAGTCGGCATCGCGCGCATGAATCTCGCGCATGAGGTGCATGTCGGGGGAAGATAGCAAGTGGAAATTGCACAACACAACGTCGATATGGGACTCGGTATCGGCGAGGCAGGCGATGGCATCGGTAACGGTGGCGACGGCGACAATGCGTTCCTGACACTGTGCAAGTAGTTGCATCATGGCGTCGCGCATTCCGTGATCGGACTCGACTACCAGGATGCAGCGATCCTGTCGATCCAGCATGCATACTCCACAGGAGCCACGCGAGGGTTGCCGTACGGTATACCCGGCACGTCGGTACCGCAAGCTGATGCTGCTTGTCAGGCCAGCAGACGAATATCACTCGTCTGCCTGTTCGCCCTCAAGAAACGGGTCCGCTGCCGGCGCACCATCAACCGCGAATGCACGGTGCTGCAAATAGATATCGCGCAGAAAGACGTAGCGGTCACCGACCAGCACCTCCTCGTAGCGCAACAGGTCGGCACGCTGATCGATGAGCCCCAGCCCCTCGAGCGCATAACGATGGGCTTCTTCCGATACCACGGACAGTGGCGTGGGTAGCGGGTTGAAGACCCAGTCAACGGGCACACCGGCCGCATCGCGCAGTGTCGAGGAGCCAAGGAAAGGCAGGACGAGGTAGCGACCGCTGCCCATACCCCACTTGCCCAGCGTCGTACCAAAAGACGTTTCTCGCCGGGCAATACCACCCGCCGAGGCCACATCGAACAGGCCGCCAAGACCCAAACTGGTGTTGGCAATGACGCGCCCTGTGGTATCCAGCGCCTCTCGCCCCTTGCCTTGCAAGGCAAGGTTGACGGCATTGGTCACGTCGTCAAAGTTGCGAAAAAAATACGTGATGTGCTTGTCGACGACGGTCGGGGTAATGGCCTGGTAACCGCGGGCGACGGGCTTGCCCAGCCAGCGGTCGAACCATTCGTTGAAGACAAACACCTTGCGATTAAATCCTTCCCAGGGATCACGGGCATCGTTGCCGGCAACCGCCGCAGTGGTCATGGCAAACAGCAAAGCGGCCAGCAGGCAACGCAGCAAATGACGCATGAACTTTCGGATCTCCAGGCGACAAATGCGTGCAGTTTAGGGCAAACGGGTGCCCAGCACGATGTCCCGCTCACGCAGCATCTGTAGCAAATCAGCGGCGCCGGATACCACAACGCTTGGGTCAGGGTGCCCAAGCTCACGGGCAACGCACAGGGCAACATCCTGACCGCTCAGCATCGGCTGCTCACGCAACAGACTGAACAGCCGCGCAGTGGTCGCATTCACCTCAAGGAAGCGCACCGCATCCGCACGGTCACGGTAGACCACAAAAAACACCGGCGTCGCCAGCGGCGCCGTCGGCACCCTCTCCGCCAGCATCCGGTTCGCCGAAATCTGGTGGACAGGCCAGCGATAGCTCGCCAGCACGGCGACCGGGGTCAGCAACGGCACGCCATCGAGCAGATCGCCGGCTGGATCGAAGCCTTCGACGGGAATTTCCTCGGTGGCCACATCAAGGACGAGCTCAAGCCATTCATAGTGCGCAAGCTCCTGCGCGAAGGGTGGATCGCAAGGCTGTGGCGTGCGCTCCTCAGCGAGGTAATGCAGGAATTCCTCGGCAATTTCAAGAAAATACGGCGTATGCGCGCGGTGCCTGGCGTAGAAATCCCGGGCCATTGCCTGCCAGTCATCGTCGCTATACAGGCCGCGCAATACCGGAAAGAAATTACTGAGGAAATTCACGGCATTGTTGAAGAACAGTTCACGATAGATTACCAGACGCCGCTCCTCGATACCCGCTGGCGGTGGATTGGCCAGCGGATCGCGCAAATGGGCGGCAAAAGCGAACTGGATGTCGCGGAAATCCCGGGTTGTCATGATGCGAGCGCGCGCTCCGGGCGCACCGCGCGTTGCCGGCCACGTATCTGTTCGAGCTCGGCAAGCAGGGTTGGCAATGGCGGCAGGTTGAAATCCCGCTCCAGCAATGTGGGCCTTGCCCCGAACCGCTCATAGGCCGCCGCAAGCAATCGCCAGACCGGATCAATGACGTCGGCACCGTGGGTGTCAATCTTCAGATCAGGTGCCTCGTCATAGTGACCGGCGACATGGATATAACGAATGCGCTCGCCGGGAATGCCGGCGAGAAATGCATCTGCATCGTAGCGATGATTGATGCTATTGACGTAGATGTTGTTGACATCAAGCAGCAGGTCGCAGTCGGCTTCGACGAGCACAGCCTTGAGAAATTCCAGCTCGCTCATCTGTACGAGCGGTGCCGCGTAGTACGAAACATTTTCAATCGCGATCCGCCTGCCCAACTCTTCCTGGACGATACGAATACGTTTTGCGACATGCCTCACGGCCTCAGCAGTAAACGGAATGGGCATCAAATCATAAAGATGACCGTCGTCACTGCAGTAACTCAAATGCTCGCTGTAAGTCTCGATACCGTGCGTGGTGAGGAAATGGCCAACCGCGCGCACCAGTTCGAGATCAAGCGGAGCAGGCCCGCCGACGGACAACGACAATCCGTGGGCTACCAACGGGAAGCGCTCGGTCACGGCGCGAAGCTGCCGGCCGAGGCGTCCACCAACGCCGATCCAGTTCTCCGGCGCGACTTCGAGAAAATCCGGTAACCGACGCACTGCCTCAGCAGCCGGATCAAGCGCAGAAAGCGGGCCCAACAGGGCCCGCCTCAAACCAAGCCCTGCACCAACCACTTGCCCAGGCATTGGCAGCACCTAATTACGGCTTCTTGCCCATGTCGCCGCACTTGCCTTCGACAGCCTTGGATGCACCGCACGCGCCTTCGGCACCCTTCTCAGCGGGCTCGGTGGCGCTCTTGTGCATATCTGCACCGCACATGCCCTCACCGCACCGGCCTTCACCACATTTGCCCTCGGAAGCGTTGGCCTTACTGTGCTGGCCGCCACACTTGCCCTCACCGCATTTTCCTTCGCCGCATTTACCCTCGGCATTGTTATCGGCTAGCTGCTGATAACCGCCGGCGAGGTCTGTGGCCGTGAACGGGTTCCCGGCCGCCTGGACCGCGCCAGCTGCGCCGAGCGCAGAGACAACAACGGAAGCCGCAAGCACATTGAAACGATTCAACCTGGACATTGGATTGCTCCTTTTTGTGTTGATCTATCTGCATTATGGATAACGAACCACCTTGCCCCTCCGGGCCTGGCCTTGCTGCTGGACCCGCCCCCATCATGCAAGTTCCCGGGAACCGGCATGCCGAAGACGGTCAACGCTTGCGCACAACGATACTACCAATGGAATAGCCCGCCCCAAAAGAACAGATCACACCAGTATCTCCGGCGTGCAGACCGTCCCTGTACAGATGAAAGGCGATCACCGAGCCAGCGGAACTGGTATTGGCATAACGGTCAAGAATGACCGGCGCTTCCTCAAGGGCGGCATCGCGCCCGAGTACCCGCCGGGCGATCAACTCGTTCATCTTCAGGTTTGCCTGGTGCAGCCACATGCGTTTGAGTGATGCAACCGGTATCTCCAACGTATCCAAATGCGAGCTGATCTGCTCGGCAACCATAGGGCAGACTTCCATGAACACCTTGCGACCGTTCTGGTGGAACAGTTTGTCGCGCGCGCCAATGCCGGACTCATCGCCACGATTGAGAAAGCCAAAATTATTGCGGATGTTGTTCGAATAAACCGTCTGCAATCGAGTACCGAGAATATCCCAACGTTCAGTGGCGCGCGCGACGGCGTTGCGCTCGACAATCACCGCCGTGCAGGCATCGCCGAAAATAAAGTGGCAGTCACGATCCTGCCAGGCCAGGTGGCCGGAGCAGATTTCCGGGTTCACCATCAGCACGCGGTCGGCATTACCGGCCGCGATGGCGTTGTACGCGGCCTGGATGCCGAAGGTGGCCGAAGAACAGGCAACGTTCATGTCGTAGGCAAAACCCCTTGCGCCGATGGCTGCCTGCACTTCGATAGCCATCGCCGGATAGGGCCGCTGCATGTTCGAGCAGGCGACGATCACAGCGTCGATGTCACTACCGGCGAGGCCAGCCTTCGCCAACGCCTCGTTGGCAGCAGAAACGGCCATGTCGCACTGCACCGATGGCTCTTCTTCAGCGCGTTCTGGAATGCGCGGACAGAGACGGTCTGGATCAAGCACACCACTTTTGTTGATGACATAGCGACTCTTGATCCCGGACGCTTTCTCGACAAACTCGACACTGGATGGCACCAGCGCCTCGACACGGCCAGCGGCAATATCTTCGGCATGCCGCGCATTGAAGCGACTGACGTATTCATTGAACGAGGCAACGAGCTCGGCGTTGGAAATTGATTCAGCAGGAGTGAAAAGGCCGGTACCGGAGATAACAATACCGCCGGCGAACGAAGAAGAACTCAAGGAGGAATCCTCTGTGTTGTATAAAAAAACAAAATAAACGCGGCATACGCTGTATTCGGCAGCCCGGCGACGCAGGGAACGAACACATTCAGCCGTCAAAATTAATGAGCCAGTCTAGCACAAGCCCTTGCACTTCCCCGGCACCTGCCCCCCCGGCCAATGCCGAGCGCGAACCCAGCAACTGCACCGCGCGGTTCGCCGGAAATACGTAGAGCCTGCCATCGTGCGGTGGCAGTTGTGCCTGCAGTAGCCGGCCGCCGGCCGCCCCGCCCCAGGGAGCATCGCATTCGGCCGCCAGGACAAGGGTCGGCGGCCAGTGTGGTAACTCGCGCAATTGCGCCGCATGATCAAGGCCATCGACAGGATCGATCCAGCCCTGCTCAAGCACCGCACGCACTTCACGGTAATACCGCGGTGCCTCATTGGCGGCACCCGCTGCGGAAAACAAACCCAAAGCTCTGCCGGGCACCAGGCCACGACGGCGGACGAACCACCGCGCGCAAAAACCATCGCGAACCCGCCAACGCAGTGCTGCATACAGGCCAGCCCGCTCAACTGCGGTCGTCGTGCCGAGCAGCACCACACCACGCACCATTTCACGCAGGATCGGCCAGCGCGCCAGAAAGCTCAGCCACAGCAGCCCGCCAACACCATGGCCAACGAGGTACACGGGCTTGTCCGGTGCCGCTTCGCGCAACAAACCAAACAATGTGGTGAGATCCTCGGTGATGGCCGCATGGAAGCCGTAATCCGCTTCGGCAGCACGCTCCGGCGTCAGGGCCGGGAAACTGCGGCCCTTGCCGCGCAGGTCCGGCACCCAGACATCGAAACCGGCACGCGCCAAGGTCGGCGCCAAGGCATCGCTGTCCCGAAAAAAAAGGCTGCCGTCATCGAAAAGGTCATGTAGCAGCACGACACTGGTATTGCGCGTACCGCCACGAAAATGACGCACATGCAGCTGGTCGCGATCATTGACCGCAACCAAGATAGACTCGGCTTCACGGCGATCGGTGCTTGCCGTGTTTTTTGCACCTGGAGTCGTTGCACTCATGCTCATTGCCGCATCCTGCCAATGTCCCGGACACATCCTGACGCCGCACCGCACCACTGACAAGCCATGGCCATCAACCAATCCGCTCGCGTTGCTTCGCCAGCCGTTGCGCTGAAACCGGCAGGCGGGTGCGCAGTTGCTGCGCGAAGAGCGACACCCGATACTCCTCGATCAGCCAGCGATATGTCTCCAGTTCCGTTGACTGCCGGCCCGCGGCCTCAAGCTGCGCACGCAAGCGCAGAAAATCCGCCCACAAAGCGCCCAGTTCCCGCGTGAATTCAGTATCGCGCGGCGACTGCTTCTCCAGCCGCAGATGGATTGCCTGCAGGTAGCGTGGCAATTCCAGCAGCCAGGCCACCGGTGTGGCGCTGACGAAACGTGGCACCAGCAACGCATCAAGCTGTCTGGCTATGTCGTCGCGCGTGAAAGCCAGTGACGCCGGCATCTTTGCCAGGGCGATACGCACGTTCTGCGCGCGCGTCAGTGTCTCGCCGACACACTTTACCAACCGGTTGGCGTTGCCGTGCAGGGCGGCGCGATTGGCCTCCCAGCGCGCAACGAAGGCATCGCTGTCGCGCACGTCATCGACGCTTTCATCGCGCAGAAAAGTGAGATCCGAAACTGCCAGCCAGAGATCTTCAAGCAACTCATCGGTAGTGCCAATACTGCGGTAATGCACGCCGGACTCGTTGAAGCCCGGCAAGGCCTTGCGCAACGGCCGGATGATCGCCGCACTTTGCAGCAGAAACAGCCGGCGCAACCCACGGCGGTGTACAACTTGCGCCGTTGCCTCATCAGCGTACAGATGCACGGTGCAGCGATCGCCTTCATCAACCAGTGCCGGATAACTGCGCAGGGTCATGCCGGCGTGCTGCGCCTCGACCACGGCCGGCAACGGCGCGAATCCGGCGCTGCGGATATCGGCCGTGCCGAATGTGTCGCGCCCGGTGGCAACGATCGCCTGGACGGCAACAGCGCCGAGCGACTGCTTCAGCGCGAGCAGATCGCGTCCCTGCGCCAGCAGGGAGCCGTTGTTGTCGAGTACCCGCAGGTTGACCCGCAGATGTTGTGGCAGCGCAGCGAGATTGAAATCCTCCGGGCGAATGTCCTGTCGCGATACGCGCCGCAATTCGCCCGCCAGCATCTCGACCAGGGTGCGCTCACCGGGCACCAGGCGCGGCTGCACGGCAGCGATGACATCCGGCACCGGCACCAGAGTTCTGCGCTTTTCCTTCGGCAACGATTTTGCCAGCGCAATACATTGCTCGCGCAACAGGCCGGGCACCAGCCAATCCAGTTGCGTCGCCGCCAACTGATTCAGTGCCGCCACCGGCACATCAAGACTGACACCATCGTCCGGCTCGCCCGGCGCAAAACGGTAGGCAAGCGGCACCTGAGCACCGGCCAGCGATGTCGTATCCGGAAATGCATCGGGTGTGAGTTCGTCCGGCGTGCGCACCATGAGATCGGCTGCCGCGAGGCACAGCAATGAGCGATCGCCACGCGCTGCCTGCCAGTACCAGGCATCAAACTTGCGCGCACTGAAAATATCGTCCGGCAGACGCGCATCGAACCAGGCATAGACTAGCGCATCGTCAACCAGCACATCGCGGCGCCGCAGTTTCGATTCAAGACGATCAACCTCCCGGGCGACTGCCTGATTGTGGGCAAGAAACGAATAATCCGGTTCGCGATCACCCCAATCACCGTTGAGCAGTGCGCCTCGAATAAACAACTCGCGGGCGAGCACCGGATCGATCGGCCCGTAATGCACATCACGACCCGGATGCAACACGAGGCCCAGCAGCGAGACCTGTTCGCGCGCCATCACCATGCCGCGCTTGCCATCCCACTGCACATCGAAATACTCACGCCTGAGCAGATGCTGTGCCTGGGCTTCGATCCAGCCCGGCTGAACTCGCGCTACGGTACGAGCGAACGTCTTGTGCGTTTCGACCAGCTCGGCAGCAACGCCCCACTGCACGCCTTTCTTCGCCAAGACTGACCCGGGCCAGAGCGCAAAACGGCGGTTGCGCGTGCCGAGGTAAAGCTTCTCTCCGGGCTCCCTTCCCTCCTCACGCATGAATATCTGGCTCAATAAGCCACTCAACAGCGCGCGATGCATGGCGCTGAAAGCGGCGGTGCCGTCGATTTGGCCCAGGCTGCTCTCGCTCAGGCCCAGCTGCTGGCACGCCAGCCGCAACTGATGATGCGTCTCGCGCCACTCGCGCAACCGCAGGAACGACAGATGATGCTGCTCGGCCCAACGCCGTAAATCGCTACTGGAAAGATCCTGGCGGGCCTGCTCATAGGCGCGCCAGCAGTTCACAAACCAAAGAAAATCCGACCCCGGGTCGGCAAAGAGTGCATGCGCTTCATCAGCGGTCTGCTGTTGATCGTGCGGCCGCTCGCGCGGATCCTGCACGGCAAGCCCCGCGACAATCAGCAAAACTTCTGCGAACGAACCATGACGCGCTGCCTCCAGCAGAATGCGCCCAAGACGCGGATCAATCGGCAGCCGTGCCAGTTTCCGACCGATTGCAGTCAGCACTCTCTGCGCATCGACGGCATTCAATTCCTCAAGCAAACGCCAGCCGTCCTGGACGAAACGGCGATCCGGCGGATCGATAAACTCGAAGGCCTCGATATCGCCAAGCCCCAGATATGCCATCTGCAAAATGACCGATGCCAGGTTGGTGCGCTGAATTTCTGCATCGGTGTACGCCGGCCGCGACAGGAAATCAGCCTCGCTGTATAGCCGATAACACAGGCCGGCAGCGATCCGGCCGCAACGCCCCTGACGCTGATTCGCGCTCGCCTGCGAGATCGGTTCGATCGGCAGACGCTGCACGCGCGAACGGGCGCTGTAACGGCTGATCCGCACAAAACCCGGATCGATCACATAACGGATATTTGGCACCGTAATGGATGTCTCGGCAACGTTGGTGGCAAGCACGACACGACGCCCGGCGCTGCCCCCGGAAACAGCCGGGGCGAATACGCGATTTTGTTCGGCGTTGCCCAACCGCGCATACAGCGGCAGCACTTCAATGCCCTGCATCGCCTTGCGCAGATACTGGTGTAGCTCACGGATTTCGCGCTCGCCGGTGCAGAACACCAGCACATCACCCACCGGCGGCACGCCCTCGCTGCGCTCGCGCGCCACAATTTCGCCGAGAACCTGATGCACGGCTTGCGGCAAATCAAGCACGCGCGCCTCGGCATCCTCCCTAGACGGGCGGTAAATCGTTGTCACCGGGTAGGTGCGCCCCGACACCTCGATCACCGGTGCCGGCGTACCTGAGACATCGGCAAAATATTGTGCAAACCGCCAATGATCGATGGTCGCCGAGGTAATAATGACCTTGAGATCCGGTCGTTTCGGCAGAATACGGCGGATGTAACCCAGCAGAAAATCGATATTGAGGCTGCGCTCATGCGCTTCGTCGATGATCAGAACGTCGTATTTTTCCAGAAAGCGGTCGTGGGGAATTTCCGCCAGCAAAATGCCGTCGGTCATCAGCTTGATATGGCTTGCCGGGCCCACTTCGTCGGTGAAGCGCACCTGATAACCCACGCCAGCGCCTACTTTGGTCCCCAGCTCCTGCGCCAGGCGCGCAGCGACGGCCCGCGCGGCAAGACGCCGCGGCTGAGTATGGCCAATGTAGCCATCGACGCCGCGGCCGAGTTCAAGCAGGATTTTCGGCAACTGCGTCGTTTTGCCGGAACCGGTCTCGCCTGCCACGATCAGCACCTGGTGTTTGGCGATCAACGCGCGAATTTCCTCGCGGCGCTGGCACACCGGCAGGGCATCGTCGAACGTGGGCAGCGGCAGCGACAGGAGCCGCGTTGTCCGTAGCGCCCGCGAAGCGGCAAGCTGCGCCTGCCAACGCGCCTGCGCCACAGCCCTGCTGGCCGTATGCGGCCCCTCATCCTTTCCGCCACGCTCGCTCGCCTCGGTGCCGCGACGAGCATCCACCAGGTGCTGCCAGCCGCGTTGCAGCCGAAAACGATCAGCCCGCAGGCATTCGGCCAGCAGGCACTTGAGTTCATCGGCGGCGGGAAGCGCAGCGTCGGTCATGGGCGGCACGAAAAGGGCGCGCAGCGAAAGCGCGCAAGGATAGCACCGGGATCCCGCTGCACCTGGCATGCCCGCCACAGGCCATTTGTCCCCCGCCAGGAACCATTGATCGCGTTGATGACCCAATAAAACACTTGGGCCGATAGCCGGGCTGTCTAAAAATCGCTTTAATCCCCAGAGTGTTTGCCGACCCTCCATCAAGCGGTTCCCGATCATATGATGCGCTACCTGCTGCGCTCCTTAAGCGGCATGCTTGTCCTGCTCGCCATCACCATGCCCACCCAGGCCATGACCAAGGCCGAGGAATCGCGCCTGGTGCACGTCGATGGCGAGCTCTTCACCAACCTCGTCGGCAGCGAACTGCGGCGTTATGCGCTGATGTCGATGAAGGATGGGCGCCTGCGTGCCATACCGCTGCAGTTTGTCGAGCGCACCATTGAGGGCTTGCCGTATTTCGCTGCTGACGATTCGGCACAGGCTGCCGGCAACGCCAACCTGCTCGATGCCACTGACCAGATGATCTTTCAGCTCGACGATACTGGCACCCGCTTCACAGGACGCAGCGCGCAGAAGATATACGCAGAAATCGAAGTGCAGACGAGCGATGGCCCGCGCTACGCATACCTGGCCGATCCGGGCTTCCTGCAGAACAACCGCACCCTGGTCAAGTACGACGAAAAGGCCGGCCTCATCGGTACCGATTGGTTCGACCTGGAAGTCGACCCGAAGAATCTCAATATCTGGCGAGATTTCTTTTTCCGCAGCTACACGGTTACCGAAGGCAAGAAAAAACGCACCTTGCTCGATACCATGAAGATCAATATCTCGGCCGGATTGTTCACCAAAAACAATCGCCTCAGGCTCGACAACAGAAACCTCGACACTGAAGTGATCGAAATCCGGCGCGGCCAGATCCAGACGGAAATCTTTGCCAAGGCCAAAGTCGAGGTGGCCCGCGTGCCGGTTCTGAGCGTGCTCATCTATTACGTCATCCAGCCACGCCAAGCCGAAATCTATGCGAAGTTCAAAATTCCTGCGATCGCAAAACCGGTGATCGAAAAACCAGGCTTCAGCGTGGCCCTCGATGGCAATCGCCTCGAAGGCGGCAAGCTGTGGACATCCTGGGGCCCCGACGAACCGGTGATCACTGACGGCCGCATCGACAACAGCGAGGCCGCACTGATGGCCCTCGGCATGCCAAACAAGGACAGCTGGCTGCTCTACGACACCGGCAAGGGGTTCCTTGTACTGGCCGGCATGGAATTCAAGAAAGGCTTCGACGTACCCATGTCATTGGTCTACAAGGATTCGCGTCGCGACGAGGACCTGCCCGAACGTTTTATCGGCCAGTGGCCGAACGTCGGTTTCGGGCTGGACGACGTGCCGATTGGCCACGATTTCTTCCTCAAGGCAACGCTTGCTTTCAACGAGAACCTTGGCAACCAGACGCCACGCGCCTATGCCAGCAGTTTCCTGACGCCACTGCAAATCAAAGTGCGATCAGTCGCGAAGTGAGTCACTGAAACTGCATCGGCGGTAACTTGCACGGATTGTACTGCAACCCGCGTGCATCGCCTCCGGCTGCAAACGCATATGACTGCTGCGCATTACTTCGTCCGGGCCGACGACGGCCACGAGATCGCCGTTCATCACCGGTGTCCTGCCGGCATGCCGCGCGCCGTGCTGCTCATCGTGCATGACATGGCCGAGCATGGCGCGGGGCTTGGCGCCCTGGTGTTGTCAGAAAGTAATTACGGCTCAGTACCGCGCCGGTCGTCTGATTGCGCAACTGGAGAAATTCCGCATCGGTGCTCGTGGCAAAAGCACGCTGCTGGAATTCCTGTCTTTTGGCGCCTTCAATAACGCCTTCAAACCAGCCCGTACAGACTATGACTGGCTCAGCCGTGACCATGCCCAAGTCGATCTGTACATAGATGATCCGCTGTGCGGCTTTCGCGTCAGCACCGGATTGTGGGGCGGCCTGATCGACGTCTCGAAGATCGCCAATCTCGCGCGCATTCCGTTGAAACTGCCTGTCTACATCCTCGGCGGTGATCGCGATCCGATTGGCCATGCCGGCACCGGCCTGGTCCGGCTGGCGGCAAAACTGCGTGAGGCAGGCCTGCGCAACGTGACACTGAAGCTCTATGAAGATGGGCGCCACGAAATGTTCAACGAGACGAACCGCCCATAGGTTTTTGCCGATCTGGCCGCCTGGCTCGATACAGTACTCAGCGACTGAGGACGCGCATCGCATCCTCGATACCCTTGAGCGTCAGCGGATACATGCGATTGTTGACCAGCTGGCGCACCCACACAGTCGAGGTGGCGTGATCCCAATTGCGCTGCGGCTCGGGATTGAGCCAGACCAGTTTGCCGAAGTGATCAGTGATGCGCTGCATCCATACTGCACCCGGCTCCTCATTCCAGTGTTCCACGGAACCGCCAGGCGAGTTGATCTCGTAGGGGCCCATCGCCGCGTCACCAACAATGATCACCCGGTATTCCTTGCCATACTTGTGCAGAATGTCCCAGGTTGGCACGCGCTGATCGTGGCGTCGGCGATTGTCTTTCCATAGACCTTCATAGATGAAGTTGTGGAAGTAAAAATATTCCATGTGCTTGAACTCGGCACGTGCCGCCGAAAACAGCTCCTCGCAGATATTGACATGCGGATCCATTGAGCCGCCGACATCAAACAGGATCAGCACGTTGATCTTGTTCTCGCGCGATGGACGCATGACGATGTCGAGCAGACCGGCATTGTCGGCCGTCGATTTGATCGTGCCGTCGATGTCGAACTCTTCCACGGCACCGGTGCGGGTGAGCCGGCGCAGGCGCCGCATCGCCAACTTGATGTTGCGGATACCCAAGACGACGTTGTCGTCGAGATTTCTGTATTCGCGCTTTTCCCAAACCTTTACCGCTCGCTTCTTGCGCGACTCGCCGGCAAGGCGAACACCCTCAGGGTTTTCACCGTAGGCACCGAACGGGCTGGTGCCGCCGGTACCGACCATCTTGTTGCCGCCCTGGTGACGTTTGTGCTGCTCCGCGAGACGCTCGCGGAAAGCATCCATCAGCTTGTCGAGCGAACCGAGTGACTTGAGTTTTTCGAATTCTTCCGGCGTCAGGTTCTTCTCGATTTCCCGGCGCAGCCACTCTTCGGGAATCGCCTTCGTCAGCCAGTCACCGCCTGCGGCCTCGATGCCCCTGAAGTATCTGTCGAAAGCCTGGTCGAAACGATCGTAATACTTCTCGTCTTTCACCAGCACGGTACGCGCAAGCAGGTAGAATTCCTCCATGTCGGCCCAAGCGAGGCGTTTTTCCATCGCCGCGTAGAGATCCATCAGTTCACGCGGGGTGGCAGGAACCTTGTGCTCGCGCAGGGCGTAGTAAAAGTTGATCAGCATGGCGCGCGCTCCAGGAATGCAGCCTCAGGCTTCCCGACGGGACATGAAGGCCAGGCGCTCCAGCAACTGCACATCCTGCTCGTTCTTCAGCAGTGCGCCGTACAGTGGTGGAATGGCCGAGCGGGTATCGCGATTCTTCAGGATGTCATCCGGGATGTCGTCAGCCAGCAGCAGCTTGAGCCAGTCAATCAGCTCCGAGGTGGATGGCTTCTTTTTAAGTCCCGGCACTTTTCGCAAATCAAAGAAAATTTCCATGGCCTCACGCACAAGATTTTTCTTCATTTGTGGGTAGTGGACGTCGACAATTTTTAGCATTGTCTCGGCATCCGGGAAATTGATGTAATGGAAGAAGCAGCGGCGCAGAAAGGCATCCGGCAATTCCTTCTCGTTGTTCGAGGTAATGATCACGATCGGGCGCTGGATCGCCTTGATCACCTGTGCTGTCTCGTAGACGTAGAACTCCATGCGATCGAGTTCCTGTAACAAGTCATTCGGAAACTCGATGTCGGCCTTGTCGATCTCGTCAATCAGCAGCACGACTTTTTTATCCGCGCCGAACGCTTCCCATAACTTGCCCTTGCGAATGTAGCGCTCAATGTCGGCAACATCACCACCAAGTTGCGAATCGCGCAGGCGCGAAACGGCATCGTATTCGTAGAGCCCCTGGTGCGCCTTGGTGGTTGACTTGATGTTCCAGGAAATGAGTTCCAGCCCGAGGCCCGCAGCAATTTCTTCGGCGAGGCGTGTTTTGCCGGTGCCCGGCTCGCCCTTGATCAACAGCGGCCGTTCCAGCGCAATGGCCGCATTGACGGCCATGCGCAGCTCGGTGGTGGCCACATATTTGTCGGTACCATGGAATTGCATTGCTCTCTCCGGTAAACAGGCTTGTTTCGTAAAGTGGCTACTCTAACAGGTTGCTCTGGGGCTAGAATCCCCTGCAATTATCGCCCTAGAGAGAACCGCCATGGCACGTCTTTTCGACGACAACTCACTTTCAATCGGCAACACCCCGCTGGTGCGCATCAATCGCATCGTCAAGACCGGCAACGTCTACGCCAAGATCGAGGGGCGCAATCCGGCGTACTCGGTGAAGTGCCGGATCGGTGCGGCAATGATCTGGGACGCAGAGAAGAATGGGCTGCTCAAACCCGGCATGGCACTGGTTGAGCCAACCAGTGGCAACACCGGCATCGCGCTGGCCTTTGTCGCCGCCGCACGCGGTTACCCGTTGACCCTGACCATGCCGGCCAGCATGAGTCTGGAGCGCCGCAAGGTACTCAAGGCACTTGGCGCCACCCTCGTGCTCACCGATCCGGCCAAGGGTATGAAGGGGTCTATCGAGAAAGCCATGGAAATCGCTGCGGCGAATCCAGGCAAATACCTGTTGCTGCAGCAATTCGACAACCCGGCAAATCCCGCGATCCACGAACATACCACCGGCCCGGAAATCTGGAATGACACCGATGGCAAGATTGACGCAATCATCGCTGGCGTCGGCACCGGCGGCACCATCACCGGTATCAGTCGCTACATCAAGAATACCAAAGGCAAAAAAGTCGTCTCGGTGGCCGTCGAACCGGTACATTCGCCGCTCATCACGCAAACGCGCAACGGCGAACCGCTGACTCCTGCCCCGCACAAGATCCAGGGAATCGGCGCCAATTTCGTGCCGAAGAATCTCGATCTGGCCATGGTCGATGAAGTGATCCAGGTGAACAACGACGAGTCGATCGCGATGGCGCGGCGATTGATGGCAGAGGAAGGCATACTTTGTGGCATTTCCTGCGGCGCGGCGATGGTTGCCGCAGCAAAATTTGCCGCGCGGGCGGAGAACAAGGACAAGTTGATTGTGGTGATCCTGCCTGACTCCGGCGAGCGCTACCTGTCCACATCGCTGTTCGAGGGCCTCTTCTCCGATCAGGAGAACGTGCAATAAACCTGCTGCTGCTTGATCCTGATGAGCGTGACACCGATGGTATCGCGTGCATTCGGGGCGATCGGTTTGCTCACCTGCGCGAGGTGCAGGCATTTTCTGTTGGCGACCGGCTGCGCGTTGGCGAACTGAATGGCGCACTGGGTAACGGCGAAATAATTGCCTTGGATGAACACCGGCTGCTCATCCGCATCATTGCGCTCGATGCCGCACCACCGCCTGTCTTACCCTGCACTCTGGTGATTGCCCTGCCGCGCCCGAAAATGCTCAAGCGCAT
>JBMOOP010000135.1:0-7103 GCA_049324495.1 Pseudomonadota bacterium
TTCCGGCGTCTTGCAGCCGGCCAGAACTTCATCAAGAATCCTTACTTCCATTGCCATGTAATTGCTCCTCGGCGGTACTGCCGCCATCATCTCAAAGGGCAGTTACACAGTTCAATTTACAGGCCCTCATAAAAGCGGCCTCATAAAAGCAGTCTTATAGATCAATCTCACAAGGCCTTTTCACAGCGTCAGCCGGCGCAGTGCCACGCAAGGCGCACTGTGCGCGTATGCCTCGTCGAACCAGGCGGCGCGATCACGCGCGGTGGTCAGACTGCGAAAGGTGATGACTGCTGCGAGAGATTCGTGTTCGGGGCGACGAATCAAGCCGGTTTCATCGACCACCATAAATGCTTCGCGCGTCATGGCGTACTGGTCGCGCAGTTCGCGCAGCTCGATGAAGGAAGGGAAGCGGTGCCAGAGCGTAACCAGGCGATGGGTTTCCTGCACGGCGCGCTGCGGGTCGACAATCAGCAAGCGAATTTTGGCGACCTTGGCGCGCCGTGCGATAAATTCTCCGAGCAAATCGGTGAAGTGCTCGCGTCCGTAAAGAGCCGGTTCAGTGTCGTGGGAAACGATACGGATGGTACGGGTGGCCTGGCTGACCATGCGATCGGTCGCTGCTTCCAGTTCGGTAAACGAGGTAGTGTGAATCACCACATCGCTGCTGCCGAGTATCTGCGTATCGATTTCATCTGCGGCCATCTGTCACCTCTATACTGTCTGTGCGGGTGCTGGCGCTGTAGGCAATTACAGTGTTTTCACCATCAGCCGGTGCGGGATGCCGGCTTCGACGAAGATACCCCCATCGACCAGGAACCCTGCAGATTCATAGAACGACGTGGCGTGAGTCTGGGCGTGCAGGAAGATTTCCTTGAGACCCTCGACTTGCGCCTGGGCGATCGCCGCGTCAAGCAAGGCGCGACCGATACCCTCGGTGCGATGTTCCTCCAGCACACACAGGCGACTGATCTGGCCGGTGGGCAGCAGTCGGACGCAACCGATGGCATGGTCGGCGCCGTCAACGGCAAGAAAATGAACGCTGGTTGCGTCGTACTCGTCCCACTCCATGTCTTCCGGGACATGTTGCTCCTCGATGAACACCTTGCGGCGAATTGACGACAGCGGCAGGTGATCTGCAGTCCAGGTTGTTTTGCGAATACGGATGTCGTTCATGACTTCTCCGGTGAACCCGAATCGGGCAGATAAAGGTGGCCGCTGTTGAACAGATGCAGGATGAGCGTCGCGGCGGCTTCGTCCGCAAGCAGTTCACGCAGTACTGGCGGATCAATGACGCGGTGATTGGCGATCAGGGCGGCGGCGACCAGCAGCTTGGTGGATGCGTGTTCCGGCACGAAGCGTTCGCCGTCCACGTATAGCGCCGGCGCTGGTGCCGGCAAGGACGCATCCGGGACCAGCAGAAACCGGCTGCCTTCGTCGCGGCGCACTGCGCCGGCTTTCATCAGCGCTTTGCCCAGCGCCGCTTTGGTCCAGCGTTTCGCAGGCGTTGCCGTTGCGTGCGTTGCGTATTTGGGTTCCGACAACGCGCGACCAAGGAATGCTTCCAGCGCGCCGGGCATCTTGATCAGATGGGTAAGGCGGGTGCGCAGCGCGGCGATTGCCTGCGGTTCGAGCACGCCGGGATGTTGTACAGGCTTGCTGCCGCTATCGCCGTAGCGTTGCCGTTCCGGTGTTTGCTCGACGAGGTGGTTGCAGAAGCCGTCCAGCAATTCGCGATCGCTCGGGGTGCGAAAGCCGACGGAATACGTCATGCATTCGCCCTGGGCAATGCCCCAGTGCGCAAGGTGCGGTGGCAGGTAGAGCAGGTCACCGGGTTCGCAGAGAAACTCCTGCGTTACCGCCATTTTTTTCAGAATGCGCAAGTCCGGGTGCGGCAGTAGATCCTGCTCACCGGCCGCCGAACCGATGCGCCAAAGACGTGTGCCGATGCCCTGGATGAGAAACACGTCGTAACTGTCGTAGTGCGGGCCGACACCGCCACCCGCGACGGCATAACTCACCATCAGATCATCGATGCGCCAGTGCGGCAGGAAATTGAAGCGATCGAGCAACTCCGCCGCGTCCGGCAGAAAGTGGTCCACTGCCTGCACCAGCAACGTCCAGTTTTCTTTCGGCAGCGTCTTGAATGTTTTTTCCTTGAACGGGCCGCGCCTGAGTTCCCAACTGCCATCGGCATGCTGGAGCACGATACGCGACTCGGCGTGCTCGTCGAGCGCGAGGCCGGCAAGATCGCCGCCATCCATCAGACCGGCAATCTCCGGCACGGCGTTCCTCACGAACAACGGGCGTTGCTGCCAGTAATCGCGCAGGAACTGCTGCGGCGTGAGAGCGCCGAAGCGGCGCAGGCTGTCCTTGCCAAGCCAGGTCATGAGCGGATCAGATCTTCTTCGCCTGCGCGGCGGCGGTGCCGGTGTACGTTGCCGGTTGCAGCGCCAGCAGTTCGGCTTTCGCGGTTTCCGGCAGCGCCAGCGATTCGATCAATTCATGCATTCGCTCACGCGTCATCGCTTTGCCGCGGGTGAACGCCTTCAGTTTTTCGTACGGTTGCTCGATGCCATGGCGGCGCATCACCGTCTGGATCGGTTCGGCAAGCACTTCCCAGGCCTGATCGAGGTCTTCCAACAGGCGCGGTGCATTGATCTGCAATTTGCTGATGCCTTTGAGAGTCGCCTCATAGGCAATCACCGAGTGGGCGATGCCGACGCCGAGGTTGCGCAGCACGGTGGAGTCGGTGAGGTCGCGCTGCCAGCGCGACACCGGCAACTTGGCGGCAAGATGCTGCAGTATCGCATTGGCGATACCGAGATTACCTTCGGAGTTCTCGAAATCGATCGGGTTGACCTTGTGCGGCATGGTCGATGAGCCGACTTCGCCGTCGATGGCGCGTTGCCGGAAATAACCCAACGAGATGTAACCCCAAACGTCGCGGTCGAAGTCGAGCAAAATGGTATTGAAACGCTCAATGGCGTGGAACAACTCGGCGATGTAGTCGTGCGGTTCGATCTGCGTGGTGTACGGGTTGAAGGTGAGGCCCAGGGATTCGACGAAATTTTTGGCGTTTTTTTCCCAGTCGATGCGTGGGTAGGCGGCGGCATGGGCATTGTAGTTGCCCACCGCGCCGTTGATCTTGCCGAGGATTTCCACTCGTTCAAGCTGGGCGATTTGTCGCTCAAGACGGGCAACGACGTTGGCCATTTCCTTGCCCAGCGTGGTGGGCGATGCAGTCTGGCCGTGCGTGCGTGCCAGCATGGGCAGATCGGCGTTCTGGTGCGCGAGCAGGCGGATGGCGGTGCCCAGGCGCTTCATCATCGGCACGATGATGTCGTCGCGGCCCGCTTTGAGCATCAACGCATAGGCGAGGTTGTTGATGTCTTCGGAAGTGCAGGCGAAGTGAATGAATTCGCTGACCTTCTCCAGTTCGGCATGGCCCCGGATGCATTCCTTGAGAAAATACTCGATCGCTTTCACGTCGTGATTGGTGGTTTTCTCGATGTCCTTGATGCGCTGGGCGGCGGCGCTGTCGAAGCCGGTAACGATGGCATCGAGCACGGATTTCGCACTGGCAGACAGCGCCGGCACCTCATCGACGTCCGGATGCGCGGCGAGGCACGCAAGCCAGCGGATCTCGACCAGCACCCGAAAGCGGATCAGGCCGTATTCGCTGAACAGTGGCCGCAGCGCATCGACCTTGCCGGCATAGCGACCGTCGACCGGGGACAGGGCAGTAAGGGCGGCTGTTGGGGGCATGGGGGCGGCCTCGCACGAAGAGGCGGCAATTCTATAGAAAACCGGGGCGTCGTTCGCGAATGACGTGTCATTCGGGGGAAATTGATGGCGGGATTTCGAAGGGTGTGCCGCTCGCCACTGTCATGCATCTGAAACCCTTGCCGCAAGTGGCAGCCACTGTTCATTCGCCACTTGACGGGTAATTCGGACGGCAACTAATTTCCGCCTGTCGGTAAGGCGTTTCGCTTAGTCGTATTTGGTGCGCCAGATACTTTGCTTAGTCCATGGCCCGACCGCTCAAGGCGGACATCCGCTTAAGTTGTTACATGGGGTTATTCTTTCGATAACCCGGTGTCCGTCAAATGGCGGGAAGATCAGGAATCGGGTCAGGAAATTATCGGCCTGTCGTTCGGTCTTTGCGCCGGATGAACAGGAATTCGACGGGGTAGGTCGGGCTGCCACGATCAGGGTAGGGTTGGCAGTAGGGAACCTCGTCGTACTGGCTGCATATGTTGCGAAGAATCTCGTAGTTCGCACGGTTGCGAAGATCACGAAACTCCCGCAATTCGAACCCTGCCTGGTAGGCAAGCGTGACGAACTCGTCTACCCGCCGGACCCTGTATTTCCAGTAGTGCTCGAAGTATTCGCGATTGGCACGATCTTCTTCGTCTTCATCGATGACTTTCCGGAAGACATCGTTGATATAGAAAACGCCACCAGGAACCAGGCTGCGTGCGACGCAGGCCAGCGTTTTCTCAGCATCGGCATAACCCAAGCTCTCCATGGCCGTGACGTGAGTTGCCCCAGGTCGGATCCAGGACTCCATGTTCGCGATCTCGAATCGGGCATTCGGGTAACGTTGTCGGCAGCCCCTGATGCAAGCCATGCTCGTCGAGATGCCGATGGCCTGACTGCCGTTGCGCGCAATCTCGCCCACGAAATATCCGCTGCCGCACCCCAGATCGATCAGCCTGGATTTCGCGGTCAGCCTGAGCCGGCCCAGGATGTAGTGAAGAAATTCCTCCGGCGTGTTGCCGACGATACCGTGGTGGAAGAATGGCAGTATGGGGAAATAAAGATCCGAGTATCGCTCGTAATACTCGGTTTCTGTTTCCCATATCGGCATCCCGGGTTGTTGTCGATCGTTCACGGTTCCCCCGCAGTGAAATCCAGAACCGCTTCCGTCGCAGTCTCGAGAATTGCCTGACGAATGGGAACCGGGATGTCAGTCCACCGGGCGGTACGCATGGCGATGGCGGTGCGGCCCTGAGAATGACGGCGTCGCAGCAATTTATTCGGGATACCTCCGGCCGATCCGCAAGTGGCTCCAGACAGCACTCGCCGACAGCGGTCGACTTTACGGGCTCTAAGGAAGCGAATCTGCAACTGGCTCATCGGTTGGTCCTACGCTTCAATACGTCTTTCAATCGATCAGCGCCAGCATTCGACTGCGCAGTCCGGCCGGCATGTCGCGCCAGGTGGCGGCAAGGATAATCAGCGCCTTGCGCTCTGCGGGAGGCATCAGCGCTCCCAGTGCAAGGGCGGCGGCGTACCAGCAAACGGTTTTCATGCGTCCGAGTTCCACAAAATCGATCATCTCCCGCACATCATTATTTTCCTGAAGTGCGATCAGCGCGCGACGGAAGAACAGATATTCCACGAAACTTCCTTCTTTCGCGGTTTCAATAACGCCGGCCGTCGCTGAAAAATATTCTCCCGGCGTCGGAGCGTACCAGGCGGCTATGGCCAGCTCGCCGGCAATGCGCGAGCACATGAAATTCAATAACTCGGTTGACTCCGGACTGCCGCTGCCCGCCGCCGAGGCGTTGGCAGCCACTGTCGCAGTTACGAGGCAATCGATGGCCGCCTGAAAATTACCTGCGGCCAGATGGATCCGGGAACCCAGATGCAGATAATGAAGGCGCTGCAGAGACTGGCGAATGCTGTAGGTCGGATCGACTTCTACAGCTCTGTTCGCATTGCTGGCAGTGTAGTTTGCATGTGCGATCGTTGCGTCATCCAGGCATTGCAATGCGGCCGCATAATCCTGGCGCGCGTAATAAACATAGGATTCGTTCGATTTTATGAAATCGAAGGCGGAAAATTTCGCCTCTCCGGCCAGGTGACCGGCCATCTCGCTGGCCAGCGAGATCCAGGCGCTGGCTTCATCGGCCCGGCCGTGCCGGGCCGCATCGTTGGCGCGATGGCACAGGGCACTGACCATCCGGAAGTATTCCTGATCCCTGGCCGGCAGGCTTCTGGCGGTGACCTCATACAGGCGACGCACAAAGAGGGCACCGACTTCGCCAGGCAGAACCCGCACCGGTCGGGACTCGCCCCGCTTGATGGATCTGATCAGGCTATTCATGTGCTGGTCGTTTCAGGGTCTGGACAGGCAACAGGGTTGTATAGAGCAGCTGCCTGCCACCGTGCATGCCGATCACGCCATAGCGCCGGGTGCCCCCACGGTAGAGCAGATAGGCGAAGTGCAGATTCAGCTGGCTCAGCACCGCGTTCAGCATGTGGGAGGGGAACGGCATGAATTCTATGCCTGCCTTGTCGGTGCGCCAGTTGCCATTGGCACTCCAGCGGCTGTGAAAGAGCGCATTGACCTTCAAGCCGTTCGCCGGCAGGGCGATGCCCAGCGCTTCCTCAAGTTCGGCTGCGTCGACCCCCTGGATGTCGGCGTAGGCGCTCAAGTCGCCGTTGGATGTGTAGCCGAAGCAATAGGGGGCTGCGGGCAGCCCCGTTTGTTCCGGTGCGTACGCCGAGAACTGTTGGCTGGCCAGCAGGCGTCCGGGTGTCTCATAGGGATAGAGCTCGTATTCCACGCCAGTGGCGGAGAGTTTGATACCCGCATGACAGCGCAGCTTATGGCGAAGCACCAGCTCGGCAACTTCCCGTAACTGAGGGACTCGTTCCGCCCATTCATGGATCAGGCCCCAGGGCGATACCCGTACGCCGGCAATCAGGTTGAACTTCAGCACGGGCCGGTTCTCCAGCCCGACATCCAGGGAGCCCCGCCTGCCGAACCGGATCGTGTCGGGGTGATCAAGAAACCGGATCAGCTCATTGCCGTGACGCACCGCCATGCGGCGCTCCTCGGGAGACCCGCAGCGTGCGATCAGGCCCAGGATCCGGGATCCGAAACCTGGTCCGTTTTCCGTGGCAGGGGTGGTCGGCATGGTGGTAACCGTCTGGACGTGCATTTCGTCAGCTCAGGCTGACCGGGTGGCGGATTCCATTTCGGCCCGTTGTCAATAGGATGCCGCCGGCCTATGCTCATCATACGAAATTGGGGTGAGTGTACCTGCTATTTGGCGCAGGCCGGCACCCCCTGTTCCGACCCGCATAACAAG
>JBMOOP010000136.1:0-67108 GCA_049324495.1 Pseudomonadota bacterium
GTATGACTCAGCATGCGCTCGGAATTCTCATCTCTCGACGAGTTGCTTCCAATAACTATGCCGAGTTCCCTCAGCACCGCATCGGTAAGCACCCACACGTATTGCCTGTTCCAGACTGTTAAAGAGCTACGGGCCGGACCCGCCGAGGGAGCGCTATCTTACGCGCCACCGCTCGCCTGTCAATGCGCTCAAAACAACTTTTCGAGCCCATCCCCCGTCCCAAGAGCGGGGAGGCGGGATTATAGGGTCCATAACCCGACTGTCAATCGAAGCTTCTGTCGCCCAGCGCTGTGGCCGCAAGACCAACCCTTACCCGGGCAATCTTCTTCTTCCCCGCCTGTACGACCCGTACCTGCCCTGCGGTAATAATCAGATCAGGCGCACAGGCCTCTCCATCAACCAATACCGCCCCGCGCTGCAAGGCGTCCCTGGCCTGGCTTGCGTTCTGCACGAGGCCGGCCCTGCGCAAGAGCGCAGCGATGGAGACCCCCACCTGTCCCTCCTCGACCACAACAGTTACCTCCGGGACATTTTCCGGCATCTCGCCGTGCCGAATGACATTGCCGACCGACCGGTGCGCACTGCCGGCCGCCTCCTCACCATGAAAGCGGGCGATGATTTCCACGGCAAGTTGCCGCTTCGCTTCCTGCGGGCTTGCGCCCCGCTCAACATCAAGTCGCAACGCTGCAATCTCCTCTACTGACCGAAAACTCAACAAGTCGAAGTATCGCCAGGTCAAAGCGTCGGGGATCGACAACAACTTCTGATACATCTCTCCAGGAACATCGTTGACACCCACGTAATTACCGAGAGATTTCGACATTTTCTGCACGCCATCCAGGCCTTCGAGAATTGGCATCATCAACACGGTTTGTGGCAATTGGCCATAATGCTTCTGAAGTGTTCGCCCCATCAGCAAGTTGAATTTCTGGTCGGTACCCCCGAGCTCCACATCAGCGCGAAGCTCGACCGAGTCATATCCCTGCACCAGGGGATACAGGAACTCGTGAATGGCAATGGGCTGCTCGCCTCGAAACCGCTTGCTGAAATCATCCCGCTCCAGCATTCGTGCCACCGTGTAATGCCCGGCCAGGCGGATCATGTCAGCGGCCGACGTCCGTCCCATCCACTCGGAATTGAAGCGCACCTCGGTGCGGCCCGGATCAAGGATTTTGAACACCTGGGCCTTGTAGGTCTCAGCGTTGGCGGCGACCTGCTCCCGGGTCAGCGGCGGACGCGTGGCACTCTTGCCGGTCGGATCTCCTATCATCCCGGTGAAGTCCCCGATCAGAAACACCACCTGGTGGCCCAGCAACTGAAACTGGCGGAGCTTGTTGATTAGGACCGTATGCCCCAAGTGGAGGTCGGGTGCGGTCGGATCAAATCCTGCCTTGATGCGCAGGGGACGGCCGGCAGTCAGCCGCTCCGCCAGGTCTGGCTCGGAAATGATCTCCGCTGCCCCGCGCCGGATCAGGGAGAGGGCTTGCTGCATGTCACTCATGTTCAGGGTTCCTGCTTGCCGGAAGGCCGGGGCGTATTTTATGCCCCAGGTTGCCCGGTCGCGAACTTTGTCACAACCTTGCGGGTTCCAGCAGACCGCTTAAACCCTCTAGAATCGACAGCACGTTAGATACGAAACCAAGAATTTACTGGAAGTCCGCCCAATGGCCAGCCTCAAGCTGCGGGGGCGGGTGCTTGGCACCCTCCCTCGCGCTCCCGTCTTTGTCGCGATCGCTGCGCTGATTGCCGTCCCGTTCGCATACCTTGTTGTTGGCTCGACAGCAGACGACTTTCGTCAGGAAGTCGCCCTGCCCGCTCCAACCCAGACCGCGCTGTCGGCAACCACGCAGAAAGTGAACCGCATCCGGGAGTCGGTAAGGATTCGCACGGGCGACACTCTCGCCCGCATTTTGACCTCTCGTGGTCACGCCCCAGCAACCGTGCAGGAAATCATTGGCTCAGGGCCAGCGGCAAAAACTCTCGCCACCATCAAGGCGGGTACCACCATCAAGGTAGCCACTGACAACTCCGGGCAACTGAGCGAACTTTCCTACTCCCCGGATCCGTACCGGGTGGTAAATGTTCGCCGGAACGACGCCGGCAACTACGAAAGCGAGATCATAGAGAAACGAGGCGTTGCCGTGACCCGTTTTGCGGAGGGCACCATTACGGATTCACTGTTTGCCAGCGGCAAGCGTGCGGGCATTAGCGACACAGTGATACTGAAGATGGCCGACGTGTTCGGCTATGACATCGATTTCGCGCTTGAAGTGCAGGAAGGTGACACTTTTCACGTACTGTACGAGGAAGTGCTTGTTGATGGCGAGAAAGTACGCGATGGCGATGTGCTTGCTGCAGGGTTCACCAATCAGGGCAAAACATACCGCGCGGTGCGCTATACCACATCAAATGGTCAAACCGGCTATTACACGCCGGACGGTCTTGCAATGCGCAAGGCGTTTTTGCGCACACCAGTTGACTTCGCGCGCATCAGCTCCGGATTTTCGCTGCGAAGGTTTCACCCTGTGCTGCACACTTTCCGCGCGCACAAGGGCGTCGACTATGCTGCTGCGCGCGGCACGCCAATCAAAGCAACTGCCGATGGGCGCATTGAATATGCGGGCAATAAGGGCGGCTACGGTCGTACAGTCATCATCCAGCACGGCAACAGTCAATCGACGCTTTATGGGCACATGGATCGCTATGCGAAGAACATCCGATCCGGCGCACGCGTTTCCCAGGGCCAGGTCATTGGTTACGTCGGCTCTTCCGGCCTGGCGAGTGGCCCGCATCTGCATTATGAATTCCGCGTCAACGGCGCACACGTCAACCCACTGAAGGTGAAGACGGCGCAGGCTTCGCCGATCGCCAGCGCCGAAAAGCCGGCATTCATGGCAGAAGCATCGCGGCTCGTCGCAATGCTGGACAGCTTCTCCGGACGCACGGCGGTCGCGCAGGCTACGCCGGTGAGAAACAACAACACCGCCGATTTCTGAGTAGCCCATGGCTACCGCACTGTTCATTGGCCTGATGTCGGGCACCAGCGTAGATGGCATTGACGCTGCGCTGGTCGCCCTGTCTGGCGACTCCATCCCTCGCCTGCTCGCGGCACGCTGCATGCCCATGCCGGTGGATCTGCGGACAAGAGTTCTCCTGCTCTCGCAACCTGGCGATAACGAAATTGACAGGCTCGGCGAGCTTGATGTCGATATCGGCAAGCAGTTTGCGCAAACCGCCTTGCACATGCTGTGCGACGCTGGAATCGCTGCACATCAAGTCACCGCAATCGGTAGCCACGGGCAAACCGTGCGGCACCGACCAGGCGCGACAACACCATTCACAATGCAGATTGGCGATCCGAACACGATCGCCGCAATAACAGGTATCACGACTGTTGCCGACTTCCGGCGGCGGGATATGGCCGCTGGTGGTCAGGGCGCGCCACTGGTGCCTGCTTTTCACGATGCTGTTTTTCGCTCGCAATATGACGATCGACTGATCATCAACATCGGCGGAATGGCAAACATCACTCTATTGCCGGCGGCACACGACAAACCTGTGCAGGGTTTCGATACCGGTCCCGGCAACGTACTGCTGGACGCCTGGAACGAACGGCATCATGGCTCTCCGCTGGATCGTGACGGCACATGGGCGCGCACGGGCACTGTCGATCAACAATTACTCCAACAGTTGCTGGCGGATCCTTACTTCTGCGAACCGCCGCCGAAATCGACCGGTCGGGAGCGTTTCAGCCTCGCTTGGCTGGACGAAAAACTGGCGATGTGCAACCGTGCGGTGGCGAGCGAGAATGTGCAGGCCACGCTGGTGGAACTCACCACGCGCACCATCGCCGACGCGGCCAGCAGATGGAGCCCATCGTCAGGTGGCGTCTATCTTTGCGGTGGCGGCGCGCACAATGCGTATCTGTGCGAACGATTGGCTGTCGCAATGCCTGGCTGCCAGGTTGCATCAACAGCCGAATTGGGTGTCGATCCGGACTGGGTCGAAGCGATGGCATTTGCCTGGCTGGCACAGCGTACGCTGGCCGGACTTGCCGGCAATCTGCCGGCGGTTACCGGCGCCCGGCAGGCGGTGGTTCTGGGCGGGATTTATCCGGGCGCCACACCCAACTGAAAGCGAAGCCCAGGCGATCATCAAACAGAAAACGAAGAGCCGCAGCCGCAAGTGCTGCTCGCATTGGGATTTTCAATGACAAATCGCGCGCCTTGCAGGCCTTCAACATAATCAACCGTCGAACCGGCGAGGTACTGAATAGAAAGCGGGTCAATAAGCATAGTCACGCCATCACGCGCTACCGCCGTATCGTCGTCGTTGACTGCTTCGTCGAACTTGAACCCGTAGGAGAACCCTGCGCAGCCACCACCAGTAATGTAAACGCGGAGCTTGAGGTTGTCGTTGCCCTCCTCAAGGCGCAACGCCCGCAACTTGCGAGCAGCGTTTTCGGTCAGCGCCATGGCAGCGCCGTCAGCAGAGGCACTCACAATCATGATCTCGCAGGTTGGGCAGGACGACGCCGGATTGATGCATAGCCGGTATCATAGCGGAACATCCTACCTCTACGGTCAACTATTGGCAGGGGCCTCTGCGGACGCGTGCTGCAACACACCATCAATCCGGGCACCAACGACTATCTCGATCAGCCGATAGTGCACGTTGCCCCTGACCACCGCCTTCGCCGCGAGCTCCAGCCGCCCGTCAACGTGAACGTCGCCACGCACCTCGCCGTTGATTACCACGTGTGGCGCACGGATTTCGCCTTCGATCAGGCCTCCTTCACCTATCACCAGTTCACCCCCCTCGGGACCAGCCAGCACACTGCCCTGCACATGGCCCTGCACGTGCAGGGCGCCGGTAAAATGGATATCACCGACCACGCGGGCATTGGCAGCGATCAACGTGTGACCGCCCGCAGCACCCTTACTTTTAGCCTTGCCCAGCATTGGCGGGGGTCTCCTGTGGTTTGGTAATGGCCCGGCGGTGCCAGGATTTCTCGATCCGATCCGGGCGCGGCGCGGTCAACACGACGACGAGATCGACACGCAGCGGCCTCGTCCCCGGCGGTAACCTCAGCTCAGCCTTGATATCTTCGACATAACGTACACGGAACTGCTGCCCCCCGGGAGGCAACACCTGCGCGATCAACAGTTCGTCACTGCCTGACGGACCCTCGACGATCACCCGACCCTCGAAGCGCCCCTCCACCACGCCATCGGTTTCACCGGTGCGCACCAGCAACGCCTCAAGCAACCACACCGCCGGCGTACCTGCCGAGGAGAGGGCCAACCGCTCGACCCGCAGTCCCTTGCCACTGCGATCAGGAATGGCGACTCGCCGGTAATAGGCGATTGCCTGTTCCAGCTCGGCCACTCGATCCTGAAGCTCGCGATTCTCGATCCGCACCCGCTCCTCAACGGCGTGCGTAACCTCGCCACCACTGCGGTATACCGCCAGCTCATCGCGCAACACCCGGTTTTCGTCGATAACGCGCCCAAGATCGATCGCCACATTGATATCGGCACCGGTGCCGGCCATGCTCATCAGCGTCGAGTAACGGCCGCCAAACCAAGCACCGACAGCGATCAAGCCAACGCTCAGAAGCAGCAGCGCCAGCAACGCACGCCGCCGACCCAATCGATCGGCAATGACCACCATCGGATAAACGCGCGGACCCTTGACCGTCACGACAGCCGACCTCAGGGCAACAGCGCGACCTGCTCAAGACCGGTGGTCTCGGCAAGGCCAAACAGCAGGTTCATGTTCTGTACCGCCTGGCCGGCCGCGCCCTTGACCAGATTGTCGATCACCGACAGCACCACCACAGTGTCGCCATCCTGTGGCCGGTGCACGGCAATCCGGCAAACGTTCGCCCCCCGCACGCTGCGGGTTTCCGGATGCGAGCCGGCAGGCAGCACATCCACGAATGGCTCGTTGGCGTAGCGCTGCTCGTAGATTTTCTGCAGATCACCGTGCGGATCCCTGAGGGTGGCGTAAAGCGTGGCATGGATGCCCCGCACCATCGGCACGAGGTGCGACACAAACGTCAGCCCCACACTGACTCCGGCCGCCACACCCAGCCCCTGGCGAATCTCCGGCAGGTGACGATGCCCGGCGACTCCGTAGGCCTTGAAGGACTCGGACGCTTCGCTGTAGAGGATATCGACCCGTGCATGGCGCCCGGCACCGGAGACACCCGATTTGGCGTCGGCAATCAGACGCTGCGGATCGACAAGGCCCTGCTCAATGAGCGGCAGGAAGCCCAATTGCACAGCAGTCGGGTAACAACCGGGGTTGGCAATCAGCCGCGCCTTGCGGATCTGCTCGCGATTGACCTCCGGCAAGCCATAAACGGCTTCGGCGAGGAGCGCCGGGCACTTGTGCGGCATGCCGTACCAGCGCTCCCAGACAGCCGCATCCTTGAGACGGAAGTCGGCGGCAAGATCAATGACCTTGACCCCGGCAGCAATCAGGGCGGGGGCCGACTCCATCGCAATCCCGTTGGGGGTGGCGAAGAACACCACGTTGCACTGGCGCAGCACATTGATATCCGGCGCGCTGAACGCGAGATCAAGATGACCACGCAGATTAGGGTAGGCATCGGTTACTCGCTGACCGGCATCGGAACGGGACGTAATCACATCAAGACGCACCACCGGGTGCTGACTCAGAAGCCGCAGCAACTCGACGCCGGTGTACCCGGTACCACCTACCACACCCACGCTGATCGTCACGGCAAAACTCCCGAATCCACTCAAACTCACGCAAGGGCCGATCAATCTACCGGCGCGCCGGGACAACGGCAACCGCCGATTGCCGCCGCACGCAACCGGACGAACCCGCATGGCATCGTTGCTTCTGCGATAATCGGCGTCCCTCAGCGCACCGGAGAGTACAAACCGTGTACCTATGGCTCAAGGCCCTGCACATCATCGCCGTTGTGACCTGGTTCGCAGCACTGCTTTATTTGCCGCGCCTGTTCGTTTATCACGCACTGACCGACGCGACAGATACCGTCGGCCGCGAGCGCTTCAAGATTATGGAACGCAAGCTATACCGCGGCATCATGACACCCTCGGCAATCGCTGTGCTGGTGCTTGGTGTCTGGCTGCTGGCGCTGAACTGGGATTTCTACAAAACCCAGGGCTGGATGCACGCCAAGCTCACGCTCGTGTTCCTGCTCTATGGTTATCACGGTATGTGCGGCCGCCTCGTGCGCGAGTTCGCCAATGATCGCAATACGCATTCGCACGTCTTCTATCGCGTCTTCAACGAAGTGCCGGCGCTGCTGCTGGTTGCTGTGGTAGTGCTGGTCGTGGTGCGGCCATTCGCCGGCGGCTGAGATGAATTTCGCCAAATTGCCCCCGAAACCGGTCGTTGTGGTCTTTGCCGGCCACGACCCCACCGGTGGTGCCGGCATCCAGGCTGACAGCGAGGCAATCGCCTCGCTCGGTTGTCACGCGGCCACTGTTGTGACCGCATTGACCGTGCAGGACACGCGCAATGTGGTGTCGTTTGAGTCGATCCGGCCCGCGCTGCTTGCCGCGCAAGCGAAGACGTTGCTCGACGATATCACCCCGACGGCATTCAAGATCGGCATGATCGGCAGTACGGAAAATGCACGCACCATTGCTGCAATACTGAAAAAACATCGCGGCGTCCCGGTGGTGCTCGACCCGGTGCTCACCGCAGGCGGCGGTAGTGTACTGGCCGACACCGCCTTGCGGCGCGCATTGCTGGACGAGCTTTTCCCGCTTGCCACCCTCGTAACGCCGAACGGCCTCGAGGCGCGGGCGCTGGCACCAATGGCAGATACGCTCGCCGCCTGCGCGCAGGAACTGCTTGCGGCCGGTTGCCGGCATGTGCTCATCACCGGCGGTCATGAAGCCGGCCCGGAAGTGGTGAGCCGACTCTATGGCGGACACACTGCGCTGGCGCGCCACGCCTGGCCACGACTGCCCGGCGAATTCCATGGCTCCGGCTGCACGCTTGCCAGCGCCATTGCCGCCTTGCTGGCGCAGGGCGCGGACATCGCCAGCGCGGTTGACGAAGCGCTCGCCTACACCTGGCACGCATTGGGCAATGCCCAGACCCCAGGACACGGGCAGGCGATCCCCGACCGTTTTTTCTGGGTCCGATCTTTCGACGCCAAGGAAGGTCGCTGGCAGCGCAGCAACTGAGATGCAAACCTTCATGCAACTCATTGGCCTCTATGCCATTACCGATCCTGATCTGTTGCCCGGCACGCAACTGGTCGAGGCCGCCGCTGCCGCAATCGACGGGGGCGCCACCATCGTCCAATACCGCAACAAGCGGGCCGATAGCGCAACCCGGCGGCGCGAGGCGGAAATTCTCAACACCCTGTGCCGCGAGGCGGGCGCGCTGTTGATCATCAATGACGATATCGATCTGGCGTTGAGTTGCGGCGCGCATGGCGTGCACCTGGGCCAACAAGACGGCACCATCGCCGAGGCACGCGCCCGACTCGGCGAGGACGCCGTGATCGGCCAGAGCTGTCACGCCTCGCTCGAACGTGCGATCACGGCACAGGCAGCCGGCGCGAACTACGTTGCCTTTGGGCGTTTTTTTACTTCGCACACCAAACCGCAGGCAGCGCCGGCGGAGATCGCACTGCTGGCCGAGGCACGCGCGGTCATCGACATCCCGATCGTCGCCATCGGCGGCGTGACGGTTGCCAATGCGCCCGCGCTGATTCATGCGGGCGCTGATGCTGTTGCCGTCATTCACGGCCTGTTCGGCGCTACCGATGTCACTGCGCGGGCGCGCGAATTCACCGCTCTGTTCAATCGAGGACCTATTTGATGAGCCGCTCCGAAGAACTGTTCGCTCGTGCCCGGCAATCAATTCCCGGCGGAGTGAATTCGCCGGTGCGGGCCTTTCGGCAAGTAGGCGGCGCGCCGATATTTTTTGTGCGCGGCGCAGGCGCATACGTCACCGACGCAGATGGAAAACGCTACATAGATTATGTGCAGAGCTGGGGGCCTCTGGTGCTCGGGCACGCGCATCCGGCAGTGCTTGATGCAGTCAAGCGCACTGCCGAGAGCGGCCTTTCGTTCGGTGCGCCGACCGAGCTGGAAGTTCGCATGGCCGAGCGCGTCAAAGTAATCGTGCCGTCGATGGATCTGCTGCGCATGGTCAACTCCGGCACCGAAGCAACGATGAGTGCAATCCGGCTGGCGCGGGGTTTTACCGGCCGCGACCGTATCGTCAAGTTCGAAGGCTGCTACCACGGTCATGCCGACTCGCTGCTGGTAAAAGCCGGTTCCGGTGCGCTGACCCTTGGCGTGCCGAGTTCCGCCGGCGTGCCCGCCGATCTCGCGCAGCACACCATCACCCTCGATTACAACGATGCGCAGCAGGTGCGCGAATATTTTGCACGCGAAGGCAGCAAGGTTGCGGCGCTCATCGTCGAGCCGGTTGCCGGCAACATGAACTGCATTCCGCCGGCAGCGGGCTTTCTCGAAACGCTGCGCGAGGTATGCGATAACCACGGTACGGTGCTGATCTTCGATGAAGTCATGACAGGTTTTCGCGTCGCCCTCGGCGGCGCGCAGGCACACTACAACATCAGGCCGGATCTGACCTGCCTGGGCAAGGTGATCGGCGCCGGATTACCGGTTGGCGCATTCGGCGGCCGGCGCGACATCATGGAAAAAATTGCGCCGCTCGGCCCTGTTTACCAGGCCGGCACGCTCTCCGGAAATCCGCTGGCAATGGCCGCCGGGCTGGCGATGCTCGACGCGATCGAACAACCGGGCTTTTATGCCGGACTGACGCGGCACACCACAGCGTTCATGGACGGCCTCCGTGCCGAGGCGGAAAAAGCCGGGGTGCCGCTGACCACCAACCAGGCCGGCTCAATGTTCGGATTCTTTTTCACGACCGAACAGCAGATTGCGCGTTTCGCGCAAGTGACGCAGTGCGACATCGAACGATTCAAACGTTTCTTCCACCTGATGCTCGCTGAAGGTGTCTATCTGGCACCGAGCGCCTATGAAGCAGGGTTCATGTCCGGCGCGCACACCGACGCCGATATCGCCGCCAGCGTGCAGGCGGCCGGGCACTGCTTCGCGCGACTTTGATCAACACAGGCACCCACCCGGCTCACTCAACCAGGCGACGAAAGAAACCCTTGACCCCCTCAACGGCTTCGAACGTCGCCCCGCACAACGTCGCCCGCTCCGGCACCGTGCCGGCGATCACCGGCACACGCACTGCGGCGCCGCAGCCTTCTGCGGCCCGAACCTCACCGCCAGGCACCAGCCACGCCCACTCGACGCCAATCGGGGCAACTGGGGACAACGCCAGCTGCGGCAAGCGGCCCATGAAATCAGTCCAGATCCGCAGGGCACCGGTTGCACCCGATAGCGCTGTCGCGCGGTTGTCGTCGTAACCGACCCAGGCGACGGCCAAATGACTGCCGGTAAAGCCGGCAAACCAACTGTCGCGCGCATTGTCGGTCGTCCCGGTTTTACCGGCAGCGTCGATTTCCCGCGGCAAAAAATTGTAGACGCTGCGCGCCGTGCCGCGCCGCACAGTTTCCTGCATCGCATGCGTCAGCAGGAAGGCGGCCGCTGGCGACAACACACGTTCAGTGCGCGTTTCCCGCACCAGCAATACCGTGCCGTCGGCAGCCAGCACCCCGCGTACCGCACGCGGATGAACGCGCAACCCGCCGGAAGCCAACGGCTGGTACATCCCCAGCACCTCCAACGGCGACAGCGTGGCACTGCCGAGCAGCAGCGCCGGATAAGGCGGCAACTCCGCTTCAACACCGAGCGCACGGGCCTGACGGATGATTGTCTCGATGCCAAGCTCGAGTCCGAGCTGCGCCGTCGCCTGATTCCAGGAATTGACAAGCGCGTCAACCAGCAGCACCCGATGATCCGGTGCCTCACCGTGACTGACATGATCGTAATTGGCAGGCCGCCAGGGCGGGCTGCCCTTCACGTTCACGCTGATCGGCGCGTCGCTGATGAAACTGGCCAGTGAATAACGCTGCGGCTGTTGCAGGGCGGCGAGAAATACCACCGGTTTCATCAGCGAACCGATGGTGCGCCGCGCATCGACAACGCGATTGAACCCGGCGAAATCGACATCGCGACCACCAACCGCCGCCTCGATCTCGCCGGTCTGCGGCACCGCTACCACCAGCGCACCTTCAAGACCGGTCATTCCGCTGTCTTTTTCAATTTGCACCAGCGTTTGTGCAAGCGCCGCCTCGGCAGCCTGCTGCACCCCAGGATCAAGCGCGGTAAATACCGCCAGACCGTCGCCGGTCAATGCCTCATTGTCGAGCCGCGATTGCAGTTCCGCGCGCACGATGGCCATGTACGCCGGATAACGATTCAGACGCAGACGCGGCGTCGGCACAATATTCAGCGGCAGATTTTTCGCGGTCCCGGCGCGCACTCGGTCAACGCCGCCGGTGGCAACCAGCGCATCGAGCACGGTATTGCGTCGTTCGCGGGCACGCTCCGGATGCCGCCAGGGATTCAGTTGACTGGGCCCCTTGATCAAACCGACCAGCAAGGCAACCTCATGCAGTTGCAGCTCCGCCACCGGCCGGCCGAAATAGTACAGGCTGCCGAGCGCAAAACCGTGGACGGCGCGCTGGCCGGCCTGGCCAAGATAAATCTCGTTGCAGTAAGTTTCGATAATCGTGTTCTTGTCGTAATGAACCTCGAGCAACACCGCCATGATCGCTTCGACCAGCTTGCGCGCCAGCGTGCGTTCGTTGTCGAGATAAAAATTCTTCACCAGTTGCTGGGTGAGCGTGCTGCCGCCCTGCTGCACTTCGCCGGATTTCACATTGACCCACAAAGCGCGCAGCATGCCGCGCGGCGAGATGCCGATGTGCTCAGGGAAATTCCGGTCCTCAACCGCCAACAACATCTCAAGCAGAAAGGGCGGCCGCTCGCCGAGCCGCATCAGCACGCGATCCTCAGCGTCTTTCGGGCGAATGGTGCCGATCACGACCGGCTCCAGACGCAGGATGCGATCCGCCGCAGTCAGCCGTTCGATGCGTGCCGCAGAAAAAGAGAGTGTCGCTTTCTGCGGACGCGTCCTCCCTTCCGGAAAAACAAACCCGCGCGTCACCAGCTGCACCGTCAAGCCATCGGCACTGATCGCGAATTCGCCCTGCGCTGCCGGCGCCGCAACTTCTCGATAACCGAGCTCACGCAATTCGCCAAGCAATGCCGTCACAGTGAGTGGCCGGCCGGCGTAAAGATCAAGCGGACGGGCATAAACGCGCGCCGGCACCGTCCAGCGATGCGCATCGAAGGTTTTGGTCACTACCGCATCAAGGTAGGCGACATACAGTGTGCATACCGTCAATCCGGCGATCATTGCCCGGAGCAGGAAACGGCGCGCTGCAGGCCAGGGCCCACCGCGCAGGCGCTTACGGCGCCCGGCGACCGGGCCTGAGGAGTTATTGCGGGCAGGTTTCGACATGGCGCGCGAGTATAGCCCGCGCGGTACGGCTAGAATGTGCGCCGTCGCAACCTGGCCTTTATGCCCCAACTGCTCTGCCACAGGAGACATCGGATGGCCCGCTACGACATCTACGGCATGGGTAATGCCCTGCTCGATACCGAGGTTGAGGTCGATGACGCCTTCCTCGCCCGCATGGGCATTGAGAAGGGCATGATGACGCTGGTTGATGCTGATCGTCAGCGCACTTTGCTGAATGCACTCACCGCGCATAGCCCGGCACACAAGCGCGCCAGCGGCGGTTCGGCGGCAAACTCCATCATCGCTGCGCAGTATTTCGGCAGCCGCGCGTTTTTTTCCTGCCGCGTCGCACACGACGATGCCGGCGATTTCTATCTGAACGACCTGGAAAAAGCCGGCGTCAGCGTCAACCGCAACGCGCGCGGTGCTGGCGTTACCGGCCGCTGCCTGGTGATGATCACGCCCGATGCCGAGCGCACCATGCACACATTTCTCGGTATTTCCGAGACCCTCTCACCTGTCGATCTCGACGACAACGCTATCCGCGATGCGCGCTGGACCTATCTCGAAGGCTATCTCGCATCATCGGCCACCGGCCGGGAAGCGGCGCTGCATGCCGGCCGGATTGCGCGTGCTGCCGGCCGCCAGGTCGCCATGACGTTCTCTGATCCGGCCATGGTGCAATATTTCCGTGACGGCCTGGCAACCATGCTCGGCGACGGCGTTGACCTGCTGTTCTGCAACCATGTTGAAGCGCAGGCATGGACGGGCACCACGACGATTGCGGATGCTGCCCGCCTGCTCAAAAGTATTGCACGGTCGTTCGTCATCACCTGCGGCGGCAAAGGCGCGCTGGCATTTGACGGCACCGACTTCCACGATATCGCCCCGACGCCGGTGCATGCCGTCGACACCAATGGCGCCGGCGATATGTTCGCCGGCGCGTTCCTGCACGGCCTGATCCACGGTATGGCATTCGGCGAAGCCGGGCGACTCGCCAGCGCAGCGGCGGCCAAAGTGGTGTCGAACTTTGGCCCGCGCCTGCACCCGATGGAGCACATCGAAGTGCTCGACGCTGTCCGGCGCAGCGCCTGAAATGCACGTTGTGTCCCCGTGTAGAAGGAAGCCCTCATGACCCTCCTCTGCCGCGTCGACGAGGTGCCCGAGGAAACAGCGCGCGGCTTCACGTTCGGCGAACACGCGCTGATCGTGGTGCGGCACAACGGTCAGCTATATGTCTACGTCAATTGGTGCCCGCACCTGGGCATCGAACTTAACTACCAGCCTGATGAGTTCTTCGACTACGACCACCATTTTCTGCAATGCGCCAACCACGGCGCACTGTTCGAGGTACACAACGGCCTGTGCATCATGGGGCCCTGCAAGGGCAGCTCGCTGAAGAAGGTCGGGTTCGACGTTGAGGGCGGCGAGATCCATGTGCGCTCGGTGCCGATGCGCACCCGGTGAGCATCATGCCCGGGTTGCTGGCCGGCCCGGATCATGCGTGACGCTGGCCCTGCACCATATGGGTCTTCATAAGTCTTCGGGCTCACCGGCATCACGGCCCCGAGGTGTATGATGGCGCCCCCTGCTGCAGCCGTGCCCGGCGGCAGCCATTGCGGGGCATGACAAACCACAGAGGACGGATTATTTTGTTGCGTCGATTTTCAGGGGTACGTCGCGCATTGAGCGTTTTGCTCGGCGCCGACAACAGTGAATCAGAGGGGGGGTCCGACATGGCCAAGGCTGCCAAGCATAAGGGCAAGGGCGACAAAAAGAAGGATGGCAAGCCGGCCAAGGCGCCCGTCAAAAAGGCGAAGGCTGCAAAGCCTGTGACAAAGCCGCTCAAGCCGGCCAAAGCGCCAGCCAAAGGGGCAAAAGCCATTAAGGCTCCGACAAAGGCCAAAGCTGCGGCAAAAGCGCCCGCCAGGGCTCGGCCGGCAAAATCTGTCAAACCGGCAAGCAAGGCAAAACCCACCGCCAAGCCGTTAAAAAGCGCAGTGCCGGCAAAGCCGGTTGCCGCCAGGACCGCGCCCAAAACTCCGACGAAAGCCCCCGTGACGGCACCCGCCAAAGTGCCACCGGCAACGGCTGCCAAGCCGGCTCCGGCCCGGATGGCTGCCGCCACCAAAGCCAGTGCACCCGCCAAGGTCGAGCCGCAGCCAGCCGAAGTCCGCAAACTCGCGCCGAAAAAAGCACCCGTTGTGAAGCTGCAACCCGTCAAACCGATCAATCCGCTCGAACCACCGGCCAATCCGAACGCCCTGATTCATGGCCAAAAGCCATACATCGCCCAGACCGGTGAGCAATACATGAGCGATGGTCAACTCGCTCATTTCCGGCGCATCCTCCTCGCCTGGAAACAGGAACTGATGGAGGAAGTAGACCGGACTGTGCACCATATGCAGGACGAGTCCGCTAACCTGCCTGACCCGAACGATCGCGCTACCCAGGAAGAAGAATTCGCGCTCGAACTGCGTACCCGCGACCGTGAGCGCAAGTTGATCAAAAAGATCGACAAGACCCTCACCATTATTGAGGACGGCGATTACGGCTATTGTCAGGCCTGCGGGATCGAGATCGGCATCCGCCGCCTGGAAGCGCGTCCCACGGCTGAACTTTGTATTGACTGCAAAACGCTTGCCGAGATCAAAGAAAAGCAGGTCGGCTCCGGCAGCTGACTCCCGGCACGCTTTCCTTGAGCACAAGGGGCCGGGGAAAACCCGGCCTTTTGGTTTGTGGACACCCTGCCTGCCCATTCCCAGCCCCTGACAAAACATGTACTGCGGCCGCTTCGCTCCCTCGCCTACCGGGCCACTCCACATCGGTTCACTGACTTGCGCGTTGGCAAGTTTTCTTGATGCACGTGCCGCCGGTGGCCGCTGGTTGGTGCGCATCGAGGATCTCGATCCACCCCGCGAAAAACCCGGCGCCAGCGCCGGCATTCTGCGCACACTGGAAGACCATGGCCTGGCCTGGGACGGCGAAGTCGTGTACCAGAGCCAGCGGCACGCGTTGTACGAAGCCGCTCTTGAGCGACTGGTGCAGGACGGGCACGCATTCCGCTGCACATTATCGCGCACCCAGCTCGATGCCCACGGCAGCAACCATCCCGGCCGCGCGCTCAGCGCGGCACTCTTCGAGCAAACACTGCTCGACAAAACGCCGCTCGCCGCCGAAGCGGCACCGCCCGATGAACCGCCCGGCTTTACTTGGCGGCTCGACGTGCCGACGGCCGATATCCACTTCGTCGATCGCATCCAGGGCGCGCAGCACTGCAACCTTGCGCGTGACGGCGGCCCCTTCGTGATCCGGCGTCGCGACGGGCTGTTCGCCTATCAACTGGCCGTTGTCGTTGACGATGCTGCGCAGGGCATCACCGAGGTCGTGCGCGGTTCGGATCTGCTCGATTCGACCCCCCGGCAGTTGTTGCTTCAGGAGCGGTTGGGCGTGGCAACTCCTCGCTATGCCCATATTCCGGTACTCGCTGATGCACAAGGCCAAAAGCTCAGCAAGCAGGCTAGGGCTGCCCCGGTGATCGCGGCGCGACGGCTGACCAACATGAATCTCGCCCTGCGCGCACTCGGACAACCCGCTCAACCGGATGCCGACACACCTGCCGAACTGCTGGCTGCCGCCATCACCCAGTGGTCAAGTGCCCATATCCCCCATCGCATGGCCATCGCTCTGACCTCGCTCGCCTGAGCCGGGCGGGCATGCCCGCCACATCATCTGCGCCTTCACTTTCGCATTGCTCCACCGCTCCCGTATCCTCCGGTAACCGATCCGGAATCCACGCCATGTACACCGACCGCCTGCTGCTGCTGTTCATTCTCGGCGGCTACCTGCTGTCCCCGGCGCTCATCGAGTGGTGGAGCGACGGCGGCACCGCCTGGTACCGGCCCTATCTGATCTGGCTGGCCCTGATCATCTTCAGTTACTGGATCGGCAAGAGCCGCGACCTCGATGACGTTTGACCTGACCCTGCTGTTCGTCATCGGCATCAGCTACCTGCTGGTGCTGTTCGCCATCGCGTGGGCCGCCGACAGCGGCCGGCTGCCGGCAAAAATCATCCGCCATCCTGCGGTGTATGTGCTGTCGTTGGGTGTTTACGCCAGCGCCTGGGCGGTATATGGCGCGGTCGGTTTCGCGTTCAATCATGGCTACAACTTCCTGTCGTTTTACGTCGGCATCTCCGGCGTATTCCTGCTCGCACCCATCCTGCTCGCACCAATTCTGCGGCTGTCGCAAACCTACCAACTGTCTTCGCTCGCCGATCTGTTCGCCTTTCGTTATCGCAGCTCGATGGCCGGCGGGCTGGTCACCCTGTTCATGCTGCTCGGGGTGCTGCCCCTGCTCGCCCTGCAGATCCAGGCGGTGGCCGACTCGATCCACATCCTCACCAACGAAGCCAGCCGCAACAGCCTTGCATTCTGGTTCTGCATGACCATCACCGCGTTCGCGATCCTGTTCGGTGCGCGGCACACCACCCCGCGTGAAAAACACGAAGGCCTGGTTGTTGCGATCGCGGCGGAGTCGCTGATCAAGCTTGTGGCGCTGATCGCCATCGCCCTGTTCAGTATTTTCGTGGTATTTGACGGCCCGACCGACCTGCACGAATGGCTGCGCGACCGTCCGGAAACCCTGACGATGCTGTATGCCCCGCTTGCCGACGGCACCTGGCACAGCCTGATTCTGGCGTTCTTCGTGTCTGCCGTGGTGATGCCACACATGTACCACATGGCATTCACTGAAAACCTGAACCCGCGGGCACTGCTCACCGCAAGCTGGGGCTTGCCGCTGCTGCTACTTGCGATGAGCCTCGCCGTGCCCTTTGTGCTCTGGGCTGCCATGAAAACAATGCCGGGGACCGACCCCGAATATTTTTCGCTCGGCGTGCCGCTGGCGATGGGTTCGCCAACGATGGCCCTGGTGGTGTACATCGGTGGCCTGTCGGCAGCGAGCGGCGTCATCATTGTCTCCACGCTCGCGCTCGCCGGCATGTGCCTGAATCACCTCGCAATGCCGCTGTACAAGCCCGGACAAAATGGTGACCTGTACCGCTGGCTGCTGCGGGCCAAACGCATCCTGATCGCGACGATCATCCTCGGGGCATACCTGTTCTATTACTTTCTCGACAACCACAATACGCTGACCGAACTGGGCATGCTGGCGTTCGTCGCCACATTGCAGTTCGTTCCCGGACTGATCGGCGTCCTGTTCTGGCCCGCTGCCAACCGTGCCGGCTTCATCGCCGGGCTCATCGCCGGGTTTGTGGTCTGGTTTTTCGCGCTGCTGCTGCCCACCATCACTCCGTTCGCCGGCATTGCGCTGCCGTTTTTCGGTATCGATTTCGAACCGAACGCGACCAACTGGCACACTGCCGCCTTCACCGCAACCATCCTCAACGGCCTGCTTGGCAGTGTGGTCTCGATGATCACCTCTCGCAGTGACGCCGAGAAGCGTGCCGCCGAAACCTGCGCCGTCGATAATCTGCGTCGACCCTATCGATGGAAACTCGGCGCCGGGAGCGTCGAAGATTTCGTCAAGGCGCTGGCCTTGCCGCTCGGTGCCGCCACTGCACAGCGCGAGATCGACTTTGCGCTGCGTGATCTGAAGCTCGTTGATAGCGAAACGCGGCCGTACATGCTGCGGCGCCTGCGCGACCAGGTAGAGACGAATCTTTCGGGCCTGCTCGGCCCGTCGGTTGCGCACGATATCGTCGATGATGTGTTGCCTTACAAACCGCTGGCGGAAGGTCAGGGCGCCGAAGACATCCATTTTATCGAGAGCCGGCTTGAGGACTACCAGTACCGGCTCTCCGGTCTCGCCGCAGAACTCGACAACCTGCGACGTTTCCATCGTCAGACGCTGCACGATCTGCCACTCGGCGTGTGCTCGCTGGGCACCGACCGCGAGATTCTCGGCTGGAATGCGGTCATGGAATCGCTTACCGGCATTCGCGCCAGCGAGATAATCGGCTCATGGCTACACAATCTGCCGGAACCCTGGCGCCAACTGCTGATGGATTTCGCCGGCAGCAGCACCCAGCATGTCCATCAGAAGGCGATTACCATTGATGCCCATACCCGCTGGATCAGTCTGCACAAGGCAGCAATCAATCTGCCGGCTGGTCAACAACAACTGGGCGCTCAGGTGATCGTGATCGAAGATCTCACCGACATGAAAACACTCGAGGCGCGCCTCACGCACAATGAGCGCCTTGCTTCGATCGGCCGCCTGGCCGCCGGTGTTGCCCACGAGATAGGCAACCCGGTGACGGGCATCGCCTGTCTGGCACAGGATCTGGCTACGGAAAGCGAGAATGTCCTCGTGCGCGATTACACGCAGCAGATTCTTGAGCAGACGCGCCGCATCGATCGCATCGTCCAGTCGTTGGTCAGCTTCAGTCATAGCGGCAAGCAGCGCGCCACCGCCACCGATCCCGTAGAACTGCACCAAATCATCGATGAAGCCATCGCGCTCATTCGCCTGGGTCGCGACGGCCGCGAATTCAATTTCATCAATGAAAGCGATGCAACGCTGCGTGTTGTCGGCGATGCCCAGCGACTGCTGCAGGTATTCATCAATCTGCTGAACAATGCCCGCGATGCATCCGCCCCCGGCGACACGGTACGGGTATTTACCGTACCCTCCGGCGATAACACAGTAACCGTCTGTATCGAGGACAACGGCAGCGGGATTCCTGTCGAGCTTCTGGGCAGGGTGTTTGAGCCTTTTGTCACCACCAAGGATCCCGGCAAGGGCACGGGCCTTGGCCTCGCGCTCGTTTACAGCATCATCGAAGACCACCAGGGGCACATCGCCATCGAGAGTCCCATCCACCCTGACACGCAACGCGGTACGCGCATCCTCCTGACGCTGGCGCGCTGGCACGAAGATTCCGCCGAGGCCGCCACCCACGCTGCCCACAAGTCCGGGGAAGAAAACGCATGAGCCACATCCTGATCGTCGAGGACGAAGCGGTTATCCGCGCGTCGCTGCGCAAGTTGCTGGAGCGCAACGGCTACAGTGTCGCCGAAGCCGGCTCGGTGCAGGAAGTAAAGGAGAAGTACGAGATTACCGACTTCGACATGGTGCTCAGCGACCTGCGCCTGCCTGGCGAACCGGGCACCACGATGATCAAACTGGCTGCCCCGGTGCCGGTATTGATCATGACCAGCTACGCCAGCCTCAAGTCTGCTGTTGAAGCCATGAAGCTGGGTGCCATCGACTACATCGCCAAACCCTTTGATCACGAGGAAATGTTGCTCGCAGTAAAACGCATCCTGAAAGAAAGCGCCCTGGAACGACAGGCAGCGGCACTCAAGCAGGATTTGCAACGCAACTACCCGACCACCGGCATTATCGGCAGTTGTGCGCCCATGCAGGAATTGTTCAAGCGCATCGGCCGCGTTGCACCCACCAACACCACCGTATTGATTCTCGGCGAGTCCGGCACCGGCAAGGAGCTCGTTGCCCGCGCCCTGCACGAGCAGGGCACTCGCCGCTCCGGGCCGCTTATCTCCGTCAACTGCGCGGCAATTCCCGAGACACTGATTGAAAGCGAGTTGTTCGGCCACGAGAAGGGTGCATTCACCGGCGCCAACACCATGCGCAAGGGTCTGGTCGAAGCCGCCGACGGCGGCACGCTGTTCCTCGATGAGATCGGCGAATTGCCGCTTGAGGTACAGGCGCGTCTGTTGCGGCTGCTGCAGGAGAGGGAAATCCGGCGCGTCGGCTCAACCGAATCGCGCAAGGTCGATGTCCGCCTCTGCGCAGCAACCCATCGCGACCTGAAAGCTCTCGTCGGCGCCGGCAAGTTCCGGGAAGACCTTTTCTACCGTCTGGACGTGTTCGAGCTGAAACTGCCGCCACTGCGCGAGCGCGGCGACGACGTGATTGAGCTGGCGCAGAAACTCATCGAACGTGCCTGTCGGAAAATCAATCGCAAGACACTGGCCTATTCCGAGGAATCACTGCGCGCCATTCGCAGCTATGCCTGGCCTGGCAACGTGCGTGAATTGGAGAACGCCATCGAGCGGGCCGCGATTCTTTGCGACGACGACGAGATACTGCCGGAACACCTGGGCATTGAGGCCGCCCCCCAGGACCAGGGCGACACGATGGCGCCTGGCGATCCGTCGGTTGACCTGTCATTGGAGGACTATTTCGCCCGTTTCGTCATCGAACACCAGGACAGCATGAGCGAAACCGAATTGGCCCTGAAACTCGGTATCAGTCGCAAGAGCCTGTGGGAGCGCCGGCAGCGGCTGGGTATCCCCCGCAAGAAGGGCTGACCCACTCCAGGGTCTTGCGTGTTACCAAACGAAACAAATATAGAGTCGCTCATCGGCAATTAAGTAACAATACGTAGGCACTTTTCCTGGCCAAAATGCGGGAGTGTTCGTAACTAACTGTTTTAATTACTATTAATTGTGGTCGCCGTGTTGGCACGCATCCTGCTACATTTCTGTTGCAATAAGAACAACAACAGATCCGGCTTCTGCACCCATAAAAACAACAATGCAGAAGAAAAAGAACGACAACAGAAGCCAATGCAGTGCATGAACCGACGGAGTAAATCCCTCGGTTCTTTTCTTGGACAAGACGACCGGTATCCAAAAACAACAGCCGGCGCCTGCAAGACCGAAGGAACCCCATCGCCATTTGGTGATGTAACGGCTTCCTTTATAAAAAGAACAACAAAGATGTACAGAACGGCGGGCCGGGAAACCGGCCCGCCGTTCTGCTTTCAGGTTGCTTAAAAGGCCGGCCAGACCAAAAGCCGGCACCGGAAAAACTGCCGGAACCCCTCCCCCCTGCTAGACTTGCCGCCGTTTCGTCCCTGACCTGACCATCGAGCCACATGTCAAAACGCCTGGTCGGCTTCATCAGCCGCGTTCTGAATGGCAGCAAGGAACCCAAAGCCGAGCTGCGCGTCATCCCCCGTGAAGCACACCATGTCTCACGCAAGAACATCAGCCCAAATGCGCTGAAAGTGCTTTATCGCCTGAAGGATGCCGGCTACGAGGCCTACCTCGTCGGTGGTGGCGTGCGCGACCTGCTGCTCGACGGCCACCCCAAGGACTTCGACGTTGCCACCAGCGCGACGCCCGAACAGGTCAAACGGGTCTTCGGCAACTGCCGGCTGATCGGCCGCCGCTTCCGACTGGCCCACATCCTCTTTGGCCGCGAGGTTGTCGAAGTCGCGACCTTCCGCGCCAATCATCTGCCGGACGACCCGGGTGATGATGAGCACATCCCGGACGACGAAGACGCCAACGGCTCGGTACACGGCTCCACCGGCATGATTCTGCGCGACAATGTCTGGGGCAGTGTCGAGCAGGATGCCCTGCGCCGCGATTTCACCGTCAATGCGCTCTATTACAACATCGAGAACTTCGCGATCCACGACTACGTCGGCGGCATGAAAGATCTCGAGAAGAAACGCCTGCGGCTGATCGGCGACCCGGAAACGCGTTACCGGGAAGATCCGGTGCGCATGCTGCGCGCCATCCGTTTTGCCGCCAAGCTGGGCTTTACCGTCGAGGCCGGCACGGCAAAACCGATTGCCCAATTGAAGCCCCTGCTGCAACAGGTACCGCCAGCGCGCCTGTTCGACGAAATGCTCAAACTGTTGCTGGCCGGTTATGGCCACGCCAGTTGGGAATGGCTCGAACGCTTTGGCCTCGACGAAGTGCTGTTCCCCGATACCGCGCACCTTATCCGACGCGACGCCAACGCGCGGAAATTCCTGTTGGTCGCGCTCGACAATTCCGATCGGCGTATCGCCGAGGGCAAAACCGTTACGCCCGCATTCCTGTTCGCCGCCCTGCTATGGCCAGAAGTCAGTCGTCGCTATCAACAACTGCTGAGCGAAGGCGTTAACGATCTCGCCGCCATGGCCCAGGCCGGCCAGCAGGTGCTCGACGAGCAGTATCGCATCGTCGCCATTCCGCGCCGCTTCTCGGTACCGGCACGCGAGATCTGGGAGATGCAGTTGCGCTTGCCCCGGCGCAGCGGCAAACGTGCCGAGGTTCTGCTCGGCAACTCACGGTTCCGCGCCGCCTATGATTTTCTGCTGCTGCGCGAAGCTGCCGGGCCACTGGCCGGCGAGCCACCAGACATATTTACCGAGCAACTCGGCAGTTGGTGGAACGATTACCAGCGTGTCGATTTCGATCAGCGTCAAATCATGTTGCGCGATCTGGAAGCCAGACGGCAGCCTGGCGACACCGCTGGCCGCAAGCGCCGCCGCCGGCGCAAGAGCTGACCCGAAGAGCGCACCGCTCATGTATGCCTGGATCGGTCTTGGCAGCAACATCGGCGAGCCGCCTGTGCAACTGCAGCGCGCTGTCGATGCGCTCGCCAGCCTGCCTGGCACAAAGGTCATCGCCATCTCGCCGGTCTATCGCAACCCGCCGCTGCAACAGCCGGGGCAAGCACACCAAGGCCAGCCGGACTACCTTAATGCGGTTGCGCAGCTCGATACGGCGCTCACGCCACCGGCACTGCTCGACGCACTGCAGGCGATCGAACAGGCGCAAGGTCGCGTACGGCGCGAACACTGGAGCGCGCGCACACTCGATCTCGACCTGCTTCTGCACGGCAACACGCTGATCGCCAGCGCGCACCTGACCCTGCCACATCCAGGCATTACCGAGCGACGCTTCGTCCTGCAACCGCTGTATGACATTGCGCCGACACTCACGCTGCCGGATGGTCGCGCGATATGTGAGCTGCTGGCTCACTGTCCACCCTCACCACTGGTCCGCGAGGACGATCTGTGCCTGCCACATTGACCTGATCGATCACGACACCGACTATAGTGCAGCGCGTTCTTTGTATTCCGAGGTCAACGCCATGTCCTACCTGAGCGAATCCACTCGCAAGCCTGTGACCATCGCAACGCTGCACAAGATGAAGGCAGCGCGCGAAAAGTTCACCGTGCTGACTGCCTACGATGCAAGCTTCGCAACCTTGCTGTCGCGTTGCGGTGTCGATGTGATCCTGGTTGGCGATTCTCTGGGCATGGTTCTGCAGGGCCACGACAGCACGCTGCCGGTATCGATCGACGACATGTGCTATCACGTCGCCTGCGTCAAACGCGGCAACGAAGCCGCGTTGATCATGGCCGACCTGCCGTTCATGGGCACTGCCACCATCCAACGCTGCCTTGACTGGTCTGGCCGGCTCATGGCGGCCGGCGCACACATGGTGAAGATTGAAGGTGGCGGCTGGCTTGCCGAGACAATTGTGGCGCTCAAGCGCAGCGGCATTCCGGTATGTGCCCACCTGGGGCTCACGCCGCAATCGGTGCACACTTTTGGCGGCTACAAGGTACAGGGGCGCGACGATGCACAAGCTGCAGCCATCATTGCCGATGCAAAAGTGCTGGCAGCCGCCGGCACCGACCTGTTTTTGTTCGAGTGCATTCCGCGGCCGCTCGCGCAACGGATCATGGCTGCTGTGCACAACCCGGTCATCGGCATCGGTGCGGCGCCGGAGTGCGACGGCCAGGTACTGGTGCTGCACGATATTCTCGGCGTATCGCCCGGCAAGCCGGCGCGCTTCGTAAAGAATTTTCTCGCCGGCCGCAGTGATGGTGTCGAAGGTGCGGTACGGGCGTATGTGGACGCCGTGAAAAAAGGCGAATTTCCTGCTGCCGAACATTGTTTTTGAATCATGCAAACCGTCCATACCATTGCTGCTGTACGCGCCCAGGTGCATGCCTGGCGGCAGGCCGGCGACAACATCGCCTTCGTCCCGACCATGGGCAATCTGCACGCCGGTCACATTGCGCTGGTCCACGAAGGCCGTCAGGTTGCACAGCGTGTTGTCGCCAGCATTTTCGTCAATCCGACCCAATTCGGGCCGAACGAGGATTTCGACAAGTATCCGCGCACGCTGGCTAACGACAGCGCCCAACTCGTCGCCGCCGGCTGTGATCTGCTCTTCGCGCCCTCGGTCGACGAGATGTACCCGCACGGCAAGACCCAGACGATCGTTCACGTCCCCGGCCTGGGCGATGCGCTTTGTGGCCGTTCCCGACCGGGCCACTTCGACGGCGTCTCGACCGTCGTCAGCAAACTGTTCCATATCGTGCAGCCGGACATCGCCCTGTTCGGCCAGAAAGATTTCCAGCAACTGGCCATCATCCGCCGCATGACCGCCGACCTTGCCTTCCCGATCCGCATTCTCGGGATCCCCACGGTACGGGAACCCGGCGGCCTGGCCCTGAGCTCGCGCAACGGCTTTCTTGACGCCAAACAGCGCGAGACGGCGACCGTGATCTATCAGGCCCTGTGCGCCACCCGCGACGCGATCCTGGCCGGGCGCCGGGATTACGACACCCTCGCTGCGGAGGCGGCCCGGACCATCAACGCCGCCGGGTTGACGGTTGACTACTGCGAGCTGCGCGATGGCCATGATCTGATGCCGGCGACGCCGGCCAGCAACTATCTGCTGATTGCCGCTGCCGCCCACCTCGGCACCACTCGCCTGATCGATAACATCGCGTTTTCTCTCGGGAAATCCGCATAGCCTCTCTCACATAGCCGCTTACAATCGGGGCTGGTAACCGGCGCCATTGTCTGGCAAAGTCTCGCGCCTCTTTGGGTGAACCTGGGCTAGTATCCCCGTCGTTCCCAGCCCCAATCCAAAGAGGAGTGAGGGGTATAGACCGGCCAGGAGGTGAACATGCAGTCCATCATGCTGAAAGCCAAGCTGCACCGCGCCCGTGTGACGCACTCGGAATTGGACTACGAGGGCTCCTGCGCCATTGACGGCGACCTGCTCGACCTCGCGGGCATCCACGAGTACGAGCAAATTCAGATCTACAACATCACCAATGGCGAGCGGTTCACAACCTATGCCATCCGTGCCGAAAAAGGCTCGCGCATGATTTCGGTGAACGGAGCCGCCGCCCACAAAGCGAAGACTGGCGATCTCGTCATCATCTGCGCCTATGCGCAATACACCCCGGCCGAACTGCTCAACTTCAAGCCGCGCATGGTCTATTTCAGCGAAGGCAACGTGGTCTCCCACACAGCCAACGCCATCCCGGTGCAGGTTGCCTGATGCCAGCTGCCTGATTACCGTCTGAAACGCCCGCCCTCCGCGGGCGTTTTTATTAGTGCCCTCATCGGCAGCAATAGCAGGCGATTTATGTTGCCTGCTACAGCCCCCGCCTTGAGCAGCCCTCTTCTTTCAGGGAAAGTAGGCCTTCCCGCCGGCCACACTGGCAACCTTCTCCACGATCGACGCGCCCAGCCAAGGAGTCCTGTGATGAGCGAAGTCCACCTGTACCCTGTTCCGGAATCCTTCCAGCGCACCACGTTGATGACGCGCGAGAAGTACGACCTCTGGTACAAGGAATCCATCGAACACCCGGAGAAATTCTGGGCAGCACGCGCCACTGAATTCCTCACATTTTTCAAACCCTGGACTACCGTGGTCAGCGCCGACTTCCACAAGGCTGAGGCCCGCTGGTTTGCGGGAGCCGAGCTCAACGTCAGTTACAACTGCCTTGATCGGCATCTGGAAAATCGCGCAGATCAGGTCGCGATCATTTGGGAAGGCGACGAGCCTGGCGACGCCGCGAAGATCACCTACCGTGAGTTGCACGAAAAAGTCTGCCGCCTCGCCAATGTCCTGAAGGCGCGCGGCGTGAAAAAAGGCGATCGCGTCTGCATCTACATGCCTATGGTGCCGGAAGCAGCCGTTGCCATGCTGGCCTGTACGCGCATCGGCGCCATTCATTCGGTAGTGTTCGGCGGTTTCTCGCCGGAATCACTGAAGGACCGCATCCTTGATGCTGATTGCCGCATGGTAATTACCGCCGACGAAGGTTTACGCGGCGGCAAAAAGGTGCCACTGAAAGCCAATACTGACGCGGCGCTGCTGCAATGCCCGAACGTACATACCGTGATCGTACTCAAACGTACCGGCGGCAACATCGCCTGGTACCCGGAACGCGATATCTGGTACCACGAACACAGCGCACAGGCATCCGCCGTTTGCGCGCCGGAGTCCATGCAGGCAGAGGACCCCCTGTTTATTCTGTATACCTCTGGCTCCACCGGAAAACCCAAGGGCGTTCTGCATACCACCGCCGGCTATTTACTGCAGGCGACAATGACGTACAAGTACATCTTCGATTATCACGAGGGTGAAGTTTTCTGGTGTACGGCCGATGTCGGCTGGGTCACCGGCCACTCGTATATCGTCTACGGGCCGCTGGCCAACGGCGCCATCACGCTGATGTTTGAAGGCGTGCCCACTTATCCGGATGCCTCACGTTTCTGGCAGGTGATCGACAAATACCAAGTAAATATTTTCTATACCGCACCCACGGCATTGCGCGCACTGATGGCTCTTGGCGACGAACCGGTGAAAAAAACAAAGCGCTCGTCACTGCGATTGATCGGTTCGGTCGGTGAGCCGATCAATCCGGAGGCCTGGGAGTGGTATCACCGTGTGGTCGGTGATGGCCGCTGCCCCATTGTCGATACCTGGTGGCAAACGGAAACCGGCAGCGCGATGATCGCACCGCTGCCGGGGGCCTTCACGCTGAAGCCTGGCTCAGCCACGCTGCCGTTTTTCGGCGTCAAACCCGAACTGGTCGACAGCGAAGGCAATATTTTGCACGGCGCAGTCAGCGGCAATCTGGTCATTACCGCAAGTTGGCCGGGACAAATCCGCAGTGTGTACGGCGATCACCAACGCTGCATCGACACCTATTTCTCCACCTACAAGGGGAAATATTTCACCGGCGACGGAGCCCGGCGCGACGAAGACGGTTACTGGTGGATCACCGGTCGGGTCGATGATGTGTTGAATGTCTCCGGTCATCGCCTGGGCACAGCGGAAGTGGAAAGTGCGCTGGTACTGCATCCGCATGTCGCCGAGGCCGCCGTCGTCGGCTACCCGCACAGCATCAAGGGCCAGGGAATCTACTGTTATGTCACCCTGATGAAAGGCGTTGTCGTTACGGATGAATTGCGCAAAGAGCTTGCCGCTTTCGTGGCAAAGGAAATCGGCGCCATCGCCAGGCCCGACATCATCCAGTTTGCACCCGGCCTGCCAAAAACGCGTTCCGGGAAAATCATGCGGCGGATTCTGCGCAAGATCGCCGCCAATGAAATTGATGCGCTGGGCGACACCTCCACACTGGCAGACCCATCGGTGGTCAGCGACCTGATCGCGCAGCGTCTGAACAAGTGAGGATCAGACCATGAAAAAACTACTTGCCGTCGCGCTCGTTCTCGGCGCGAGCATGGGCGCCAGCGCCGAGCCTCTGAACTACGACGTCATCAATCTGCAGGCCGATGCCCGTGCCGAAGTGGCGAACGATCTGCTCACAGCGACACTGTTCATTGAGACAAGCAATGCGAATGCCGCCACGCTCGCCGCCGATGTGAACCACGCGTTGAATCAGGGCATCCGGCTCGTGCACGAATTCCCCGGTGTGAAGATCGAAAGCGGAGCACAGTCAACCTGGCCAACTTACGACGTCAAAAACAAACTGACCGGCTGGCGTACCCGTGCCGAACTGCGGGTCGAGAGCAAAGATTTCGATGCCGCCTCCCGGGCCATTGCAAAAATTACCGGCAGCATGCAGCTCGCCGGTATCAGTTTTGTGCCGTCACCAGAGACGATAACTGCAACCGAAAATCGTCTGATTGATGCCGCACTCAAGGCATTCCGTACCCGCGCCGACATCATCAGCAAATCAATGGGCGCGCGAACATGGAAATCAGTCAATCTCAACATCAACACCGGCGGCGACGGGCCGATGCTCATGCCGAAATACCGGGCGGCACCTATGGCGATGGCTGTTGATGCGGTGCCGGCACAGGAGCTTGCGGCCGGCAACAGTGAAATCACGGTGTCGGTGAACGGGATGATTCAGTTGCAGCCTTGAGGGTTGCCGGCAACGCGCCATCGGCAGCGCGCAGGCAAAACGCGCGGGTAAAAAAGGGGCCTTGCGGCCCCTTTCCATCACCCAATACCAGCAAGAAAAAACGCCGGGGCTTATGCCTCCTTCGCTTCCTTCATCGACAGCTTGATGCGACCGCGGTTGTCCACGTCCAGCACCTTCACTTTCACCATCTGGCCTTCCGAAAGAAAATCGGTGACGGCATTGACCCGCTCGTCGGAAATCTGCGAGATGTGCAGCAAGCCATCAACGCCCGGCATGATCTGCACAAAGGCGCCGAAATCGACAATCCGCACCACCTTGCCTTCGTAAATCGCGCCGATCTCGGCTTCCGCCGTCACGCCTTCAACGCGCTTGACCGCAGCATCGGCTGATTCTTTGGTCTCACCGTAAATGCGCACGGTGCCATCGTCGTTGATATCGATGGTGGCGCCGGTTTCTTCGCAGATTGCGCGGATGGTCGCACCACCCTTGCCAATAACATCGCGAATCTTGTCGGGATTGATCTTCATCTGCACGAAGGTGGGTGCGTTGGCACTCAGTTCAGCGCGCGGGCTCGCCAGCACTTTGTTCATCTCGCCCAGAATGTGGATCCGACCTTCGCGTGCCTGGTTAAGCGCAACTTCCATGATCTCTTCGGTGATGCCGGTGATCTTGATATCCATTTGCAGGGCGGTAACGCCCCGGGTGGTGCCAGCCACCTTGAAGTCCATGTCGCCGAGGTGATCTTCATCACCGAGAATATCGGAGAGTACCGCGAAGCGCTCGCCTTCCTTCACCAGGCCCATGGCAATACCGGCTACCGGTGCCTTCAGCGGCACACCCGCATCCATCAGCGCCAGCGATGAACCGCAGATCGACGCCATCGACGACGAACCGTTCGACTCGGTGATCTCGGATACCACGCGGATAGCGTACGGAAAGACATCTTCAGCCGGCAGTACAGCGGCAACACCGCGCCGGGCGAGACGACCATGACCGATTTCGCGACGCTTCGGCGTACCGACACGGCCGGTTTCGCCTACCGAGTACGGAGGGAAATTGTAATGCAGCATGAAACGATCGTTACGCGTGCCGGCAAGCCCTTCGATCATCTGCGCATCGCGCATCGAACCGAGCGTGGCAACAACGATGGCCTGCGTTTCACCGCGGGTGAATATCGCCGAGCCGTGCGTCCTGCCAAGCGAGCCGGTCTCGACGAAGATGCGGCGTACGGTCTTGCTGTCACGGCCGTCGATACGCGGCTTGGCGTCGAGAATATTGCGGCGAACCATGGTGTATTCCAGGTTGCCAAACACTTCCTTCACTTCGTCGGCTTTCGGTTTGCCTTCTTCCTCACCGGAGAATTGGGCGATAGCCTGCGTACGCAATACGCCAAGTGTTTCGTAGCGCTTCTGCTTGTCGGTGATCAGGTACGCAGCAGAAATCGCGGCGGCAAAATTGGAATCAATCTGGGCCTTCAGCGTTTCGTTTTCTGCCGGCGCCTGCCAGTTCCACTTCGGTCTGGCGGCCTGGGCGGCCAGCTCATTGATCGCCTTGATCGCGGCCTGCATTTCCGTATGACCGAACAGCACGGCACCAAGCATTTCGTCTTCGCTCAGCTCTTTGGCTTCCGATTCAACCATCAGTACTGCGTCGGCAGTGCCGGCAACAACGAGGTCAAGATCGGATTCAGCAAGTTGTGTGTATGTCGGGTTGAGGATGTACTCACCGCTGCGGTAACCAACGCGCGCGGCACCGATCGGGCCCTGGAAAGGGATGCCGGCCAGCGTCAGCGCTGCAGAGGCGCCCAGCAACGCGGCGATATCCGGGTCGTTGTCCTTGTCGGCAGACATCACTGTGGCGATAACCTGGACTTCATTCTTGAAGCCCTCCGGGAACAGCGGGCGAATCGGGCGATCAATCAAACGGGAGGTGAGCGTTTCCTTCTCGGTCGGACGCCCTTCACGCTTGAAGAAACCGCCCGGGATACGGCCGGCAGCGTAGGTACGCTCCTGGTAGTCGACAGTCAGCGGAAAGAAATCCTGGCCGGGCTTCGCTTCCTTCTTCGCCACGACCGTCACCAGCACGGCGGTATCACCGATGGTGGTCATCACCGCCGCCGTTGCCTGGCGGGCGATGTAACCGGTTTCCAGAACGACTTTTTGTGCGCCGTACTGAAACTCCTTGCGGACTTTGTTGAACATTGCTTTTCTTCCTTTATTTCACTTTTGGGATATCGTGGTGACAATCACGTCGTCAGGCGACAGACAGAAAAGAAAAAGGGCGCGGGCTTTTCCACAGGCTGGAAAAGCGCTCGCGCCCTGATCCTGTCGCTACTGCGTTCGAGCGAACGCAGTCCTCAACGGCGCAAGCCGAGCGTCTGGATGAGTTTCTGGTAACTGGCTTCATCGGTGCGCGCCAGATAATCAAGCAGCTTGCGGCGCTGGTTGACCATGCGGATCAGACCACGACGTGAGTGGTGATCCTTGACGTGATCCTTGAAGTGACCCTGGAGTTGGTCGATCTGCGCTGACAGCAGCGCAATCTGTACTTCCGGTGACCCCGTGTCGCCGTCCTTGCGTTGAAACTGCTGGACGACCTTTGCTTTTGCTTCTGCAGTAAGAGACATGTTATTGCTCCGTTGATGCACATGTTTTAAACCGTACTGCCGCGCATCACTGCAGCAGCCGGCACTTTTGTTACCCGGTATTCACCAAACGACGGGGCGCTACGTGTCCGTCGTCACTGACTTCACCAACTCCGAGGAAAATCCTGCGCCCCTCACCTGAATTCTCATACATGGCCACTTTCGTGCCCGGAGAAATGAGCGGCTCTCCCGCCCAGACCGCCTGACCGCGGCGCATATAGTACGCGCTTTCCGGTGACAGCGTGACTGCCGGCCATCCAGCCAAGGCCGCTTCGGGTGCCAGCAACAACCGGTCCAACCCCTCTTCACCCGCTGCCCCGGCTATCCGCTCCACATCCGCGAGGGTTATCGCCTGCGCCAACGTGAATTGGCCGGCTGCCAGCCGCCGCAACGCCGTCACATGCGCACCACAGCCGAGCGCCTGGCCAATGTCCTCGACCAGACTGCGGATATAGGTGCCTTTGCTGACGTGCGCCTCGATGGCGAATGTCTGCGTATCGAACGCCTCAAGAACCAGCCGACTCACATGTACCCTGCGCGCCTCACGCGCAACCGTCACACCCTGTCGCGCCAGCTCATACAGTGGCCGGCCATTTTGTTTCAGCGCCGAAAACATCGAGGGCACCTGCAATATCTCGCCGGTAAATTGCCTTAACAGCACTTCAAATGCCGCCCGCTCGGTCGCCGGCACCGGATGCTCAGCGAGCACCTTGCCGTCGGCATCACCGCTGTCTGTGACGATGCCCAGGCGCGCCGTGGCGAGATAAACCTTGTCGGCATCAAGCAGGTATTGCGAAAACTTGGTGGCCTCCCCGAAGCACAGCGGCAACACGCCGGTGGCAAGCGGATCGAGGCTGCCGGTATGCCCGGCCTTCGCGGCACCGAACAACCACTTGACGCGTTGCAGCGCCGCATTGGAGGTCATGCCCGCAGGCTTATCCAATACCAGCACGCCATTTACCGGGCGACGGCGGCGACGCGGTTGAGCGTCAGTCGTCACCATCGTAAACCGGTTTTGTCCTGGCCGATGCGGTGCTGTCCACGGCATCGCCATCATGCCGCGCAACGATCTGACGATCCTCCTCGCGCGCCTTGTCGATCAGCTCTGACATGGCAATGCCACGGGATGGCGCCGCATCGAAGCGAAACCGCAGGTGCGGCGTCATCCGGAATTTAATCGCACGGCCGATCTGCGTCCGCAGAAAACCCGCCGCGCTGTCCAATGCCTTCTGCGAATTTTCCGGCTCACCCTTGAGTACGGTGTACCAGACATCGGCATAGGAAAGATCTTTCGCCACCTCAACACTGGTGATCGTGACCATGCCAAGCCGCGGATCCTTGACCTCAAACTGAAGTAACCGCGCGAGCTCTCTTTGCACCTCGTCGCCGACGCGTTGCGGGCGACTGGAACCGGGGCGCTGAAGGAAGTCGTGGGTCATGATTCAACTCGCGGATCAGCTCGAAGAAATGGCATGCATGACATCGCCGCCATTACAGTGTCCGGGCAATTTCCTTGACTTCATACACTTCGATCTTGTCGCCGGCGCGAACATCGTTGTAACCGCGCACGGCGATACCGCAATCCATACCAGCACGCACTTCGGCAGCATCATCCTTGAAGCGGCGCAGCGACTCGAGCGCACCCTGGAAGACCACGACATCCTGACGCAATACGCGAATTGGTCGATTGCGGTACACCACACCCTCGACCACCATGCAGCCGGCGACATCGCCGAACTTCGAGGATCGGAACACTTCGCGCACCTCGGCAATACCGAGAATTGTCTCACGCCGCTCCGGTGCCAGCAGACCACTCATGGCGGCCTTGACGTCGTCAATCATCTCGTAGATGACGCTGTAATAGCGCAGGTCGATGCCTTCACGCTCACACAGCTTCTTGGCGGTACTGTCGGCGCGCACATTGAAGGCAAGTACGACAGCACGGGAAGTTATCGCCAGATTGACGTCGGACTCGGTAATCGGGCCCACACCGCTAGAAACGATATTGACCTTCACCTCGTCAGTGCCAAGATCGTGCATCGCACCCATCAGCGCCTCAAGCGAACCACGCACGTCTGTCTTCAACACGATATTGACGGTTGGCTTCTCGGCCACACCCATGTTGGCAAAAATATTCTCGAGCTTGGACGACTGCTGGCGTGCCATGCGCGACGTCCGGTCCTTCTCGATGCGGTGCTGTGCCACTTCGCGCGCGCGCCGTTCGTCCGGCACCACCATCATCTTGTCACCCGCCTCCGGCACGCCGGCGAGGCCGAGTATTTCCACCGGGATCGACGGGCCGGCCACCTTCAGCGGGCGACCGTGCTCATCATTCATAGCGCGCACGCGACCGTAATACTGCCCGGCAAGCACCATGTCGCCGGGATGCAATTCGCCCTGTTGAATCAACAGCGATGCGACCGGGCCACGACCCTTGTCGAGACGCGATTCGACCACGACCCCTTCGGCGGGACCGACCGGCACAGCTTTCAGCTCAAGCACTTCAGCCTGGATCAGGATGGCGTCGAGCAGCTTATCGATGCCGGCGCCCGTATGTGCAGAAACCGGCACGAACTGCGTGTCGCCGCCCCACTCTTCGGAAACAACGCTCTGCTGCGTCAACTCGGAGCGCACCCGCTCCGGATCGGCGGAAGGCTTATCCATTTTGTTGATGGCAACGATCAGCGGCACGCCAGCAGCGCGGGCATGGTTGATTGCCTCAACGGTCTGCGGCATGACGCCATCGTCAGCAGCAACAACAATGATGACGATATCTGTTGCCGACGCCCCACGCGCGCGCATCGCAGTAAACGCAGCATGACCGGGCGTGTCGAGGAAAGTGATCATGCCGTGGCCGGTATCAACGTGGTAGGCGCCAATATGTTGTGTGATGCCACCCGCTTCGCCGGCCGCTACCTTCGTGCGGCGAATGTAATCGAGCAGTGAAGTCTTGCCGTGATCGACATGACCCATGATAGTAACCACCGGCGCTCGCGGCATCGGTGCCGCTTCACGGTTGATCGATTCGACGAGCGCCTCCTCGACTGCGTTGGCACTGACAAGCTTCGCCTTGTGGCCAAGCTCCTCGACAACGAGGACGGCAGTTGCCTGATCAAGAATGTGGTTGACGGTGACCATCTCGCCCATCTTCATCAGGGCCTTGATCAACTCACCCACCTTCATTGACAACTTTTGTGCGAGCTCACCAACTGTGATCGCCTCGCCAATTTCGACTTCGTAAATCATTTTCGCTGTCGGTTTCTCGAATGCATGCCCCTTGTGGAAGGAGCTCTTGAGCGTTCCCTCGAACGCCATTTTCTGCGTCTGTTTGCGGCGCTTGCCAATCAGCTTGCTCTTGTTGTCCTTCTTGAGGTTGTGCGCTTCCTCCTCGATGCTCTGCTCGAAGGCCCGCGCGACAATGCCGGCAGCAATCGTCGAGGACTCCTCGTCACCCGGAGCCGGTGCCACATCAGTACGGTGCGCCAACTCCTCGGCAAGACGCTGGGCACGCTCAACCGTTTCCTTGGCCGCCTTCTCCTCGGCCTCTTTCAGCACACCGGCATTCTGGCGCCGACGCACCTCGAGTTCTTCCCGCTTCTTGCGTTCTTCGGCTTCCAGCTTTGCCGCCTTTTCAGCGGCCTGTCGGGCGGCTTCAGTCGTGTGGTGCGGGACCTTGATCACCTTGTGGCGATGCGCGACCTCGATCGTGTCGAGGCTCACCGGCGCCGATGACTTGCGGCGACGATCATCCTCGTCGCGACGCGCCTTGTCTTCAGCATCACGCCTGGCCTTTTCTTCGGCATCCCGCGCGGAGTGCTCCGCCGCAAGCCGAGCCTCCTCTGCGGCGATGCGTTGCGCCTCTTCGCTGGCAGCTTTCGTCTCCAGATCACCGCGCTTGACGTAGGTGCGGGTTTTCTTGACCTGAACCTCAACCGTCTTGGTCCGGCCAGTCGACGCACTCGCAGTCTTGATGGTGGTGTTTTCCTTGCGCTTCAGCGTGATGCGCCTGGATTCCCCCTCCTCCTTGCCGTGAGCGCGCTTGAGATACCCCAGCAGCTGCTCCTTCTCGGTATCGGACACACCCTCGTCAGCCGAGGAATGCGAAAGGCCGGCGTCGCGCATCTGCGTCAATAGCGTTTCCGCCGCGACGTTCAGCTTATCTGCCAGCTGCCTGACGGTTACCTCTGCCATACCGATGCTCAATCTCCGTTCGTCATGCCATCACCGCGACAAATTTGCCGTCGGCGCCTCATCAACAGCGATATCTCTGCGCCACCGACGCCTTAACCTTGCTGCGCAGCAAACCAGGGCTTGCGCGCTTCCATGATCAGGGAGGCGGCGCGCTCTTCAGTCATGGACTCGACATCACGAATATCGTCGATCGCCTGCTCAGCCAATTCTTCCATCGTGCGCACGCCCCTTGCGGCAAGGGCAAACGCCATCGCGCGATCCATACCCGGCATGGAGAGCAGATCCTCGGCCGGCTCAGAGCCTTCCAGCTTTTCTTCGGAGGCCAGCGCGCGGGTGATCAGCGCATCCTTGGCACGCTGACGCAACTCGTTAACGATATCCTCGTCGAATCCCTCAATAGCGAGCATTTCCTCGATCGGCACATAGGCAATTTCTTCCAGTGTGCTGAAGCCTTCCTCGGCGAGCACCTGGGCGACTTCCTCATCGACATCCAGATCCTTCATGAACACCTGAACCACCGACTCGGATTCGGTTGCCTGCTTGGCGTTGGCGTCATCGAGCGTCATCACATTCAATTCCCAACCCGTCATCTCGCTGGCGAGGCGGATATTCTGGCCGCCGCGGCCAATGGCCTGGGCGAGCTGATCTTCTTCCACAGCGATATCCATCGCGTGGCGATCCTCATCAACGACAATAGAGGAAACCTCGGCCGGCGACATGGCGTTGATGACAAACTGTGCCGGATTGTCGTCCCACAACACGATATCGACACGCTCGCCGCCAAGCTCGCTGGAGACAGCCTGGACGCGCGATCCGCGCATGCCAATACATGCACCCTGCGGGTCGATGCGCTGATCATTGGATTTCACGGCGATCTTGGCGCGCACGCCCGGATCGCGTGCAGCGCCCTTGATCTCGATGAGCTCTTCGCCGATTTCCGGCACCTCAATCTTGAACAGCTCAACCAGCATTTGCGGATTGGTGCGCGAAATCATCAACTGCGGGCCGCGATTTTCGGTATTGATCGCGTAAAGGACGGCCCGGACACGATCATTGGTACGGAATACTTCGCGGGGCAACATCTCGGTGCGGGGCATCAGCGCCTCGGCGTTGGAGCCAAGATCGAGAATGACGTTGTCGCGTGTCACCTTCTTGACAGTACCGATCACCAGCGTGCCGATGCGATTGCGGAACTGCTCGACAATCTGGGCTCGCTCAGCCTCGCGCACCTTCTGCACGATCACCTGCTTGGCGGTCTGGGCACCGATGCGGCCGAACTCTACAGACTCGATTTCCTCTTCCCAGATGTCGCCAATCTTCAGCGACGGATCCTTTTCGTGGGCTTCGTCCAGCGTCAACTGATGGCCGAACTCGAACAGTTCCTCATCCACAACGATGCGCCAGACGCGATAAGACTTGTACTCGCCCGTCTTCCGGTCGATCGCCACGCGAATTTCAACGTCTGCCTCTCGGAAGCGCTTTTTCGTGGCCGCCGCAAGGGCTGCCTCAATGGCTTCGAAGATGACGTCACGGTCGACGCCTTTCTCGTTGGAGACGGTTTCAGCTACGAGGAGAATCTCTTTGCCCATCGCCTTGTGCCCATCACTATCGTTGTTTCCGGCAATGCCTTCCCGGCATTACCGCTTGTTATTGGGAAACTCCGGCTCGATCTGTGCCTTGTCGATACCCGCAAAAGCAAATACCTGTTCGCCGCCATCATCAAGCGCCAGCACGACACCGTCATCATTCACCGAAACCAGGCGGCCGCGAAAACGGCGGCGCCCTGAAACCGGAGCCTGTAACCGCAACACGAGCAGGCCGCCGACATAACGAGCGTATTGCGCCGGCTCGAACAGTACACGGTCGAGACCGGGCGAGGAGACTTCCAGCGTGTATTCACCATCAATCGGATCCTCGACGTCCAGCACGCCACTTACCTGATGGCTCACCGCTGCGCAATCATCGACCGTCACGCCCTCGGGCCCATCGATGTATATCCGCAGCAAACGATGCCGACCGCGGACCAGGTACTCAATTCCCCACAACTCGAACCCGAGCACACCCACGGCCGGCTCGAGCAGAGTCTTGAGGTCGCGCTTGCTGGTCAACCGCTGCTCCTGCGCCTTGCCCGGCGCATCAAATTCCAGACCGCACTGCATTCCAGGCCATAAAAAACAAAAAAAAAGGGCCTGCAAGGCCCATTTCGCGAACGAAGCCTGAAGGCGGACCGCTACGCGAGACCACCTGGCAAAAAACCCCGCAGGGGGGCTTTTCCTGCACAACGTGCAGCGGATCTTTGCCAAGACCCATGTTGGTAGCGGGGGCTGGATTTGAACCAACGACCTTCGGGTTATGAGCCCGACGAGCTACCAGGCTGCTCCACCCCGCATCAAAACCGGGCGCCGACTATAGGGTGGCACCCTCTTACTGTCAACGCGGGAAACACCGCAAAAATACGAAAAATGCATGGTGCCCAGGGTCGGACTTGAACCGACACGGCTTGCGCCACTACCCCCTCAAAGTAGCGTGTCTACCAATTTCACCACCTGGGCTTAAAAACGCTTATTTACCGGTCTGCTTGTCCGTCGGTACCGAATTCGTAGCTGGTGCGGCAGGCACGTCGGCGGCCGGCACAGCAAGGGCCGGCGAGGAAGCCGGGGCCAGCGGCACGTCGCCGGTTGCCGCAGCCGGTGCGGACACCTCCGAAACGAGGGCGCCATTCTGCGCTTCCGAAGCGGCCCTCGCAAGGTAAGCCAACCCCAGACTGGTCGAGAAGAAAAAAATCGCCAGCCATTTCGTGGTGCGTGTGAGGAATGTTGCCGAACCGGCAGCACCAAAAACAGTCTGCGACGCGCCGGAACCGAATGACGCGCCCGCATCAGCACCCTTGCCCTGCTGCAGAAGAATCAAGCCGATGAGGGCCAAGGACAAAAGTACATGCACAACAAGAATCGCAACTTCCATCTTCAATTACCTGTTAGCGCGCCGATGCGCAAATTTCGAGAAACTCGCGGGCATCCAGCGACGCACCGCCCACCAAACCACCATCAATATCCGGCATCTCGAATAACACCCGTGCGTTACCCGCCCTCACGCTGCCGCCGTAAATGATCCGGGTCGCGGCGGCAAGTCCTGCATCCTGTTGCGCAAGCCGGGCACGCAGCAATGCGTGAACTTCCTGCGCCTGCATGGGCGTCGCATTGCGCCCGGTGCCAATCGCCCAGATCGGCTCATAGGCAACCACGGCACCGGCAAAACCTTCTGCACCAACCCGCAACAACACCGCATCCAATTGGTGGATAACCACCGCAGCAGTAACACCGGCATCCCGCTCTGCCAGTGTCTCGCCGACACAAAGTATCGGTACAAGCTGCGCTGCACGCGCGGCAATAAACTTACCGGCAACCTGTACATCGGTCTCGCCTGCATGTGCGCGACGCTCGGAGTGGCCAACAATCACCGCTGCGCAACCGGCGTCATGCAGCATCGCCGCCGATATCTGGCCCGTGAACGCACCGGCAGGGTGTTCGCTGACATCCTGGGACGCAACGCCTATCGACGATCCGCGTAATATTTCCGCAACCGCCGGAATGTGCAGGCACGGCGGCGCGACCAGAACATCACAGGTCAGGCCGGCCGAGCCGACCAGCAGCATCCGGACCCGGCTCCGGGCCTGCGCTTCACTGCCATGCATTTTCCAGTTGCCGGCCACCAGCGGGCGGCGCGTACCTTGCTGCACCATAAGCCCCCTGGCCGATCACCCCGAAGGACACCTCAAAAGAAGCACCCCAAAAAGGGAGCGCAATGTTAGCCGGTACCCTGCAGGAAGCCAACCGCGCCGCACAGGCTCAGGCCGATTCGGCCACCCTGCCCGCCAGCCAGCGGGCGAGCTCCTCGACCAGAACCCCGTCCTCACCCTCGACCATGACCCGCACCACGGGTTCAGTGCCGGAAGGGCGCAGCAATACCCGGCCGCGCCCGGCGAGCCTGGCCTCCACCTCGGCAACTCCCGACTGCACGGCGGGCCGACTGACCGCATCACGCGGCACCCGGACATTGATCATCACCTGCGGCAGCTTGTGCATGCCGCGCCGGGCCTCGTCGAGCGTCTGGCCACTGCGCGTCAACGCCGCCAGGACCTGCAATGCCGAGACCGTGCCGTCACCGGTACTCGTCTTGTCGAGACAAACAATGTGGCCACTGGATTCGCCGCCCAACAACCAGCCGCGCGATTCCAATTCCGCCATCACATAACGATCGCCGACATCGGCGCGCACGAAAGGTGCGCCGAGCGCACGCATTGCCAGTTCAAATCCGAAGTTGCTCATCAACGTGCCAACCACGCCACCGCCGAGTACGCCGCGTGCGTGCCTGTCACGCGCAATGATGTAAAGCAGTTCGTCGCCATCGACCACCTCGCCATGACGATCAACCATAATCAGGCGATCGCCATCGCCATCGAGCGCAATGCCGAGATCGGCACCGGTCTCACGCACTTTTGCCTGCAGGGCAACCGGATACGTTGAACCGCAATCGCGATTGATATTGTAGCCGTCCGGTTCGGTGGCGATCTTGGTGACGCGCGCACCAAGCTCGTCGAAAACATCAGGGGCCGTGTTGTAACAGGCGCCATTGGCGCCATCCACAACGATATGCAACCCGGAAAGATTCAGCCCAAGCGGTACGGTTGATTTGCAGAATTCGATATAGCGACCGCGCGCACCTTCCACCCGTACAGCTTTACCGAGTCGCGCCGAGGGCACGGTGACCATTGGCTCATCAAGCATATGCTCAATACGGTGCTCGATTTCATCCGCCAGCTTCCGTCCTTCGCCGGAGAAAAACTTGATGCCGTTATCGTCGAACGCATTGTGCGAAGCAGAGATGACGATTCCTGCCTGCGCATGAAAAGTTCGGGTCAGGTAAGCAATTGCGGGCGTCGGCATCGGCCCGAGCAGGCGCACATCGGCACCGGCAGCAACCAACCCGGCTTCCAGCGCCGACTCGAACATGTAGCCGGAAATACGGGTGTCCTTGCCAATCAGGATTTTCGACTTGCCGCGCTCCTGAAACACCTTGCCGGCGGCCCAGCCCAGCTTGAGAACAAAATCCGGCGTGATCGGCGGCTCACCGACGCGGCCACGAATGCCGTCGGTGCCGAAATATCTTTTGGTCATTACAAAGTTTCCCCTGTCAGCGCCGCAACCACTGCGAGCGCGTCAACTGTGGCTGCGACATCATGCACACGCAGGATGGTCGCGCCCTTTATCGCCGCGATCACGGCCGCCGCCAGCGAGCCATACAGACGGCCGGCAACCGGGCGATCGGCCCGCCCGTCGTTGAGCGCGCGACCAATCATCGACTTGCGCGACACCCCGGCGAGCACCGGAACGCCCAATGACGAGAACTCATCGAGCCGGCGCAACAACTGCAGATTATGCGTGAACGTCTTGCCGAAGCCGAAGCCCGGATCGATCAGCAACCGATCGTAACCGATGCCGGCCTCGACGCAGACAGCGATACGCTGGCGCAGAAAGTCGCTCACCTCAACCACCACGTCATCGTAATGCGGCGATTGCTGCATCGCGCCGGGTTCGCCCTGCATATGCATCAAGCATATCGGCAAGCCCGTATTGCGAGCCGCCACGAGTGCGCCGTCGCGACGCAGGGCGCGGACATCATTGAGCAGGTGGGCGCCAGCCGCAGCGGCCGCGCGCATCAACTCTGGCGTGCCGGTGTCGACCGACACACAGGTATCAAGTTCGCGGACAATGCGCTCGACCACTGGCACAACGCGATCGAGCTCTTCATGGACACTGACCGGACGTGCACCTGGCCGCGTGGATTCGCCACCCACATCAATGAGCGCCGCGCCTTCGTCCACCATACGACGCGCCTGCGCGAGCGCAGCATCCGGCGAAGTGAAGCGGCCACCATCGGAAAACGAGTCGGGCGTGACATTGAGGATACCCATCACTCGCGGGCGCGAGAGGTCGAGGTCACGGTTGCCGCAACGCAGGTTGCGCCGCATGAGTGCGTCTGCCGGGGTCGTTGGCCGAAAAAATGCGGGCTCGTTCAAGGAGCCCGCTCAGGAAGCATGCTGCGTCAGGCCTGACTGGCCGGCCCGCCGATCGGCCCGGCAGGCTTGTCAATCGCAGTCTCGACCGTCGTCGCAACCGCACCGCCACCCGGACCACCGGGCGTGTCGGTCCAGCCTTTCGGTGCGCGCGGCTTGGCGCCGTTCATGATGTCATCGATCTGATCGGCATCAATGGTTTCGTACTGCATCAACGCCTCCGACATGATGTCGAGCTTCTCGCGATGCGCATGCAGGATCTGTTCCGCGCGCGCGTAGCAACGATCGATAATGGCGCGCACTTCGCGATCAATTTCCACCGCAGTCTCATCGGAGATGCTCTTGCGCTGCGTCACGGAGCGGCCAAGAAAGACCTCTCCTTCATCTTCTTCGTACATCAACGGGCCCATTTTTTCCGACAGGCCCCACTTGGTGACCATGCTGCGCGCCATTTCCGTCGCACGCTGGATATCGTTCGACGCACCCGTAGTAACGCCGTCGACGCCGTCAACGATTTCTTCGGCGATGCGCCCGCCAAACATCACGCTGATACGACTCTCCAACTGACGCTTGCTGATCGAGTAGCGATCTTCTTCCGGCAGATACATGGTGACGCCGAGCGCGCGACCGCGCGGAATGATTGAAACCTTGTAGACCGGATCGTGCTCCGGCACCACGCGGCCCACGATCGCGTGGCCCGCCTCGTGATACGAAGTGCGCCGTTTCTCGTCTTCGCTCATCACCATGGTCCGGCGTTCGGTGCCCATCAGGATCTTGTCCTTGGCAAGCTCGAATTCCCGCTGACCAACCGTCTTGCGATCGGAACGCGCTGCAAACAACGCCGCCTCATTCACCAGGTTGGCCAAATCGGCGCCGGAGAATCCCGGCGTGCCGCGGGCAATGACCGACGCATTGACATCCTCGGCAATCGGCACATTACGCATGTGCACCTTGAGTATCTGCTCGCGACCGCGCACATCCGGCAGACCGACCGTTACCTGGCGATCGAAACGGCCCGGGCGCAGCAATGCTGAATCGAGCACATCCGGACGGTTGGTCGCCGCGATAACGATGACGCCGTCATTCGGATCGAAGCCGTCCATTTCGACCAGCAACTGGTTCAACGTCTGCTCGCGCTCGTCATGGCCGCCACCCAGGCCCGCGCCGCGCGACCGACCGACCGCGTCGATCTCGTCGATGAAGATGATGCACGGTGCGTGACGCTTTGCCTGCTCGAACATGTCGCGTACGCGCGAAGCGCCGACGCCGACAAACATCTCGACAAAGTCGGAGCCGGAGATCGAGAAGAACGGCACTTTCGCCTCCCCGGCAATTGCCTTGGCAAGCAACGTCTTGCCGGTGCCGGGCTGACCAACCATCAACACGCCGCGCGGGATGCGGCCACCGAGCTTGGTGTATTTGGATGGATCGCGCAGAAAATCAACGATTTCCTTTACTTCTTCTTTCGCTTCGTCGCAGCCGGCGACGTCCTGAAAGGTTGTCTTGACCTGATCTTCCGTCAGCAGGCGGGCACGCGATTTGCCGAATGTCATTGGACCGCCGCGACCACCGCCAGCGCCACCTTGCATCTGGCGCATGAAAAACATGAACACTGCCATGATGATCAGAATCGGCAATACGGCGAGGAACAACTGAGTGAGGAAACCCTGACGCTCAGGCTCGGTGCCAACGATGCGTACGTTGTTGTCGAGCAGAGTTGGTATCAGGTCGATGTCCGTAACTGCCGGCAGGACTGAATCGAAGCGCGACTGATCCGTGTAGGTGCCATGCACGGCCTGACCGTCGATGGTGATCGACTCAACACGCCCCGCCTTGGCCTGCTCAATGAAGGTAGAGTAGTCAACCACCGGATTGCGTGCCTGGGTGCCACGCAAATTGTTGAATACGGTGAGCAACACCGCAGCGATAACGACCCACAGGAGCAGGTTCTTGGCCATGTCGTTCACGGGATTTGCCTCGCGAATTGCGGAAAATTCGCGCATCGCCAACAGACGACGCGGGGATATGTAACGTTACACCATTTCAAAACCCCGCCCCAGCAAATACACCTCGCTGGAACGGGCCCTGGAAGCACCGGGCTTGCGCACGAGCAACTGGCGGAAAGACTGCCGCATCTCCTTGCGGTAGGCGTCCACGCCCTCACCCTGAAAGGTCTTTAGCAGTAAATCCCCGCCCGGCCGGAGCACGCGACGGGCAAGCTCCAGGGCCAGTTCCGCCAGATACATCGCCCGCGGTTGGTCCACCGACCGCTCCCCAGACATATTGGGGGCCATGTCCGAGATAACAAGGTCGGCTTGTCGATCGCCAAGCACCGCCAGCAGCGCCGCAAAGACAGCCTCCTCGCGAAAATCACCCAACACGAAGTGAACCCCCGGCAGCGGCTCCATCGGCAGGATGTCGGAGGCGATGACCAGCCCTTTGTCGCCGACGAGGCCGGCGGCAACCTGCGACCAGCCGCCCGGAGCAGCGCCGAGATCAATGACCGTCATACCGGGGCGCAGGAGGCGGTCTTTTTCCTGTATTTCCAGCAACTTGAAGACCGCACGCGAGCGGTAGCCCTGCTCCTGCGCCTGACGCACATAAGGATCATTGAAGTGTTCTTGCAACCAGCGGGAGCTGCTTTTGGAGCGGGACACGGCTGTCGTCCATCCGTTCGTGAATATGGCAGGAGCGGGAAAGTCATACTAACGGGCGCAGCGCGAGCGCGGCTAGAATGGCCGCCCTTTGCGCTACCTGCCGGAGTTCGCCATGGCGCTGTCCGCCGCCGAGAAAAAATACTTTCGTGGTATTGGCCACCACCTCAAGCCGGTGGTGCTGGTGGGCGGCGGCGGACTGTCCGAAGCCCTGCTCGCCGAACTCGATCGGGCGCTTGAGGATCATGAGCTGATCAAGGTGAAAGTACACGCGGAAGATCGCGATGCGCGGCGCGCCGTGTTCGATAGCTTGCCGACCGCCTGCGCTTGCGAGCTGATCACCGCCATCGGCGGTATCGCGCTGATTTATCGCGCGGCGAAAAAGCAGAACAGGAAGCTGTCGAATCCGGTGCGCTACGCGAACACACCGTGACTGCCGCATTTCCTGCTATGCGTGGCGAACTTCCTCAATTTCATATTCAACGACACCACCCGGTGTCTGCACCGGCACCACATCGCCTTCTTCCTTGCCCATCAACGCGCGGGCGATCGGCGACGTGTTTGATATCTTGTTCACTTTGATGTCGGCCTCATCTTCGCCAACGATGGTGTAGGTCACGCGCTCACCCGACGCAACATTGGCGATATCGACGGTCGTGCCAAAAATCACCTTGCCGGTTTTGGCAATCCGACTGACGTCGATGACCACGCAATTCGAGAGTTTCATCTCGATTTCCTGAATCCGCCCTTCAGCAAAGCCTTGTTGCTCGCGCGCCGCGTGGTACTCGGCGTTCTCACGCAGGTCGCCATGCGCCCGCGCCTCGGCGATCGCGGCAGAAATGCGCTGCCGATCCACGGTCTTGAGCCGTTGCAGTTCTTCGCGCAGCGCCTCGGCACCAGCGACAGTCATCGGGTAACGCGTTGGTGTACTCATGCGATCGGACTCCCGTTACGCAATGCCTTGTGCAAATCCTGCAGGCAGCGGACTTCGACGGCGGCTCGATTGCGCAATGCCTGCACCAGGGCGGAGGCAGCAGCGATCGTGGTCGTGTAAAACACCTTCTTCTGCAGCGCGGTGCGACGAATCGTGAAGGAGTCGGCGGCTGCCTGCTTGCCTTCGGTGGTGTTGATGATGAGGGCAACCTCGCCATTCTTCAGCATGTCGACGACATGCGGCCGACCTTCCATCACCTTGTTGACGATTTCGACCGGAATCCCGGCATCGCCAAGCACCCGGGCAGTACCACGGGTAGCAATCAGCCGGAAGCCGACCTCGACCAACTCGCTGGCGATCCGGACAACCGCCTTTTTGTCGGCATCGCGCACGCTGATAAAACACAAACCACCCAGGGGGATCCGCTCGCCGGCACCGAGAGTTGCCTTGGCGAAGGCCTCGCCAAATGTTTTGCCAACTCCCATCACCTCGCCGGTCGACTTCATTTCCGGGCCAAGTATCGGATCCACACCCGGAAACTTGGCAAACGGAAATACCGATTCCTTCACGCTGAAGTACTGCGGCACAATTTCTCGGGTGAACTGCTGTGCAGCCAGCGACTGGCCAGCCATGCAGCGCGCCGCCACTTTCGCCAGCGACTCGCCGATGCACTTGGACACAAAGGGAACGGTGCGCGCGGCACGCGGATTCACTTCCAGTACATACACCACGCCATCCTTAACCGCGAACTGCACATTCATCAAACCGCAGACACCCAGCTCCTGCGCCATCTGTCGCGACTGCTCGCGCAACTGATCCTGAATGTCGTTCGGCAGATTGTATGGCGGCAATGAGCAGGCGGAATCACCGGAGTGCACGCCTGCCTGTTCGATATGCTGCATGATGCCGCCGATCACGACCTGCTTGCCGTCGCTGACCGCGTCAACATCACATTCAATGGCATCGTCGAGAAAGCGATCAAGCAGTACCGGGCTGTCGTTCGACACACTGACTGCAGTGCGCATGTAATGGCGCAGCTCATCCTCGTTGTAGACAATTTCCATCGCCCGACCGCCCAGCACGTAAGATGGGCGCACCACCAACGGGTAACCAATTTCCGCCGCACCTTGCACCCCTTCCTCGATCGAGCGCGCGGTGCGATTCGGTGGCTGCTTCAGCCCAAGCTTGTTGACCAGCTGCTGGAAGCGCTCACGGTCTTCGGCGCGATCTATCGCATCCGGCGTGGTGCCGATGATCGGCACACCAACGGCCTCGAGGGCACGCGCCAGCTTCAGCGGCGTCTGACCGCCGAACTGCACAATCACACCCTTCGGTTTCTCGATGCGCACGATCTCAAGCACGTCTTCCAGCGTCACCGGCTCAAAATAGAGGCGATCGGACGTGTCGTAATCGGTGGAGACCGTTTCCGGGTTGCAGTTGACCATGATGGTCTCGTAACCATCCTCGCGCATGGCGAGCGCCGCGTGTACACAGCAGTAGTCGAACTCGATGCCCTGACCGATACGGTTGGGGCCACCACCGAGCACCATGATCTTGTCGCGTGCAGACGGATTCGCTTCGCACTCTTCGTCATAGGTCGAATACATGTACGCCGTGCTGGTTGAAAATTCGGCGGCGCAGGTATCGACCCGCTTGTAGGTCGGGTGCACACCGAGACTGCGACGGTGCTCGCGCACTTCTGCCTCTTTCACACCAAGGATCGCCGCCAGACGACTGTCGGAAAACCCCTTGCGCTTGAGTGCAAACACTTCCGCCTTGTTTATCAGGGAAAGTACGCCCGGTTGCCCGGTGCCGCCACCGTTCATCATGGAGGCCTTAACCTCCAGACTGCGTTCGATGGCCACCAGCTGCTCGATCTGCACCAAAAACCAGTGGTCGATATTTGTCAGCTCGAACACCTGGTCACAACTGAAGCCGGCACGAAAGGCATCGGCGATATACCAGATGCGATCCGGCCCCGGCGTGCGCAGATTCTTGTTCAGCACTTCGCGGGCATCAGCAGCGGCGAGATCGACTTTCGGATTGAAGCCGTCGGCACCGACTTCGAGACCGCGCAGCGCCTTCTGCACCGATTCCTGGAAATTGCGGCCAATGGCCATCACCTCGCCCACCGACTTCATCTGGGTGGTGAGCACGGTATCGGCACCCTTGAACTTCTCGAAGTTGAAGCGCGGGATCTTGGTGACGATGTAATCGATGGATGGTTCGAACGAAGCCGGCGTCGCACCACGGGTAATCTCGTTCTTCAACTCGTCAAGCGTGTAGCCGACTGCGAGCTTCGCTGCAATCCTGGCGATCGGAAAGCCGGTGGCCTTGGATGCCAGCGCCGAAGAGCGCGATACGCGCGGATTCATTTCAATCACCACCATGCGGCCGGTAGTCGGGCAAATGCCGAACTGCACGTTGGAACCGCCGGTCTCGACACCGATCTCGCGCAGCACCGCGCAACTGGCATTGCGCATGAGCTGGTATTCCTTGTCGGTCAGCGTTTGCGCCGGTGCAACCGTTATCGAATCGCCAGTATGCACGCCCATCGGATCGAAATTCTCAATCGAACAGATGATGATGCAGTTGTCGTTTTTATCGCGAACGACCTCCATCTCATATTCTTTCCAGCCAATCAGCGATTCATCGATCAACAACTCCCTGGTTGGCGACAAATCAAGGCCGCGCGCGCAGATTTCTTCGAATTCCTCGCGGTTGTAGGCAATGCCACCTCCGGAGCCGCCCATGGTGAAGGACGGGCGGATGATGCAGGGAAAACCGATCGAATCAATGACCTGCAGCGCCTCTTCCATGCTGTGCGCCAGCGCCGAGCGCGGACACTCCAGACCAATGGATTTCATCGCCTTGTCGAACAGGGCACGATCTTCCGCCTTGCGAATTGCCTCGGCACGCGCACCGACCATTTCCACGCCGAATTTTTCCAGAACACCGTGCTTCGCCAGATCCAGAGCGCAGTTAAGGGCGGTCTGGCCGCCCATGGTCGGCAGCAGTGCATCCGGGCGCTCCTTTTCGATAATGCGCTCGACGGTCTGCCAGGTAATCGGCTCGATGTAGGTCGCGTCCGCCATCGACGGATCAGTCATGATCGTCGCCGGATTCGAATTGACCAGCACGACGCGATAACCTTCTTCACGCAGCGCCTTGCAGGCCTGGGCGCCGGAATAGTCGAACTCGCAAGCCTGGCCGATGACGATCGGGCCAGCGCCGATGATAAGAATGCTCTTGATGTCTGTGCGTTTCGGCATGGTGTTCTACCGGCTTTGGCGGCGGGCTTGCATCAGTTCAATAAAGTGGTCGAACAACACGTCGGCCTCGTGCGGGCCGGGGCTGGCTTCCGGGTGGCCCTGAAAACTGAACGCCGGCCGGTCGGTGCGCTCGATACCCTGATTACTGCCGTCGAACAGCGAGCGATGGGTGACGCGCAGGTTCGCCGGCAACGTCGCCTCATTCACCGCGAAACCATGATTCTGCGCAGTGATCATTACGCGGCCGGTGTGAAGAACCTGTACCGGGTGGTTGGCGCCGTGATGACCGAATTTCATTTTCAACGTCTGCGCGCCGGAAGCGAGCGCCAGCAACTGATGACCAAGGCAGATGCCGAACACCGGCAAGTCGGTGATCAGGAGTTCGCGGATCGCGGCAATGGCGTAATCACAGGGTGCCGGATCGCCGGGGCCATTGGAGAGAAAGACGCCGTCCGGCTGCAGTGCACGCACCTCGGCAGCCGTGGTTTGTGCGGGAACCACCGTGAGCTTGCAGCCGCGATCGACCAGCATGCGCAGGATGTTGCGCTTGACGCCGAAATCGTAGGCGACGACATGGAATGGTTGCTGCGTGGGTGCTTGCCGGTGGCCCTTGCCCAACTGCCAGGTGCCTTCATTCCACGGGTAAGCCGTCGTGCAGGTTACTTCCTTCGCCAAGTCCATACCCTGCAAACCCGGGAACGCCCGGGCGACGGCAACAGCTGCCTGCTCGTCGATCTGTTCGCCGGCGACGACACAGCCGTTCTGTGCGCCCTTGTCGCGCAAAAGGCGCGTCAGGCGACGGGTATCGATCTCGGCGATGCCAACGATGTTGCGCGCACGCAGCCAGCTCGACAGATCCTGTTTCGCGCGAAAGCTCGATGCCACCAGCGAGGCGTCACGAATCACCAGCCCGGCACACCAGGCGCGGACAGCTTCATCATCCTCGTCGTTCACCCCGGTATTGCCGATATGCGGATGCGTGAGCGTGACGATCTGGCGGGCATAGGACGGGTCGGTGACGATCTCCTGATAACCGGTCATCGCGGTGTTGAATACCACTTCCCCGACGGATTGCCCGCTGGCGCCCAGGGCGACGCCGCGGAACAGGCTGCCATCTTCGAGTGCGAGCAGGGCGGGTGTAACAGCCAAGGGACCTACCTCCACTTAAGGTTGTGCGCAACCTCCCCGCAGCCAGCGGCGCTGCAGGGTCCACCGGGAATCCCGACGTTTGGACTTTGAAAGATAGCCGACCACAAAAAAGCGAGATGAAGCCGGCTTCATCTCGCTTCGTGAATCTGTCTGATCATGGGGCCTGACCGTGCCGGGAAGACGCCCCCGCCCCGGGGCCGGGATTCTAGGCGCAAAGCCCTTCTGCCGCCACCCCGAATCGATCGGCCGGCAACCGGATCAGCCCCGATCCGCGCCAGCGCAAACAGCGCCTACCGCAGCCCCAGCACGTCCCGCATGTCGTACAAACCCTTGCCCTGCCCGGCCACCCAGACGGCAGCGCGCACGGCGCCGTTGGCGAAGTTGGCGCGGCTGGTGGCCAGATGTCGCACTTCGACCCGCTCACCCTCGCCGATAAACATCACGGTGTGCTCGCCAACGATGTCGCCACCACGAATGGTTTCAAAACCGATGGTCTGGCGGTTGCGCGCGCCGGTGTGCCCCTCGCGGCCATAGACAGCGACTTTTTGCAGATCCCGCCCGAGCGCACCGGCGATGACTTCGCCCATGGCCAGCGCGGTACCGGACGGCGCATCCACCTTGTGGCGGTGGTGCGCCTCGACAATCTCGATATCGACACTGTCGCCGAAGGTCTTCGCAGCCATCTCCAGCAACTTGAGCGAGACATTTACCCCTACCGAGTAGTTGGCGGCGTAAACCAGTGCGGTATCGCCGGCAGCCGCCTGCAAGTTGGTCCGCTGTGCGCCCGACAGGCCGGTGGTGCCAATCACCAGTTTTTTGCCGGCTCGACGCGCGAGCGCCACGTGGGCTTCGGTGGCCGCTGGGGCAGTGAAATCAATGGCGACATCGAAAGCATCGACCACCTCGGCCAGCGACCCGACCACCCGCACGCCCAACTTGCCGACGCCCGTCAACTCACCGGCATCGGCACCGAGCAAGGTGGAATCCGGCCGCTCGACGACGGCGGCCAGCATGGTACCGGACGCCGCCTGAACGGCCTCGATCAGGGCTCGGCCCATGCGGCCGCCGGCGCCACAAACGGCAATGCGGGTTGTCATGCACTTACCTCCCTGGGAAGCAGGCAAGTGTACAGACACCAACCGATTTTGGCTTGCCGGCGTTATGACGCCACACTTTCCCGTAGCGGCTTCTGCAGGGCAGCCCAATCGATCACGCCGTCATCCACGAAATTTTCGAACTGGAGAATCCCCAGCTCTTCAAACTTCGGACGAATTTTATCCGTCAACAACCCGATCTTCTTCAGGTTCGGCATCACACGGGTAAACAGCAGATTGCGGAAACGCTTCATGAATTCGCCTTGCAGGACATACTCCCTGGCCTCTTCCGTATTCCAGCCAAAATGATCGAAAACATCGGTGGAAATAAGGCGTTCCCGCATGATCACGCAGGTTTCGTAAGCAAACAGTGCCCGCGCTTCTTTCTCTTCGTCAGAGAGCGACTTTACAAACTCCTCAAGGTAGTTGATCCCGAACGTCACATGCCGGGCTTCGTCCCGAATGACATAACCCACCAGTTGCCGCAACAACGGATCCCGGGCACTCATCTGCATCGTGTTGAAAGCCGCCAGCGCCAAGCCCTCAATGATGACCTGCATACCGATGAACTTCAGATCCCAGCGGGGGTCGGAAAGAACCTTGTCCAGAATCAACTTCAGATTCTTGTTGATCGGATACATGATCTTCATCTTCGTCTGAATATATTTGTTGAATACTTCAACATGACGCGCCTCGTCAAACGTCTGCGAGGCGGCATAAAGCTTTGCGTTATAGGTTGGCGCGCAGGAAACAAGCTGGGAAGCGACCAGCAGCGCGCCCTGCTCGCCATGCAGGAACTGGCTGAGCTGATTGGCTTGCGAGTGCCAGTTGAATTTCAGTTTATCCGCAGCGGAAAGCGCCTGATACGGAGGGTAGTTGATGAAGGGATTGAGCTCTTCGGCCGTCGGGCTGCTGTCGCGCGGGAAGGTCTGGCTCCAGTCGAGGTCTTTTTCGACATTCCAGTTTAACTCCTTGCCCAGCTCATACAGTTTCTTGATGCGATCATCCTGGAGCGAATAATCCCAGTTATACGAGCCGGTCAACGGTGTTTGAAATATCTCGGCTATTTGCTCGATCTGACTGCTGGTTAAATTCGTCGCTGACCCAACTTCTTCCCGCACCGAACGGGGTGCCGTCTCAACAAATGTCACACTCATGATCTTCTCCGCTCCCTGTGAAAAACAAAGCGCCTGATGACAAAAAATTTTTCTGAAAAGTCCATTCAGAATTGCGAAATAAGGAACGGCTCGCCCGTCACGCAGTACAGGTTTTGCCCCGTCCGGTTCTGGTATTTGCGCCGCTTGCGGTCGTAACTGCCGAAACCGCCACCGAACGCCTTGTAGTCCTGCACCTCTGCCAGTCGCTTTTTCGCGTAGGCGATATCTAGCGCCTCGATCGCATGCCTGGGCGTAAACGACGCTGCCAGCTCAAGCTGAGTGATGGCTTCGTCGATTGCTGCAGCGTTGTCGACGTACAGCATCGCATTGGCATATTCAAAGCGCGTCAGCGCCACATCCGGCACCAGCGCAAAGGATGTCTCGAAACGCGTTTTCGCATCGTCGGCGCTGGTGCCGAACACCATCTTCGCGCCAAATGCGCCGCCGCGGCGGATGATATTGGCGCCAATTCCGGCCGAGAGAGCAAGACCCATCGGGTGCTCAGGATAAGCAGCGAGGATATCGTTACTGGCTTCCGTGACCTTGCCAATATAATCGCGCAGCAGTGCCGTGGGAATCGACACATCCTCGGCGACGCGGCCAACACCGTAGGCGTAACCCAGACGAATCATCGCGTAATCGGCACGATACTGCGGATCGTCCGCCGGGCGCGGCTGAAACACCGTGCCATAGTAGATAATTCCGCCTACGGCATCCTGCAACAGCGCGTGTTTCTCCTTGAGGGTATCAGCAAGATAGATCGAATAAATAAGCTGCGAGAACAACGCGGGCACGCGCGCGAAGCCGCCGTACTCGTTGCCGAGCTCGCGCGCGGCCTGAAAATCGCCACGGAAGAAAAGCAGCCAGACTTCGAGCGCGTTGCGGCTATGCAGCGCATAGTCCTCGTCCTGAAATTTCAGCTCCGTCCACAACTGCGGGTAGCGCGCATAGCGCTTGCGCAGATATTCGGGAGACGGGAACGGGATCAGGTAGCCGCGCAGCAAAGTATCCCAATGCGTCTCCATCTCCGCGAAGGTATAGCTGAACGATGTCGCATCGAAGGGCAAGGCACGCCATGGACGCCGGGTGTAGTCGGCGTCAGCAGTGAGCGTGTCGGCAAGCTCACTGTCATCATTGGCCCGCGACCCAAACGGTGTCAGCAGGAGCGAGGCTGAGGCGCCGGCGAGGAATGCGCGCCGGGTAAAGCCGGATTTTGTCATTTATTGTTGTTCCACATCCGTGCGCACTGCCTCGAAGAGTACGGGAGGCTGCGCCAGCCAGGCAACGCAGACCCGCCCGGCGGCTGGGCCGCACACCCGAACTACGAAGAACGCACGAGCCGAGCACAGGTCAGATATCGCTGAAGAACTTCTTCAGCGAGTCGTACCAGCTCTGCCGCCGCGGCGAGTTGGACGCCTGCTTGAGCGAATCCTGGAATGCGCGCAGCAACTCCTTCTGCTTGTCATTGAGACCCACCGGCGTCTCGACCACCACACGGCAGATGAGGTCGCCCTGGCCGGCGCCCCGCACGTTCGGCACGCCCTTGCCGCGCACCCGGAACAGCTTGCCGGTCTGGCTCTCGGCCGGGATCTTCAGCTTCACGCGGCCATCCATGGTTGGCACTTCAAGCTCGCCGCCGAGCGCGGCGTCGACAAAGGAGATCGGTACCTCGCACAACAGGTCGTTACCCTCGCGCGTGAAGAACTCGTGCTCATTGACCGACACCTGCACATACAGATCCCCCGGCGCCCCCCCCATCGGACCGGCCTCACCTTCACCGGCCAGGCGGATGCGATCGCCACTGTCGACGCCGGCCGGGATGGTCACGCTGAGCGTCTTCGATTTCTGCACCCGACCCTGCCCGCGACAATCAGGGCAGGGATCCTTGATCGTCTTGCCGGTGCCGCGGCACGCCGGGCAGGTTTGCTGCAGCGTGAAGAAGCCCTGCTGCATACGCACCTGGCCGTGACCTTTGCAGGAAGCGCAGACGACCGGCGTCGAGCCCTTCTTCGCACCGGAGCCGTCGCAGGTGCCGCAGGCCTCCAGCTTGGGCACCTTGATCTGCACCTTGCTGCCACGCACCGCATCTTCCAGTTCAATCTCGAGCGTGTAGCGCAAATCGGCGCCACGCTGCGGAGCGCTACGGGCGCGGCCGCCGCCACCGAAGATATCGCCGAATACGTCGCCGAAAATATCGTTGAAACTCGGGCCTGCACCGCCACCGGCGCCCATGCTCGGATCGACACCGGCATGGCCAAGGCGATCGTACGCAGCACGCTTCTGCTCGTCAGCAAGTATCTCGTAGGCTGCCTGCACTTCCTTGAATTTTTCTTCGGCGGACTTGTCATCCGGATTGCGATCCGGGTGATGCTTCATCGCCAGCTTGCGATAAGCCTTCTTGATGTCTTCTGCCGAAGCATCCCTGGCAACGCCAAGCACTTCATAAAAATCACGTTTCGACATGGCGCCCAGACTCCGTGCTGCTCAATACAGCGATCAGGGATACATTCATCGGCCGCTGCGAAAAACACGAAAGCGCGGACCTGCGCCGCGCTTTCGTGAAAGCATTGCAGTTTACTGCTTGTCGTCGCCTTTCACTTCTTCAAACTCGGCATCGACGGCACCTTCACGTGCCTGCGGCTGCGCGCCAGCTTCACCTGCCCCGGCCTGCTGCGCGGCCGCAGCTGCTGCAGCCTGAACCTTCTGCGCAATTCCTTCCGATGCCTTGGCCAGCAACTCGGTCTTCGCCTCGATGGTCGCCTTGTCGTCGGACTTGATCGCCTCCTCAAGATCCTTGATCGCTTCCTCAACCTTGGCTTTCTCATCGGCAGTCGCGGTATCGCCGGCTTCAGCCAACATCTTTTTCGTCGCATGCACGATGCCGTCAGCCATATTGCGCGCCAGCACCAGTTCCTCGAACTTCTTGTCGGCTTCCTTGTTCGCCTCGGCGTCCTGAACCATACGCTTGATTTCTTCCTCGGTCAGGCCACTCGACGCCTTGATGACGATCGACTGCTGCTTGCCGGTGTTCTTGTCCTTGGCACTCACATTGAGGATGCCGTTGGCGTCGATGTCGAAGGTGACCTCGATTTGCGGCGTGCCGCGCTGCGCCGGCGGAATATCGGCCAGATCGAAGCGGCCCAGCGTCTTGTTCTGGCTGGCCTGCTTGCGCTCACCCTGCAACACATGCACCGTGACCGCCGGCTGATTGTCTTCCGCCGTCGAGAACACCTGCGACTTCTTCGTCGGGATGGTGGTGTTTTTGTCGATGAGCGCCGTCATCACGCCACCCATGGTCTCAATACCAAGCGTCAGTGGCGTAACGTCGAGCAGCAGCACGTCCTTGCGCTCGCCGGAAAGAACCGAACCCTGGATTGCCGCGCCAACCGCGACGGCCTCGTCTGGATTCACGTCCTTGCGCGGCTCCTTGCCGAAAAACTCCTTCACCTTCTGCTGCACCAGCGGCATGCGCGTCTGACCGCCTACAAGAATAATGTCGGCAATCTCTGCGGCCGACAGACCGGCATCCTTCATCGCGATACGGCACGGCTCGATGGTGCGCGCAACCAGATCCTCGACCAGCGACTCGAGCTTGGCGCGCGTCAACTTCAGGTTGAGGTGTTTCGGACCGCTGGCATCGGCAGTGATGTACGGCAGGTTGATGTCGGTCTGCTGGCTCGACGACAATTCGATCTTCGCTTTTTCAGCGGCCTCCTTCAGGCGCTGCAGAGCCAGCGGGTCCTTGCGCAAATCAACCGACGAATCCTTCTTGAATTCTTCCACCAGATAGTCGATGACGCGCATGTCGAAGTCTTCGCCGCCAAGGAAAGTGTCGCCGTTGGTGGAGAGCACTTCAAACTGGTGATCGCCCTCGACATTGGCGATTTCGATGATGGAAATATCAAAAGTGCCACCGCCCAGGTCATACACGGCAATCTTGCGATCGCCTTCCTGCTTGTCGAGACCGAACGCGAGCGCAGCAGCAGTCGGCTCGTTGATAATGCGCTTGACGTCCAGGCCGGCGATGCGACCGGCATCCTTGGTTGCCTGGCGCTGCGAATCGTTGAAATAGGCCGGCACCGTGATGACGGCTTCGGTCACCGGTTCACCGAGGTAGTCCTCGGCGGTCTTCTTCATCTTTTTCAACACTTCGGCAGAAATCTGTGGCGGCGCCATTTTCTTGCCGCGTGCTTCCACCCAGGCATCGCCATTGTCGACTGCGACAATTTTGTACGGCACCATCTTGATGTCCTTCTGCACGACATCGTCAGTGAACTTGCGGCCGATCAGCCGCTTCACCGCAAACACGGTGTGCTGCGGGTTGGTGACGGACTGGCGCTTGGCGCTCTGGCCGACGAGGATCTCGTCGTCGGTGTAGGCGACAACCGATGGCGTGGTGCGCGCGCCCTCGCTGTTCTCGATAACCTTGATGTTGTCGCCATCCAGAATGGCGACGCAACTGTTGGTAGTGCCGAGGTCAATCCCGATGATCTTGCCCATGGTCATATGCTCCGTTTGTGGCAGCCGACGCACCTTTGACGGCGCCCCGGTAGGGTTCATGTGTTCAGTAACCTACTCGGTGACCTAGATGGGGCCACCAGGCGGCGATTCAAGGTGAAATGAGGATAGGTGCTGCACTCAGGGTGCGCGCGCCACCACCACCATCGCCGGACGCAGCAGGCGGCCGGCAAGCTGAAAGCCTTTTTGCATCACCTCGATAATGGTGTTCGGGGCCAGATCGCCGTGTGGAACCTGCGCCACTGCCTCGTGAAACTGCGGATTGAACGGCTGGCCCACCGGATCGATTTCCTCGACCTCGAACTTGCGCAGGGTGTCCTTGAATAGCTTCAGCGTCAGCGCCATGCCGTCGCGGGCCGGCTGCTGGCCTGGGTCGTCGGCACTGAGCGAGACCAGGCCGCGATCGAGGCTGTCGACCACCGCAAGCAACTCACCGGCAAACTTCTCGAGCACATATTTGCGGCTGTTCTCGGCATCACGCTCCAGGCGTTTGCGGACATTCTGGAGCTCGGCATGGGCCCGCAAGGTGGCCTCGGCAGCTTCCTTGCGGGCCGCCTCAAGCTCGGTGCGCAGGACGGCGAGCTCGGCTTCGGCGCCGGCCAGGGCCGCTTCGGCGTCATAGGCAGGTGCTGCGCCAGAGCCTGCCCGTTGCGGCGGGGGCTGCTGCGTAACGTCGTCGGTCATGTCGACTCCTCAGGACTTAAGGCGATAGGCGGCCGCAGGCTGTGACGTGCAGTCCGATGGGCTGGATGGTGGGGGTCGGAACGGCGATTTCAAGCGGCCCTGCGGACCGCCACAGGGCCGCCATGATGCCCAAAGGCCGCCGGACTGGCGAGGGGGAACCCGTCTTGCCGGGCACAGCAGGAAAAAACTGGCGATGCGCAGGTGCGGCCACCGAATATTATCAATACTCAACCCTGCGACGGATTCAACGCCGCCCCCAGCAGACGGGCGGTGATATCGACCAAAGGCACCACCCGCTCATATGCCATGCGTGTTGGGCCGACCACCGCGAGCACGCCGAGCGCATCGCCGCCCTTGCCATAGGGTGCGGTGATGATTGAGCAACCGGCAAAAGCGTCATAGCCCGATTCACTGCCGATAAAAACCGTAACGCCCGGCGCCGCACCGCAGCGATCCATCAGGTCAAGAATGTCGCGTTTGTGCTGGAACGCCTCGAAAATATCGCGCAGCCGCGACATATCGGCCTCGCCGGACAGCCCGGCAATCAGGTTCGATTCGCCAGCCAGCTTGAACTCCGGGCTCGACTCCTGCGCTTTGAGTGCCTTGTCGGCCATATCGAGCGCTTCCTGCATCAGCATATCCATGCGCTCCTTGTCAGCGCGCATCAACTCGACGATGCGATTGCGAATGCCTTCGATGTCGTGGCCTGCAAAATGCTGATTGATGAAGTTTGCCGCCTGGCGCAACTCGATTTCCGAATACTCGCGTGAAGTATCAATGATCTGGTTCTGCACTTCGCGCTGATTGAGCACGAAAATCACCAGCACGCGATTACCCGACAGCGGCAGAAATTCGACCTGGCGCAGGGTGCCGAAACGACGCCGCGGCACGGCAACAACACCGGTCATGCGCGAGAAATCCGACAACAGCCGGGATGCCGCATCGACCAGTTCGCCCGTGGTTTTTTCCGCCGTCAGCGCGCCGGACAACTGCTGCAACTGCCGCTGCTCCAGCGGCGAGAACGTGACCAGACTATCGACGAACAACCGGTAGCCCTGCTCGGTTGGCACCCGCCCCGCCGAGGTATGCGGTGAGATGACATAACCGCGCTCCTCAAGCTCAACCATGATGTTGCGTACGGTCGCCGGACTCACGGACATTGCCGTCTCGCGCACCAGCGTTTTTGAACCCACCGGTTGGCCCTCGCGGATGTAACACTCCACGAGAGTCTTCAGCAGGCGCTGCGCGCGTTCGTTGATGATCGGGACGGACATCGGGTATCCCCGGTGGGCGGGTATGGGGGTTCAGGACGCTGGAGGCGAAGGTCGCCGACGAAAAATAGCTGCCAGCCGCAGTCTAGGCAGGCACTGGCGGCTTATCAATGCAATGGCACGGGGCTTATGATCCGGGCTTCCCGCCCGATGTTGTAACGCCGATGCTCAATGCCCTCTCGATCAACCATTACGCCATCGTCGACGCCCTCGAAATCGAGTTCGCGCCCGGCCTGACCGTCGTCACCGGCGAAACCGGGGCCGGCAAGTCGATCATGATCGACGCGCTGGCACTGACCCTGGGCGACCGCGCCGACGCCAGTACCGTGCGTCCGGGTGCCGAGCGCGCCGACATCATCGCCACCTTCGACATCAGCCGGCTGGCGGATGCCCGGGCCTGGCTGGCAGAGCGGGAACTCGATGCCGGCACTGCCGAACAGGCCGACTGCATCCTGCGCCGTACGGTCGGCGCCGATGGCCGCTCACGCGCGTTCATCAATGGCAAACCCTCAACACTGGCCGATCTGAAGAGCCTCGGCGAGTTGCTGATCGACATCCATGGCCAGCACGAACACCAGTCACTGCTGCGGCGCGACATGCACCGCGTGCTGCTCGATCAGTACGGCGGCCTCGCGACACAGGCGAAGGCCGTCGCGCAGGCCTTCCGCGCGTTTCGCGACCAGCGCGACGCGCTTGCTGCACTCGAACAGGCAGTCACCGATCGCGATGCTCGCCGCGAATTGTTGAAATTCCAGGTCGATGAATTTGACCGCCTGGGGCTCAAGGCCGGCGAATATGCCAAGCTCGATGCCGAGCACAAGCGATTGGCGAACGTCGACGGTTTGCGCGCCGCCTGCGCACAGGCTTTCGCACTGATCTATGAACACGAAGACGGCGCCGCCCGCGACCGTCTCGAACGCGCCCGTTACGCGCTGGAAAACCTCGAGGACGCGGAACTCAAACGCGCCGCGGAACTGCTGTCTTCGGCGATCGTTCACACCGAGGAAGCCGCCGATACCCTGCGCCACTACCTCGACCGGCTGGAAGCAGATCCCGCGCGCCTGAGTGAAGTCGAGGCGCGGCTGTCGAGCTGCTTCAATCTGGCGCGCAAGCATCGTGCGCAGCCTGAGGACCTCGCCGATATACATGCGCGGCTGGCGGCAGAATTTGATCGCATGGAGAACCACGACACGCATCGCGCTGCACTGGAACACGATGTCGCCAGGCTACGCGAAGCATTTATCAGCGTCGCTCGCCAACTCGCCGAAGCGCGGCGAAAAGTTGCAAAGGAACTCGAAAATGATGTCGGCGAACAGCTTGCCCAACTCGGCATGCCAGGCGGCCGCCTCGTCATTGCCTTCGCGCCGCTTGCCGAAAAAGATTTCAACGCGGCCGGTATCGATGCCATCGAGTTGCTGGTCAGTCTCAATGCCGGTCAACCGCCGAAGCCGCTGACAAAAGTCGCGTCGGGTGGCGAGCTCTCGCGCATCAGCCTCGCCATCCAGGTGATATGCGCCGCGCAGAGTACGATACCAACGCTGATTTTCGACGAGGTCGATGTGGGCATCGGCGGTGGCACCGCCGAGGTCGTCGGCAAACTGCTGCGCCGTCTCGGCGAGCGCGGCCAAGTGATCTGCGTCACCCACCTAGCACAGGTTGCGGCCTGTGGTCACCAGCACCTGCGCGTCGAAAAGCACTCGAATGGCAAGCAAACCGCGAGCGCCGTCGTTACCCTCAATCGCCAGGAGCGCGTGCAGGAAATCGCGCGCATGTCCGGTGGGCTAACCGTCACGCCGGAGGCGTTGAAACACGCCGAAGCGATGCTTGCAGGCAGTTGACATGGGCGCACCCGGCAGCAACTCGCGGCAGTTCGTTCTGCTTGGCTGCGTGGCGCTGCTGCTGATCGTCGCCGGCAGCACCGGCTGGTTGGCCCGTCTCGATCAGGCCGGTCTCGACGGGTTACTGCGGTTGAATGCACAGTCGCGCACGCTGCCGGCCGACATCGTGTTGATCGATATTGATCAAAGAAGTCTTGAAGACATGAACGCAATTGCCGGCAGCTGGCCCTGGCCTCGCGCGGTGCACGCGGAACTCATCGACGCGCTTGCACGCCAGCAACCCAAGGCGATCGTGTTCGATTTGCTACTCAACGAAGCCGACACCTTTCGACCGGAAAGCGATGCGCTGTTTGCCGACACCGTCGCCGCACAATCCAATGTCTATCTGCCGACCATGCTGCTCGCCGATGGCTCAGGCGCACGACTCGCCGAATATCCACCGGCCATGCGCATCACCCGTACCGCCCAGGCCGACGCCGACGCAAGCGCTCCGCTGCTGGTGCCGCTGATCGTCGCACCGGAACACTGGCGCGGCGGTACGATCAATTTTCTTGCCGACGACGACGGCACCGGTCGCCGCTACAACCTGTATCGCGACATCGCCGGCTGGCAGGTGCCTTCGCTACCAAAACGCATCGCCGACGATTTCGGCTGGCCAACGCCACCGGCCGACCACTTCCCGCTCAACTGGTACAGCAGCCCGCGACAGCGTTACAGCTATGCCACGGTCTACAACGATCTCACCAGCTCGGCGCCACAACTTGCCGACGCGTTCCGCAACAAGATCGTGATCATCGGTGCGGCGGCACCGGGCCTTGGCGATTTGCGGCCAACCCCGATGGGCAGCACCTACCAGGGCATGCTGGTGCTCGCCACTGCGATTGGCAATTTACAGGCCGGCGACTGGCTCACCGACACGCCATGGGGCCTCGCACTCTACCCATTGCTGCTCACGCCGCTGCTACTGGCTTTTCAGCGCAAGATCGGCCCGTTGCGCATTGGCGTCGGCTTGCTGGCGCTGTCGATTGTGCTGGTGGTACTTGAATACGTACTGCTGGCGAAATTGCGTCTGATCAGCCATACCGTCGCACCGGTCGCTGCAGCCTGGTTGATGTTCCTCGCACTGGCACTGGTGTCCTGGTGGGGAGAGCGCCAGCAACGCGAACAGGCAATAACAATCTTCGGCAGGTTTCTTGACCCGCGCGTGGTGCGTTCGCTGGTCGATGGCGGCGCTGTCGCCGACGCGCGCGCGACGCAGGCGCGCGAAATCAGCATCCTGTTTTCCGACATCCGTGGCTTCACGACGATGTCCGAGCGCAGCACGCCCGAACAGGTCGTCGCCCTGCTCAACGATTATTTCAGTCGGCAGGTACGGGTGATCTTCCACACCCAGGGCACGCTCGACAAATTCATCGGCGACGCCATCATGGCGTTCTGGGGTGCGCCCGCCAACGACCCGCAGCACGCCGTGCATGCGGTCGAGGCCGCACTGGAAATGGTCGACGTACTGCTGATGTTCAAAACCGGTCTGGGTGAGGCCGGCGAGTCCTTCGATGTGGGCATCGGCGTGCATTCCGGCCCGGCAGTGGTTGGCTTTATCGGCTCGCACGACCGGCTGGACTACACGGCAATCGGCGATAGCGTTAATCTCGCTTCACGGATTGAAGGCGCCACCAAGGGTATCGCCCGGGTACTTGTTTCCGAAGACACCATGCGTGCCTGCGGCGACACTTTCGATTTTATCGACCACGGCATTGTCCATGTGAAAGGACGCGAACAGGGAGTAAGGCTCTATGAACCGTTCCGAAAGAATACTGCTGCCGGCGCTGCTGCTCACGGCTAGCGTCTTGCTGACACCCTTGGTGGGTGCCGCCGACCAGGCAACTCTCGCGCGGGACACCGAATTGCGCGCCAAACCCCTTGGCGATGCGGCCGTCATTGCGCCACTCAAGGCGAAAACTGCCGTGACGATCATCTCGCGTAATGGTGCCTGGGCAGAGGTCGCTGCCGCCAACGGTAACACCGGCTATGTTCGCATACTCAATCTGCGCACCGGCAGCACCCAGAAAGGCGACAGCGGCATCGGCGCACTGGCCAGCGTGTTCAGAACCGGATCAAGCGGCAACAACGTCGCTACCGGCGTGAAAGGAATGTCTGAGGAAGATCTCACCGGCGCCACGCCTTCGCCGGAGGCAGTCGAGCATCTCTCGCATCACCAGGCAAGCGAAAAAGAGGCTCGAAATGGCGCCAAGAATGTCGGCCTGAAAGCAAAAGAGGTGGCATATCTTGCCGCGCCGGGAAAAGACGCCATGCGCCAGGATAACGGGGAGTAAATTGCCATGAAAAAGTTCTCCACTCTGCTGTATGCGTTGGTATGCGCTTCGCTTGCCGTCACACCAGCGCACGCCTTTGATCTCGGCAACCTCAAGGATCTGGATCGCGTCAAGAAGGCGATCAGCATCGGCGGCAAGGTCGTCAAGGCCAACCGCGAAATCAATCAGGAAGAAGAAATTGAAATCGGCAAGGGTGTGGCCGCCCAGGTGATGGGCGCGGCGCCGTTGGTCGAAAACACGGCGTTGCAGCAGTACGTCAACCAGGTTGGCCTGTGGCTGGCATTACAAACTGAACGTCCTGACCTGCCCTGGCAGTTCGGCGTCATTGCCAGCGACGACGTCAACGCCTTCTCGACCCCGGGCGGCACCATTCTGGTGACCCGCGGCATGTATTCACGCTTTCGCAACGAGTCTGATCTCGCTGGCGTGCTGGCGCATGAAATCGGCCATGTACTTGAGAAGCATCAGCTCAAGCAGATCCAGAAAGCGCTGGGCAACGAATGGAAGATGGAACTGGTCAACGCCGCCGCCGAAGACAAGGGCAAACAAAGCGGGCAGAACCTTGCCAAGGCCTTTTCAGCCGGTACCGAGATATTCACCCGCGGTCTCGACAAGCAGGACGAGTTTGCCGCCGACCGCCTCGGCGTCGTGATCGCCGCGCGCGCCGGCTATAACCCGTACGGGCTCGTCAACGTGCTGCAAACATTGGACGAAATCGGCGCTCAGGATTCGGCCATGGCATTGATGTTCAAGACACATCCTTCAGCCGGCACGCGACTCGACACCCTTGCCGTTGCGATGGGCGAGTCGCTGGATGCATATGCTGGCGGCGTCGAAAATACGAAACGCTTTATCCCGCTCAAGGCCGAAGCCGCCTCGGACGCTGCACGCGAAGCAGCGCAGAAGTAAGAAGTCAAAAAGCTGGTAGCACAATAACCCGCGCGCCGACGGCTCAGGTCGGCGCGGTTTTCACGCAGTCGGCACAGATGCCATACAGATAGAGGCTGTGGTGTGTCAGCCGGAAACCGTGCCGCGTAGCGATTTCCTGCTGCCGCTGCTCAATGAGCGTATCACTGAACTCGGTAACGCGGTTGCAGCGCAGGCAGACCAGATGGTCGTGGTGCGCACCGGATTCGAGCTCGAACACCGCCTGGTCGGCATCGAAATTGTGCTTGATGACAAGACCCGCATCCTGAAACTGGGTCAACACCCGGTAAACAGTGGCAAGACCAATATCCTCGCCGCCGTCGCGCAGGGAACGAAATACGTCCTCGGCAGTCAGATGCCGGTTCCCGCGATGGGCCTCCTCAAGCAACCCAAGGATCTTGATGCGCGGTAAAGTGACCTTGAGGCCGGCCTTGCGCAATTCGTTGTCCTGCTGACTCATCGGTATTGCCGCCTCTCGTTGGCCGGTGTGCGAGTGATCCGCTACCATGGCGCTCCGCGAAGCTTGGGCCTGCGGTTCCGGCTGGTCATGGCCAATCAACCTTAGACGAAAAGCTCACTCCGATGCAAAAGCGCCTCACCGCCCTGCTGATCTGCACGCTGCTCCTCACCGGCTGCAGCAGCCTGCGTTTTCCCGGCGTTTACCGGATCGATATTGAGCAGGGCAATATCGTTACCGACGACATGCTCGCCAAACTCAAGGTAGGCATGAATGAATCGCAGGTTCGCTATGTGATGGGCACCCCGCAACTGACCGACCCGTTCGAGCCGGGCCGTTGGGTTTATGCCTACCGGCTGCGGCGCGGCGACCGCAATGGCGAGATCGTCGAGGGCAAGATCGTGCTGACCTTCGAGAACAGTACCCTGGCGCATTGGGAAGGAAAGACGGTGCCAATGGCGGCACGCACCCGTATCGACACCAGCAGCAGTGGCGCCACCGGCAGCACCACACCGCCGGAACTGCCATCACCCTGATCAGCCGCACGATTGGCCGTGCCACAAACCTGTTACTCCCTGTGTGCGCGTTTTTGCCTGGCTTGCTGCGCGCGCTGCTTGCGTGAATCGTTCGGGCTGGCGGTAAGTGGCCGATAAAGCTCAACGCGCTCGCCATCGGCCAGTATGCGTAATTTCGGGCTCGTCTCGATCTGCGCGAACACCCCCATCGGGGTCTGTTCCGGGTCGATCATGCCCGGAAACTGAGTAGCGATGCCAGAGCGCACGACAGCATCGAACATCGTCACTCCCGCCTCCACCTCAAGGGCAATCACCACTTGCTTGTGCGGCAACGCATAGGCCACTTCAATATGAATTTTTTTAGCCTTGCTCATCGCTCACCTTCAGAGCCGCTTGCCGTACAACCGGGCTGCCCGCTTCTGGAATGCATCGATCGCCAATGCTGCCGCCTCGTTAACCAGCACATTGACCGCCAAGTGCGCAAACCGTGATGCGATCTCGAACTCGATCGTGAACACCACCTTGCTGGCCGACGCGCCCAGCGGCTGAAAATCCCAGGCGCCGCGCAGCACCTCGAACGGGCCATCAATCAGCTCCATCTCAAGCCGATATGGCGCGACGTGACGATTGCGCGTCGTCACGCCCTGCCGTACCCCCGCGCGCGCGAATGCCATATGCGCCGTCACGCTGTTTTCATCACGTTGCAGCACGCGCGCTTCAACGCAAAACGGCAGGTACTGCGGATAGGCATCAACATCGCTGACCAGCGCAAACAACTCGGCCGGCGAGTAGGCAACCAGTGCGGTGCGGCTGATGATGGGCACCCCGTCAGCCCAACAAGCCGACAATCAACACAACGAGAATCAGCAACGGCGCTACAACGCGAACCGCCACGCGCCAGGCGAGATACAGCCCCATGTTTTTCATGGCGAGTTCTTTCATGACCCGCGTGTCCTTCATCACCCAGCCTGCGAAAATTGCCAGCAAAACGCCACCCACCGGCAACAAGACATTCGCGGTCACATAGTCGAGCAGTTCATACAGGGTGCGGCCGCCAACCTGCACCCCGGCCAGGATATTAAATGACAGCACCGTAACGATACCCAGCGCCCAGGCCGCAGCACACAACACCAGTGTTGCCCGCACTCTCGACGCGCCCCGTTCGACCAACCACGCCGCAAAAGGCTCCACCAGGCCAATGGCCGAACCCCAGGCGGCAAACAGCACCATCAGAAAAAATGCGCCGCCAAGGAAAATACCGCCCGGCATTGCTTCGAACACTACCGGCAAGGTCACGAACATCAGGCCCGGGCCCTCCGCAGGGCTCAGCCCGCTGGCGAACACCAGTGGAAACATCGCCAGACCAGCGAGCAGCGACACCAGCGTATCAATCGCAATAATCCAGACTGTGCTCACGGCAATCGATTGGTGTACGGGCATGTAGGCTCCGTATGCCAACAGTGCGCCCATTCCAATGCTCATGGTGAAAAAACTGTGCCCCATCGCTACGATCACACCGTTCCATGTGAGCTGCGAAAAATCGGGGGTGAATATGAAAGCAACCGCTTCGGAAAAATTGCCATACATCGCGCTATAGGCGACAACCACGACCAGCAGTATCAACAGGCCCGGCATCAGGATGCGAACTGCCTGCTCCAATCCGCGCTCAACGCCGCGCATGACAATCAATGCCACAACGAGCATGAACAGTGTGTGCCAGCCGAACATTTCGGCCGGGCTCGCAAAAAAATCATCAAGCGTTACCTTGGCCGTTGCCGTATCTGCCGCCGGCGCCAAGCCCAGCGGAAATTTCACCAGCCAGGCCAGCACCCAACCACCAATCACACTGTAGTAGGAAAGAATCAGAAATCCGGTGAGCACCCCAAGCAAACCAACCCAGCGCCACTTTGACGATGCCTTCGCTTCAATGGCCAGAGCGGCAAACGAATTGACCGGCGATTGACGGCCACGGCGACCGATCATGATCTCGGCCATCATCAGCGGAACCGACAACAACAACACACAGCCCAGGTAAACCAGTACGAAGGCTCCACCACCGTTCTGGCCGATGATGTAGGGCAGTTTCCAGATCGAACCGAGACCAACGGCAGAACTCGCAGCGGCGAGAATGAAAATCAGGCGGCCGCTCCAGGCGCCGTGAATCGATACTGGTTGCTGCGGCTGAGCTGTCATTGGGATCCCCTGTGAGTGGCCGGTGCGGCGCGCGCGGCGGCATTGTCCGCCGGCCGACGGGCAGGCTCAAGCCAAGGCCGTCGTATCGGCAAAGAGCACGACTGCCTATAATCCGCCGACTATGGCAAAAGACAAAAAAGCGCCTCCCGCGACGGTTGCCGTCAACCGGAAGGCGCGTCACGAATACCAGATAGGCGACACCTTCGAAGCCGGCATGATGCTGCAAGGCTGGGAGGTGAAGGCCATGCGCGCTGGCAAGTGCAATTTGTCCGACGCCTACGTCACCGTGCGCGACGGCGAGGTGTTCCTGTTCGGCTGCCAGATCCAGCCGCTACAGACCGCCTCCACGCACATCCACCCGGACCCGCTGCGCACCCGCAAACTGCTGCTGCATGATCGCCAGATCAGTCAGATTCTCGCGGCGGTGTCGCGCGAGGGCGAAACCTGCATCCCGCTCAAGATTTACTGGAGCCACGGGCTCGCCAAGTGCGAGATAGCACTCGCTACCGGCAAAAAACTGTTCGATAAACGCGAGAGCGAGAAAGAGCGCGACTGGGACCGCGAGCGGGCACGCCTGCTGCGCACGCGCACCAAAGGCTGAAGCGGAAGATCGGGATAGGGGCGGCCAGCATAGCTGGCCGGTCCCCTCCCACGCCACCCGGCATGCGGGTCCGCACCGGGCGGTTCGAGAAGTTGAGGTTATGAGAGTCTTGGCATGCCAAGGCGTTCAAAGCAGGCAATGGTGAGGATGCCATTCAGGGACATTCGGCTGTTGCGCCAC
>JBMOOP010000137.1:0-6744 GCA_049324495.1 Pseudomonadota bacterium
ATCAACTGCGCATCGCCGCCGAACTCGACGCCGCCAACACCGTCGTCAGCCGCTTCGTCTACGGCACCAGGATCAACGTGCCGGAATACATGACCAAAGCCGGCACCACATACCGGATCGTGACGGATCACCTGGGTAGTGTGAGACTCGTCGTCGACACCACCACAGGCAGCATCGCCCAGCGCATGGACTACGACAGTTACGGCAACGTCACCAATGACACGAACCCCGGCTTCCAGCCGTTCGGCTTTGCGGGTGGTTTGTATGATCGCGACACGAAACTGACGCGATTCGGTGCGCGGGACTACGACGCTGAGACTGGACGCTGGACTTCAAAAGATCCGATTCGCTTTAGTGGTGGCACCGCGAATCTGTTTTTATACGTCGCAAACGATCCGATTAACTGGATCGATCCTGTTGGGCTAGGTGGTCTGGCCGCTGGTTACTCGATAAACGGGGCTGCACCTTTCTTCGGTGCTAATGCGAGCGGCGTAGTGGCGGTTGGAAGCCAGAACGGACACTTGACGGCTGATGCATTCCATCAGGAACAAGCCACCAACTACAGCATGGGGTTGTCGGCTGGAAGGGGCGGTTCGTTTTATGCGTTCACTTGCGATATCTCAGAGTTTGAGAACGGAGGCAGCCTGAACCTTGATACTCCGCTTGGGGGACTCGGCTTGTTATTCGACAGCAATGGAAGTTGGGTTGGGTTTAGTGTTTCTGGGCCGTCTGCTGGGGCCTCAGTCTCTGCATATGGTCCTGGGCTGAGTATCGGAAACTAACGGCGAAGAATTTATGGCTAATAGTCATTCGGTTTTTTCGGCTCTGAAGCCTCAAGTCGCCACCTTCAAAACTGATAAGTCGGTTTATGAGGCAGAGCGATCCCTTGCTAGAAATCTTTCGTCGCTGTTGAGCGGTTCTTTAACTTCAGAAAGATTTGTTGGACACGCCAAGCGCGGCTCAGTTGTCATTTATCGGTATAGCCCGTTCAAGCGGTTTGGCGGTATTCCGGGAACGATGAGATTCTGCGGCGCGGTAACCGAGAGGAATGGTGAGGTGAGGCTTGATGGAAAGTTTCGGTTATCGGTTTTTGGTTACATGTTTCTGGTTCTGTGGATGTCTGTAGTGTTCGTGGCTTCTGGTTGGATATTTTCGCGTCTCTTTACTAGCCCTAACCTTAGCCCCTCTGTGGCCGAAGATGCGGTGATCGCAGCGATCGTCTTAGTCGTTGGCTTGTTATTTATTTACGCCGACCTTGAACGACTACAAGGTGATGTAAAGCGTATCTCTGAGTTGATTGAGGAGTCGCTCAAGGAAAGGACTCCTGCTGGAAATGCAGTTACATCTTGATTTCTAGTAAATGAAAAGCCCCGTCCACCCCGCCTTGCGCGGGGTTTTTCATTTTTAGCCGCTGATTTTTGTGCTCAGCGCGTCTGCTGTTGCAGCACGGTGTCGAGCATCTCCATCACGAACCGCTGCTTGGGCTTGGGCAGTTCCTGAATGCGCTCGATCTGCCGCTGGAGCTTGGGGGCAGGCCCACGCTTGGCCGGCCGGGCTTCTTCCCCGATCAATTCCTCGATGGACACGCCGAGCACGCGAGCCAGGGCGGGCAGCAGCGAGACGGGCACGCGGCGGCGTCCGACCTCGTAGGAGGCGACGACCTGCTGCGAGACCGTGAGCGCGTCGGCCAGTTGCTGTTGCGTGAGGTTGCTGTCGATGCGCAGCGCGGCGATGCGCGCGCCGAGGGCTTTGAAAAAGACGGTTTCGTCCTGCGTCATCGGGGCGATCACTGAGTCGAGGTGCCCCATACCGTATCCCCGCTTTGGCTGTTGGGCGTTGACACTACGCCAATATGGCGTAACCATCAAGCCGGTTATTTCGCCCGCTACGGGCTTGACAGGTTTTTGCCCGAAGGAGGCTTCCGATGGCGCGCATTGCCGATGCCGAGCTGGACCAGCTCAAGGCCAGCGTTTCGATCCAGCGGCTGGTGGAAGCCAAGGGGGTGGAACTGGTGCGGCACGGCAAGGACTGGCTGGGCCGGTGCCCGTTCCACGCGGACAAGACGCCGTCGCTGGTGGTGAGTCCGGGGAAAAACCTGTGGCACTGCCTGGGGGCGTGCGCGACGGGCGGCAGCGTGATCGATTGGGTGATGAAAGCCGAGGGCGTGTCGTTCCGGCACGCGGTGGAGTTGCTGCGCAACGATCTTCCTTTAGCCGCCGGTCCGGTGGTGAAGCAATCGACGGTGCCGAAACTGGCGGCACCGGTGGACGCGGACGGGGATGACGCGGCGGCGCTGGCGCAGGTGGTGGATTTTTATCACGTGACGCTCAAGCAGAGCCCGGAAGCGCTGGCGTACCTGGAGCAGCGCGGCATCGCGTCGAACGAGTTGATCGATCGCTTCAAGCTGGGCTTTGCCAACCGGACGCTGGGCCTGCGTCTGCCGGAGAAAAACCGCAAGGCCGGCGCGGAGCTGCGTTCGCGGCTGCAACGGCTCGGCATCTTGCGCGAGAGCGGGCACGAACACTTCAACGGGTCGCTGGTGATCCCGGTGTTCGATGAGGCAGGCCACGTGGTGGAAATGTACGGCCGCAAGATCACGCCGAGTCTGCGTTCTGGCACGCCGCTGCACCTGTACCTGCCGGGGCCGCATCGCGGCGTGTTCAACCGCGAAGCGCTGTCTTCGCCGGAAATCATCCTCTGCGAATCGCTGATCGACGCGCTGACGTTCTGGCAGGCGGGGTATCGGAACGTGACGTGCGCTTACGGGGTGAACGGGTTTACGGAGGAACACCGGGAAGCGTTCAAAACGCACAAGATCGAGCGGGTGCTGATTGCCTACGACCGTGACGAGGCCGGCAACGCGGCGGCGGAGACCCTTGCAAAACAGTTGATGGCGGACGGCATCGACTGTTACCGGATTCTCTTCCCGAAGGGGATGGACGCGAACGAGTACGCGCTGAAAGTGACGCCTGCGCCGAAATCGCTGGGCGTGGTGGTCCGCCAGGCGTCGTGGCTGGGGCAAGGCAAGCCGCGCGTGTTGCCGACGACGGTGATGTCGTCGGTGGTGGCGGAGACTTCTTCTTTAGTCGCTGCTGTTGCCGTTGAAGAAGAGCCAGCCGCTAAAGAAAAAGCGGAAAAGATTGCCGTCGCGGAAACGGTGGCGCTGCCGGCGTCGCCGGTGCCCGTGTTGCCGGCGGTGCCGGTGGAAGTGAGTGAGCGCGACGTGACACTGACGCTGGGGGATCGGCGTTACCGGGTGCGCGGGCTGCCGAAAAATCTCGCGTACGACGTGTTGAAAGTGAACGTGCTGGTGTCGCGGCAGGAACGGTTTTACGTGGACACGCTGGATTTGTACGCGGCGCGGGCGCGAGCGAGCTACACGACGCAGGCGGCGCTGGAACTGGGGGTGAGCGAAGAATCGATCCGCGCGGATCTGGGCCGGTTGCTGTTGCAACTGGAAGCGCTGCAGGACGAGGCGATCCGGGCGACGCTGACGCCGGCGGTGCCGGAACCGGCGTTGTCGCCGGAGGTGGAGTCGGCGGCGTGGCAGTTGCTGCGCGATCCGTTTTTGGTGGAGCGGATCGTGGCGGACGTGGCGGCCATCGGTGTCGTCGGCGAGGACACGAACGCGCTGGTGGGTTATCTGGCGGCGGTGTCGCGCAAATTGGAGAAGCCGCTGGCGGTGCTGATCCAGTCGACGTCCGCTGCCGGCAAATCGACGCTGATGGATGCGCTGTTGTCGCTGATGCCGGAGCACGAGCGGGTGCACTACTCGGCGATGACCGGGCAGAGCCTTTTTTATCTCGGCGAAGGCGATCTCAAACACAAGATTCTGGCGATTGCCGAAGAGGAAGGGGTGCGGCAGGCGGCGTATGCGCTGAAGTTGTTGCAGAGTCAGGGCGAATTGACGATGGCCAGCACCGGCAAAGACCCGACGACGGGGAAGCTCGTCACCGAGGAATACCGGGTGGAAGGTCCGGTGATGCTGTTGCTCACCACGACCGCCATCGACATTGACGAAGAATTGCTGAACCGGTGTCTGGTGCTGACGATCAACGAGAGCCGCGAGCAGACGGCGGCGATCCACCAGCGCCAGCGGCAAGCGCGCACCTTGCAGGGCCTGCTGGCCGGGAAAGAAGCGGCGGCGATCCGGTCGCTGCATCAGGCGGCGCAGACGTTTCTGAAACCCGTGGCGGTGGTGAACCCGTATGCCGAGGTGCTGACGTTCCGGTCGGAATCGACGCGGATGCGGCGGGATCATGCGAAATACCTGACGCTGATCGATGCGATCGCGTTCTTGCACCAGCACCAGCGGCCGGTGAAAACGGCGACGGTGGCGGGCGCCGGCATCGAGTACGTGGAAGTGACCCGCGAGGACATCGTGCTGGCGAACCGGTTGGCGGGCGAGGTGCTGGGGCGTTCGCTGGACGAACTGCCGCCGCAAACGCGGCGGGTGTTGTCAGTGATCGTGGCGCTGGTCGATCAGCGAACCGGCGAGCAAGGCGTGGCGCGCGCCGCGGTGCGGTTTACGCGCAAGGAATTGCGAGCGGTGGCGGGCATCACGGACACGGCGCTGCGGCTGCACCTGGAGCGGTTAGTGGCGCTGGAATACGTGTTGGCGCATCGGGTCGGCGCGCGGTTGACTTACGAGCTGCTGTTCGACGGCGATCTGGCGGCGAATACCCCGCAGTTGATCGGGCTGATCGATGCGTCGGCGCTGGAATGTGCGGGTACGACGGGTGAGCGCGCACCCCCGGAAGCCCATCTCGCACCCCCAACACACCCCGAAAACACCCCGCTTGCACCCGCCGTGCAGCGTGTGGAAATCGCAAAAAACACCGAAGGGTGCGCGGGTTCTTCTGTTTTAGTCGCTGCTCTTGCTGAAAATCCACGTCACGGGCTGCGTGAGTTATCGCGTCGTAGTCATGGCGATGCGGCGGTGCTGCGCTGATGGCAAGCAAGAACCGGCGCATCCGGCGACGGAAAATCGCGTGGCCGAAAACGGTGCCGCCGTCGCGGCGTGGTTTTAATCCCCCCGATCCGCTGGCGGAACACCCGTTGTTGCGTTACGTGCACGCGCACCTGGACTGGTTGCTGACGCACAGTTACAGCGCGGAGACGGTGCGCAGCCGACGCGTGGCGCTGCGGCGGTTCGTGGCGTGGTGTGCCGAGCGCGAACTGGACGACGTGCGCGCGATCACGGCGCCGGTGCTGGAACGCTACCAGCGCCATTTGTTTTATTACCGCAAGCCGGACGGTAGCCCGCTGACGCTGGGCACGCAGTACGGCTGTCTGGCGCCGCTGAAAACGTGGTTCCGGTGGTTGACGCGCGAGCGGCACATTGCGTTCAACCCGGCGTCGGAGTTGGCGTTGCCGAAACAGCCGAAGCGCTTGCCGCGCACCTTGTTGAGCGTGCAGGACGTCGAGGCGATGCTGGCCGAGGCGGAGCCGGACACGGTGCAGGGTCTGCGCGACCGGGCGATGCTGGAAACGCTGTATTCGACGGGGCTGCGGCGGATGGAGTTGCCGGGGCTGGCGTTGTACGACGTCGACGTGGCGCGGCGTCTGGTGTTCGTGCGCGAGGGCAAGGGGCGCAAGGACCGGGTGGTGCCGATCGGCGAGCGGGCGTGCGCCTGGCTGGAAAAATACGTGCACGAGGCGCGGCCGCAGTTGCTGGCGGGCGATACCACCGCGTTGTTCGTCACCGATTACGGCGAGCCGGTGAGTGGCGCCTACGTGGCGGCGAAGGTGAAACGCTACAAGGAATTTGCGGGCATCGAGCGGCCGGGGTCGACGCACTTGCTGCGGCATGCGTGCGCGACCCACATGCTGGAGAACGGGGCGGACATCCGTTACATCCAGGAGCTGCTGGGTCACAACGATTTATCCACGACGCAGATCTACACGCACGTGTCGATCGAGAAATTGCAGCAGATCCACGCGGCGACGCATCCGGCGAAATTGCAGGACCGGCAGGCGTTGTTGGCGGCGTTGCAGGCTGAGGCGGATGAAGATGGCGACGACTGAGCCGACATCGCGCCTGTTCACCGGAAGCAGAGCAATAAGGTGGCCGACTCCGCACGTCCCGCGTGTCATGCCGCTTGCGTGCGCAAGCGTCACGCCACACGGCACGTGCTCCGCGGCACGTTGTTTTACCAACCCCGCTCCCACGTGCGGCTGCGCCGCACTCGTCGCCGCCCCGAGCTCGGGGCTGCACCGCGCCAGCGGCATCGCTGCGCGCCCTGCGGGTTAACATAATGCTCGAAATTATGCGCACCCGGCACGGCGCGCGCGTTGCGCGCACCGCACCGGCTGTTCGCGCTGTCGCGCCGCATAATTTGCATTATGTGTAAATGCCGCTGGCGCTCTGAGGCCTCGCGTGCTGCGCACGCGAGAGGCTCTTTACCTTGAGGCTCCGTGAGCGAGGTTCTGCGATACGCGCGGAACCAGGCTAGCGCTTTGCCCACCCATAACCGCCGCGCGTCGACGGCTCAGCCGGTCGGCCGCTGCGCGGCCCCCCGTCTTCGCCGTCCCGACGAAAAGCACACCACGCGCGCACAAAGCGGTGGCCAAAAAACCGCGTCTAGGGGCAAACTCGGCCGTGGCGTATCGCATCAAGAGAAAACGGACTGCAACCTGTTGAGGCGTCTGGGAAAAAATGGGTTGTGCACAGGACTTTGCGTCAGGGCGAACTGTTCCCGAATACATGACCAAAGCCGGCACCACATACCGGATCGTGACGGA
>JBMOOP010000138.1:0-6702 GCA_049324495.1 Pseudomonadota bacterium
CTTTATCAGGGAGTTTGTGTGAATACGCCCCTCTCCCTTTACGGGAGAGGGGCCGGGGGAGAGGGTGTGCATGTCGGTTCGCCCCCTCTCCCCAACCCCTCTCCCGCAAGGGGAGAGGGGCTTGTGTGGATACTCCCCGTTTCCGCAAGGGGAGAGGGGCTTGTGCGAATACTCCCCGTTTCCGCAAGGGGAGAGGGGCTTGTGCGAATACTCCCCGTTTCCGTAAAGGGAGAGGGGCTTGTGTGGATACTCCCCTCTCCCTTTACGGGAGAGGGGCCGGGGGAGAGGGTGTGTGCTACCAGCAGAGGCGAATGTAATGAACTCGAAATTCCGCAAGAAACTTCCCGGCACGCAACTCGATTATTTTGATGCGCGTGAGGCGGTCAACGCCATCAGGCCCGGTGCCTGGGACAAACTGCCGTACACCGCCCGCGTGCACGCCGAGAACATCGTGCGCAGGGCCGATCCGGCCATCATCAACGAATGCCTCACCCAAATCATCGCAGTGAAGCGCGAGCGCGATTTTCCCTGGTTTCCGGCACGCGTCGTGTGCCACGACATTCTCGGTCAGACGGCGCTGGTGGATCTTGCCGGTCTGCGCGACGCCATCGCCGACCAGGGTGGCGATCCGGCGAAAGTGAATCCGGTGGTGCCGGTGCAGTTGATCGTCGATCACTCGCTGGCCGTCGAGTGCGGCGGTTTCGATCCGCAGGCCTTCGCAAAGAATCGCGCCATTGAAGATCGCCGCAACGAAGATCGTTTCCATTTCATCAACTGGACCAAACTCGCGTTTGACAACGTTGACGTCATCCCGGCCGGCAACGGCATCATGCATCAGATCAATCTGGAGAAAATGTCGCCGGTGATCCAGGCGCAGAACGGCGTGGCGTTTCCCGACACCTGCGTGGGTACCGACAGCCATACGCCGCATGTCGACGCGCTGGGCGTGATTGCCGTCGGCGTTGGCGGTCTGGAAGCGGAAAACGTGATGCTGGGACGCGCATCCTGGATGCGTCTGCCGGAAATCGTCGGCGTGGAACTCACCGGCAAGCGCCAGCCGGGTATCACCGCCACCGATATCGTGCTCGCACTCACCGAATTTCTGCGCCAATCGAAAGTGGTTGGTTCCTATCTGGAATTCCATGGCGAAGGTGCTGCTTCTCTTTCCATTGGCGATCGCGCCACCATTTCCAACATGGCACCGGAGTATGGTGCCACGGCGGCGATGTTCGCCATCGATCAACAGACGCTGGATTATCTGCGTCTTACCGGCCGCTCCGACGAGCAGGTGAATCTGGTCGAAACCTATGCGAAAGAAGCGGGTTTGTGGTCGAATGCGCTCAAAAATGCCGTCTACGAACGCGTGCTGAAATTCGATCTGTCGGCGGTTGTGCGCACCATGGCCGGCCCGTCGAATCCCCATGCGCGCGTATCGACGACGGATCTCGCCGCCAAAGGCATCGCCGGCAAATGGGAAGAGCAGCCGAACGGCCTGATGCCGGACGGCGCAGTGATCATCGCCGCGATTACCAGTTGCACGAACACGTCGAATCCGCGCAACGTGATTGCCGCCGGCCTGCTGGCACGCAAAGCGAATGAATTGGGTTTGACGCGCAAACCCTGGGTGAAAAGTTCACTGGCACCGGGATCGAAAACCGTTGCGCTGTATCTGGAAGAAGCCGGCCTGAAGGCCGATCTGGAAAAACTCGGTTTCGGCATCGTCGCGTTTGCCTGCACCACCTGTAACGGCATGTCCGGCGCTCTCGATCCGAAGATCCAACAGGAAATCATCGATCGCGATCTGTACACCACCGCTGTACTTTCCGGCAACCGCAACTTCGATGGCCGCATCCACCCGTACGCAAAGCAGGCTTTTCTGGCGTCACCACCACTCGTTGTGGCCTACGCCATCGCCGGGACGATTCGTTTCGATATCGAGCGCGATTCCTTCGGCATCGACAAGAACGGCAAACCGATCTATCTGAAGGATCTCTGGCCGAGCGATACGGAAATCGATGCGATCGTCGCGAAGAGCGTCAAGCCAGAGCAGTTTCGTCAGGTTTACATCCCGATGTTCGAACAGCGCGATGCGACCACCACGCGCGCCAAACCGCAGTACGATTGGCGTGCGCAATCTACCTACATTCGCCGTCCGCCGTATTGGGAAGGCGCGTTGGCCGGCGAGCGAACACTCAAGGGGATGCGGCCGCTGGCGATTTTGCCGGACAACATCACTACCGACCACCTCTCGCCGTCAAACGCGATCCTGCTCGACAGCGCCGCCGGCGAGTATCTGGCGAAAATGGGTCTGCCGGAAGAAGACTTCAACTCCTATGCGACGCACCGCGGCGATCATCTCACCGCGCAACGCGCCACGTTTGCCAACCCGACGCTGATGAACGAAATGGTGGTTGTGGACGGCAAGGTGAAGAGGGGTTCGCTGGCGCGCGTCGAGCCGGAAGGCAAGGTGATGCGCATGTGGGAGGCGATTGAAACCTACATGAACCGCAAGCAGCCGCTGATCATCATTGCCGGCGCCGATTACGGTCAGGGTTCTTCGCGTGACTGGGCGGCCAAAGGCGTGCGCCTGGCCGGCGTGGAGGCGATCGTTGCCGAAAGTTTCGAGCGCATCCACCGCACCAACCTGATCGGCATGGGCGTGCTGCCGCTGGAGTTCAAAGCGGGTGTGAATCGCAAAACGCTGCAACTCGATGGCCGTGAAACCTACGACGTGACCGGCGTGCGCAAACCGCGTGCGGATCTGACGCTGGTGATTCATCGCCAAAACGGTGAGCGCGTCGAAGTGCCCGTTACCTGCCGCCTTGATACGGCGGAAGAAGTGTCCGTCTATGAAGCCGGCGGTGTGCTGCAGCGTTTCGCGAAGGATTTTTTGGAATCGGCGGTGACGGCGGCTTGATGAGGGCGAGAGTTACACCCACACCCTCTCCCCCGGCCCCTCTCCCGCAAGGGGAGAGGGGAGGAGCACGAGGCCCCTCTTGCGCAAAGGGGAGAGCACGACCAAGCCCCTCTCCCCCGGCCCCTCTCCCGCAAGGGGAGAGGGGAGAAGCACGAGGCCCCTCTTGCGCAAAGGGGAGAGCACGACCAAGCCCCTCTTGCGCAAAGGAAGGACAGGAGCACGACCAAGCCCCTCTCCCCCTGCGGGAGAGGGGTTGGGGAGAGGGGGAATGACAAACCCGGCCGCACAGGCAGAGCAGCCATGGATCAGCAACGCTTCGCCAAAGTTCTCCGTCAAAACATGACGGATGCCGAACGACTGTTATGGCGTCATTTGCGGGCTCATCGCCTCGATGGACAAAAATTTCGCCGTCAGCAACCGATCGGGCCCTACGTTGTGGATTTTGTGCATTTCGGCGCGCGGCTCATCGTTGAGGCGGACGGTGGGCAGCACAACGGCAGCGAACGGGATCATGCACGCGATGCGTGGTTGCAGAAGCAGGGTTTCCGGGTAATGCGTTTCTGGAACAACGAGATATTGCAGAACACGGAGGCAGTGCTGGGGATGATCGATGCGGTTGTTGCCCGGCCTCCCTCTCCCCCGGCCCCTCTCCCGCAGGGGGAGAGGGGAGAAGCACAAGGTCCCTCTTGCGCAAGGGGAGAAGCACAAGGTCCCTCTTGCGCAAGGGGGGAACCACAAAGCCCCTCTCCCCCGTAAAGGGAGAATGTAGGCGGCGGCACGACCAAGCCCCTCTCCCCTTGCGGGAGAGGGGTTGGGGAGAGGGGGCGGCAATCCGGAGCCGGAGAGAGAGGGGGCTTGCCAGATCAGGGAGCCTTGACAATCCAATGACAGGAACGACATTCACATGACCCACGTACCACAGGTAAAAATTCCCGCCACCTACATGCGTGGTGGCACCAGCAAGGGGGTTTTCTTTCGGCTGCAGGACCTGCCTGCAGGTTGCCAGGTGCCAGGCGAGGCGCGCGACAAACTGTTCATGCGCGTGATCGGCAGCCCGGATCCCTATGCCGCGCACATCGACGGCATGGGCGGCGCCACTTCCAGTACCAGCAAGTGCGTGATTCTCTCGAAGAGTACGCAGCCTGGTCACGACGTCGATTATCTCTACGGTCAGGTATCGATCGACAAGGCGTTCGTCGACTGGAGTGGCAACTGCGGCAATCTGTCCACCGCCGCCGGTGCCTTCGCGATCCATGCCGGCCTGATCGATCCGGCGCGCGTGCCGCAGAACGGCGTCTGCGTCGTACGCATCTGGCAGGCCAATATCCGAAAAACCATCATCGCGCATGTGCCGGTCACCAACGGCGCGGTGCAGGAAACCGGCGATTTCGAGCTCGACGGCGTGACCTTTCCGGCGGCTGAAATCGTGCTCGAATTCATCGATCCGTCCGACGAAGGCGAGGGTGGCGGTTCGATGTTTCCCACCGGCAATCTGATCGATGACTTGAACGTGCCTGGCATCGGCACGCTGAAGGCGACGATGATCAGCGCCGGCATCCCGACGGTGTTCGTCAATGCCGAAGATATCGGTTACACCGGCACCGAATTGCGCGAAATCATCAACGATGATCCAAAACAACTGGAGCGCCTCGAATCGATCCGCGTGGCCGGCGCACTGCGCATGGGCCTGATCAAGACGCCGGAAGAAGCACTCAAGCGCCAACACACGCCGAAGCTCGCGTTCGTGGCGAAGCCGAAAGACTACGTGGCTTCGAGTGGCAGGAAAATCGCCGCCGGCGACCTGGATCTGCTGGTGCGCGCCCTGTCGATGGGCAAACTGCATCACGCGATGATGGGCACCTGTGCCGTGGCCATCGGCGCGGCGGCGGCGATCCCCGGCACGCTGGTGAACCAGGCCGCCGGCGGCGGCGCGCGCAGTGCGGTGCGCTTCGGCCACCCCTCGGGCACGCTGCGGGTTGGCGCCGAAGCCGCCCAGATCCAGGGTGAATGGATGGTGACCAAAGCGGTCATGAGCCGCAGCGCACGGGTGTTGATGGAAGGCTGGGTTCGCGTTCCTGGCGAGCTGGCCGGTTTGCAGGCACACCGACCCTGAGGAGCCGCAAACGAGAAGGAATTTCCTACTGCGGCAAAATCGAAAACGAGGCGTACACACTGGCGGCCGGAATCGCCCAGGACAGAACCCGGCTGCCGGCAAAATAGACGTTGGCGGTGAGCGTACGGCCGGCGGCACCGCCGGCCCCCAACCCGGCGCCGAGGGAAGCATCGGTCATGCGCGCAGCGGCGGAGGCGCCGACCAGTATCTTGTTGGCGAGCACCACTTCCGGCTTGCCGGCGACATCGGCCGGTGAGTTGGGCGCGTTGTCGGCACTGGTATCGTTCACCGAGCGCACCTGCAGGGTGCCCTCCGTCCAGGCGATATCGCCGCTCATGTCGCCAACGCGAAAGTCGGCCGCCGGAGAAGCCGGCTCGGCCAGGGACATGTAAGAACCATTGCCATAGGGCTGGCCATCCAGGGGGGAGGCAACGGCGACACTTGCAATCGTCGAGCCGGCAGCGTCGGCAAAGTTGTTGCCCGTACAGCCAAACCGCGTGATGGTTTGGCCGCAGCGGAAGCGAATGGCGGCGCTGTAGGCGAGAAAGTCCTGAACTTCACTGGTACGTGTCGGTGGTGGCGAGAGACGGAAATTCCACAGCCCTTCAAAGTTGAAGTCGACATGCAGGCCCCTGATCAGATCGTGGCCGTTGGGCAGGCGGGCGCCGGAGAACAGGGAGACCATGTGGGTGCGCGTGCGGGGCGAGAACAGATCGATACCGCCACCCCAGTTGGCCGGGCTGGTCTGGCCGGCGCTGGTGTTCTTCAGCCAGATGCGCAGATCATCAGCAGCAAACAGAAAGCTTGAACCCAGCAGCCCGATGCCCATCTCCGCATCGGTATCGGCAAGCATGAAGTGAGAACCGTGGCTCCAGCGTTGGGTGTCGGTGTAGGGGCCGGGTTCGTAGTTGTTTTGCCAGGTGCCGAAAGTCTGGGTCATGAACAGCACGTCGACCAGTACGCCCTGATCGCGGCTGCCGGCGGTAGAGTCCGATTCGCTGCCGCCAGGGTAGAAATACAGGTTGGAATTGATGTTCGCGAGGGTGTAGACCAGAGCCGTGTTGTTGTCGACTTCCAGGGTCGGGCTGGGATCGCCAACGGGGTATCGGTAAAGCTGAACGGAGTGCGCCCAGGCAAAGAGGTTGCCGTTGCGGATCAGGTGCACCGCCGTGGCTGCACCCGTGCGGTTCACGTCGACAGAGTAGCCCGTCACGCTGCCGGCCCGCATGGAGAGCAGGCTGCCCCCGCCAGCACTGCAGGCGGCACCGGTCATGGTGTTGCCCCAGCACAGACTGCCGCCGGCGTTGGTGGCGGAACCTGCGCTCAGGGTATCGATGACCAGCAACGGAAAATCGAAGCCATAGCGATTCGCCACCGGGCCGCTGGCCTGCTCCAGATTCCGCCAATCGCTGAATTCCACGTATTCGCGATCACCGGTGACGTGACCGATGCTCCAACGGAAATCGCCGGCAACCAGAGGGGTCGAGGGGTTGCGATAATTCCAGCGCATCCCCACGTTGATGCCTTCGGTGCGGCCGGTGGTGGGCATGGAAACCAGGGCCGTACCTGCCCCATTGAAGGCAACGGTGGTCCCGGCATCGGTCGCCGTATCCCAGATGCCACCGCCGCGCAGGTACAGCAGGGAGTCGTACAGAACGCCGCCCCAGCCAAC
>JBMOOP010000139.1:0-63070 GCA_049324495.1 Pseudomonadota bacterium
CGCTGCTGCCCTGGAATCTGGCCATCAACGATCTGATCAGCGCCGCCGCGCGCTGATCAACTTCTTGCGCTGATGGCTATCTCACGCCGTGGCGTGGTGGCAAGATGGGGTTCGTGGATCGCATACGAGACATGCACCGTAAAGAGAGGAAAGTTTATGAGCATGCCCAGTAAAGCCACACCAAAATTCAAGAACGAAGCCGAAGAACGAAGCTTTTGGGAGAAAAATGACTCCAGTGAATACGTTGACTGGACGAAGGCAAACCGTGTTGTGCTGCAGAACCTGAAACCCTCAACGAGAACAATCTCACTTCGTCTTCCGGAGATGCTTCTGGACAGCATAAAGATGGAAGCCAACAAGAGAGATATTCCGTACCAATCTCTCATAAAGGCTTGGCTTGCCGACGACGTGAAGCAAAGTCGCGGGATTTAGTGGGCGCTAACGTTTGAGTTCAGGCTGCGGCCCGTCTGGGCCGTCGGCCTTCAACGACATGGCTTGAGGAGAAAACCGGCAGCCCTGGCGCCGCGCCGCCCCGGGAATCAGATCGCTGCCGCTGCCGGCGGGTTCCACGCCAGGGGCACCTTGTACATGGTCAGAAATCCGCCGATCGTGATCAGCACCCGCGAGATGGCAATATACGAATCCGGAATACGCACACGCTGCTCGCGAAACAGTTCGAGCAATTCGACCATACTGTCCGCAACACCCTCACGCGCCAGACGGTCGGTCAGCACATAACTTGCCAACCCCTGCAGTGTTTGCGCATCACCGCCGAGAAAGCCCGCCCGTTCAAACAACTCACCGATGCCTTCAACCTGTCCCGACACGCAGGCGAACAGCAGACGTGAATAATTATCTCGCTCCTCAACTGCAAGTTCGGCCAGCGCGCCGTAATCAAGGATGGCAATATTGTCGTCGGCATCGACAATGAAATTACCCGGGTGCGGATCGGCTTGGTAGACGCCGAACTGCGTGACCTGCTGGATGTAACTCTGGAACAACTCACCGAGCAGATCAGCAGCCTTCTGTGGCCACGCATCCAGATGGTCGCGCAGTCGCTCGCCGTGAATCCAGCCGGTCACCAGCACATCTTCTGTGGACAGTTGCGCAAACAGCGTCGGCACGCGGATCCTGGCACGATGCGGCAGGCTGGCGAAACGCGCGATGTTGCGTGCTTCCTGGGTGAAATCCAGCTCCTTGAGCGTCATCGCCAGCAACTGCTCAACAACCTGATTGAGATCGAGTTCCCGCACCAGTGGGGCGAGCATGCCGGCCAGCAGGCGAAACGCCGCCTCGTCCTGATGGAAATGTTCGACCACATCCGGCAACCGGATCTTGACCGCAACCTCCTCGCCACTGACCAGACGCGCCCGATGCACCTGAGCGATCGATGCGGTTGCCACCGGCGTGGTGTCAAAAACGGCAAACCGCTGTTCCCAATTGTCGCCCCAGCACGCTTCCAGCACCGGGCGCAGTTCGTGAAAAGCAACTGGTGGCGCGTCGTTCTGCAGCGCCTGTAACGCGACGATGTATTCCCGGGGCAGCACATCCGGCCGGCAACTGAAGAATTGGGCCGCCTTGATCCAGCCACCGCCATTGCGTTCACACAAATGAACCAGGTGCGCAGCAGCCAGGGTATGGGCACGCGACAGGCTCTGTGCGCGCTGCGCACGATCACCGCGCTCCAATGAAAACGCGTTCGCGAACGAAATGAAATGACGCCGGTAAATCCGCAACACCGCAACCCCGGCGCCCACCGCACGGGCATGGCGCGCACGCCCGGCTACCAGGTGGCCGAGGCTGCGGAGATTGCGGCGCACAAAACCGGAGGTCGAATTCATGCAGAAGATCATCAAAATGGGGGGCCAGTATACGTGAGCGCAGCCGGACACCACTGCGGGCCGACCGGCGACACCGCTACAATACGCCCCATCCTTACCGTCGCCCCCGAAGCATCCGTGACCACCAGCCGACCCGCCAGCACTCTGCCCGGCATCGACGCCTTCGCCCCGGACGCACTGCTGGCCGCGCTCAACGGGCCGGGTGACGACGATTGGCGCAACGAGTTTGCCCGGCACTGGCCAACACAGGCACACAAGCCGCGTCACGCCGACCTGCCGCGCTGGCGGGCGGCGGTCGGAGCGTTGCCGGCGGCACAACCTTCGCGTGTCGTGCTGGATGCCGACACGGTAACCATCGGCTCACCCGGCGACCTGAACGCCGCGCAATGCCTGGAGTTGGCAAGCGCCCTGCGGGTGCTGCATCCCTGGCGCAAAGGCCCGTTCAACTTCTTCGGCACGCTGATCGATACCGAATGGCGATCCGACTGGAAATGGCAGCGCATTGCGGCGCACCTCGCACCACTGGCCGGCCGTCGCGTGCTCGATGTCGGCTGCGGTAGCGGCTATCACTTGTGGCGCATGCGCGGTGCCGGCGCTGCATTCGTGCTCGGCATCGACCCGGCGCTACTGGGCTTCGCGCAATTTGCCGCGGCAAAGCGCTACCTGGGGCAGGAACCTGTGTATTTCGCGCCGGCAAAACTCGAAGAACTGCCGCCCGGCAGCGCCACCTTCGACACCGTCTTTTCGATGGGTGTCATCTACCATCGCCGCGATCCGCTCGCACACCTCGCCGAATTGCTGGCAACGCTGCGTCCCGGCGGCGAACTGGTGCTGGAGACGCTGGTGATCGAAGGCGATGCGCAGACGGTGCTGCATCCGCAAGGCCGCTATGCGCAAATGCGCAACGTGTTCGCCATCCCCAGCCCGGATATGCTTGCCGGGTGGTTGCGTAGCGTCGGATGCTGCGACGTGCGCGTCGTCGATATCAATCGCACTTCCTGTGCAGAACAGCGTCGCACCGATTGGATGACCTATCAATCGCTTGCCGATTTTCTCGATGCAAACAATCCGTTGCGTACCGTCGAAGGCCACCCGGCACCGGTACGCGCCGTGGTGCTGGCGAAAAAATCCCCGCCGTCAGCAGCGCAAAGGCAGCGCGATGCATAATCCGGGTTATTACGTCGCCAAACCCTGCCACACGCCGCTGGTTACGCTGCATGTCGATCCCGACATCATCGTCATCGACAAGCCATCCGGTCTGTATACGATTCCCGGGCGCGGCCCGGAAAACGCCGACAGTGCCATCACCCGCCTGCAGCTCGATTACCCCGAAGCGATCATCATCCACCGTCTTGATCTCGATACCTCCGGCCTGTTGGTGGTACCGCGTACATTCCGTGGCCGCAGCATGCTGTCTCGGCAAATCCGCGAGCGGAGCATGCAGAAAGTGTACGAAGCGATCGTCTGGGGCCTGGTTGCCGACGACAGCGGCAGCATCGAACTGCCGCTGGAACGCGATATGGCCAATCGGCCGCGCATGAAGATTGATCATGTCTCCGGCAAGGCGTCGCTGACGCACTACAGTGTGATCGCCCGCGACGAAATCCGCCAACGCACGCACTTGCGTTTGACGCCCATCACCGGCCGCCAGCACCAGTTGCGCATTCACCTGGCCAGCATCGGCCATCCGATTCTCGGCTGCGACCTCTATGCACACGAAGCAGCATATCGCGCCATGCCACGATTGATGCTGCATGCAACAGCGCTGGGGTTTGCGCACCCGGCAAACGCTGCGTGGTTCAGCATCAGCTCGCCGGCGCCGTTCGACGTAACAGGATGACAGTGCGGGATGCGGTGGGGAAAAACGGCCGGCCACAACTCAGGCCGGCCGGGTGGTTCAGTGGTGGTGGCCACCGACACCGTGCACGTGGCCGTGCACCAGCTCTTCCTCCGTGGCCGCACGAACTTCCGTCACCTCAACATCGAAGTGCAGGGTTTCGCCGGCCAGCGGATGGTTGCCGTCGAGGGTGATCTCGTTGCCGGCGACACCGACAACGGTGACGATGCGGACACCTTCCGGCGTTTGCGCCTGGAACTGCATGCCGACATCAATATCCGGCGCACCACCGAAAGCATCGCGCGGCACAATCTGGATCAGCGCGTCATCGCGCAGGCCGTAGGCTTCCGCCGGGGCGATGCTGACCTTGAGCTTGTCGCCGGTCCGTTTGCCGACCAGCGCGTCTTCAAGGCCGGGAATGATGTTGCCGGAACCATGCAGATAAGCCAGCGGCTCGCGGCCGGCAGAGCTGTCGAGGGTCTCGCCGGTGTCGCTGGTGAGGGTGTAGTGAATCAACACGACGGTATTGTCGCCTGCCTGCATGGTTGGAGTTCCGGCTGGGTTTGAAGTGGGTGGAAATGGTAGCAGGGGGCCGCGTCGATGCCGACTCCCCTGCGCCTGTCTTTTCAGGGGCCGGCTGCCGGCCCTATTGGCGGCAGGGTGCCGCCATCAATCATGCCGGGCGTGACCGTCCGCGCCGTGCGCGTGGCCATGTTCAAGCTCGCCCGGTAGCGCCTCCCGCACCGACATCACTTCCAGATCGAAACACAGGATCAGACCAGCCAGCGGATGGTTGGCGTCGATATCCACCGAGAACTTGCCGACCTTGAGCACCGTTACCACCTGGGTGCCGTGCTCAAGGCGCAATGGCACCTGCATGCCGGGCCGCAATTTCTTCGCACCGCCCAGGTGCTTGGCCGGAATGCGCTGGATCAGATCATCACGCCGTTCGCCGTAACCGTCGGCCGGCGGAATCGTCGCCTGCACCCGATCCCCGGCCTGCTTGCCAACGAGCTCGCGCTCAAGACCGGGAATGATGCCGCCACTGCCGTGCAGATACGTGACCGGCTCACCGCTGTCGCGGGAATTCTCGATGGGCGTACCGTTGGTCAGCGTCAGGCTGTAGTCGAAGGTCACAACCCTGTTGTCGGCGATTTGCATGTTCTGATCCCGGATTCGCGAGGCAGCCGATTATACAGGGCACGGATGCGGCCCACACCGCACAGAACGGCATCGCCGGAACCGCATCAGTAATTGGCACGCGTGACTATAATGTCTGCCACGCAGATTTGCCCAACCCCGCCACGGATCAACGTATCGCAATGCTCACCGCTCCCAGCCAACTGATCCTGCGCAATATTGAACAGCTGCCGGCCGGCGATCTATTGCTCGTCAACCCGCCCGCCGACGGCCTTGCCCGCAACCTCGCCACTCGCAGCGATATCCGCGCGCATCTGTTCTCGCAGGACATGGCCGATGCGCGCGCACTCGAAGCGCAAGGCCTGACGGTTGAGTTCGGCGCTGTGCCCGCCGGCGAGGGCCATTACAACACCGTGCTGGTATTTCATCCCAAGGAAAAAGCACTGGCCGATTTCCTGCTGTTCATGGCACGTGCGCATCTGGCAGCCGGCGGTGTGCTGTGGCTGGTGGGCGAAAACAACGGCGGCATCCGTGCCACAGCAAAACGCCTGCAAGCCGCTGGCATTGCTGTCGAAAAACGTGACAGCGCGCGGCACTGCCAGCTCGTTCTGATCACCCCGAAAACGACCGGCGCTGCGTTTGCGCTGGAAGACTGGCTCGGCGTTTTGGCAATCGATATCGGTGCCGACGCCAGTGCCACCAGCCTCGCCGTTGCCGCGCTGCCCGGCGTGTTCAGCGCCGGCCGCCTCGACGAAGGCACTGCTTTGCTGCTGCAAACATTCACCGCCCCCATCACCGGGCACGTACTCGACATGGGCTGCGGTGCCGGCGTAATTGGCGCCACGCTGAAAAAACGCAATCCAACGCTCGCCGTCGACATGGTCGACAATAACGCACTGGCAGTGACCGCCAGCGAATGGACGCTGCGCGAAAGCGGCCTGACCGCACGCGTCCATGCCAGTGACGGCTTCAGTGCCGTTACGGGAACCTACAACTGGATCATCAGCAACCCGCCGTTTCACGACGGCATCGCCACCGATTACCGCTTCACCGAAAAATTCATCGCCGATGCAAAGCGGTTTCTGAAATCCGGTGGCAGGCTACGCATTGTCGCCAATGCACATCTGAGCTACGCGCAGAACATCGAACAGGTTTTCGGCAACTGCCGTACCGTCGCAGAAACGACGCGCTTCCGCGTCTACGAGGCCACTAACCTGCATTATTCACGAGCAAATTAAGCGTGAAGCCTTTCTCTGTGGTAAGACGTAGTTGCGATCGACGTTTTTCCACATCAAAAGACTTCACGCCATGGCCGATACTACAGAACAGTCTGTTGTTTTCAACGATCTCTTCGGCAAGCCGGTGTCGGTTCGCTTTGATTAACCCCAAATGAGCGTGGATGGCGGCGTCTTGCTGCTCAAGTCCTGCGACGAGCACCTGGGGCTGACGCAATGTCTGGCTTCCTGCATACGGGACGGCCGTGATGCCGGCAAGGTGACGCACACGCTGAGCGATTTGCTCCGGCAACCTGAAATCGCGTTCTGAAAACGTGCGGCAACGAGAAATCTGCCCCCGCAAAGCCTGCCGACATCAACATCAAGTCAACAATGTCGCAACGCGACGTGAAATTCCGCCGAACTCTTTCACGAGGGAGCGGCTTCGTGAATAATGCGGGTTAGGGCCTGTTCACATTGGTTTTGTCGTTGCGTTGCCGTTCAAAGGCGCGCCAAAGAACCTCTGAATTACCTATGGACCACGTCGGCTCATGGGTTATTCGGGGGTTCCGTAGCCGATGACGTTTGTTGACAGCGACTGTCGCCGGTCAGATAGTCGGTCTTCCGGCACGACCGCTGCGAGCCACGCCATGAACACTGCCGACATCGTCCACCTGCCCGATCACGCACCCGACGTCGTACTGCGTCATGCCACCCTGTACGACGGCACCGGCGCACCGCCACTCCGCGCCGACATTGCCATTCGCGGCGGGCTGATCATCGAAGTTGCTCCGGCAATCGCCACCCAGGGTCGAGAAGAGATGGATCTGCGCGGCCTGTGGGTCACACCAGGCTTTATCGACATCCACACGCACTACGATGCCGAAATCGAAGCATTTCCGCATTTGCCGGAATCAACGCGGCACGGCGTTACCAGTGTCATCATCGGCAACTGCTCGATGTCGCTGGCGCTGGGCAACGAAGACGACGTGATCGACATGTTCACCCGCGTCGAGAGTCTGTCGAAAAATCTGCTGCAGAAATGGTTGCAGGGCCGCATCACCTGGCGCGGCCCACGCGAGTATGCGCAACATCTGGCGCAACTACCTCTCGGCCCTAACGTTGCCGGTTTTCTTGGTCACTCGAATCTGCGACTGGCCGTGTTGGGCAAGGAGCGCAGCCTCGGCCCCACAGCAGTCACTGCCGCCGAACTGGCGCAAATGGACAGGCATCTTACCGAAGCATTGGATGCCGGTTTTCTTGGACTCTCGATCGACATGCTGCCCTGGCACCGCATGGCCGGTGCGAAATATAACGGCGTTTCCATCCCCTCGCAGTACGCCACGCAGCGCGAATACCGTTACCTGGCCGATCAATTGCGCAAATGCGGCCGGGTAATGCAAGCCACGCCGAATGCCAATCGCAAGGAAACCGTGTTGTATCTTGCGCTGATGAGCAGCGGATTGTTTCGTCGATCACTGAAGGTCACTTCGCTTGCCGCACTCGATTTTCGCAGCAATCGCGCCTTCACCAAACTTACCGGCATTTTGTCCGGCCTGGCGAACCACGTGCTCGGCGGCGATTTCCGCTTTCAATCGCTGGCATCACCGTTTCAGATGTGGGCCGATGGCTTTTCCACGCCAATCTTCGAAGAATTCGGCAGCGGCACCGCGCTGATGAACTGCGACACGCGCGAGCAACAATTGGCCTTGTTGCGCGACAAAAACTACCGAGCCCGTTTTCGTTCCGAGTGGAACAACCGCCGCAACAGAAGTTTCCACCGTGATTTTTCCCAGATGCAGGTGGTGGCCTCGCCGGACGGCAGCATGGCCGGGCAGAGTTTTGCCACGCTTGCCGCCGCGCAAGGCATTGATGGCATCGATTATTTTCTCAACGCCCTGGAAAAATTCGGCGAAGCCGTGCGCTGGCACACGATCATTGCCAACGACCGGCCGGAAAAAATGCGCGAACTGCTCACTCAACCGTACAATCTGCCGGGATTTTCCGATGCCGGCGCACACAACCGTAATCTGGCTTTCCAGCATGCCCACCTGTGCTGCCTGCGCGATGCCCTGATCTTCGATGACGGCCTCAGCGTCGAACGTGCGGTCCATCGACTCACCGGCGAAACCGCTGCCTGGTTCGGACTGGATCGCGGCACTATCGCAGTCGGCCGCGTCGCCGATCTGTGCGTGATCGATCCGGAAAAACTGAAAACCGATCTTAGCGAACCACAGGAAATGATCGACGATCGTTTCGATGGTGAAATGCGTATGGTCACCGATTCCGGTGGCGCCGTGCCGCACGTCATAGTGGCAGGAAAATTTCTCAAGCGCGACGGCGCTCTCTCCGCCGATGCCGGAAAAAAACGCTACGGCAGTTTTTTACCCAGCACCCACGATGCCCGTGATTATTCTTCGAGAAACATCTGCCGGTACGACACGTAGCCAGCGCCAATCATCAGCGGCATGATAACCAGCATGCCGATAAACAGCGTAAACACGCTGGCGAAACACAGGCCGACAATGATCAGGCCGTAGACTGTCATCGGCAACCAGTTGCGCAACAAGGCACGCAGGCTCAGCGCGCAGGCATCAAGCACCGGAACATCGTGCATCACTACCAGCACCGGCGCATAGGCAATGTAGCCGAAGATCAGGAAAATGCCGCTCACCACGACCAGCAGCAGCACAAAGAAGATGCCCAGATTGGCGGAAATGTGCGCGCCGGCTTGCGTGATATCACCAAATTCACTGAATTCGCTGAAACCAGCGATGCCAAAAGCGGCCACGACCAGCGCAATCGTCAGTATCACCAGGCTAACAAACAAACCCAAATACAAGGCCCCGATGACAAACAGACGGCCGGCCTGCGGGTGCGAAAAGCCTGCAAACAGATCGCCTATCGTTATCGGCTCACTGCGTTGCAGTTTGTCGAACGTGATAGCCCAACCGGCCATCCAGATACCCAGCGTCAGCGACATAAACAACTCGCCTATCACGGGAACCATGCCGACCGCCATGCCAATGACGAAGTAAAGCACCAACATCGCGATCAACAATGCCGGCGCCTTCTTGAACAATTCCCACGCCTGACCCAGCCATTGGGCACCCGCGCCCGCAGGCAACAGCGCCGGTTCGGCACGCAACCTGCCGGCGCCGACAGCGGCAGCAGGCGATGCCGGGTAGAGATGCGGGTTGTCCGTCATGATATTTCTCCCCGTTGTTGTGCGTGCCGATCAGCTTGCCGTCATACGGGCACATTGTGCCGCAATTGATGGTGATGAACGCGTACAGTCATGGCGACTGCCCCCGCTGACCGGTATCCATGCTCGGCAGCCCATAATGCTGGCGCCAAATGGCCAGATAGCGCGCAACTTCCTGCTGCCAGCACACATCATCCCAGCCGAGTTCGCACTGCACGACCGGCTTCAGCGTATCGAGCAACGCCGCCGCGCCATTGGGCAGCAGGTTGCCCAGCCGCGTACGCCGCAGCAACAGATCGTCGAGGTGCACGCACTGTTCAGCGCGCAGCGTCCAGATCACGTCGGCCATGCTGTACGGCGTGCTTCCGATCGTCGCTCCGGTCGCGCCATCGAGCTGCGCGTAGGCAGCCAGCGCATCACCGTAGCGGCCGGCGAGCAGTCGGCCCCGCGACTGGGGGAATAGCGCCATCGTCACCGCATTTGCGCTGCGCACAAATACCGGCGCACCGTCATCATGGAAGTGGGTTGTGTCCTGCCCCAAAGATGTCTGCACGGCACGCAACACATCGAGTGCGATCAGGCGAAAAATCGTCAGCTTGCCGCCACTGACGGTGACCAGGCCGTTGTTACTCCACACTGCGTGATCACGCCGCTCTTTCGACGGGTCCTTGTTGTGCTCACTACCGATGACCGGGCGCACGCCGGACCAGGTCGAGATCACTTCCGAATCCTGCAGTCGTTCGCCACCGAACTGGCTCTGCACGGCGTCATAGAGGTAGGTGATTTCCTCACGACTGATCGACGCCTCGATGTCCATGTCCTGCGCATGATCGAGGTCGGTGGTGCCAACGACCGTCATGCCTTCCCACGGGAAGATGAATACCGGGCGACGATCCTGCGGGTGCAGCAGCGTCAACGCATCGCGCACGGGCAAGCGCTCATGGGCGACGACGATGTGGCTGCCGCGCAACGGGCGTATGCGCTTCTCATGCACCAGCTCGTTGCGCAAACGGTCGACCCAGGCGCCCGTTGCGTTCACGACCGCGTCAGCTTTCAGCGTGTATGAACGGCCTGACTGCACGTCCTCGGCAACGACGCCGCACACGCACCCCGCCTCCTGTACCAACGTCGTTGCCTTCACATAGTTGACGATGACCGCGCCATCGGACACCGCTTCCTGCAGCACGCGCAGCACGAGGCGCGCATCGTCGGTGACCGCGTCGGTGTAATAGCAGGCCCCCTTCAGTGCCTGCGGCGATAGCCCCGGCACGCGCGCCAACAATTCCGCCGGCTTCAGCCAGCGGTGGTCGCGAATACGCGCGAAACGATCATAAAGTTCGAGCAACGCGGAGAAACTCCAGCGCCCGGGAAACTGACCGCCACGCACCGGGAAGATGTAACCCATGCGTTCGACCAGGCCCGGCGCCTCAAGCAACAGGCGCTCGCGTTCGCGCAGCGCATCACGTGTTAGCCTGAAGTCGCCCTGGGCGATGTAGCGCAGGCCGCCGTGCACCATCTTCGAGGAGCGGCTCGATGTACCCCAGGCGTAGTCGCACTGTTCGAGGAGCAATATCTTCAACCCGCGCCGGGCCGCCTCGCGGGCCACGCCGGCACCGGTGATGCCGCCACCGACGATAACAAGATCCCAGTGCAGCCTTGCGCCCATCCGCGCGATCGCGTCAGCGCGGCTACCCAGACTCACTTCACGTGGCCGTATTTCATCAGCCGCGCATAACGCCGATTAAGCAGCGCGTCGCCGTGACCATAGGCTCGCAGCATCTCCAGATTGCGGCTGAGCGCCGCACGAACCGCCTTGGCACTCATCTCCACATCGCGGTGGGCGCCACCGAGCGGCTCGGGAATCACCTCATCGACCAGGCCGAGTTTGCTGAGTCGCTCGGCCGTCATGCCCATCGCCTCGGCAGCCTGCGGGGCATGCGTCGCGCTCTTCCAGAGAATCGACGCGCAACCTTCCGGAGAGATCACCGAATATGTGCTGTATTGCAACATCTGCAGGTGGTCGCAGACACCGATGGCCAGCGCACCACCGGAACCGCCCTCGCCGATCACCGTGGCAATGATCGGCGTTTTCAGCCGTGACATCACGGCAAGGTTGCGCGCAATCGCTTCGGACTGCCCGCGCTCCTCGGCATCAATGCCAGGAAACGCACCGGGCGTGTCGATGAAGGTAAGAATCGGCATTTTGAAACGCTCGGCCATTTCCATTAGCCGCAGCGCCTTGCGATAACCTTCCGGGTTTGGCATGCCGAAATTGCGGCGGACTTTTTCCCGGGTGTCACGCCCCTTCTGGTGACCGATCACCATCACCGGCTCGCCATTCAGGCGAGCAGTGCCCGCGACAATGGCCGCATCGTCACCGAAAGAACGGTCGCCATGCAGCTCGTCGAAATCGGTGAAGATGTGCTCAAGGTAATCGTAAGTGTACGGCCGCTGCGGATGGCGCGCCAACTGTGCAACCTGCCAGGCGGAGAGACCGGCAAATATTTTGGTCGTAAGCGTGATGCTCTTCTGCTGCAGCCGGGAGATTTCCTCGCCGATGTTGATGTCGGCATCGTTGCCGACCAGCCGCAGCTCCTCGATCTTGGCTTCCAGGTCCGCCAGCGGTTGCTCGAAATCCAGATAGTTCGGATTCATGTCCGGGAGAAGGGTTCCGTGGTCTTGGGTGGGTTTGAACGGGTCAAGAGAATAAAGCCAGCCGCAACAGTCTAGCGGGGGCCGGCGGGGGGGTCGACCGCAGGCATAGGCCGCAGCCAAGACGTTGGTAGCAATTTGTAACCCCGGGCCGCACGATGACTGTCGGCCGCGCACCGTGCGGCCCCCTGTTGTTAGACTTAAGGTCTTGCCCGGCCGCCACTCCCCTGTCGCAACGGAAAATGCCCGTGTCTGCCCTGCTGCAACGCCTTAAAACCTGGTTTACCCGCAAGGCCTTCGATCTCGGTCGACGGTTGCGCGCCAACTTCTTCCTGTACCTTGCCGCCCTGTTCACGGTGATCGTGCTGGTCGACGCCGCCACCATCAACTACATCGGCGGCATGCGCCAGACAAGCTACGACACGATGATGCGGCTGCGCATCATCGTGCCGCCACCGTCGGACGACATCGTCATTATCGACATCGACGAGAAAACGCTCGCGGCGATGGCCCCGGAATACGGGCGCTGGCCCTGGCCGCGGCAGGTGCTTGCCGAGTTCGTCGAACACGTCGAAGCGCAACAGCCGAATGCGATTGTCTTCGACATCCTGTTCTCCGACCCGGACACTCAGAACCCCGACAGCGACGCCTATTTCAACGAGGTCATGGGCGCTCATACGAACACGCTGTTCCCGATGCTGCGCCTCGACCCCTCCTTCGACACCCAAAGTGTCCTGGGCTATGCGCAGGTACCCGGTGCAACGCAGTTCGATCCTGCCATACGCGATGCGGCACGCGACCATGCGAAAGTTGCGCTGGTTGTACCGCCTTTTGCCGGCGTGCAGCAGCCCGGCAGGCTCGGCACCAACAATGTCTATCCGGATTCCGACGGCGTGGTGCGCAAGTACCCGGTGCGACTGCTGCGTGATGGCTGGACACTGCCGGCACTGCCGCTCACCGTCGCCCAACGTGAAGGCAGGGGCGCCGATGCGCCGAACGATATCCTCATCAACTGGCGCGGAAAACCATTCACCTACCACTACGCCAGCTTCAGCGACGTCTATCTGGACATGCTGAAGGAAAATTCCACGCGCATGCCAAATGAATTTGCCGGAAAAATATTGATTATCGGTTCAACTGCCGCCGGCCTGCACGACGTCAAGGGCACACCGCTCGATCGCCAGTTTCCCGGCGTGGAAATTCTTGCCACCGCCATTGACAACGTTCGCACCGGCGACTGGATCCGCTCGCCGGAAGCGCGCTGGTTTTACCTGCTGATGTCGCTGACGGTGATCTGGAGCACGGCCCTGGCGTTCTACCGCAGCGGCGCCGGCGCCAAGGTCGACAAGTTCTATGGTCTGTCGGCGTTCGCACTGCTCGGTTTCTCCTATGCCACGGTGAACATGGGCAACCTCTACATCAACCTGTCCGGCGCGGTATTCATCGGCGCGCTGTATTTCTCGATCGCCCGCCTCTACGCCTTTGCCACCGCCCGCGCACTCGATACCTCGCTGGTCGCGCGCCTGGAATCGCGCGCCGGCCAGTTGCGCGGCCTACTGCTGGCACTGCACTTCCCGGTCGAGACCCGCGAAGAGGCAGCGCTTGACAAACTCGCCGCGCGCATCAAAAAACAGATGCGGCACGAAATGAGCGTCGAGATTCTCCAGGGGCGCCAGAGGGGCCTGTGGCGACTGTTCGAGAACACGCTGGTGGTGTGCTGGGCACACCCGGCAGACGACGAAAGTGCCTGGCAGGCCATCCGCGCCGAAGCGAATGACCTCATCAGCGGGCTCGCCGGGCTCACCCGCGAAGCCGGGGTGGCTGCGGCACTCCCGGCTGAACATGTGGTCATACGGCGCAGCGAGGGCCGCATCCGCGACCAGCAATCGGGTGACTGGCGCCTGCTGTTCGCCGCCGCCATGCTCGATCAGGAAACAGCAGAAAGCACGTCACCGGAATCAGGAGAAAAAGCATGATCAGCCGCACACGAAAATCCGTACGCTGGGCCTGCCTCGGCGCCCTGCTGATCGCCGGTCACGCGCTGGCTGCCGACACCGGTACGCTGACGCGCGCGGAAACATTGCGCGAAAAACCCTTTGCTGACGCAAAAATGCTCGCCGCTGCCGCAGCCGGTACGAAAGTGGCAATCGTCACCCGTAATGGCGGCTGGTACCAAGTGAAAGCCGGCGGCAAGACTGGCTGGGTGCGCATGCTGAGTGTACGCCGCAGTGCTGCAGCCGCAGGCCCGAGCGTCGCCGGGATTGCCGACGTGGCATCAGGTCGTACCGGCACCGGCAAGGTGGTTACCACCACTGGCGTACGCGGCCTCGATGCCGGCGATCTTGATACCGCGACCTTCGATGCAGCGCAGGTGGCGCAGGCGGAAAAATACCGCGTCAGCCGCCAGGATGCCGCAGCGTTCGCAAAACTCGGCAAGCTCACGCTGCGTGATGCGCAGCCGCTGCCGGCACCGGCAAAATAAGGACGACCTCATGAAACTGCTGAAATCCGTTACCACGCTCGCCGCTGCCGTTACCGCAGCCCTTACCTTCGCCTCTCCGCTTGCCATCGCCTTCGATCTTGGCGGCCTCGTCGACAAGAAAACGCTCGATCAGGTTGCACGCGACAAACTCGGCATGAAAACCGATGCAGCGAACCCTTCCGACACCAGCATTCCGCTCGCCGGCAATCCCAGTGATGCCGACGAAGAAAAACTCGGCCACGAAATCGCCGGGCGCCTGCTCAGTGCCGCACCACTGGTAGACGACGCGAAACTGCAAACCTACGTCAACAAGGTCGGCCGCTACGTTGCTGCGCAGAGCCTGCGCCCGGATCTCAACTGGACCTTCGGCGTTATTGAATCATCCAGCGTCAATGCATTCGCCGCGCCGGGCGGCTACGTGTTCCTGACCCGCGGCCTCTATGCGCTACTGCAGAGCGAGGCGGAACTGGCCGGTGTGCTGGCGCACGAAATCGGTCACGTGAACGCCCGCCATCACGTCAAGTTGATGCAGAAGGAACGTACCATCGCAATGGGCAAGGATCTGCTGATGGCGAAGGCCGGCGGCGACACCGTGAAAGCGCTGGTCGGCAATGGCGCGGAAATCTATGCGCGCTCGCTCGACAAGAACGCGGAATTCGAGGCCGATCGCCTCGGCGTCTTCTACGCCACACGATCCGGTTACGACACCTGGGGCCTCGCGGCAGTGCTCGGCCGCCTGGAAGCCGAAGGCGCTACCGACAAACTGACGCTGCTGTACAAGACCCACCCGTTGCCGACTGACCGCCTTGCCGCGATCGATACCGCGCTCGGCAACCGGTACGACAAGCTCAAACCGGGCGCGACGCTGGCGGCGCGTCTGGTGAAGCTGCCGCCCTTGCCTGCGTCATCCGTTCCGGGCGCATCCAGCGGTCAAAATCCGCCGCGCTGAATGCAGTGCCACAGGCTATCGCAGCAACGTTACTGCGCCATATACCACCTGCACGGCAGTCTTTCCGAATTGCAAGCGTAACGCTTGCAACAACTCTTCCGCAGGTGACACCTGCCAGGCATCACCAAACTGCAGCGTCGCCGTCGCCTCCTGGCGACGATAGATGACCTGCACGCTGCACTTGCCATTGTTGCGAAATGGCTCCAGCGTTTTTGCCAGGCGTTTGGCGAAACCACGCTCAACCAGCGCCTCGTCGATCTGAATCTGCAGCTGGCGCGCGTAATTGTCACGGGCCTGCTGGATCGCCATGATCTTCGTCGCTACGAGCTGGGTACGATCGTTGTAGTCGTCGTATTCGATCTCGCCTTCGATGACCAGCAGTGCATCCTTGAGCAACAACGCACCGTATTGCTCATATACGCGCGGGAACACGCTCACTTCCAGCCGGCCACTGCGATCATCAAGGATGATGAAGCCCATCTTCTTGCCATCCTTGCTGCGCTTCACGCGCAAGTCGGTAACGAAGCCGGCAATGGTCGCGGTCGGCCGCCGGGGGCGGCCGCGTTGCTCGCCATCGCTACGCGACGGCATCGGCATGTTCGCCGCATCAAGCGCGCCGATACGCTTGCTGATGAAGTTGGCCAGCTCCTGCTCGTACTGGTCAATCGGGTGGCCGGTAAGGAACAGCCCGAGCGTTGCCTTTTCGCCGTCAAGACGCTCCTCATCCCGCCACGGTGTCATACGCACAAATGCACTGCCCTCGGCGCGCTCCGGGGCCACCACCTCGCCGAACAGATCGCCGATACCGGCATCGTGATTGTGCGCCAACTGATCAGCAGCGCGGATGGCATCATCGAGGCTGGCAACCAGCGTCGCACGATCGTCAAACGAACGGTTGGGGCCCAGGCCATCGAGCGCGCCTGCGCGGATCAGCGCCTCGATCATGCGCCGGTTGATACCACGCACTCGACGACAGAAATCGAACAAGTCGAGAAAATTTCCACCCGTTTCTCGAGCGTTGACGATTTCGGCAATCGGGCCTTCACCCACTCCCTTGACCGCGCCGAGACCATAGACAATGGCACCACCGTCATCGACGGTAAACGCATAGGCAGAATTATTAACAGCCGGCGGTCGCACCGTCAGACCCATTGTCTTGCATTCGTCGATACGGGTGACAATACGATCAGTGTTCTGCAACACCGCACTCATTTCTGCGGCCATGAATTCAGCCGGGAAGTGGCATTTCAGCCACGCTGTTTGATAGGAAACGAGCGCGTAGGCTGCCGAGTGCGACTTGTTGAAGCCATACTCGGCAAATTTTTCCATGATGTCGAAAATGTGGCCGGCGACCTTCGTGTCGACGCCATTTCGCATGGCACCATCAGCAAATTTTTCGCGCTCACGCTCCATCGCCTCCTTATCTTTTTTGCCCATTGCCCGGCGCAGCATGTCGGCGCCACCGAGCGTGTAGCCGGCGAGTACCTGGGCAATCTGCATCACCTGCTCCTGGTACAAAATGGTGCCGTAGGTGTTCCTGAGGATGGGCTCCAGTGCCGGATGTGGGTAACTAACCTTCTGGACGCCGTGCTTGCGGTTCACGAAGTCGTCCACCATGCCCGAACCCAGCGGGCCGGGACGGTAAAGCGCCACAAGCGCCACGATGTCTTCAAACACATCCGGCTTGAGCTTCTTGATCAGATCACGCATGCCGGAGGATTCGAGCTGGAATACTGCCGTGGTGTCCGCGCGTTTGAGCAGCTCGAAAGTCAGTTTGTCGTCGAGCGGGATATGCACGATATCAACCGGCGCGAGCTGCTGCCTGGCGCGCCGCGGATTGATGGTCTTTACCGCCCAATCAATAATGGTGAGCGTGCGCAGGCCCAGGAAGTCGAACTTGACCAGGCCTGCCTTTTCCACGTCGTCCTTGTCGAACTGGGTGACCAGGTTGTTGCCTTGCTCGTCGCAGTACAAGGGTGAAAAATCGGTAAGCCTCCCAGGCGCGATCACCACGCCACCGGCGTGCTTGCCGACACCGCGCACAATGCCCTCAAGCGCGAGACCCATATCGATCAAATCGCGAATTTCCTCGTCGTTCTTGTAACGTTCGATCAGCTCGGTCGATACAAGTTGGCCATAATCTTCTTCCTGCTTCGAATTTTTGAAGCGCCCAAGCGCGTATGACAGCGTCATATCCGGGTGAAAGGGAATCATCTTGGCGACACGGTCAGCCATGCCGAGCGAACGGCCCTGTGCCCGGGCCACATCGCGCACCACCGCACGCGCCGCCATGGTGCCGAATGTCACGATCTGCGATACCGCCTCGCGGCCATATTTTTCACGCACATAATCGATGACACGATCACGTCCATCCATGCAGAAGTCGATATCGAAGTCGGGCATCGAAACTCGCTCAGGGTTCATGAAGCGCTCGAACAGAAGTTCGTAGGCAAGCGGGTCGATATCGGTGATTTTCAGCGCGTAGGCAACCAGCGATCCGGCACCAGAACCACGGCCAGGCCCTACAGGAATGCCATTGGCCTTCGCCCAACGAATGAAGTCGGAAACAATCAGAAAGTATCCGGTAAACTTCATCTGCGTGATGGTGTTCAACTCAAAATCGAGTCGGTCTGCGTAAACCTTGCGCCGCACGGCATAATCCGGCTCTTGCATATCCGGCAGCAGCACCTGCAAACGTTCTTCAAGACCATTTCTTGATTCAAGAATGAAAAACTCATCGACAGTCATTCCCGGAGGAACCGGATATTCCGGCAGGAAGCTCGTGCCGAGTTGCAGTTCCAGCGAGCAGCGTTTGGCAATCTCGATGCTATTTGCCAATGCCTCCGGAATATCACTGAACAATTCCGCCATCTCGTCGGGCGTGCGCAAATATTGTTGCGGCGTATGGCGGCGCGGACGGCGCGGATCGTCGATCGTGCGCCCGTCATGAATACACACGCGCACCTCGTGCGCGTCGAAATCCTCCTGCGCGTTGAATCGCACTTCGTTGGTGGCGACCACCGCCGTGCTGGTCTGCATCGCGAGTGCAACGGTGGCGTGCAGGCAATCTTCCTCATATTCGCGGCCGGTACGTGCGATCTCAAGGTAGAAACGGTCGCCAAACGATTGCTGCCATTCGTTGAGTAACTGTGCGGCCATTTCCGGATGGCCGCCGATGAGTGCCTGGCCAATTTCGCCGTCGCGGCCACCGGACAGCGCAATCAAACCGGCATGATGCCGATGCAGCCATTCGCGCCTGACGACTGCACGACCCAACGACTGATTCTCCAGGTGCGCGCGTGAAATCAGCGTGGTCAGGTTTTTGTAGCCGCTGATGTCCTGCACCAGCAACGCCAGCATCGTCGGCGGCTGGGTGGCATCATGTGCCTCCAGCCAGATATCGGCGCCGGCAATCGCCTTGATGCCGGCACTGGCCGCCGCCCGGTAGAACTTGATCAATGCAAACAGGTTGGCGACGTCGGTAACAGCAACAGCGGGCATGCCCAGCCCGGCGCAACGCGTCGGCAGCTCTTCGACACGGATCAGGCCGTCGACCAGCGAGTATTCGCTGTGAACGCGCAGATGAACGAAGGTGGCGGTCATGCGTTGGGAGCAACGGGTTGTCTTGATGGGTCGGACGATTCTACCGCCGCGACTGCCCCGCGTGTGTCGGCGGGTTCCGGGCAATGAACCCGGGCGCCTGAAAAAGCGCCGCCACCGGCGCAAACGAGCGCCGGTGATGCGGCGTCGGCCCGAGCCGGGCCAACGCTGCCATGTGCAGCGCCGTGCCGTAGCCTTTGTGCTGCGCAAAGCCATAACCGGGAAACTGCGCGTCGAGCACTGCCATCTCACGATCCCGCATTACCTTGGCAAGTATCGAGGCGGCGCTGATGGCCGGCACCCGCGCATCGCCGCCGACGATCGCTTCCACGGGCAACCCGAAATCGGTGGTGCGATTGCCGTCAACAACCACCGCGCCCGGTGCGACCGAGAGCGCCGCTACTGCTCGCCGCATCGCCAGCAGCGTCGCCTGGAGGATATTGAGCGCGTCAATCTCCTCAACCTCGGCACGGCCAAAGGCAAAGGCCAGGGCGCATTCGCGGATCACCGTATCGAGTGCATCACGTTTTCTTTCACTGAGTTTTTTCGAATCATCAAGGCCGGCAATGGGGCGCTGCGGATCGAGGATCACTGCAGCGGTAACAACCGGCCCGGCCAGCGGCCCGCGCCCCACCTCATCGACACCGGCAATCAGCAGGCCCGCGTGATAGCAAAATGCGCGCGGCACCCAGGGTTCCGCGCGCGTGTATTCGGCAAAGGGATTCAGCGGCGCCATCCTGCCGCCTGCGCTTCGGCCAATACCGCTTCGGCCGCCCGATCCGCTGCATTGCGACGCAACTGGGCATGCATCGCCGTAAAGCGCGTGCGCAGTACTGCACTGGCTTTTTCATCGCTGAGGAAGCGGGCAACTGCGGCAGCGAGCTTTTGCGCTGTCGCATCTGCCTGTAGTAGTTCCGGGATCAGCGCTTCGCCGGCCAGCAGGTTGGGTAGTGTGACAAATTTCGACTTTACCAGCGGCGCAATCAAGGCCCAGGTAAGCGCATTGGCGCGATAGGCAGCAACCATTGGCCTTTTCATCAACAAGCCCTCCAGCGTCGCCGTACCCGAAGCCAACAGCACAACATCACTCGCCGCCATCACGTTGCGCGCATCGCCGTCAACGATACGAACAGGCGGCACACCCACCGTACGGGCGATGATCGCCTCGATTTGGGTGCGACGCTCCGGTGTCGCTGCCGGCAACAGGAACACGATGCCCGGATGCTGCACCGCCAGCAGCGCGGCAGCACCCAGAAATGGCGGCAGCAGTTGCGCTACCTCGCCACCACGACTGCCGGGCAAGAGCGCAACAACTTTTGCAGCGCCCGACAGCGAAAAAAGCGCACGCGCCACATCCCGCTGATCTTCCAGCGGCACCATGTCCGCAAGCGGATGCCCGACAAATGTTACCGGCACCTGATGTGTTTTGTAGAAGGCCGCCTCGAACGGCAACAGCGTCAGCATGCGGTCAACGGCGCGACGGATTTTCTGCACCCGCCCCTGCCGCCAGGCCCACACCGACGGACTGACGAAGTGCACGGTGCGCAATTCGGCGGCACGCAAACGCAACTCAAGGCCGAGATTAAAATCCGGCGCATCGATACCGATGAATACATCCGGTTTTTCGTCGATCAATCGTTGCGCGAGCGCGCGGCGGATACGCAGCAACTCGAACAGCCGCCCGAGTACCTCGACCAGGCCCATCACTGCGAGGCGCTCCATGGGATACCAGGATTCAAACCCCGCCGCCGTCATCTGCGGGCCACCGATGCCAGTGAAACGCGTATCCGGCACGCGCGCACGAATTGCATCCATCAGCGCGCGGCCGAGCAGATCACCGGAGAGCTCGCCGGCAACGATGGCTACGGTCAATGGGCGGGTCATGGGCGGGCCAGGCGCGCCGAAAATTTCAGCGGACGATGCCGCGGGTCGAGGTACGGATGGAATCCATAAACAATTGTACTTCCGGCATGGATGCGGCATCGGCCTCAAGCTGCGCCAAGGCCTCCTCGATTTTCAGGCCACGCAGATACACCGTTTTGTAGGCATTCTTCAGTGCGGCGATGACCTCGGCGGAGTAGCCGCGCCGTTTCATGCCCTCGAAGTTCATGCCATGCGCTTCGGCCATGTTGCCGCGCACCATCACGAAAGCAGGAACATCCTGGTTCACTGCCGAAGAGAACGCCGTCATCGCCCAGGCACCGATATGCACAAACTGGTGCACGGCCGTGAAACCGCCAAGAATGACGCCGTCGCCAACGTGCACATGGCCGGCAATGGTCGCGTTGTTGGCAAAGATGGTGCCATCGCCAACGACGCAATCGTGGGCAATATGCACATAAGCCATCAACAGGTTGTCGCTGCCGATGCGCGTGACGCCCTGATCCTGCACGGTACCGCGATGCAGCGTGCAGCCTTCACGAATGACATTGCGCTCGCCAATGACCAGCTCCGTCGGTTCGCCCTTGTACTTCTTGTCCTGGCAGTCCTCGCCAACGGACGCGAACTGGAAAATACGGTTATCCCGGCCAATGGTCGTCGGACCGCGCATAACGACGTGCGACCCGATGCGCGTGCCGCTGCCAATGCGCACCCCGGGACCGATGATCGAATAAGGACCAATCTCGACACCGGACGCAAGTTCAGCTTTCGGATCGACGATAGCGGTGGGATGGATCAAGGAAACCTCTGGCCGTGCACTGATCTGCCGAAGACGGGCCTACCGAAGGTTAAACCACTTCCCGCTCGGCCACGAGCAGATCGACCGAAGCGACCTGCTGGCCATCGACGGACGCGGTGCAGAAAAACTTGTAGATGCCGCGTTTGCTGCCACCCAGCCTGCCGTGGAGATCCAGACGATCACCGGGGATTACCTGCCGCTTGAAACGGGCATTATCGACACCGGCAAGCAGGTAGGTGACCCGCTCATTGTGCTCACGCGCAACGGCAGATTTCAGACCGAGAATGCCCACCGACTGCGCCATGGCCTCGATGATGAGCACACCCGGCATGATCGCCTTGATGGGAAAATGGCCCTGAAAGAACGGCTCATTGCAGGTCACGTTCTTGTAGCAAAGAATGTAATCGTTCGGAACAAGCTCAACCACCCGGTCGATCAGCAGGAATGGATACCTGTGCGGCAGGCATTCCTTGATTTCGTTGGTATCCATGATCACGCGACGTTACTCCTCAAATCATCATTCCGTGCCGTCAAGTCTGCCGAGCCTGCGCTCAAGTTCGGCGAGCTTCCGGGCCATCGCATCAAGGTGGCGAAACCGCGCGGCGTTCTTCAGCCAGCCGGCATGCTCTTCCATGCCGGTGCCGGACGTATAAACGCCCGGCCTGGTGATGGAGCGCGAGATGGCCGTCATTGCCGAGATATGCACGTTGTCACAGACTTCTATGTGGCCAACCAATCCGGACATGCCTGCCATGGTGCAGTTTCTGCCCAGGCGACTGCTGCCGGATACACCTGACTTACCGGCGATTGCCGTGTTCTCACCAACGCTGGCGTTGTGCGCGATATGAACCTGGTTGTCCATGATCACGCCGCTCTCGATTATCGTGTTGCCGATCGCACCGCGATCGATCGTGGTGCAAGCGCCGACTTCGACATCGTCACCGATCACCACACCGCCAATCTGCGCAATTTTTTGCCATTTTAGTTGGCATTGTCCAGCAACGTCTGGCAGGCCCTTCGCCGTGGCTGCCACGGCGTAACCAAAACCATCGGAACCGATCACTGTGCCGGCGTGAATGATAGTGCGCTGCCCGATTTTGACCCCGTGATAAATTGTAACATTGGGCCACAAGCGGGTTTGCGCACCGATCTGCGTATTCGCACCGATGTAACACTGTGCACCGATCACCGCTCCGACACCGATTTGCGCGCCGCTTTCGATCACAACCAACGGGCCGATATGCGCGCTGGCGGCCACCTGCGCGTCGGCGGCGATCACCGCCGAAGGATGGATGCCGGGCGGATTCAGTGCTTCCGTCGCGAAGAGATGGGAAACTTTTGCATAGGCAAGATAAGGATTGTCGATGACCAGAGCATTGCACGGGCAACGCGCCAGCAGCGACTCGGACAAAATCACCGCCGTGGCCTGCGTATCGTCAAGCCACGACTGGTATTTCGGATTGGCGATGAAGCTCAGCGTGCCGGGCGTGGCCGACTGGATCGCGGCCAAACCCACCACCGTCGCATCGGAGTCACCAACAAGACGGGCTCCCAGGAACGAGGCAAGTTCACCGAGCGTTTTTACCTTGCCACTCAACTTACCCACCCACATCACTTGATGGCGTTGATGCGCGTCGTAACTTGCTCCGACACATCGAAAGCCGGTTTGGCAAACAGCAGCGCGTCCTTCTGCACGATGAGGTCATAGCCACCCTCCTTCGCCAGCGCATCAACCGCCTTCTGAAATTTCGGGCCAATATCCTTGAGGATCGCCTGCTCGCGGTCGCTGGCGATCTTGTTGTAGTTTTGGCCGAGCCCCTGGAAATCGCGGTATTTTGCCTCGCAGTCGGTTTTCAGTTTCGCCTGTTCCGTTGCCGACATCGTCGCGCCATCGGTGTTGAGCCTTTGCTTGCAGATGTTCAGGTCAGTCTGCAACATTATCAGCTTCGCTTTTTGGTCTGCGGTATCTTTCTCAAGCTGGGCAACCGCCTTCTTGTATTGCTCCGTGCCGGAGATGGCGCCCAACGGATTGATCACGGCAATTTTCAGTTCTGCGGCCTGGACGGCACCGGCGCATCCAAACAGGAGCAGGGCAATCATTGTATTGCGCACGGCGATTTCCTCTTTCGTGATGGTTTTTTGTGTGGGTCAATATTTTGCATGAATGATTGCTACACATGGATCAGAAAGGTTGGCCCAATGAGAACTGGAATACCTGACGCTCATCTCCGGGCTGCTCGTTGAAGGTTCTGGCAAGACTGAAGCTCAACGGGCCGATGAGAGTATACCAACTCAGGGAGATGCCTGCGGATGTACGTAGCTCGGTCCAGGCCGGGGCAAAGACCTCGCCGTCGGTCAGAAACACGTTGCCCGCATCAAAGAAAAACGCCGTACGCAGCGTGCGCGAATCCTCGATAAAAGGCGGCGGGAAAATCAGATCCAGCCCGGTCTCCACCAGCAAGTCGCCACCAACCGCATTCGGCGAAGGGTCAAGGGTATTGCTCGCCACGAACGCATGGCCCGGGATGCGCGCCCCGAGGCTGCGATCCTCAAAGCCGCGCACGGAACCGAAGCCGCCGGCCGTATAACGCTGATAGAACGGCAGGCGCGGGTCGCCGCCATAACCATCGCCAAAGCCAAGGTCAGCGTGGGGCTTGAGCGTCCAGCGACGGGTTACCGGCAAATAACGCTGGCCGCTGTAACTGAGCTTGTAATAGGGGGTGTCGCTGCCCGGCAGCGCCGCCTCAATGCCGATGCGGTTATATGAGCCGCGGTCGGCAAGCACTCCGCGATTAAGCGTGCTGCGCGACCACGAAAGATTGCCGAGCAGCGAGTTGTATTGCGTGCCATTGTCCTCGACATAACGCCAGATATCTTCGGCAACCAACGAACTGATGGTGGCCTGCGCATTATCGAACCCGAGACCAAACGACAACCGCGACGCCTCGCTGAGCGGATAACCGAACGTGAGACTAAGCCCCTGGCGATCAAGCGCGTAGCTGGAAATATTCGTCTCGCCGTAATCGGTCTTGGTGTAGTAGGCGTTCCAGCCCCGACTGACGCCATCCTCCGTGTAATAGGGGTTGTTGTAGGAAAGATTGACGCTGTCACGCACCTGACTGCGATTGACCGCGAACGAAACCTTGTTGCCGGTCCCGAAGAAATTGTTCTGCGAGACATTGGCCCCGAACGTCAGACCATAACCCTGCGAGTAGCCGATATTCGCACCGATACTCCCCGATGGTTGCTCCTCGACGGTGTAATTGACATCGACCAGATCACTCGCACCGGGCACCCGTACCGTATCGCTTTTCACGGTTGAGAAAAACCCGAGCTGCTCGAGGCGGCGCTTGGACTGCTCGATCGCCGCCTGCGAGGCCGGCGCGCCCTCGAACTGACGCATCTCGCGACGCAGCACATCGTCGCGGGTCTTGTTGTTGCCGGTGAAGTTGATCCGGTTGACGTAGGCACGATCACCGGCATCAACAAAAAAGGTTATTTTTACGGTACGGGCATTCTCGTCGATTTCGGGAATGGCACGCACATCGGCAAAGATATAACCATCAACTCCGAGGCGACGCCGCATGATATCGGTCGACATCGTCACCAGTTGCTGCGAAAAAGTCTGCTGCGGGCGAACGAGAATCAGCGGCCGCAGTTGCGTTTCATCAACCACCAGAGACCCGGCCAGTTGCACCTCGCTTACCGTAAACTTCTGGCCCTCGTCGATCGCAACGGTGATGAACACCTGGCGACGATCCGGCGTAACGGATACCTGTGTCGACTTGACCTGAAAGTTGACGTAACCGCGATCCATGTACAAGGAACGCAGGCTCTCCAGGTCTGCCGAAAGTTTCTCGCGCGCATATTTGTCGTCGCTATTGAAGAAAGACCAGAACGAATACTCACGCAGCTTGATCAGCTTGCGCAATCGCTGATCCGTGTAAGCACTGTTGCCGACAAAACGGATGTTGCCGATGGCGGCCGGCTTGCCCTCATGAATATCGATTGCCACCGACACCCGATTGCGTGATTGCGGCGTCACCTTCGCGTCCACACGCGCACCGTAGCGACCCTGCGCAATGTACTGGCGCTGCAGTTCGACACGCATGTTTTCCAATGTCGAGCGTCGGAATACGCCGCCCTCGGACAATCCGGCCTCTTTCAGGCCCTTGAGCAACTGATCTTTGTCGATGGACTTGTTGCCTTCGATATTGATCGCACTCACTGCCGGCCGCTCGGCCAGCACAATCACCAGCACATCGCCCTCGCGCCCAACCTGCACATCCTGAAAATCTTCGCTGCGATAAAGCTCGCGAACAACATGGGCGACAGTTCCGGCATCAACGACATCACCAGCCTTGACCGGTAACATCGCGTAAATGCGCTCAAGTGGAATACGCTGCAAACCGCGAATGCGGATATCCACAGCAGTGAAGGTATCGGCAAATGCAGCGACGGCGGTACCGAGCAGCAGGACGATGGCGGTAATGGTGGCGACAAGACGCAGAATCGGGTTCACCCGTTCGGACTCCTAAAGGCGGGCAAAATCGTTGTAGAACGCGAGCAGCATCAGAGCGACCAGCAGGGTGACACCCACTTGCAGCGCGATCGCCTGGACACGCTCCGACACCGGCTTGCCGCGCAGGGCTTCGTATGCGTAGAACACGAGGTGGCCGCCATCGAGCACCGGGATTGGCAGCAGATTGAGCACGCCAATGCTGATGCTGAGGAACGCCATGAACTTGAGGAAGGACTCGAGCCCCAGCGATGCCGTCACCCCGGCACCCCTGGCGATGGTAATCGGGCCGCCGACGCTTTCCACCGACATCTTGCCGCTCACCATTTTGCCGATCGAGACAACCGTCAGCACGGAGCGATCCCAGGTTTCGGCGACCGCGCGGCCGACGGCCTCGATGGGCCCATAACGGATTTCGCGCACATATTCCGCCGGCCAGTCACGCGGCCACTGCAGCGGCGTCATCGCAATGCCGGCCACGCCGATGACACGATCCCCCTGTGTAACTGGCAACGGCACCAACGTCACCTGCACCATCGCACCGGCACGATCAACATCCAGCAGCAGCGATTTACCGGGCGCGGCACGGACAAGTGTCACCCAGGTTTCCCAATCGCCAACCGGCACGCCATCAACCGCGACGATGCGGTCGCCGGACTGGAGTCCCGCCATTAATGCCGGGCTCACAACTTTTTTGCCGTCCTGATCGACCTCGGGAATCACGGCACCGACCACCGCCGGAACGACGGGATACCAGGGTGCAATGCCGAGTATCAATGACGGATTCTGATCTTCCTGCTCATGCATGAAGGCTGTTACTGGCACCACGACCTCGTGTTCGAAACCGATCGCGCCGCTGCGCACGCCAAAGCGAATGTCGCCGCTGTCGCCAAGCCGACCGACGAGCCGCAATGGCACGTCGTCCCAACTGCGTACTGCTGCCCCATCGATGCTCAGTACTTCGTCGCCGGCCACGAGCCCGGCGCGCGCAGCAGAGGAGTCCGGGTCAACACGGCCAATGACCGGCGCCATTTGCTGGCTGCCAACGATGAACAGCACCCAGTAAACCAGCACGGCAAACAACAGATTCACCAACGGACCGGCAGCGACGATGGCGAAGCGTTGCGCCACCGGCTTGCGATTGAACGCCTCGTGCAGCCGCTCCGGCGCCACCTCGCCCTCACGCTCGTCGAGCATGCGCACGAAACCGCCAAGCGGTATGGCCGCGACCACATACTCGGTGCCATTGCGGCCGGTGCGCATCCACAAGGGCTTGCCGAAACCGATCGAAAAACGGATCACATGCACGCCACAGCGCCGCGCCACGAAAAAGTGGCCCCACTCGTGCACGGTGATAATCACGCCAAGCAAAACAATGAATGCGGCGAGCGCCCAGGTGCCACTGCCTAACTGCTCGAGCAAACCACTCATGCCGATACCCCACGCTGCAGCGTCACACGCCCGGCCACCACGCGCGCCTCGCTATCCATCGCAAACAATGCATCGAGATCGTCGACGGCGACCGTCGGCAACGCCGCGAGCGTCTCGGCAATCACCGTGGCAATCCCCGGGAACGACAGTCGCCCGTCAAGAAACGCCTCAACAGCTACTTCGTTGGCGGCATTGAGCACTGCCGGCGCCGAACCGCCGGCCATGAGTGCCGCACGGGCCAGGCCCAGGCATGGAAAGCGCGCGTCATCCATGGCTTCGAAATCGAGCCGGCCGCGCGCCACGAGATCAAGGAAATTGACACCGGCATCGACCCGCGCCGGCCAGGCGAGTGCGTGCGCGATCGGTGTACGCATGTCCGGGCTGCCAAGCTGTGCCAGCACAGAACCGTCGACGTACTCGACCAGCGAATGGACAACACTCTGCGGATGCACGAGCACATCAATCTGCGCGGGAGCTGCACCAAACAGGTAATGCGCCTCAATCACCTCAAGGCCCTTGTTCATCATCGTTGCTGAATCCACTGAAATCTTGCGGCCCATCGACCAATTGGGGTGTGCGATCGCCTGCGCCGGTGTCGCCTGCGCCATCTGCGCGGCAGTGGCCATGCGGAACGGACCGCCCGACGCGGTGAGCAGGATCCGTCGCACGCCGGCCGCCGCCAGGCTAACAATGCCGGGCGGCAAACACTGAAACACCGCATTGTGCTCACTGTCGATCGGCAGCACCGTTGCGTTTGCGTTGCGCACTTCCACCATGAACAACTCGCCGGCCATCACCAGCGATTCCTTGTTGGCCAGCAGAACGCGCTTGCCGGCACGCACGGCGGCCAGCGTCGGTGCCAGCCCCGCAGCGCCAACGATGGCCGCCATCACCGCATCGGCTTCCGGCAGCGCCGCCACGGCACACAAGGCAGCGCTGCCCGCCAACACCTCGCAATCTGACCCGGCCATGCGCAGGCGGTTCCGCAAATCAGCGGCAGCCGGCTCAGCCATCAACACGGCGTAGCGCGGGCGATGGGCAAGCACCTGACCGAACAACGCATCCACCCGGCTGCCGGCCGCCAGCGCCAGCACCCGAAAGCGATCCGGATGGCGCGCGACCACATCCAGTGTGCTCTGCCCGACCGAGCCGGTGGAGCCGAGAATGACCAGCGATTGCTGCTTCATGCGTTTTTTTTCACGGCGTGTTTGTCACGAAGAGTGTTGCCAACATCAGGTGAGGTGTACGAATTGCAGGCCAAGTGCAAACACCGGCAAGGCACAGGTGACGCTGTCGATGCGATCAAGCATGCCGCCATGACCGGGCAACAGGGTGCCGCTGTCCTTCACACCAGCTTCCCGCTTGACCATGCTCTCGAACAAGTCGCCCAGAATTGAGGCCAGCGTGGCAACAAAAACAAGCGCCAACAGCTGCAAAATGCCAGCGAGCGACCAGCCGAGATAAAAGCCAATGCCCAGTGCCGTCGCCAGCGTTGTCAGCATGCCGCCCACTGCACCGGCAATCGACTTGCCCGGGCTTACCTGCGGCGCGAGCTTGCGCTTGCCAAATGCCCGGCCGGAAAAATAAGCGCCGACATCAGCACCCCAGACAATCAGGAAGGCGCCGAGCAACACCAGGCCATTTACCTGCGTACCGGCGCGCTCAAACGGGATCGCCTGCAACTGCACAACCGCGTACCAGGCCGGAACCAACAACACAAGCCCGATCAGGTACATCAGCGCGCGCTGCCGGAACCAGCGGGTAAGGGCCGGATAACGCACAACGAGGAAAAATGCCCACAACCAGAATGCCGCCGCCATGTACAGCAATGGCATGGCGGCGCCCACCCATAATTGTTCGATGCCGAAAACAGCGGCGAGCGACAAAGCAAGCAAGCCGGTAAAGGTATTGCGGCACACGCCCGCCATGGCGGCCCACTCGCGGCCGGCGATCAGTACCGGCACGACCATCGCCAACGCAAACCAGACATTCGGCAGCAGGAAAATCGCACCGAGTATCAGCGGCAGCAGCAGCAGAGCCGTCACCACACGTTGCCAAAGCATGTTGTTCTCCTCAGTCCTGACCCGATGCTGCTGAACCGGGCTCGGCCCCGGAACCACCGAAGCGACGCTGGCGCGATGCGTAATCGGCAAGCGCCGCATCGAAAGCCTGCGCATCGAAGTCGGGCCACAGCAGATCACTGAAATGAAATTCGCTGTAGGCAAACTGCCACAGCATGAAATTGGATACGCGAATTTCGCCACCGGTACGGATCAACAGATCCGGCGGCGGCAAATCGGCAAGCATCAGTCGCTGCGCAAGATGTGCTTCGTCGATGTCCTCTGCACGCAAACGACCCGCCTCGACCTCGCCAGCCAGGGCACGCGCCGCCTGGGCGATATCCCACTGCCCGCCGTAATTCACGGCCACGGAAAGATGCAGTGCGGCGTTGCCGGCAGTCAGCCGCTCGGCAGCCGCGATACCGGCACGAATCTCGGGTGAAAACACCGACAAGGCGCCGATAAAACGCAGGCGAATGCCATGTGCATGCAATTCTGGCACCCGCTTGCTCAACGCGCCGATGAACAACTGCATCAGGGCACTCACTTCCTCGGGCGGGCGGCGCCAGTTCTCGCTGGAGAACGCAAATACGGTGAGTGCTTCGATGCCGCAACGACCGGCGTGCTCCACAATGGCCCGCATCGCCTGCTCGCCGGCCTCGTGGCCGGCGCGACCCGGCAACCCGCGCCGCCGAGCCCAGCGATTGTTGCCATCCATGATGATGGCGACATGCCGCGGCAGTCCATCGCGACGCCAACTGTCAACATCGGGCGCCGTAGACTGCTGATGCGAAGTGTTCACGCCGGTAATGCTCAGACAGGATGATTGCAAACCGTCAGACGGCAAGCAGATCCTGTTCCTTCTTTTTGAGTTGCGCGTCGATCTCGCTGACGAATTTGTCGGTGAGCTTCTGCACGTCGTCCTGCGCCCGGCGTTCGTCATCCTCACTGACTTCTTTTTCCTTGAGAAGCTCCTTGAGGTCGTTGTTGGCATCGCGGCGCGCGTTACGCACCGCAACCCGCGCATGCTCGGCCTCGGCACGCGCCACCTTGATCATGTCCTTGCGTGTTTCCTCGGTAAGCGCCGGCATCGTCAGGCGAATCACCGAACCGGCGGTGTTCGGGTTCAGGCCAAGATCACTCTTGAGGATCGCCTTCTCGATCTCGGTCACCATATTCTTTTCCCAAGGCGAGATGCTCAGCGTTCGGGAGTCTTCCACGCTCACCTGGGCAACCTGGCTGATCGGTGTTTCCTGGCCGTAATAGTTGACGCGCACCGAATCGAGAATCGAGGGGTTGGCACGTCCGGTACGAATTTTCTTGAAAGCAACATCAAGTGCATCAAGGCACTTCTTCATGCGTAGTTCGGCGTCTTTCTTGATGTCGTTGATCATGGCGAGTTCCTCCGGTTTTCTCGTTTGCCAGCGCAATCAGCCACGCTCGACCAGCGTGCCTTCATTGCCACCGACCATGATGCTCACCAGCGCGCCGGGCTTGTTCATGTCGAACACGCGCAACGGCATGTCGTGGTCGCGGCACAGGCAAATGGCGGTAAGATCCATCACTTCCAACTTGCGGTCGAGCACTTCGTCATAGGTGAGGCGATCAAATTTCTCCGCCAGCGGCTCGCGCTTCGGATCGGCGGAATAGACACCGTCCACTTTGGTTGCCTTGAGGACGATATCCGCATCGATCTCGATGCCGCGCAGGCAGGCAGCGGTGTCGGTGGTGAAGAACGGGTTGCCGGTACCGGCAGCGAAAATAACCACCTCGCCTTCATCGAGATAACGCGAGGCACGGCGGTGATCGTAATGCTCAACGATGCCGCTCATGGGAATCGCACTCATCAGCCGGCAGCGGATGTTCGAGCGCTCCAGCGCATCACGCATCGCCAAACCGTTCATCACGGTTGCCAGCATACCCATGTGATCGCCGGCAACACGATCGAGGCCGGCCTCATTGAGTGCCTTGCCGCGAAACAGATTGCCGCCACCCAGCACGAGGCCAACCTGCACGCCAATGCCGCGCAACTGCCCGACTTCCAGTGCCATGCGGTCGAGTACTTTCGGGTCAATGCCGAAGCCTTCGCTGCCGGCCAGCGCCTCGCCGGAGAGCTTGAGCAGGATGCGGCGGTATTTCGGCTGGCGATCGTTCGGGGCTGGCATGGGTTACCTCGGTGACCGTGGTTCGATACCTGATATGCGGCGTGGGCCGGACTTGCCGGATATGGCCGGCCAATCGTGCCGGCGGCGCCCTGAGGCGCCGCCGGCACGGGACATTATGCCCCTTTGGTCATCGCCGCGACTTCCGCCGCGAAGTCCACTTCGGCTTTTTCGATGCCCTCACCCACTTCGAAACGGACGAACGCCAGCACGGTAGCGCTGTTCTTCCTGACCAGTTCACCCACCTTGGTGTCGGGATCCTTCACAAACGCCTGCTCGGTGAGGCTGACCTCGGTCAGAAACTTGCGCAACGAACCCTCAACCATCTTTTCGACGATATTGGCCGGTTTGCCCGATTCGGCAGCCTTGGCAGCGTAGATTTCCTTTTCCCTGGCAATGATGTCCGGTGCGACATCGGCCGGATTGACCACCAGCGGATTCGCCGCCGCGACATGCATCGCGATGTCACGGCCCAGATCGACACTGCCGCCCTTCAGGCTGGCGAGCACGCCGATCCTGCCGCTGTGAATGTAGGTGCCCACGATATCGCCGTCGATTTTCGCCAGCCGCCGCACCTGGATGTTCTCACCGATCTTCTGCACCAGGGCAAGACGCATCGATTCCAGTTCGCCACCTTTGGCAGCAAGGAGTTTCGCAACGTCGGTTTCACCGGACGCCAGCGCTGCCCGGGCAACCTGATGGGCGAATTGCAAAAAGCTTTCGTCGCGGCCAACGAAATCGGTCTCGCAATTGACTTCCGCCATGAAGCCAGTCTTGCCATTGGCCTCGACTGCAACAACCACGGTGCCTTCAGCCGCCGTGCGGCCGGCTTTCTTCGCGGCCTTTGCCTGGCCGGATTTGCGCAGATTGTCGATGGCCAGCTCGATGTCGCCACTGGCCTCCACCAACGCCTTCTTGCACTCCATCATGCCCAGACCGGTACGCTCACGCAGTTCCTTCACCAGGCCAGCGGTAATTTCCATCGTTGCTTCTCCTCGCATGCGAATTCGTTGTGCGGTTGACGCCGGCCGCCCAATCGCGCCGCGTCATCGTAATGCCGGGTTCGAAAAAGGGGGCCTGGCCCCCTTTTTCTTTACTGCAGGTCTTGCGGGATGCTCGCTCAGGCCCTGTCGGCACCCTCGGCGATTTCGACAAAGCCCTGAGCGTCCTTGTCTCTGGCGGCCGGGTTGGTCAGGTCGGCGTGCTGACGGCCTTCGAGCACTGCGTCGGCAACTGCCTTGACGTAGAGGCCGATGGCGCGGATCGCATCATCGTTCCCCGGAATGACGTAGTCGATACCTTCCGGGTTGGAATTGGTGTCGACGATGCCGACCACCGGGATGCCGAGCTTGTTGGCTTCGGTCACGGCAATACGCTCGTGGTCGACATCAATCACAAACAAAACGTCCGGCAGGCCGCCCATGTCCTTGATGCCGCCGAGCGCACGCTCAAGCTTTTCCATCTCGCGGGTGCGCATCAGCGCTTCCTTCTTGGTGAGCTTGGCAAAGGTGCCGTCCTGCGCTTGCTGCTCAAGATCCTTCAGACGCTTGATCGACTGACGAATCGTTTTCCAGTTGGTGAGCATACCGCCCAGCCAGCGATGATTGACGAACGGCATACCGCTGCGCAGGGCTTCTTCCTTGACGATGTCCTGTGCGGCGCGCTTGGTGCCGACGAAAAGAATTTTCTTCTTCTTCGCCGCTTCCGAGTTCATGTACGTCAGCGCTTCGTTCAGCGCCTTCGTCGTGTGCTCGAGGTTGATGATGTGGATCTTGTTACGGGCGCCGTAGATATACGACGACATCCGCGGATTCCAAAAGCGGGTCTGGTGACCGAAGTGCGCGCCTGCTTGCAGCAGTTCGCGCATACTGACTTGTGCCATGCTTGCGTTTCCTCTGTCGGGTTGAGCCTCCGCATTCCCCGGCACCCAACCCCTTGCGGGGCACCCAGGGGGCCGTGTCGGAATACGTGAGAGTTGTGAAAAACCTGGCGCATCGCGCCGGTTGACCTTTCGCCGTCAGCGTTTCCGTAACCCGGGGGGAGCCGCTAGAATGCGGCCTCCCGGACAGGGGCTGCGTACCGATCACCCGGCCACGCAGCACGCCGAAAGCGGCGCGCTTTATACCACGGCTGCGCCCCGGCAGGCGACCCCCGCCGGTGTCGCCCCTTTCCCGGCGGCCCGCCCACCCCATGAACCGATCAGCCCCATGAGCGCCACTGCCCCCATGACCATAGTCATCAAGACCCCGGCGCAAATCGAGAAGATGCGCGTTGCCGGCCATCTCGCCGCCGAGGTTCTCGAAATGATTGCCCCCCATATCAAGGTCGGGGTCAGCACCGGTGAGCTTGATCGCCTGTGCCATAACTTCATCGTTGATGTTCAGAAAGCGGTGCCTGCCCCCCTCAATTACAAGGGTTTCCCCCGCTCGATCTGCACCTCGATCAACCATGTGGTCTGCCACGGCATCCCCAGCGACACCAAGAGCCTCAAGCGCGGCGACATCATCAATATCGATATCACCGTAATCAAGGACGGCTGGCATGGCGACACCAGCGCCATGTTCGCGGTCGGCGAGATATCACCGTTTGCCGAGCGCCTGATCCGGGTGACCCGGGAGTGCCTTTACAAGGCCATCGCCCTGGTGAAACCGGGCGTGCGCCTGGGCGAGATTGGCCACGTCATCCAGCAACATGCCGAGACCAATCACTGTTCGGTGGTCCGCGACTACTGCGGTCACGGTATCGGCGAAGGCTTCCACGAGGAGCCGCAGGTACTGCACTACGGGCGTCCCGGTACCGGCATTGTGCTGGAGGAGGGCATGACCTTTACCATCGAGCCGATGATCAATGCCGGCAGCCACCACACCCGGCTGCTGCCCGACGGCTGGACCGTGGTAACCCGCGACCACAAGCTGTCGGCGCAGTGGGAGCACACCTTGGCGGTCACCGCCACCGGCTGCGACGTGTTGACCGCCCGCAAAGAAGAGTCGTTTTGAGGCCCTGGCAATGACCGAGGCCGCAGCCACTACCGTATCGCCGGGCAACTTCGCTCCGCTTCGCGTCGAAGCACTGGTGGCACGCTGCCGGGATGCCGGCGGCGCCCCCGGCCCGGCGATGCGCTGCTACCTGAAGGACGCGCAGCTCTGGCTGAATGAACGCTTTCGTACCGGCACCGACATCCGCGCCCTGGTGCAGGGCCGCGCAGCACTGATCGACAGCGTACTGGCCGCCGCATGGGCGCACTTCGGTCTCACCGGCTTTACCGACACGGCACTCATCGCCACCGGCGGTTACGGTCGCGGCGAACTGCATCCTGGCTCAGACGTCGACATCCTGGTCCTGCTCGCCGACGGTGCCGACGACGCCCACAAGGCGGAAATCAGCGCCTTTATCACTTTCCTGTGGGATATCGGCCTTGAGGTCGGTTCCAGCGTGCGCACGCTGGACGAGTGCGTCGCGCAGGCGCAGGCCGACATCACTATTGCCACCAACATCATGGAAGCGCGCACACTGGTCGGCGACGACGCTCTGCTCGTCCAGATGCAGCGCCGCACGGGCCCTGAGTTCCTCTGGCCGGGCAAAGCGTTCTTTCAGGCCAAGCGGGACGAACAGATCGCGCGCCACCGCAAACACAACAACACCGAGTACAACCTCGAACCGGACATCAAGAATGCACCGGGCGGCCTGCGCGATATCCAAATGATCGGTTGGGTCGCCAAGCGCCATTTCGGCGTGAAGACACTGCATGAACTCGTCGCGCTGGGCTTCCTCGACGAAAGCGAGTTCCAGGCGCTCGGCGACAGCCAGAATACGCTCTGGCAGATTCGCTATGCGCTGCACATGCTGACCGGGCGCGGCGAGAATCGGCTGCTGTTCGACCATCAGCGCACTGCTGCCGAGCTGCTCGACTACCGCGATTCGAATGCCAACCTCGCAGTCGAACAGTTGATGAAGCGCTACTACCGTACCGCGCTTGTTGTTTCGCAATTGAACGAAATGCTGCTGCAGCATTTTGACGAAGCGATCCTGCGGGCGGGTGAGCAGGATGTCGTAACCCCGGTCAACAGCCGCTTTCAATTGCGCAATGATTATCTGGAAGTAACCCACGACAAAGTGTTTGAGCGGATGCCACCGGCACTGATCGAAGCCTTCGTGCTACTCGGCCAGAGCCCGGTCATCAAGGGTATGCGCGCCTCGACCGTGCGGCTGATCAAGCAGAACCTGCACCGCATTGATGCCGCTTTCCGCAACGATCTGCGCGCCATCACCTTGTTCATGGAACTGCTGCGGGCGCCGCACCAGCTGTTTACGCCACTGCACGAGATGAAGCGCTATGGCGTCCTGGGCGCCTACCTGCCGGCTTTCGGTCAGATAATCGGCATGATGCAGTACGACCTGTTCCATATTTACACGGTCGATGCGCACACCCTGCTGGTCGTCAAGAACATGCGCCGCTTCCGCTACCCGGAAGTGCGCGAGAAATTTCCCCTGGTGTGGGATGTCTATCATCGGCTGTCGAAACCGGAGTTGCTGTATTTGTCCGGCCTTTTCCACGATATCGCCAAGGGTCGCGGCGGCGACCACTCCGCCATCGGCGAACACGAAGCACGCGATTTCTGCCTGCATCACCGGCTCAACAAATGGAATGCGAACCTCGTTGCCTGGCTGGTAAAAAATCATCTGCTGATGTCCGTCACGGCGCAGAAAAAAGATGTTTCAGATCCAGACGTGGTAATGGAGTTCGCCCATACGGTCGGCGATCAGATTCATCTTGACTATCTCTACTGCCTCACCGTCGCGGACATCAACGCCACCAACCCGAACCTGTGGAACGGCTGGCGCGCGACGCTGTTGCGCCAGCTCTATATCGAGACCAAACGCGTGTTGCGCCGTGGCCTCGAGACGCGCGTCGAGCGCCATACCTGGATTGATGAGACCAAAGCAGCCGCATTGACACTGCTGCGCCAGCGCGGCATCGACGAAGAAGACGCGCTGAAATTGTGGGCTGGCCTGGGCGACGACTACTTCCTGCGCGAAACTGCCGATGAAGTTGCCTGGCACACAGAGGCTATTCTCGCGCATCCGGATGACGGTGGCCCACTGGTGCTGGTGCGCAATACCACCCAGCACGATTTCGAAGGTGCAACGCAGATATTCGTCTATACCCGCGACATGCCGAATCTGTTCGCCGCATCGGTGGCGGCACTGGCGGCGCAGCATCTCAACATCCTCGACGCCAAAATCATCACCTCGACGCTTGGCTTTTCGCTCGATACCTACATCGTCCTCGATGAATCCGGCGAACGGATCGGCGACAACAGCACGCGCATGACCGAAATCCGGCGCGCGCTGGCCGACGCAGTGCACGACCCGCTGGCATTTACGGCGCTGGTGCAACGCCGGATGCCGCGCCAGTACCGCCATTTCCGTTTCCCGACCGAAGTCACAATCAGCAACGACCGCGCCGGCCGCACGGCAGTCGAATTGATCACACTGGACAGGCCGGGCCTGCTGGCCCGTATCGGCCGCATTTTCATGGAGTTCAACCTGCTGCTGCAGAATGCGCGGATCGCCACGCTCGGCGAGCGCGTCGAAGACGTGTTCTTTGTCACCGGCAGCGACGGCAAGCCGCTGGCCGATGCCGATCTCTGTGCTCGCCTGCAACAGACACTGCGCGAGCAGCTCGACAGCTCCGATGAGTAAGCACCAGGAAATGCGCACGATGAATCCGGATTTGTCCCGCCTGCAGCCTTATCCGTTCGAAAAACTTTCGGCACTGCTGCAAGGTGCCGTGCCACCGGCCGATCGCCGGCACATTGCGCTGTCGATCGGCGAACCGAAACATGCCTCGCCGGCCTTCGTCCTGGAAACACTGGCGCGGCAACTGGAGAAATTGAGCGTCTATCCCAGCACGAAAGGCGCCGACCATCTGCGAGAAGCAATTGCCGGCTGGCTGAGCCGCCGTTTCGGCCTGCAAAAAATTGCTGCCGACACCCAGATACTGCCGGTCAACGGCACCCGCGAGGCGCTGTTTTCGTTTGCCCAAGCGGTGGTCGATCGCAGTGGCTCTTCACAGCAGCAACCGCTCGTGGTCTCACCCAATCCGTTCTACCAAATCTACGAAGGCGCCGCGTTGCTCGCCGGTGCCGAACCGTATTTCGTGCCCTGCACCACCGCCACCGGCTTCAAGCCGGATTTCGCTGCGGTGCCAGGCGCGGCCTGGGATCGCTGCCAGTTGCTGTTCGTCTGTTCGCCGGGCAACCCGACCGGCGCGGTGCTGTCGAACGCCGAATTCCGCAACCTGATCGAACTGGCCGACCGGCACGATTTCATCATCGCCAGCGACGAATGTTATTCGGAAATTTACTTTGACGAGGCGAGCCCGCCACCGGGCATTCTCGAAGCCTGCCGGGTCATGGGCCGCGACGACTATGCACGCTGCATTGCTTTCCATTCGCTGTCCAAGCGTTCAAACCTGCCGGGCCTGCGCTCAGGGTTCGTCGCTGGCGATGCGCAGGTGCTGGCAAAATTTTTGCAATATCGTACCTACCACGGCTGCGCGATGAGTCTGCCGACCCAGGAAGCGTCCATCGCTGCCTGGAACGACGAGGCGCACGTACGCACCAACCGCGAACTGTATCGCGCCAAGTTCCGCCTCGTGGTCGACACGCTCGCACCGGTGCTCGATGTGACCATGCCGGACGCCGGTTTCTACCTCTGGGCGAAAACGCCCATCGCCGACGATCTCTTCGCCCGAACACTGTTCGAGCGCGAGCATGTCACCGTGCTGCCGGGGCGCTTTTTGTCGCGGCCAGTCAATGGCACGAATCCCGGCGAGAACCGTGTACGCATGGCGCTGGTCGCGTCAGTCGAGGAAGCCGTCGAAGCCGCGCAACGCATTCGTCGTTTTGTCGGGTGGCTCTGAACATGCTTGATGTCTACGGGATCAAGAACTGCGAAACCGTGAAAAAGGCGCTGGTCTGGCTGGACACACACAAAGTCGCCTACCGGTTTCACGACTTCAAGAAGGAAACGCTGACCGCCGCGACACTCGACAAGTGGCTCAAGACGGTCGGCTGGGAAGTGCTGCTCAACCGCAAGGGCATGACCTGGCGCGGCCTGCCGGAAGACATGCGTGCAGCCATCGACGCGCCCTCGGCAAGGAAACTGATGCTGGAAAACCCGTCGATCATCAAGCGGCCGGTAGTGGTGCGTGGCAGCGAGGTCAGTTGCGGCTTCGATGCTGCGGATTTCGCCGCGCAACTCAAGTAACAACGAACAATCACAGGGGAGTGACATGACCGCCAAATTTTTCGCCCTCGGTCTCGGGGTCGGCACGAAAAACGCCAAAGGCCACTGGCTTGAAGTTTTCTATCCGCGTCCGCTGCTGAAGCCCGGGCCGGCATTGTGCGCGCAAATCGCCGCTGCGGTCGGCCACCAGGGCGGCAATGTCACGCTTGATATCGATGTGGCTGCGGTCATGCATCTGGTCACAGCGGCCGAAACGGCCGGCGACGATGCCCTGGCCGAGCTAACCCGCCGGTTTTCCGGCAGCACCGGGCCGATGGTACTGACGCTGCTGGAAACCGACGCCGATCCAACCTCAACGCCCGAGGCCTATCTGAAACTGCAGCTGCTCTCGCACCGCTTGGTGAAACCGCATGATGTCAATCTCAAGGGCGTATTCGCACTGCTGCCCAATGTCGCCTGGACCAGCGCCGGCGCGATCGATCTTGAAGAGCTCCCGGCACGCCAACTTGCCGCGCGGCTTGCCGGCGAAACACTCACCGTGCACAGCGTCGACAAATTTCCGCGCATGGCCGACTACATCGTGCCGGCCGCTACCCGCATTGCCGATGCCTCACGCGTGCGTCTGGGCGCCTATCTGGGTGAAGGCACGACGATCATGCACGAAGGTTTCGTCAACTTTAATGCCGGCACCGCCGGCACCAGCATGGTCGAAGGCCGCATTTCGGCCGGCGTATTCGTCGGCAAGGGATCGGATATCGGCGGCGGTGCCTCCACCATGGGCACACTCTCCGGTGGCGGCAACATCGTCATCGCACTCGGCGAAGGCTGCCTGCTCGGCGCCAACTCCGGCGTCGGCATTCCGCTGGGTGACAAGTGCACGGTGGAAGCCGGCCTCTACATCACCGCCGGCACCAAATGCGTGGTGCTCGATGCGCAAGGCAAACACGCCGGCACCGCAAAGGCGCGCGATCTCGCCGGCAAGTCGAACCTGCTGTTTCGCCGCAACTCGGTTACCGGCGCGGTGGAGTGCCTGACCAACAAGAGCGCGGTGGAATTGAACGCAGATCTGCACAAGCACAATTAAAACCTTTGCGGTTGCTTGCGTCATCAGATCAAGGCCTCGAGCTCCTTCCCGCTCACTTCTTGCTGTAGGCGGCATCATGATCAGGCGGAGTACTCTCTGACGCACGTAGTCATGTGTCCGCTTTTCGGGAATGCCGGGCGCCAGCGGCAACATCGGTTGCGTACGATCCAGCGCCTGAATCTGGCTTTTCTCGTCCACACAGAGAACCATGGCCTTCAACGGCGGGTCGAGATAAAGACCGACAATATCGCGCACTTTGTCGACAAACAGCGGGTCGGTGGAGAGCTTGAACGTCTCCTGGCGATGCGGTTGCAAACCGAACGCGCGCCAGATGCGGCTGATCGCGTTCTGCGTCGATCAAGACCAACTCTCTTTGGGGCCCTCCTTTCATGGTCATCCTCGTTACTCCAGGGGGGGTAAACGGTGGACCATGGGGAAAGGAAATTCATTCAATAAATTTCTAACTCACGACACTAGAAAGGCGTCGCGCACTGCGGACAAAATTGTCTGATTCCGAGGGCCTCAATCCATGAGGCCGAACATGGCGTCCCTCACCTCTACGTTAGGGCGCGCTCCGGCTCCCAGCTATGCGTAAGGTAAGTTTCGGATCGTGGTGTGTTCAAACTGAAAAATGAAAAGGAGAGTGTCCGGAATTGGCGGGCAAGTTCAAATCGGACTCGCTCCATCGTGTGGAGTCTTTGGGGCAGCAGGGTCACGTTCATCCTCCGATGATCCCGCTCCGGAGACGGACCCTGCAGACTCACCTCTGGCTGGAAACACAAACCCCGCTTCAGACTCATGTGTCATTGGCCATGCCTCCGGCCTTGTGATTTCCGCGGGCCATCCCTATACTCCCCATCGTATGCAGTATACCCCTAGGGGTATATATCAAAACAGGAGTGCCATCATGCCCTTCACCCTGCGCCGCTGCGCACCCCGAGGCCTGCTGCTGGGGGCTGTTTGTGCCCTGCTCGCCGCTTGCGGCGCGGACACCCCGACACCCCCCGCAACCGTCACTCCCTTCGTACCCGACCCGAAACTGTTCCTGAGCGTCGCCCCGACCACCGCACGCGACACCATCACCCTCGACGGCACGCTGGAGGCGACCAACAAGGCGACGCTGACCGCGCAGACCACCGGGCGCGTGGTGAAGATCAACTACGACGTTGACGATTACGTACCCGCCGGAGCGGTGGTGATGGAACTGGCCGGCAGCGAACAGGGCGCGCGCGCGGCGCGGGCCGGTGCCGGCCTCGCCGAGGCGCAGGCGGCACTGCGCGAGGCCGAAACCAATTTCCAGCGCGCCGGCCAACTCGTCAAACAACAGCTCATCTCGCAAGCTGATTACGACCGCGTACAGGCAAACTTCGCCGCCGCACAGGCACGCGTTTCATCGGCTGCGGCCGGGCAATCGGAAGCGCAAACCCAGTACGACTACACCAAAGTGCGCGCACCCTACAACGGTATCGTCACGGCACGCCACATCGAAGTCGGCGAGCTGGCAACACCCGGCCGAGCCCTGATCTCCGGGTTGTCGCTCGAAAAAGTACGCGTTACCACGCATGTGCCGCAAAAATTCATCGACAAGGTACGCGAACAGAAAAAACTGCAACTGATGCTGCAGGATGGCACAACCATCGCAGCCACCAATGTTGTCGTTTTTCCTTTCGCTGATGAGGACAGCCACAGCTTCAAGGTACGCGCCGATCTGGCGCCGAATGTTTCCGGCGAAATTTATCCGGGGATGTTTGTGAAAGTTCGCCTCACTATCGGTGAAAATCCGGCGATTCGCGTGCCGCTGTCCGCGCTGATCGAGCGCAATGAAATTACCGGCGTCTACGTGCGCCACACCGACGGCACTCCGACATTGCGCCAGGTGCGCGTTGGCCGCCGCGAAAACGGCGCCGTCGAATTGCTCGCCGGCCTTACCGCAGGCGAAGTGATCTGGCTCGACGCGAAAACTGCCATTGCGCTGCTCACGCCGCCGGCAAAGGGCTGAATCCATGGAAAGGAACCAGGAATCGGCGCCGCTCGGTATCTCCGGGCGCATAGCCCGCGCCTTTCTCAGATCGCAACTGACACCACTGCTCGCCATCACCGGCCTGCTCCTCGGTCTGTTTGCGCTCGTCGTGACGCCGAAAGAGGAAGAGCCTCAAATCGACGTCACCATGGCCAACGTCTTCGTACCGTTTCCCGGTGCGAGCGCGAAGGAAGTGGAAAATCTGCTGGCAACGCCCGCCGAACAGGTATTCAGTGAAATCGATGGCGTCGAGCATGTGTATTCCACATCGCAATCCGGCATGGCGCTGCTCACCGTGCAGTTCAAGGTTGGCGTGCCGCGCCAGGAAGCACTGCTGAAGCTCTACAACCAGGTCTGGTCGAATGCCAACTGGCTGCCGGCGAATCTTGGCACCGGCACGCCACTGGTAAAGCCAAAAGGCATTGATGATGTGCCGATCATGAGCCTGACGCTGTCATCGACCAATCCGGAACGCACCGCGTACGATCTCGCCGACGTTGCGCACACCCTCGAAACCGAATTGAAGCGCGTGCCGGGCACGCGCGACATCTATACGCTGGGTGCACCGGACGACATTGTGCGGGTAACGCTCGACCCGGCACGCCTGGCCGCCTACCGCATCGACTTCACCGCACTGCGCGCCAGTCTCATCGCAGCGAATCGTGCCATGAGTCCGGCTCAGGTAGTACAGGACGGCAGGCAGGTGGAAATCCGCGCCGGCGATTTTTTCCGCACCCCGGCTGATGTCGCCGCCCTGATCGTCGGCACGCGCGGCAAGGAGCCGGTCTACCTCGCGGACGTCGCCGATGTGGCGCGCACACCCGACAGCATAGCGCGCAGCGTCTGGACCGGTTTCGGCCCGGCGAGCCATCGCGCCGCCGCGCCGCTAATGCCGGCAGTCACCCTTGCCATTGCCAAGCAACCCGGCGAGAACGCCATCGACATCACCGAAAAAATCGAGGCAAAACTCGCCGCTCTGCACAATCTGTCGATACCTGCCGATGTCGAGGTGACGGTCACCCGCAACTATGGTCAGACCGCTGCCGATAAATCCGAAAAACTGATCCACAAGCTGCTGTTTGCCACCGCCGCCGTGGTGATGTTGGTGTTCTTTTCCCTCGGCCGTCGCGAAGCACTGATCGTCGGATCGGCCGTGATCGTCACCCTGGCCATTACCCTGTTCGCGAGTTGGGCCTGGGGATTCACACTCAACCGCGTGTCACTGTTTGCGCTGATTTTTTCGATCGGCATCCTGGTCGATGACGCCATCGTGGTGGTGGAAAACATCCATCGGCATCTGAGCCTGCCAGAAAATGACGGCAAGCCCCTGCTGCAAGTCATTCCGCGCGCGGTCGACGAAGTGGGCGCGCCGACGATTCTTGCCACCTTCACCGTCATCGCCGCGCTCATGCCAATGGCGTTCGTCTCCGGCCTGATGGGCCCCTATATGAGTCCGATTCCGATCAATGCCTCGACCGGCATGCTGATCTCGCTCGCGGTCGCGTTCGTCGTCACGCCCTGGATGGCGGGAAGGTTGCTGAAATCGCCTCCGGCAGGCAGCCAGAGCGAATCCGGTGCGCTCGACCGCGTTTTCTCCAATCTCGCGCAAAAGTTGCTTGCGCCGCTGGTAAACCCGGTCGACGGCAGAAAAAAACGTCACCGGATGTACTGGGGCGTGCTCGCCGCGATCGCTTTCGCCGTCGCACTGCCGGTGCTTGGGATTGTCGTACTGAAAATGCTGCCGTTCGACAATAAAAATGAATTCCAGGTCATCGTCGACATGCCGGAAGGTACGCCCATCGAGGACACGCAACGTACACTGGTCGCGCTTGCGGATTATCTGCACACCGTGCCGGAAGTCGACAACCTGCAACTGTATGCCGGCAGCACCGCACCGATCAATTTCAACGGCCTGGTGCGCCAGTACTACCTGCGCCGCGATGCCAACCTGGGCGACATACAGGTCAATCTCGCCGACAAGAGTCGCCGCGACCGCTCCAGCCACCGGATTGCACTTGCCGTGCGGGCACCACTGCAGGAAATCGGCAAAAAAACGGGCGCCAACGTGAAGATCGTCGAGGTGCCGCCAGGCCCGCCGGTACAGGCGCCGGTCGTTGCCGAAATTTATGGCTATGACGATGCCGACCGCATCGCCACGGCACGTCAGGTGCGCGCGGTGATCGCGGCAACGCCCGACGTGGTCGATGTCGACGACAGCCTCGTCGCCGCGGCACCGCGCATCCAGTATGTGATCGACCGCCAGAAAGCTGCGCGCCTCGGGCTCGATTACGCGAACATCGTCCAGGCAATCGGCAGCCTCACCGGCGGCGATGACGTCAGCCACCTGCACGACGGCCAGGCCAAGTTCGCCGTGCCGATCCGCCTCGCGCTAAGTGACGCCGACAAAGCGAATCCGAATGCACTGCTGACGCTGAAACTCACCACCGCCAACGACCGTCAGATCGCGCTGGGCGATGTCGTTACGGCAATTCATACCCGCATCGAACAACCGATCCATCACAAGGATCTGCTACCGGTGATTTATGTCACCGCCGACGTTGCCGGCAACACCGACAGCCCGCTGTATGGCATGTTCAAGGCCGCAGGAAAACTCGCCGACGAAGACGAAGCAGCGGCACGCTCAGGGGCGGGCATTGCCCAGACCTATATCGAACAGCCCTGGCTCACCACCGGCCCGGCACTGAAGTGGGATGGCGAGTGGCAGATTACCTACGAAACATTCCGCGACATGGGTCTGGCCTACGGCGTCGGCCTGATCCTGATCTACCTCCTGGTAGTCGCGCAGTTCGGCTCCTACACCGTGCCGCTGGTCATCATGGCGCCGATTTCGCTGACCCTGATCGGCGTGGTGCCCGGACACGCGCTGCTCGGCGCGAACTTCACCGCCACCAGCATGATCGGCATGATTGCCCTCGCCGGCATCATTGTCCGTAATTCAATTTTATTGGTGGATTTCACCAACGAACAGTTGCGTGCCGGCGTGGCGTTGCGCGAGGCAATCGTGCGCGCCGGCGCCGTGCGCGCCAAGCCGATCCTGCTGACGGCATTCGCGGCAATCATCGGCGCGTTTTTCATTCTCGATGACCCGATCTTCAACGGCCTGGCCATCTCGCTGATCTTCGGTATTTTTGTCTCGAGCCTGCTGACGCTGGTGGTGATCCCGGTGCTTTATTACATCGCGATGCGCAATCGCTACTGCTGATACCAGGCCTCCGTATTCCTGATCGTACCGCCGCGTGATTGAAGAACGTGTTCGACGCCACGCTGTTGATGGTTTTGGAGCCGGTAGCACCCCGAATGACGTCCTGGTGCTCGCCCAACACATAGACGTACCCACCCGTCGCAGCGGGTACCTGCGATCAGTCATCACTTCGCGTGACGACTGCCGCGCATCAGTCGGCGATGCGCCGTGCCTTGAAGCTGCGGCCCTTGATGCGGCCCTGGGTGAGCGCCCGCAACGCCTGATCGGCGGCGCTGCGATCAACCGCCACATAGGCCTGGGTATCAAAAATATCGATTTTGCCGATCAGCTTGCCGGCAATGCCGCCCTCACCGGTCAGCGCGCCAAGAATGTCGCCCGGCCGCAGTTTGTCCTTGCGGCCACCGGCGATATTCAGCGTAACCATTCCTGGCAACAGCATGACTGTTGATGCCGTTGCCGGCGGCACATCTCGCCACACCAATGGTCGCTGTTGCGCCTGCTCGACGGCCAGCGCACGCGACGCCTCGGCCGGCGCACACAAACTCAAGGCCAGCCCGGTTTGCCCGGCACGACCGGTACGCCCGATGCGGTGAATGTGCACGTCGGGCTCGAAGGCCAGCTCGACATTGATCACCGCCGCCAGATCCTTGACGTCGAGCCCGCGCGCGGCGACATCGGTGGCCACCAACAACGGGCAACTGCCGTTGGCGAACCGCACCAAGGTGAGGTCGCGATCGCGTTGTTCCAGATCGCCATGCAAAGCGCAGACATGAAAACCGTCGGCACGCAGACTCTCTTCAATATCGGCGCACAATTGTTTGGTGTTGCAGAAAAGTATTGCGGATGCCGGTTGATAGTGGCGCAATACCGCCTTCAATGCCGCAGCCCGGCTGCTGCGTTCGATCTCGAAAAACACCTGCTCGATCTGCGTTTCGGCATGCACCGCATCTACGGTGACCTCAACCGGATCGCGCTGAAAATTTCCACTGAGTGAACGAATTTCCGGCGCGTATGTTGCCGAGAACAACAGCGTCTGGCGCTGGGCAGGAACCTTGGCCGCCACGGCGACGATGTCGTCGTGAAAACCCATGTCAAGCATGCGGTCGGCTTCGTCCAGCACCAAGGTTTTGACGCCGCCCAGATCAAGAGAGCCTTTCTGCAGATGTTTGAGAATGCGCCCAGGTGTGCCGACAACAACATGCGCACCATGCGCCAGCGAGCCAAGTTGCGGACCCATCGGTACGCCGCCGCATAGCGTAAGGATCTTGATATTGTCGGTCGCGCGTGCGAGCCGGCGCAGCTCTTTCGCCACCTGGTCGGCAAGCTCACGGGTTGGGCACAGCACCAATGCCTGCACACCGAAAAAACGCGGGTTGAGCCCGCGCAACAGACCGATGCCGAAGGCTGCCGTTTTACCGCTGCCGGTTTTAGCCTGCGCGATTACGTCGCGACCGGCCAACACATGCGGCAGGCTCATGAGCTGCACCGGCGTCATGTCGTGGTAACCGAGTTCCGTGAGGTTCGCGAGCACAGCCGGTTCGAGCGGCAGGGTGGCAAACGCTTTTGCAGCAAGCACAGTCACGCCTCGTCCCCGGCGGCTTCGCGCGCCTTGCGTGCCGCTTCTTCGGCAATGGCATCCTGAATTTGCCGCAGCAGGTCGTCGACATCTGCGGGGGTTTCGTCGTGTGCAAATTCACCGGTCAGCATCGTTTGCGGTGTCAAATCACCACGCTCGTAAATATCCCAAATCTCGGCGGCGTAATCGGAATCAAGCAATTCCGGCGCAAACTGGCCGAAAAACGTGGCGAGGTTGCCGACATCGCGTTCCAGCATCGCCTTGGCATGGTTGTTGGCCGCTGCATCAACCGCCTGCGGCAGATCAATAATCACCGGGCCATCGGGATCAACCAGAATATTGAATTCGGAAAGATCACCATGCACGAGGCCGGCGCACAGCATGCGCACCACCTCTCGGATCAGTCGGTGATGAAATTCACGCGCCTGTTCCGCCGTGAAATCGAAATCGGCAAGGCGGCCGGCAACCGCGCCCTCCTCGTCGCAGATCAATTCCATCAGTAACACGCCGTCGTAGCAGCCGTACGGCCTGGGCACCCGTACGCCGGCCGCAGCAAGGCAATACAACGCGCTGACCTCAGCGTTTTGCCAGTGCGCCTGCTGTTCCTCACGACCAAACTTCGAGCCTTTTTCCATGGCCCGCGCCAGACGGCTGCTGCGTACCTTGCGGCCTTCGCGATACTGCACCGCCTGCCGGAAACTGCGCTGGTTGGCGTCCTTGTAGACCTTCGCGCAAAGGATTTCCTCGCCCCGCCTGACGAGGTAAACGGTTGCTTCTTTGCCGCTTTTCAATTGACGCACGACGGCATCAACGAGACCGTCTTCAACGAGGGGGGCAATACGTGGTGGGGTCTTCATGGCGACTCTGATGACATCATCGGTGCATTCTGGTCTGCGGCTGCACCAAAGACCACCCTGTTGCCATCGCTACTGCGGCCCGGGCCAATCTGTTGATGCGTTTTGACCCGCCATTTCCGGCCCCGGCAGGGGTCATCATCGCGCCGACGAATGAGCGGATCACCACCGGAACCAACGGCTTTCCCGTCTTGTCCCTATGTCAGGGCAGACCCATAGTAGGGAGCGTTGCCGTGAACGGCAGACCCCTGCAGTGTGCCCGGGCACCGGCCCGTCATCCGGCGAGGAGTAACCCACAATGTCCCACGACCAGACCCTTGGCAAACCGGCGAGTGTCGTCCAGCTTGCCGATGTGCGGCGCCGTCTCGAAGCGGAAAAAGAAGACGCCGTTGCACCCATTCGCACCGCCTTCATGAAAGAAATGGGTGCGCTGCTGGATGAGTACATCGAGGCAGTGCGCGACGCCACCGCCGACGATCCCGACAAGGCCATCGAAGAACTGATGGCCGCCTGCTCGACCGTGCTGGCGCTGGCCGCCGAAGACCACTTCGAAGAGCTCGACGATCAGATCGATTTCATCGACACCGTGGCCGAAATCGCTACCGAACTGCTCGGTGAAGACGACGGCCAGGGCGAGCTGTTCGACGACGAACAAGACCCCTGATGGTGCGTATTCAAGGCGCGCAGGTTACCGGCTCCGTCAGTACCTCGCGCCAGGCGTCCTCCCAGGGGCCGGCGTGTGCGGCATCAACCTCAACCGCACGCAGGCAGCGCCGGCCGCCCAGCTTCGCCGCGTAAGCTTCAAAAACCGCACGCGGCACTTGCCGATCCTGCAAACCGAGCAGATGGATTTGGGGAATGTTGCGCAGGGTTGCCGCTTCGTCCGCAGGATTCAGCGACTCTGCCAGTGGCGTGATTTTGCGCAGGCTCGTCCAGGCGTCCGTATCGAGATTACCCGCCACCGTCCGCAAACTGAGCGCCCAGGAAGGCTCCTGTTGCTTCAAGCGCGCAGCAACCAGCGCCGCAAGCGCCCCGCCACCGGAAAATCCGACCAGATCGATCGTCGTTGCTTCAACCAACGTGGCCAGCTCACGCACGGCAACAACATAGGCAGCGACAACTTCCGGCGCGAAACGCGCCGACAGCCAGTAGCGACGATTGGCACTCAGATTCGGCATGCTGTCCAGGTACTGGCCGGGACGGCCGAGATATACGACGTTGGCTGCGCCATCGAGCACCGCGAGTTTCAGTGCCACCGGGTTGATGGGCGTTGGATCGTTTGAGGGTGTTTGGCGGTTGATCCAGGCGCGGCCATCGCCCTCGATGTAGACCACCAGCGCCGCCTGCTCCTCCTGCAGGCGCGCAAAACCCCGTAACGGCAGCGGCAAGGCCGTTGTCATGGTGAAGGGCAACAGACCCGCGCCTTCAGTCAGCAGCTGCGCTGACTCGGTGCGTGCGGCGACGCCGGGTACACGGATGCAGCCGGCGAGCAGAAGCGCAACGGCGGCGGCACCAAGGAAGAAATACCGGCGAATCATGGTGGATCCCCACAAAACAACAAGACTCTACAAACGAATCAGGGCGCCCGAAGGCGCCCTGATTGTCTTGCCTGTGTTGCCTTAGCAGATCATCAGAACGGCATCTTGAATTTGATTGCCGCGACACCGGCCTGGAAGTCCTCGCGGGCTTCAAGGTCGTAGCCGACCACAATCTCCAGATCCTTGCTGGTTACGTAGCGGTAGCCCAGACCCGCGGCCAACAGCACGTCTTCTGCCTCAGCGCCCTTGACGTTGTAGGTTGGACCGTTGCCGGCCAGCGTGACCTGTGCGCCTGCGTCATCCGTGCTGTCGAAGCCGAGACCCAGATGCGCAGCGAAGACGCCGGTGTTGGCCATCGTCCACTCCCAGGTGCCCTTGGCCAGAACCGATACCGAGGTTTCGTCAATAGATGCCACGGTGTTGTTCATGATGCCTGCACCCGTTTCCGAGTAGCCGCCGACGTTGACTTCCAGGTATTGGAAGGAAACCGACGGGATGAACACCTTCTTGTCGCCTTGCTTGATGGTGCGCGACAGGTTGGCACCAAACGAGAGCTGATCGCCATCGAAGGTGGAAGATGCCGTACCGTAGGTTCCGGCGTTGCGCACACCGTCGTAATCGTGGCTGCCAAACCCGAGGGTCAGGTCAAGCGCGGTACGATCATTGAGGGTGTAGGAGCCGTACAGGGTAAAGAGGTTGCTGGCGATATCGACCTTGGCCAGCGGGGCATCGACATCGGCTTTGGCAAGGCCAACAGCCAGACCAACGCGCCAGGCATCGCTCACGTCACCGTCGACACCGATGACGACACCGTTGGAGTCAACATCGTAGCCATTCACATTGCCGACCTTGTCCTGCTCGGCCATACCAAAGTAGGTCTTGAGCCAGACCCCACCGTTATTGACGGCATCGCCCGAAGCAGCACCACGCGATTCGGCGATCCGCGAATCGATGCTGTTGGACACCCCGCCGCTGGCCACGCGCGTGGCATCCACCACGTCACCGTTGAGGGTTGGCAGGAAGCCGGAGAGCAAGGCTGCTGCCGCTGCATCGTCCGATGCTGCATGGAGTGCCGCTGCCAGATCCGCATACTGACCATCGGCACCCTCGTCGATGATGCCGTCGATCACTTCGGCCAGGGAGGCGGACAGGTTGAAGCCGGTGCCGGCCAACACACCCGCTGCACCACGGTAGTCCGCAGTCAGGTCGAGGGTGTTGCCGTCAATAACCGGCGTGAAGTTCCAGAAGAGCGTGTTGTCGGACACATCAAAGGCCGAGGCCGTCAGGGTGCCGGCGGATACCACATCGGCCAGAACGTCGCCGCTCTCCAGTTCATCGCTGGCATTCAGCAGCACCACGACACTGTTGCTGGCGGTGAAGTCTGCCGTGCCGACGACGGCGATCCGGCCGTAATCGGCAACATCCTGCACCGGGAAGCTCAACGAGCCGCCCACGCCCTGGGCGTAGTTACCACCCACAAAGCTGGCCCTGTTAATGATGCTACCTGCGTTGTTCAGGCCGACATTGCCGCGCAGGAACACGCCATCGCTGATCGTGCCGCTGTTGCTGACCAGGCCGCTGGTGCCCCCGGCGACGTAGATGCCGTAGGCGTTGCCGGCTGCACCTGCATCAACATCAATCGTGCTGGCGTTGACGACCATGGCGCCATTGGTCAGTGCGCGCACATAGATACCGTAGGCGGCGTTGTCGCTGCCAGTGGCCTCAGCCATGATCGAGCCGCTGTTGCTGATCGTGGAGGCACCGTCTACCAGACCTGCCTTGATGCCGTAAACCGATGCGTCACCGCCGAAGTCGAACGTTGAGCCGAAGAGCTCGTCAAAAGCGGCCGTCGTTGCGCCGCTGCTACTGTTCGAGACGACTTTGATCGTGCCGGTGTTGGCGAGCGTCGAATCAACCATCTGGCTGTCGAGGCTGATACCCACTGCTTGTACGTTGGCCGCCAGGGTGTCACCGAACAGACCACCGAACATGCTGCTGCCATCAGCCTGAACCATGATGGTACCGCTGTTGGTCATGGTTGCACCGGCATAGGCGCTGCCGAAGGCAATACCCGTGGCCGATACCTGACCGACCTGACCGGCAGCCGAGACGCTGACCGTACCGCTGTTCAGCGCGCCGGCGCTGTTGTGGATCGAACCGGTGGCCAGGCCGACCACCAGGGCATCGCCAAATGCGGATTGCTCGACCCTGATGGAACCGCTGTTGACCAGTTGCGCCGCGTCATAGAGACCGTCGGTATGGACGCCGTACACGACCGCATCGCTGCCCGAGGTGTCGTTCGACTGCGACATAACGCTGATGTCGCCGGCGTTAACCAGTTGCGCGTTGTCGAACATCATGCCGAGGTCGATGCCGTAGGCAGTCTCGCTGCCGGTGCCGTTGGCCTGGACGCTGATCAGCGCGCCGCTGGCGTTGCTGACCATCGCGGTATCGTGCATGGCACCCATAACACGGACACCGTAGGCACTGACGCTGCTTTCATTACTCTCGGCCAGCACACCAACGTAACCGGTGTTGGTCAGGCTGCCGGTGCCGCTCATGCCGCCATCGACACGGAAGCCCGTTGCCGATGCCCAGCCGGTGCCGGCATCTGCGGCGACATCGACAGTGCCGCTGTTGCTGATCGTGCCGGAGAGATGATCCACGTACACGCCCTGGGCGGAAGCACCGTAATAGCGGGCGCCTGCATAGGCACCAAGGCTGTCGCTGTTGACGATGGAACCGGAGACATTACCCCACACTGCCAGAGCCACCGCATCCGCGTAGTACTCGGCGTCGGCCGAGGCGGCGATGGCGTTGCTGTTGGTAATGGTGCCGGAGACATCATCGGACACAATCAAGCCACCGGCCCAGGCGTCGTAGTTGGCATTGGCCGAGGCGCGCATCGTGCCGCTGTTGGTGATGTTGCCGGCCATCTGACCCCAGGAGTAAAGGGCCGTCGCACCTGCATAATCGTCACCGGCCTCGGCGAAGGCGTTGATGGTGCCGGTGTTGGAGAACAGACCGCCGCTCTCGAGACTGAAGTAGTCGCCTTCCGAGGTGTCCTGGTTGCCGCTGGAAACCCAGCCGCTGCCCAGGGTAACAGCCGTTGCGTAGGCGTCATCGTAGCCGGCCGTGGCGGTCGCGGTGATCTCGCCGTTGTTGGTGAGGCTGCCACGGATAGCGCCATAAAGCGCCACGCCATCGGCATAGGCCGAGCTGTAGCCTGCCTGGGCAACGGCGCTGATGACGCCGTCGTTGATCAGGCTGCCACCCAGACTGACGTCCGCGTAGGTGTAGGTGTAGGCATTGATGCCGTTCGTGCGGGTGCCGTTCTCGGTGTAGAGACTGCCACCGTACAGGGAAACACCGCTGGCGTAGGCATAGTAGTCACCGGCCACAGCCTTGGCGCTGATGCTGCCGCTATTGGTCAGTGTGCCGAGCAGGGCACCGTCGATTTCGAGGGCCGAGGCGCTTGCGTCATAGGCACCCGCCGTTGCCTGGGCGCTGATGCTGCCGGTATTGGCGAACGAACCGGTCGTGCCGAGGCTGACGTAGGACTCGTCGGTCATCCAGTTGGTAGCAGAAGTCGACTGGCTTACGCTGGTCGAACTTTCGCTCCAGGTGCCGGTGCTGTCGCCACTGTAGTGGTCGACAGAACCACCGTCCAGGGTAACGCCGATGGCGCGGGCATCTTCGTAACCGGCCAGGGCCGTGGCGCTGATCGTGCCGCTGTTGCTGATGGCACCCAGCACCGCGCCGTACATCCTCACTGCAGTTGCCGAGACGGAGGAGCCGGAGGTGGTTGCGAGATTACCCGCTGTCGCCGTGGCAGCGATGGTGCCCGAGTTGGTCAGCATCGCGCCGGCGCCCAGCGCGACATAAGCCTCATCGGTGACGTAGGTGGTCGCCCAGGCGCTGTTGGTCATGGTCTCGGTGATGACGCCGACGGTGGTCGAGGTGCCGCTATCGGTGTAGTCCCAGCTACCGCTGTAGCTGCTGACCCAGTCGCCATCCAGATAGACAGCGAGCGCATCAGCATAGTAGTAGTTCGATGTGGCGGACGCGCTGATGGTGCCGGTGTTCGCCACCGTACCCAGCACGGCACCCTCGATCTCCAGGGCTGTGGCGTTTGCAGAGGAGTAGCCGGCAACCGCCGTAGCACTGATCAGACCACTGTTGGTCAGCGCAGCAGCGCTACCCAGGGCAATCTCCGCATAGTCACTGGCCCAAGTGCCGGCACTGGCGCTGTTCCAGGCGTAGTTCGACGTGTAGGAAAGCGGGCCGCTGGTGGAACTCGCTGTTGCGCTATAGCTGTAGGTATCACTGCCGCTCCAGGCATCGACATCGTCACTTCTCAGGTGCAGGGCGTTCGCATAGGCATCGTAGGAGCCGGTTTCCGCCGCTGCCGTAATGTTGCCGCTGTTGACGATGCTGCCCAGCACGGTACCGTCGATGTAGAGGGCCTCAGCCGAGGCGTAGTAGTCGGCGTCGGCAGTGGCACTGATGGTGCCGCTGTTGGTCAGCGAGGCGCCGAGATCCAGAGCCACCTCATCAGAGTCAGTGGATGCCCAGGCACTGGCAGAGGCGCTGTTATAGGCCCAGGCCGTGGTCGTGATGTCGGTGAGAAGATCCGTGTTCGAGGTGTTAACGGTGGTCGCACCCGACCAGGTACCGGCATAGCTCTCGCTTTCGAAGCCGCTGCCGCCGTTCAGGTACAGGCCGAGGGCGTAGGCGTAGTACCCGCTGCCGTTCGCGTCGACGCTCGCAGAGGCGCTGATCGTGCCGCTGTTATCGATGGCACCCTGTACGGCACCGTTGATATAGAGTGCGGTCGCCGTGGCGGAAGAGCCACTCCCGCCACCGAAGACAGTCGCGGCTGCACTGATCGTGCCGCTGTTGGTCAGGGAAGCCGAGCTGCCCAGGCCGATGTAACCGTCGTTGGAGACGTAGCTCCAGGCAGAGGCGGAGTTCGTGGTGCTGGCAGAAGAGAGCGCAACCGGCGAGCTGGAGGACATTCCGTTATAGCTGTCGGACCGGTTGTAACTGTAATCGTCGCTGCCGACCCAGCCGCCGCCCAACTCCATACCCAGAGCGTAGGCACCCTGATAATTGTCATTGATCGCTGTGGCGCTGATGGTACCCAGGTTATTGATCTGGCCAAGCACGGCCGAACCGCCGATATCGACAGCGGTTGCGTATGCCCAATACTGATCGGCACGGGCCGTGGCACTGATGGTGCCGCTGTTGGTCAGCGTGGCGGCGCTGCCCAGGGCGGTGTCGGCCCAACTGCTGGCAAAGGCCGAGGTGGTTGCGCGGTTGCCGGACCAGGTGGAGAGAGTTGTTACATCCAGGGTGGCGGTATCGGTGGTGGTGGTGACCGTACCGGCATCGCTTTCGACATCACTCTGCGTTTCGCTGTAGCTGGTGATGTAGTCGCCCCACAGGGCCAGACCCAGTGCGTTGGGGCTGTCGTAGGCCTCGGCAGACACGGTGATGCTGCCGCTGTTGTTGATGCTGCCGAGTACGGTGCCGTCTACCGTCAAGCCCTCGGCATTGGCGTAATAGTTACCGGCGTCTGCGGAGACGCTGATGGTACCGCTGTTGGTGAGGGCGGCGGCACTGCCCAGCCCGATGTAAGAGTCTTCACTGGCATAGGCCGTGTTGGTGGCACTGGTGGAGGCCCAGGCCGTGACGGTTTCGGTCGTGGTGGCGCTGACGGTGACCGTCGTCGACGACATGCCGTTCCAGTTCCAATTATCGTCGTAGCTCTGACTGCCAATCTCACCGCCATAAAGGGCGAGACCATCGGCATAGGCGTAATCGCCGCCCGCCTCGGCGGACACCGTGACGGTGCCGCTGTTGCTCAGGGTACCGAGCACGGCGCCGCTGATCGAGACGCCGGTTGCGTAGGCCGTAGCCGTACTAGAGTAATTGGCATCGGCGGATACCGTGATGGTGCCGCTGTTGGTGAGGGAAGCGCCACTGCCGATACCGGTGTAGGACCAGGCCGAATCAGACGCCCAAGCCGACGCGCTGGCCGTGGTGGTTGCTGTCGAGTTTACAGGTACCGACGTTACCATCGTCACCATCCCGTCGGCACTCCGGCTCCAATTCTCATTGTAGCTGGTGATGTCGCCACCCCAAACACCCACGCCGAGCGCAGAGGCATTGTAGCCATCGGCCTGGGCGGAGGCGGCAATGCTGCCTGAGTTGCTGAGGGTGCCGAGTACCGCGCCATTGATCTCCAGGGCATTGGCACGGGCGTAGTACCCGGCGTGCGCCGCCGCACTGATGGTCCCGGTGTTGGTGAGGGCAGCAGCACTACCCAGACCGATATAGGAGTTCTCAGACGCGTAATTGGAGCCGGTCGCCGTCGACCACTCGTACCTCGTTTCGGTCGGAGAAACAACGGCGGTCGACGAGCTATAAGTGTAGACATCGCTGCCGCTCTCGCTGCCAACGTCGCCACCGTAAACAGCGACTGCGTCAGCATAGACGTAGTTGTTGGACGCAGTTGCCGATGCGGCAATGGAACCCGAGTTATCAATGCTGCCGAGTACCGCACCATCGATCGCGGCGCCGGTGGCGTAGGCGTAGCTGTAACCGGCATCGGCCAGCGCCTGGATGGTACCGGCGTTGGTCAGGGCAGCACCGGTACCCAGACCGGTATAGGACCAGACGCTGGCTGTCTGCGAGCCACTGGTAGAAGCGTAGGTATCCAGCGCAGGCGATGTGGACGAATCGGTGCTCTGGTTCCAGGCGCCCGAACTGTTGCCAACCCAGTCGCCGCCAACGTAAACGGCACTTGCATAGGCACCCGAATCATAATCCGCTTCGGCGACGGCCAGAATGTTGCCACCGAGGCTGTTGCTGATATCACCGAGCACGGCGCCGTCGATGCTGAGGGCTTCGGCGGAACTCCCGTAGTACCCGTAGGAGTAGGCCATGGCTTCGATGGAACCGCTGTTGGTCAGCGCCGCGGCGCTGTCCAGACCCAGGTAGGCCCAGGTGCTTGCCCAGGTGGTGGCTGAGTCGGTAGAGGTGTCCGCGCCGATGGCGTCTACGCCGGAGCTGCCGCTGCCGCTCCAGGTATTGACGTCGCCCCCCTCAAGCACAAGGGCGCGGGCCGCGGCATTGTAATAATTCGTGTTGGTGGCCTCGGCGCTGATGGTACCGCTGTTGTCCAGCGACCCCTGCACAACACCCTCGATACGCAGGGCAGTCGCGGAGGCGTAGGCGTAGGAAACATCGGCAGCGGCACTGATCGTGCCGCTGTTGACCAGGCTCGCCGTGGTACCAAGGCCCACATAGGCCTCATCACCCGTATAGGCATAGGCCGTCAAACTCGACTCTCCCACCGTCGAGCTGCTGCCGGTTTGGTCGCCGGTGCCGATCCAGCCGCCGCCCAGTTCAGCGCCGTACGCGTAAGCGCCGTACCAGGCGCCTGCAGCGGCGCTGATGGTGCCGCTGTTGGTGATGTCGCCCAGAACGGCGCCGTTGATGTCGACGCCGGTAGCGTAGGCCCAGGAGGAGTTCACCTGAGCGGAAGCACTGACGGTGCCGCTGTTGATCAGGGTACCCGTGCTCTCCAAACCGATATAGGAATAATCGGATGTGAAATGCGTGGCGTTGGTCGCGGTATCCAAGTCTACCCAGGGGGTCGATGTGGATTCACCATCGACGTAGATGCCGTATGCATAAGCATTGCTGCCGGCATTCACCGCCACAGCGTTGACGTCGCCGCCGTTATTGAGCGTGCCGCCGATGGAGGCGTTGTTGCGCACGTAGACGCCCATCGCCCAATTATTACCGCTGTCTACCTCAACGGTGCCGGTGTTGCTCAGCGAACCGTCAAGACCCACGCTGTCGAACTCGATTGCCGTGTAGTCGTCTGCTATGAGGCCCAGGTTGCTGATCGTTACATTGGCAAAGGTTGCGTCCACGCCCTGCCCCAAACTACCTGCCAGCGTAACGGCGAGACTTTCACCGCTGGTGTCCAGCAGACACTCATCTGCAGGAGACAGCGCACTGATGGTGTTGCTCGGCGTAGTGCAGAGATCAACAGCGAAAGCCTGCTGACCAAAGCCACCAACGGCAACCGCCGCGACAGCAACGGCATGGCTCAGGAGCGAGCGCTTCAGGGCAGGCTTTTTGGCAGACTTTTTGGCGTTCTTGGACATGAAATTCTTCCTTTGAATGCTTGACTAAAATGGGCGTGAGCGTGGATTTGGTACGACCGGTCGAACAGCGCACACAAACAGAAACAGACACAAAAAACGCACAGATACGGACGAACGAAACTCCCCCAAGGGGGTCAGGGGGTGAATTTGGCCGTAAGGGATGGTCGCAGTCAAGAAAAATCTGGCCCGTAACCTAATCATGTTGCCTGCCCAAAAAAAACGGCTGCCGGCAGCGAGATTGACGCCCGGCCGCACAGATGATAACGGCAAGGAACACAGGCGCGCTTGCAGCCACAAATCGGCCATAAAGTAGTCCTGAAACAGGGGATTGCGGCAAAAGCCCGCTACAATCCGCGCCCCGTACCAATTGCCTTGTACATCAACAACAGGCAACAGCCAAAATCGATAAAACAACGGAGCAACCCCAATGGATCCCACCCGTGCCCTGCCCGGGCAACAGAAGGTTTCAGTCGAGCAGGCGTTCCGCCTGGCCACCGAGCATCATGCCGCCGGCCGCCGCCAGCAGGCGGCAGACCTGGCGAGCCGGGTGGTTCGCGCCGAACCGCGGCACGCCCTGGCCTGGCAACTGCTGGGCGTCATGGCCCACGAAGCGGGCAATACCCAGCGTGGTATCGAACTGCTGAACAAAGCCATCCAGTGCAACCCGATGATAAGCAATCTTTATGCCAACCGCGCCGAGATGCACCGCCTGCTCGGCAACCTGCCGCAGGCGGTAGCGGATGGCGAGCAGGCGGTACGGCTCAGCCCGCGCTCCGCCATGGCCCACAGCAACCTGGGCATTGCCTTGTACAGCCAGGGGGACACCGACCGGGCCGAGGCCTGCCAAAAACAGGCCCTGCAGTTCGATGCCCATTGCCTGCCGGCGATCAACAATCTGGGCAGTATCTGCCGCGACCGCAAGGATCGCCCCGGCGCCATGGCGATGTATCGCAAGGCGCTGGCGATACGCCCGGATTTTCTCGAGGCGGCCAACAACCTGGGCGCCGTAATGACAGAAACGGAAGACCCGGAAGGCGCCCTCAAACTGCTGCTGAAAGTGGTGCAGGCGCGGCCCAACTACGCGGAAGCGCACTGCAATATCGGCAACGCCTTCATCGCGCTGGAAAACTTCCAGAAGGCGGAAGTGGCATTCAACAATGTTGTACGCATCAAGCCGGATTATGCCGAGGCCTACGAAGGTCTTGCGCGTTGCGCCCAGGAATACCGCAACCTGGTACGGGCCGAGCAATGCGCGCAAAAATCCATTGCCCTGAAACCGGCACGCGCGGAAGCCTACAGTCTGCTCGGCCGCATCTACTCCGAGCAGAGTTTCCCGGAACAGGCAGCAGCAGCCTTCGAAAAAGCGCTGACACTCGATTCGACACTCATCAGTGCATATCTGGGCCAGGGACGACTGCTGATGGAGCTGGGCAAACTGGACGAGGCCGAGCAGAGCTTCCGCAAGGCGCTGGCACTCGATCCGGAAGCCGTTGCGCCGCGCATGTCGCTGACCCAGGTGAAGAAAGCCGAGGAAGGCGACGAGAACTTCACCGCACTGCTCGATTTGGAAAAGAAAATCGGGGAGATGCCGGAAACGAAAGCCATGTCGCTGCATTTTGCCCTGGGCAAGGCCCTCGAAGACGTGAAACGCTACAACGAAGCGTTCCCGCACTTCATCGAAGGCTGCCGTCTGAAACGCAAACGCATCGAGTACAGCGCCGACAACAATTCCAGCGTCATCGACAACATCTGCAAGGCGTTCAGCAAGGAGATGGTCGATAGCCTGCGCGGTGCCGGCGAGACAGCAAACACGCCCATTTTCGTGCTGGGCATGCCGCGCTCAGGTACTACGCTGACGGAAACCATTATCGCCAGCCATCCCGATGTGTACGGTGCGGGCGAGCTGCCGGATTTGATGCAGATTGCCGGGCAACCCATCGGCACGCCGGGTGAAGGCTATCCGCTGAATATGGCACGCGCCACCCCCGCAGACCTGACGCGCATGGGTGCGCAATATCTTGCACAACTGAAAAAACGCGCGCCGAATGCCAAACACATCACCGACAAGATGCCGGCAAACTTCCTGGCGCTCGGCCTGATTCACCTGATGCTGCCGAATGCGAAAATTGTTCATGTGCAGCGCAATGCGGTGGATACCTGCGTATCGAACTTCACCCGCATGTTCCACAAGAGCCAATACCAGAGTTACGACCTGCGCGAACTCGGCCGCTACTATCGCGATTACCTGACGCTGATGACGCACTGGCACGCCGTGCTGCCGGCCGGCGCGTTCTACGAGATTTCCTACGAAAAGCTGGTGACCGATCAGGAAGCCGAATCACGCAAATTGATCGCCTACTGCGGGCTTGATTGGAACGATGCCTGCCTCTCCCCGGACAAGACAGAACGCAACGTAAAAACCGCAAGCGTCACCCAGGTGCGCCAGCCGGTTTACCAAACGTCGGTCGAGCGCTGGCGCGTGTATGAGAAATTCCTCGGCCCGCTGCTGGAAGAGCTTGGCGACGCGGCAAAGGCCTGAGCGGCAGGACGAGAAACAGCCGCATGGCCGCCAACGCAACGGTTTACAAGGCGCATCTGAATGTTGCCGACACCGATCGTGGCTATTACGCGGACCATGCACTGACCCTCGCCCTGCACCCTTCGGAGACAGAAGAGCGGTTGATGGTGAGACTGCTCGCATTCGCACTCTACGCGAGCGAGCGGCTCACCTTCACTCGCGGCATCAGCAGCACCGACGACGAACCCGATCTGTGGGAGAAAGATCTCACCGGCGAAATCCTGCGCTGGATCGAGATTGGGCAGCCGGACGACACCCGAATTCGCAAAGCCTGCAACCGCTCACGCGACGTCGTGGTGATCGCGTTCGGCGCCCGCGCGCCAGAACCCTGGTGGAACAAGATCGCACATGCGCTGGAGCGTTTCGATAACCTCACTGTGCTGCGCATTCCGGCGGAAACCTGCACCGCGCTCGGGGCGATGGCCCATCGCGCCATGGAATTGCAGGTGACGATCGAAGATGGCGTGGCGTTCGTATCCAACAATGCCGACAGCAGCAGCCTGGAAGTGCAGCCGGTGGTGTGGCGGCGGCCCTGACGAAGCCTCGATCAATAGTGCCCTATGCATCCTGCGGATTGATGTCGAGTTCCGGTTCGTCGGTGTGGCAAATCGGTCGGGGCACAGTGCGGATCATGCTGTGCCACTCGGCGTGCGGGCGGACGGTATTGAGCAACGGCGGTGCATCGGCGTGTGGCGCAGGCGCCGGCCGGTGCGTGGTGACGGCGATGAAACGGGCGCGGCTGTCGCCGTGCATGAAGCGGCCACCGGCAAACAGACGGGCGCTCTCATTGCCCGGATTCTTTCGGCCGCCGGGTGGTGCCATCCGGCTCGCACGCACCGGCCACTGCAGGGGCGCCAGTGTCTCGTATTGTTCATCGGTGAGCCCGACGAGGCCACTCAGATCGAAAAGGCGCTGCGGCTTGCGGCCACCGTTGCCCAGGGCGGACAGTGCCGCGTGTTCGCGGAAAATTTCTGCGGCTTTGGTGTATGGAAATTGCGCCGCATAACCGAGGCGACGCGCCACCTGCGTCAACGCCCACCAATCCGGTTTTGCTTCACCGGCCGCCGCCACCAGCGCACGCTGCCGGGAAATACATCGCTCGGAATTGGTGACCGTGCCGTCTTTCTCGCCCCAGGCATGCACCGGCAGCGCAACATGCGCGTGTCGAAGCGTGTCGTTGTCGGCGACGCAATCGGAGACGGCCACAAATTCGCAGGCGGCAATGGCAGCCCGGACGCGATCGGCGTGCAGTAGGCTCATCGTTGGATGGGTGCCAATGATCCAGAGAAATTTCACCGCACCACGCGCCACCGCCTCGAAGAGTTCAACCGCTCTCAGACCACGCCTGGCCGGCAAGGCCGGTGCCTGCCAGAAGCGCGCCAGCAGCGTGCGATCCGCCGGATCGTCAAACGACAAATGTGCCGCAAGTTGCGTTGCCAGACCGCCCACTTCCCGCCCGCCCATGACATTCGGCTGGCAGGTCAACGACAGGGGTCCCGCACCAGGCTTACCGATACGGCCGGTGGCCAGATGACAGTTGATGATGGCGTTCACCACGTCGGTGCCGCCGCCGGATCGATTGACGCCCTGCGACCAGCAGGTGACGGTTTTCGGTGTCCGGGCAAAGTCGCTGAAAAACCTGAGCAGGGTATCGCGCGCAAGGCCGCAATGCGCGGCGAGAGCATCGACAGGATTCGTCTCGGTACCCGTTGCATCCAGGGACGCGACATCCGCACGCGCCGCATTCAAGGCGCCGCCGTAACCGGCGGTGTGCCGGGCGATGAATGAAGCATCCAGCGCCCCCTGGTCGACAAGGTACAGGAGCAGACCGTTGAACAGGGCCACATCGGTACCGGGACGAATCGCCAGATGCAGATCGGCAATATCGCAGGTGGCGGTGCGGCACGGATCGATCACCACCACTTTGGTGCCGCGTGCGAGCCGTGCCGCCCTGATGCGCTGAAACAGTACCGGGTGGCACCGGGCAGTGTCGCTGCCGACCAGCACCACGAGATCGGCCAGCTCAAGATCTTCGTAGCAGCCGGGCACCACGTCCTCGCCGAACGCGCGTTGCTGCGCGACCAGGGTCGATGCCATGCACAACCGCGCGTTGGTGTCGATGTTCGCCGTGCCGAGGAAACCTTTCACCAGTTTGTTGGCGACGTAATAGTCTTCGGTGAGCAACTGACCGCTGACGTAGAACGCGATGGCATTGGGTCCGTGCTCGTTGCGCACCCGGGCAATCTGCGCCGCGATGGTATCGAGCGCCTCGCCCCAGAATACTTCGCGACCGTTGATGCGCGGCCGCAACAAACGTCCGTCGAGGCCGAGCGTTTCGTTCAGCGCGGTGCCCTTGCTGCAGAGCCGGCCAAGATTCGCCGGATGACTCTGATCGCCACTCACGGCGAACAACCGTGCATCAGGATCCTTGACCCTGACCATCACACCACAGCCCACACCGCAACAGGCGCAGGTAGTTTTGGTCAGGAGCGTGTCAGAGTGCGGCGTCATTCGACTCTGCTCTTCTGTGCTGCGGGAGCGCCGACCTGCGGCGCCACGGTATTCGGCACCCACTCCCACCACTCGTGTTTCCCCTCGGCGGTATTGCTCTGGGTGCGATGGATATCCCAGGTGACCAGGTAATCAGGGTTGAGCATGTCCATCCCGGTGTCGGCATGGCGGTAGCGCCCGGGCGCAGCCCTGAACCAACAGGCAAGATTCGGCGGCAGCATGAACAGCGGCTGGGCTACCGCCGGGTCGCTGTGCTGCAACTGCACCGAGATGCCCTGCTCGCCGTCCACCGCGCTGACCGTGCCGGCACACTGACTCTGCTTCAGCAGTTCGCCTTCCAGGCCAAAGTAACGCAAGCCGATCACGCAGGTTTTGCCGGGCAGATCTTCCAGTTGCATCGCCAGGTTGTTCCGTATGGTTGTTTTGCATCCATGCCGCATCAATGCCGCAATGTGGCAACGCCGACTTGCGGCATGTTCG
>JBMOOP010000140.1:0-58632 GCA_049324495.1 Pseudomonadota bacterium
CGCTGGTGCTGATCGGTACGCAGATGCTCGCCAAAGGCCATCATTTCCCGCACGTCACCCTGGTTGGCATCCTCGATGCCGACGGTGGTCTGCTCAGCGCCGATTTCCGTGCCGGCGAACGGCTCGCCCAAGTTCTGGTGCAGGTTGCCGGGCGCGCCGGGCGGGCGCAAAAACCCGGGCACGTCCTCGTGCAGACGCGCCAGCCCGATCATCCGCTGCTGGTACGCCTGTTGCGCGACGGCTACGACGCCTGGGCACGCGATGCACTCAGCGAACGCTTGCTTGCCGAACTGCCGCCCTACAGCCAGATGGCGCTGCTGCGGGCAGAAGCAAGCCGGGAAACAACAGCGCTCGACTGGTTGGAAAATCTCAAGCTTGCTGCTGCCGCATTGCTCGACGATGTCGACGGCAATGTTTTGCTAATGGGACCGGCACCGGCGCCGATGGCCCGTCGTGGCGGGCGCTATCGCGCACAACTCCTGGTGCAGGCCGGCACGCGGTCTGACCTGCACCGTTTTCTGCAGCTGTTCCTGCCTGTCATCGAAGCCGACCCCGAGTCCCGGCGCGTGCGCTGGTCGCTTGATGTCGATCCACTCGACCTTTACTAAGAAACCTCTGAATTACCTATGGACCACGTCGTGTTGCCGTCAAAAACACGCCCGAACGAGGCGCAACGCGCCAGCGGTGCAACGACGTACCGGCGTGTTTTTCACGGCAACCCCCCTTGGTCACGAGTTAGAAAGTCGCATATAAAACCGCTCGCCTTCGACCATACGAATGGCTTCGGGTTTTTGTTGTGGTTTTCGATGTGCTGCCTGATGGCTTGTTCCAACTGCCGCGTTGATCGATGCGTGCCGCGCCAATAGCCAAGATCGCGGCCGTGCGGGGTTTCATCGTGGTGTCGCGCGACCCCGCTCCCATAAAGGGAGAGGGGAGCACTCGCACAATCGGCACAACGGTTCAGGATATCCCTCCATTACAAACATCCAACAATAAAACCCCGACCCGGCAGAATGAACCATATCCCCTTGAAAATGATGCGGTTATGATGGATCGACGAGCCCGATCCGCAGCAGGGTTCCCACCTTTATGACAACCCGCCCCGCTCAGCACCCTGCCCCACCTTCCGCCGACGCAAAATCCGGCCTGATCCTGCTGCGCGATGCGCGTCTGCTTGTTGACAGCCAACCCGGCAGGCAGCACGGCACGCCGCCTGAGACGCCATCACGCGCCGCGGCCTCGCAACTGTTACAACGCGCGCTGCCGTTGCTGAAGAACGACCCCCTGGCACTGCTCGAATGCTCGCAACTGTGCGAGCGTATCCAGGACTGGCCAACGGCGGAAAAAATCTTCTCCCGGTTGCATGAGCTGGAACCGGCAGCCGATCACGAGGCCTGCATGGCCGCCGCGCTGTATAACCAACGCCGTTTCCAGGAAGCACTCAACCATTTCGATCAGTATTCAAAACGCAAACCAGAGGCAATACCGGCCTGGTTGAACATTAGCGCCTGCCTGTTGTCGCTCGGGCGGCTCGAAGAGGCTGCCGGAAGGCTGCGGCACTGGGTCGCCCTGAAGCCGGACGACCAGCGCGTGCATCAGGCGCTGGGATTTATCCTGATGCACCTTCGCGAGCAGCATGAAGCGGATAAAGTCATTTCCCGCATGCTGGAAATCTTCCCGATCAATCTTCCGCTGCGCTCGCTCGCCGGAAAACATTATTTGCGCAGTGGCGATTACCGGCGCGGATTCGACTATTACCGGTCACGATGGGCCCCCAATCCCGCTCTGCAACCCACAGTTGGAATACCCTGCGACACCTGGGACGGGCAGCGCTTTGACGGCACGTTATTGATAGCCGCCGAGAAAGCGTTGGGCGAGGAAATCCTGGCCTCTTCCATGTTCGGCGACCTGGGTGCCATGCAACAACACGCCCTCATCGAATGCGATTCGCGACTGCTGCCGATCTTCCGCCGGTCTTTCCCGGCGTTGGAATTCGTGCCGCGCGGCCAGGGGTTGCTTGCCGCAGCCTGCGTTGCCGGCGGTGATTGCCATGACGGTACAAGCAGGAAATTCCGCAAGATCGACGCCGGCGACCTTGGATTTCATTTCCGACGTCATGGGGAATTTCCGCCACGCCTAGGCTGGTTGATCGCCGATCCGGAGAAAGTTGCCCGCCTGCGCGCGCGTTACCAGCAAGTATTCGGCCACAAGATGCGCATTGGCATCGGCTGGAAAAGCACCCGCTCCGTGGAGCATGTCAATCTCAGCAAGAGTATCGGCCTGCGCGCCTTTGCCCAGGTTCTTGCGCACCCGGACATTGTTGGCATCAGCCTTCAACATGGGGATGTCGGCAGCGACATCGCTCGCCTCAAAGCCGAGATGAAACTCGATGTTCATGTCGACTCAGACATCGATCCAAATACCGATATCGATGCCTTGCTGGCGCAGATCGCCGCCATGGATCTCGTCATTTCATGCAGCAACTCCGCCGTACACCTGGCCGGCGCGCTGGGTATTCCCTGTTGGCTGGTGCTGCGCAGGAAACAATTCCTGGTGTGGTACTGGGGATACACGGGGGGGCTCTGCCACTGGTATCCGTCCATCGAAATCATTCGTGCGGACGACACCCTGAGCGATCAGGAAGGCATCGACAAGGTGTTTGCCGGCCTTCGCGGCCGGCTTGATATCGCGCGCGAACCCATAGCCGATACGCATAAAAATCTCCACAACCACTCCCTGGCCGAGCAACGGCTGCTGGACACTGTCAGGGAGTTGCTGGCTTCCCGGCAACCGGAACAGGCGGCGCAAATTCTCCGGACGACCCCACGTCTGCTCGGCAACAACCCGGATGCCCTGCTGGAAAGTGCCCGACTTTGCCAAAACCTGCATGACTGGGAAACCACCGAAGCCATCTTCCGACGGCTCGGCGAGTTGCGGCCCGATTCAGGCTTTGAAGCTGGCCTTGCTGCGGCCCTCTTTCACCAACGCCATTTCGCGGATGCGTTACCCTGGTATACCCGATACAGCCAGATACAACCGCATGACGACGCGGGATGGATGGGCGCCGCCCTGTGCCTGAACAAACTGGGACGAAAAGAAGAAGCGATCAAGAGTCTCCGGCGGGGCAACGGTATGCTGCCCCGCGAGCCGCTGTTCGAACTCCTGACGCTGCTGTCTATACAGACAGGGGATCGCGACGCGGCGGAAGATGCCGTCACAGATGCGTTACATCACTTTCCCGACAGTGCCACCCTGCACACCATCGCCGGCAAACACTATCTGCGTTGTGGCGATTACCGACGTGGTTTCGACGCTCACCGCAACCGCTGGTTCGGCAATCCGGAACCCCAGCCAACCTTGGGGATTCCCTGCGCTGCCTGGGACGGTTGCCGCTTCGAGGGCACCTTGCTGATCGCTGCGGAAGAGGCGCTGGGTGAAGAAATTCTTGCCTCTTCCATGTTCGGCGATCTGGTCGCCATGCAACAGCAGGCATTGATCGAATGCACGCCACGCTTGCTGCCCGTTTTTCGCCGGTCGTTTCCCGCGCTCGACTTTGTGCCGCGCAGCCAGGGCCTGCTCGCCGCCGCCTGCGCCGCCGGCAACAGCCCGCACCCGGCATTCCGCAAAATCGACGCCGGCGACCTGGGCTACCACTTGCGCCGACACGGCGAATTTCCGTCACGCCAGGGCTGGCTCGTGGCCGATCCGGAGAAAGTTGCCCGCCTGCGCGCGCGTTACCGTCAACAATTCGGCGATCAACCACGCATCGGCATCGGCTGGAAAAGCACCCGCCGTCTTGAGGCCGATTTCGAGAAAAACATCGACCCCAGCCTGCTGGCCCCGCTGTTGGCGCGTCCGGACAGCATCGGCATCAGTCTCCAGCACGGCGATATTGCCGGTGATGTTGCCCGCCTGAAGGCGATGGCGGGTGTGGATCTGTACGTCGATCCGGAGGTCGACACCAACCATGACCTGGATGCTCTTGTCGCGCAAATTGCCTGCCTCGACCGGGTTGTCTCTACCAGCAACTCGGCGGTGCACCTGGCCGGCGCGCTGGGTATTCCCTGCGCGCTGTTGCTGCAAAAAAAACAACCGTTGATGTGGTACTGGGGTTACGAAGGCGCCAATTGCCCCTGGTATCCCGCCGTGAAAATTTTTCGCGTGAGCCAGTTCATGAACATCAACGAAGCCATTGCCGCGGCCGCTGCCGACCTGCCAACGACTCAACAGAATAGCGTCGCGCCGTAACAATTATCCGTCGGCACCTGTCCAAGCGACAAATCTTTCATGTTGACGCCCTCGCTGATCGTGGCCAGGGCCTCCAGTGAACTGAGCAGGCCCAGACAAATGTTACCAGCCTGCACCTCCAGCATGGCGGCATAGGGAACATTCATCCACCAGCCGGTATTGGCGGTTTGGGAGAAGCGGCTGTTCGCTGTTCCGGCATCACCGTCTGTATCGTAGGGAGTGGCCTGATCGAAGATGGGGTACCCCACCCGCTCACGCTGGAAGGAAATGAAAAAGTCCTTGGTCTTCGTTTTATCCAGCACAATTTCGTGGATAAAACTCAGATTTTCATGGATGTCGGCCTGCCCTGTATCGGGGAGCAGGGTGCCATTTTTGTTGTACAACTTCAGAGGAACATCGTACAGCAACGCCGATGTCATGCGGGTACCGTACAGAGATTGGAAAAGGGCGTCGGCGGGACCGCAGGGGTCTACCGTATTCGTCCGGGTATAGCCAAAGCAGGCATCGGCATCATTACCGAGCGACGCATATACGTGTGCGTTGCCGGAAGCCTCTATCCGCATATACCCCGACAAGGACTCAGCCCCGCTGTGACAGTCAGGATCTCTGGTGGCGGACCCGGTGAACCCACCAGCGCAAGCCGCGCCGCTCTCCACATTAGTCTGGCCGTCTGCATAGGTGCGCCCAAGGCCCAACATACCGTGGGCGGTTTTGGCGCCGATCTTGACACCGACGACTTCACGATTGTTCCGCGCGCTGTCGTTTTTGATCGCCAACTCAACGTAAGGCCGAACCATCACAAAATCGCTGGTCACTGCGGCACCGGCCGTGCCGTCGGCATTCAGGCCCAGGAAACGCACAAAGTGCAGGCTAATATCACAGCTTGCACCGTTGGTACCCGAGTTGACCAGCTGGTCATTGCTGCCACCGCAACCCAGCCGCAACCGATCGATATTGATGTTCATCGCCAATTCGACATCGAGACCCATGCGATAATAGGTAAAGTCGGTGGGATTGGCACCGGTGCCGGTATTCGACGGCCCGATTTTATCGGCGACAAACAGCGCACCCCGCGCGTTGACGGCAGCCATCGCCGGCTCGTCCATCGGCTCCATCGCCGCGTGCGCAGCGCGCGCTACACCTGCCGCCAGCAATGCAATACCAAGGCCACCATGCCACCAGGCGGTACGCCACTCAATGGCTGTCCGACCCAAACCCGCCTCGATCGGATACATCCGAACCTCCCGTTATCGACCCTGTGTTGCGTACATGAACGCACGCAACCCGATCATTCTTGTTCCACCATCACCACGCATCATGGACAGGCGTCCCCCGTACCCGCCCCGCAACTGGTGATTTTCAGATGCTGGATCAGCACGCCCTCGATAAACGAATCGCCGAGATTCACGTTCGCGAGGATCTCCCCATCCGACTCGTAAGACCCATAGACACGGGGAGGTTTGGCATTCTCCTCAGCCGGGTCAGGCCGATCCGCAATGGTTGTATAACTGGCGACCCCGCGGAAATAAATACCATCATTGATGTCCAGGCGACGCACGGTATCCAAGTTGCCGTTGATATCGTCATTGGCTGTGCCAAGCGTGCCCCAGATCGAATAGCCATGGGTTTCCCAGTAACGTGCCGGACGCGCTGCAAATGCCTGGCGTTGATAACCGCAATTGGCGCCGGTGTAACGCGCGTCCGAGCAAGCTGACAGGCTGTAGAAATCCTTATAGGCATCGTCATCGGTGGCGTTGCTATTGGTCGGCGGCCGCGTCACCTCGATGGTGAAATTACCGGCCGTGGTGCCGCTGCCAAACGCATCGAAAATGACGGCTTGATAGTGTAATTGCCCCAGCGGCAGGAAGGCGCTCACGCCCTTGAAGTACAAACCTTCCGTGGTGGTGTAGCGCACCGGCACGCCCCCCCCGGAGGCGGCGCTGGCGTTGTCCTGATTGACGCTGAGCCGGTAATCGCCGCTTAAGCGGTGATGGTAGAACAGCCCGAGTGTGGGATCCGGCGTGGGGACGCTGGATCCCGCGTTTGCCGTATTGTTCGCCACCTGGTAGAAGCGCAACACACTGCCGAAGCGCGGTGTTGCAATCGTTCCCGTCCGGGCATTGGACGGCACACAGTTGCTCGTCGTGCAGCCCCCCGCGATCACCGTGTTCTGGGCCGGCGACGAGGGCTTGCCCACGATGATCGACTGGCTTTGCAGCATGCCCGCCCTGGCATCAGGAGTACCCCCGTCGGTACGCTTGCCGGATTGCGTCTCGCCCCAGAACGCCCAGCGAAAAATATCGGCATTCGAGGGGCTGAGCAGTTCCAACACGGTACGACTGACGGCGGCGGTACCGGCCGTGCCGTTGGTGGCCGTATCGACGGTTTGACCGGTATAGTCGTAGGCGCGGAAAACGTAGGGGTTGTCATAGGCCGCCAACAGAGCAATGCCGTTGGTGGCCTGCGGACAGGACAGGGACTCGTTGCCCGCCAACAGAGCGCAGTCAGCGCCGTCCCAGTGTTTGAAAGCACCGGAATTGGTGGTATTGACGGCACCAGCACCGGTCGTGGTGTCCTGCTCCGTGCCGTAACCGAGGGTCAAACCATACCAGCGCAGATCGCCACGCCGGAAGCCGCTGCTGCCTGCGCTGCCGTCGGCTTTATCGCCGAATTGTTCGACATAACTGGTGGATGCCATCTGCAGGCGGAAATCGATGGCGGCAAACGCCAGGCCTTCGCCGATGATACCGGCAAGGTCCTCGTCCACCATCGGCTCCATGGAGGCCCACGAGACCATGGAACCCATGGACAGCGGCACAGCCAGCAGCGCGGCGGCTACCCGCAGCCCGCAGTGTCTGCCCGTCGCACCGGTGCGTCTGGTCATGTCACAACTGCCGTTTCAGTCCGATGGCGGCATACCAGGTACCACTGGGCACCACGATGGAGCCCAGCGTGTTACCGCCAAATTCGATGCGCCCCACCTGCAGCGGAGCGCCGGCCGATGCCGTCGCCCCGCCCCCTGCCGGTATGCCCACGGCGGTGGCACCCATGTTCACGGAACTGCTGACCAGTATTTTGGCCGGCTGATTGGCTATTTCCGAATCCGAGACCAGATCCAGTTTGCCGCCGGTGTATTGAATGCGGCCGGTGATGTTCGCAAAACGCAGCGCGGCGCTGGGGCGTGACGGCTCCGCGATCTCGATGAAGGTGCCGTCGTCACCGGAGGTGCCGGAGGTGCCGTTTTCCGCAAAATTTGCCGTGCTCAGGTCGACGAAATCAACCAGACCGCTGAAACCGATGTATACCCCGCCCGAAGCAGGCGGCTCGAGGGTGAACTGAAAGTTGTTGGATTCGAAGTTGGCATTGATATCCAGACCGCGCACCGGTGACGCCATGTCCGGCAGATCGCCGCCACCGAAACGGCCCTTGAACTGCACCCGCACCTCACCGGGGGTAGTGCCACTGCGGGTGCGAAAATTGACGCCGGCCGAGGTCAGCGTGAGATACAAATCATTGGCTGCAAGCAGGATCGATGAGCCCAGGAAACCGACACCGAATTTATCGTTTGCTTCGATGATGCCGTCGTTGTCAACATCGTTGTCGGCCATCATGTAATGCGAGCCGGTATTCCAGTCCGGCAGGGCGCCTGTGTCCGAACCATCGTGCGATTGCGTCATGATCAGGAAGTCCAGCTTCAGGCCGGTTGTCGTGGCGGCGTTGTTGGCGAAGTCCCAGCCGCCCGGATAGAAAAAGATGTTGGCGTCAAAGTTGCCCAGCGTGTATATAAAGCCAAAATTTGCCGTTTGCGTTTCTGCGGTGCTGGGCGCGATATTGGGCGTGTCGCTTGCGGTAGCCGAGTCGGTGTCGGCGTAATCGCCATCGTTGTTGAAATCATCCTTGATGACAATGCGGTTGGAGTAGGCCCACTGCTTCGCATCGCGGGAAACCAGCGCGATACCCTCTTCCGGGGCAACATACAACCATTGCGGGTAGTAACCCGGGGTGGCGGGCGTCGTGCCCGAGGCCGGCGCCGCCGCCACGGCGGAGCCGGCGCAGGTGGCGGAGGGGCCGGTCATGGATGTCTGCGTGCCCCAACACATTCCGCCGGTACCTGCTGTTCCGTCATAGCCCGGCGACTGATTGGCCTTAACCACATCCAGCGTGTTGTTGGGCGTATCAAATGCATAGGTTCCGGCCGTGTTGTTGATCTTCAGCCATGTGTCGAACTGAACCTGCACACGCGGATTACCGCTACCGGACGGATTCGATTCGCCGACCACCCAGGCAAACGTCGAATCGTAGTTCCAGCGCGCGGAAAAATTGAGGCCCTCACTGCGGTTGGCGACGTTTTCCACGGCCGGCGACCCCGTAGCGCCATACCAGATGCCGCCGCCTTTGACGCCCAATTCGAAATCGGTCAGCGTACCCTGCCAGCCGTAATACATGACGGGCCGGTCATTGCTGCCCGCCGTGCCCTGTTCATAGGTGAAGGCGGCGTCCGGCGCACCCTCGTAGCGCAAATCAAACGTCAGGTTGAAATTCAGGTTGGCGGCGGCGACACGCAATCCTGCGTTGTTCACCCCGATGGTGCCGTTGTTGAACCCGACATTGAATAGGATGTTGTCGAACAGCACCTCCGGCGCGCCGCTCCCGCCTTGCCGGAAATACAGCGAGGCATCGCTGATGTCGAGATTGAACCCGGCTGCGGTGCCCACATCATTGAACAGGCCCTTGGTATTCATGAAACTGAAAGTGCCTGCCGAGTCGAAAGCAAAGGTGCCGGGAGAATTGGCCGATACATTCTCCTGGCGGAAAGCGTCCACCAATAGGCGCATCCGGCTCCAGTTGCCGCTGATCCCAAGGCCAACCGAGTTATCGGTGTCGGTCACTTCATTGTCGCCCACGTCAAAACTGAGGGTGGTCGTTGCCGGGCTGGCCAGCAGCGCACCGTTGGCATCGACCGCGCGGATCCGCAACCCCTCCCAACGTGCAAAAACTTCCGGATTCACCGTCACGCTACCCACCGCCGTTTTGCCGACGTCCACATCCCAGGTGACGCTGCCGATGGGTGTGCCGGCGTTGGGGGTGGCGTACGACAGTTCAATGCCATCGCGGGCATTGACCGCGGACATGGCCTCGTCATCCAGCTCACCCATGGCCGCCGATGCGGAAACAGGGATACCGAACGCCAGAACGGCAGCCAGCCCGCCGACCCCTTGCCGTGCCGGGTGCCGCTTTGCGGGCTCGTGGCAACGGGATGTCGGCGTACGCTGGCGGTTCATGGTCAGAATCCGAACAGAGCCACATGGCCGTCGACGTCGACCCTGGCCTGCGGAGCCGAGGTGGACGTATCACGCAATTGCAAACCGAGAAAAGTGCCGTTGGTGTCGTTGTTGTAGCCCGTGGCGCCGGTTTCAATGGCAACCCGCCCGACAAACAGGTTGGCCAGAATGTCGTTTTCGAAGGTGCCGGTAAAGCCAGGCGAAGACAGTTTCAGTGCCGGGTGGTTCTGGATGTCCGCATCGGCACAGGCGCTGGCCTTCCCGGCACCCAATAAACAATTGCCGGCACTGTCCTGGAAGCGGGGCAGGTCCTTGTAGGCCGAGACCGTGGCCGGCGCGTTGGTCTTATTGAGGTAGAGCTTCGGGATATTCAACGTGCCATAGTAGTCCTTGAGCATCAGCCACTTGTCGGGACGGTTGTTGAAGGTCAGGGCGAGCTTGCAGGGGTTGTTGTTGCCCGTACAACTGCTCAGGGAGGCGAGTGGCACCCCCACAGCATCCGTATTCAACCGCACCTCGATATCCAGGGAAATACCCTCCTGGCCGGCAATGCCTTGCAGCACCCCGTCTTCGAGTTCGACCATGTCACAGGAATGATCGCCGCAGGCGTGATCCACAACCTCGGGCCTGAGCTTGGGGAAAACCCCACCCTGACCGCGCGCGGCTGCAGTTGCATCCAGCGCAGCAAAACTATCCTGCGGCAACGGCGCCAGCAGCGCCTGCAGGACAAAAAAAACTTTAACAATCAATCTATTGGGCGCCATACCCCACCATCTCACCCTATTTCTTGTTATGGTTCCGCCCACCGCGAACGCGGACACGCCTCCGAACCAATGGCCATTAGCCATTGGCCAGGCCATGGAACATGGCCAGATGATTAGGCTGATAGCCCCCTTATGACAACGGCACCCCCGTGTGTGCCTGTAGGAAATTTGTAACCTTCACCACGCTGTTCGGGGATTCGGGTTCGCAAGGGGAGTGGGCAACCGGTCGATCACCGCGCCGATTCGCGTGGTGCTGGCGGTGCCGATCTTGTCGGTCATGGTCTGCGATTCCTTCGCCAGGCCGCCGGCCTTCCGGGGCAGCACCCGGACCCGGAGGCTTCAGCGTCCTCCCAGACCTCGGTAGTCAACGGGCAATAGGTGACGCTGGCGAAGTCCTTGAACAAGTCGCTCTGCACCACCACTGCGCCGGAGGTGAGGCTTGCCGTAGTCGCCCGCTGCAGCATCTTCCAACGTGACCCTGCTTCAGACTCGTGTCTCGCTGGAAGATGCTTTCCCTAAAGGCGTGTCGGCACTCCTGCAGTAGAATCGCGCCTTTCTCCGACCGGGCATCTCCGCTTCCATGAAGAACGCACTTTCCGCCCTGCTCGGCCAGGCCGTGGCGAAACTGATCGCCGATGGCACCCTGCCCGCAGGCACCACCGCCGACATCCGCCTCGACGCTGCGAAGGACAAGGCGCATGGCGACTTCGCCACCAACCTCGCAATGGCGCTCGCCCGGCCAGCCGGCCAGCCGGCACGGGTAATTGCCGAAGCACTCGTCAGCGCGCTGCCGGCCAACGCAATCGTCTTGAAAGTGGCGATTGCCGGCCCCGGCTTCATCAACTTTTTCCTGGCGCAGGGCAGCCAGTTCGCGGCGGTACGGCACATCCTCACCGAGCTGCATGTCTTCGCTCGGCCGAACATCGGCAACGGCGAGCGCGTACTTCTGGAGTACGTTTCTGCCAACCCGACCGGCCCGATGCACGTCGGCCACGGTCGCGGCGCAGCTTTCGGCTCAGCACTCGCCAACCTGCTGGAAGCGACCGGCCACCTGGTACACCGTGAGTACTACATCAACGATTTCGGTCGTCAGACCGATGTACTTGCCGTCAGTCTCTGGCTGCGTTACCTCGAACAGTTCGGCGCAACGGTGCGTATCCCGTCGCGCGCCTATCCAGCCGCCTACGTGCAGGACTGCGCACGGCTGCTGGCCAACGAATACGGGGAGCGCTTCCGCAAACAGTACGCCGATCTGATCGATGGCTTGCCGGTAGATCCGGAAGAAGACGGGATCGACGCGAAAACGCAGCGCGAAGTGCATATCGATGCACTGATCGAGCGCTGCAAGCAAATGCTCGGCAATGACTATCGTGTACTGCAACAATTCGGTCTCGATGTGCAGATGCAGGATATACGCGCGACACTCGCGTCGTTCAATGTACGCTTCGATCGCTTTTATTCCGAACGGGCGCTGGTGGAAGGCGGCTTGGTAGACAAGGCGCTCGACAAGTTGCGCGCTGCCGGCCATGCCTACGAGCACGACGGCGCACTCTGGCTGCGCACCACCGCGCTTGGCGATGAGAAAGACCGCGTCCTGCTCCGCGATGATGGTACGTTCACCTACTTTGCATCCGACATCGCCTACCATCTGGAAAAACTTGAGCGCGGCTATGACACCCTGATCGATGTCTGGGGTGCCGATCACCATGGCTACGTCGCTCGCGTGCGTGCCGCCATTGAGCTCCTCTGCGGCAAGGGCGACCGTTTCCATGTGGCGTTGATCCAGTTCGTGACCCTGGCCTCCGGACGCATGGGCAAACGCAGCGGCAACTTCGTGTCCCTGCAAGACCTGATCGATGAGGCCGGCACCGATGCCACGCGCTTTTTCTATCTGACCCGTTCCGGCGACCAACACCTTGAGTTCGATATCGATCTGGCGCGCTCGCACAGCAATGAAAACCCCGTTTACTACCTGCAGTACGCCCACGCCCGCGTGCGCAGCATGTTCCGCGCGCTTGCCGAGCGCGGCTGGCAATACGACGACCAGGCCGGCATGGCGGCGCTCACTGAACTGCCGGAGCAGGCCGCTGCCGATCTGGCGAAAAAACTCGGCCAGTGGCCGGAAGCCATCATCGCCGCCGCGCGCAGCAAATCACCGCACACGCTCACGCACTGGCTGCGTGAGCTGGCGCAAGAGTTCCACGGTTATTACAACACTCACAAAGTTCTGGTTGACGATGCGCGGCAACGCAACGCGCGGCTGGCACTTTCTGAAGCAGTTCGCCTTGTGATCGCCGATGGGCTCGGGCTGCTCGGCGTCAGCGCCCCTGACAGCATGTGAGGAAACAAATGTCCCGCAACGCAAGCAAGAAGCGCGGCGCCCAGCCGCGCCAATCCTCGGGGGGCCACAGCAACAAAAACTGGGTTTTTTTTGTCGGCGGCTTGTCGTTCGGCCTTTTGCTGGCGGCTGGCGTATACCTGCTGAAAATTCTGCCGACGGCGATGGAGTTGCGCGATCGCGCCCGCGCCGCAGAAGTTGCCTGTGCCGATACCGACGGCAAGAAACCCTCCACCAATGCCAGCAACGCCACTGACAAGGCAAACAGCAAGGCAGGCAGCGAGAAACCGGTGACCTTCGAGTTTTACTCGATGCTTCCGAAACAGGAGGTTATCGCACCGGCAATCGGCGACAAAACAACAACAGCAACGCCACCACCATTGCCGACCAGCAACGGCAAACTGCAGGATGCGAAAACCCGAAAGACAGGCGCATCCGGCACTGACGACGGACGTTTCGTGCTGCAGGCAGGATCATTCCGCACTCGCGCCGAAGCAGATCGCCGGCGCGCCGAGCTGGTGCTTTCCGGCCACAACGTCGCTGTTCAGGATGTCACTATCAGCAAAGGTGACAGCTGGTTCCGCGTCATGGTCGGGCCGTTCGGCAACGAAGCCGACATGCAGAAAGCCCGCCAGCAGCTGGTCGACATGAAAGTTGATACGCTGCCGGTCCGCCTGAAGTAACCCACCCGAGGATTTCCTCATGGAACAAATGCACGGCACCACCATTATCTGTGTTCGCCGTAACGGCCATGTCGTCATCGGCGGCGACGGCCAGGTCACCCTCGGCAACACCATAATGAAGGGCAATGCCCGCAAAGTGCGGCGCCTGGGCAACGGGAAAGTGATCGCCGGTTTCGCCGGCGGCACCGCCGATGCCTTCACCCTGTTTGAACGCTTCGAAGCAAAACTTGAGAAGCACGGCGGCAATCTGACACGCTCTGCGGTTGAGCTGGCAAAAGACTGGCGCACCGACCGCATGTTGCGGCGCCTTGAAGCCCTGCTTGCCGTCGCCGATGGCACCGCGTCGTTGATCATCACCGGTAATGGCGATGTGATCGAACCGGAAAACGACATTATCGCCATTGGCTCCGGCGGTCCGTTTGCGCAAGCCGCCGCCATCGCATTGCTGAAAAATACCAAACTCGATGCGCGCACCATCGTCGAAAAGGCTCTTGGAATCGCCGGCGATATCTGTATCTACACCAACCGCAACGTCACCATTGAGGAGCTCGGCGCATGACCGACATGACTCCACGCGAAATCGTCAGCGAGCTTGACCGCTACATCGTTGGGCAAAATGCCGCCAAGCGTGCCGTCGCCGTCGCATTGCGTAATCGCTGGCGCCGCCTGCAATTACCCGAAGACCTGCGCCACGACATCGTGCCGAAAAATATCCTGATGATAGGCCCGACCGGTGTTGGCAAAACGGAAATTGCCCGGCGGTTGGCGAAACTTGCCAACGCGCCATTCATCAAGGTGGAAGCAACGAAATTTACCGAAGTCGGCTACGTGGGTCGCGATGTGGAAACCATTGTTCGCGATCTGGTCGAGACGGCGATGAAGATACAGCGCCAGGATGCGATGGCCGCTTCGCGTGCCAAAGCAGAAGAAGCCGCCGAAGAGAGACTGCTGGATGCCCTGCTGCGCCCGGCGCGTGATGATTACGCCACTGCGGGCAGTACTGCTCCAGCTCCCCAGGCCGGCGACTCGACCACCCGCAACCTGTTCCGGCGCAAATTGCGCGCCGGCGAACTCGATGTCCGTGAGATTGAAATCGATGTGGCGCAAACGCAGGTAGGCGTGAACATCATGGCGCCGCCCGGTCTCGAAGACATGACCAGCCAACTGCAAAGCATGTTCGCATCGCTCGGTAAGGACCGGAAGAAAACCCAGCGCCTGACTGTGAAGGATGCGCAGAAACTGTTACGCGACGAGGAAGCAGCAAATCTGGTCAATGACGATGAAATCAAGGATGCCGCCCTGCGCACCGTGGAGCAGGGCGGCATCGTTTTCATCGACGAAATCGACAAGGTATGCCGGCGCGCAGAAGTGAGTGGTGCCGATGTCTCGCGTGAAGGCGTGCAACGTGACCTGCTGCCGCTGATTGAAGGCTGCGCGGTAACCACCAAATACGGCACAGTGAAGACCGATCATGTGTTGTTCATCTGTTCCGGCGCATTCCATCTCTGCAAACCCTCTGACCTGATCCCGGAACTACAGGGCCGGCTGCCGATTCGCGTCGAACTCGATGCGCTCAATGCCGACGATTTCGAACGCATCCTCAAGGAACCGAACAACTCGCTGACCATGCAGTACCGCGAACTGCTCGGCACCGAGGGACTCAAAGTGGAATTCACCGACGATGCCGTTCGGCGTATCGCCGAAATCGCTTTCAAGGTGAACGAACGCACTGAAAATATCGGCGCCAGGCGCCTGCACACGGTAATGGAGAAGCTGCTGGAGGATGTGTCGTTCGACGCCGCCGACGTGGCGCTGAAGCAGTCCGGTGCGCCGCTGACAATCGACGAGGCAATGGTTGATCGCGTGCTTGGCGGTATCGTGCAGGACGAGGATTTGTCGCGCTACATACTTTAATGAGGTTGCGTTTTAAAGAAGCTGCGGATTGAGCAGTTTTTCGATGTGGGCGATGCTCATCGCGTCGGGTTTCTCCAGCGTGATATGGCCGATTTTTCGGCCCGAACGCTCAGCCTTGCCGTAATCGTGCACATGCAGCCCGGCAATCGCCAGCAGTGCCGCCCGATCCGGCCAGCGCCCAAGCACGTTCCAGGTGATCGCCTGCCGCCGCAAAGCCGTGTCGCCAAGCGCGAGACCGAGCACCGCCCGCACATGATTCTCGAACTGGCTCGTCACTGCGCCTTCTATCGTCCAGTGGCCGCTATTGTGTACGCGCGGCGCAAACTCGTTGATTAAAATGCCACTCCCCGTGCGAAAGAACTCAACGGCCAGCACGCCGCGATAATCGAGTGACTGCATCAGCGCCCGCACGCAGCGCTCACTCACTGCAACCTCGTCGCACGACAGTACGCCGTCATCCGGCTCAGTGCGCACGAGAATGCCGTCACGATGCACGTTGATCGACGGCGTCCAGAAACGGATTTCACCGGTACCGCTGCGCACACCAACCAGCGAAAACTCGCCGCGAAAATCGATTTCCGTCTCAATGGTGTACGGTGCTGCCCCGGCAGGAATCGCGGCAATATCGGCCGCTGTTTTCACCCGCCACTGACCGCGGCCGTCATAGCCGCCTCGCGCCGCTTTCACCCGGCAGGGAAACCCGACTTGCGCGCAGGCACCCGCAAGATCGGCATGCGTGCTCGCCTGCCCCCACTGCGGCTGCGGCAGGCCGCACGCCGCCAGATACTCGCGCTCGCGCCGCCGATCACGCTTTAAATCCAGCGCGGCCGGTGTTGGCCACAAGGGCGCATGCCGCATGGCTTGCGCAAAGACGCCCGCATCGATGGTCTCTATTTCTGTGGTTGCTGCATCAAGCCCTTGGGCGAAACGTGCTACAGCCTCCGGGTCTGCCTGCGCAAAACGCTCACCAAAACAGCTGAGTGCCGCGTCGTCCTGCGGCACCAGAAACCGGCAACGCACCCCGAGTGGCATGGCGGAAAACGCAAGCATGCGGCCAAGTTGACCGCCACCAATGATGCCGAGGGTTTTCATGACGAAAAATTCCGGGCCGGAACGTGCTGATGGGGAAATATTTTAACGGGGAATATCAGCCATTATTTTCCGGCAGGCGCGGATCGTCGTTGGCAAGCACTTTGTCGGCTTGCTTGCTGCGCCAGGCATGCACTTTCACGCGCAGCGATTCATCGGTGCTTGCCAATGATTGCGCGGCAAACAATCCGGCATTGATCGCCCCGGCCTTGCCGATCGCAAACGTTGCTACCGGCACCCCACCTGGCATCTGCACAATGGACAGCAGCGAATCAAGGCCGTTGAGACTGGTCGACGGCACTGGCACGCCAAGCACCGGCACCGGCGTTTTTGCGGCGATCATGCCCGGCAGGTGCGCTGCACCGCCGGCGCCGGCGATGATAAACCGCAGGCCACGTGCTTCTGCCGTGGCACCGAACTCGAACAGGCGATCCGGCGTGCGGTGCGCTGAAACGACTGTCACCTCGTGCGCAATGCCAAGTGCCTCGAGCGTCTGGGCGGCATGGCACATGGTTTCCCAATCGCTGCGTGAACCCATGACCACCGCCACCAACGGTTTGTGCAAACTCATCGGTCGTGCTCTCCGCGTGCCTGGCAATAAAACGAATGATCCTGCCCGCATCAGGGCAAGGGCAACATCCCCGCCAGTGTACCTGCCTGCACCCCGGGGGCGGCAGCCCAGGCGTGGCCGCAGCCGACAACTGCCCGAGCGCTCTTCGGGTATCCACCTGGCATCCGGGCGCCTGCACCGGGAACCCCCAGCACCCGGCCGGGCATGGGCCGCCGGCGCACTGCTAGAATGGCGTCCCCTGCCGCCGTCCGGGAATGCCATGCTGGCCGCCGAGAAACTCCGCTTCGAACTCGCGCGTTACCACGGACTGCGTCAACACCGGGACGAAGCCTTCCGGGCGCATCTGCACGCGTTGCAGGCGTTTCAGGTACGCCGGCTGCATCACACGCACGCGGCACTGATTGCCGACCCGGTCTTTCACGACGCCACCGACCTGTTCCTCAACGACATCTACGGCGGCATCGACCTGATGCCGATGGCGCGCGAAATTGAGCGCGCACTGCCGCGGGCGATACGCCTGCTGCCGGATTCGGTGCTTAACACCTCGGCCATGGCCGCCGAGGTGATGACCCTGATCCAGGAACTCGACGAGCAATTGGCAGCCCTGCTGTTCGAAACGCGCGGCGTATCATCCATCACGGTTGACAATTATCTGGCCGCCTTTCGCGATATGGGCCGGATGGACGACCGCCTGCGGCAAATGACCCTGGCGGCCGAACTCGGCCACGGTCTCGACAAATATGTGCGCAGCAAAATCATTTTTGCCGCGTTCCGCCTCGCCAACCGCCCGGCGCACCGATATGGGTTTGGCATCCTGTACGATTTCCTCGATCGCGGCTTTCGGGTGATGCGGCCGATGGGCAGCACGCACGCATTGTTCGACCGCATCACCCAGGAAGAGCGCACGCTCATCATCCGCATTCGGGACGGCGAAGCCGATCCGTTCCGCCTTGGAGGTCAGCCCCTGTGACCGACGACTCCGGCAAGACCAAACAAGACACGACCCACTTCGGTTTTCAGACCGTTGCGCGCGATGAGAAAGCCAGGCGTGTCGGCGAAGTCTTCCATTCGGTGGCCGGCAAGTACGACCTGATGAACGACCTGATGTCGATGGGTGTGCATCGGCTGTGGAAGCGTTTCACGCTGGAAGTCGCTGGCGTGCGCGCCGGCCAGCGCGTGCTCGACCTCGCCGCCGGCACCGGCGATCTCAGCATGCTGTTCGCCGATCGCGTCGGGCCAACCGGCACGGTCGTGATGACCGACATCAACGACTCGATGCTCGGCGTCGGTCGTGATCGCGTCACCGATCGCGGCTATGCCGGCAACATCCACTTCGCGCTGGCCAACGCCGAAAAACTTCCGTTTGCATCCAACCGTTTCGATATCGTCAGCATTGGTTTCGGCCTGCGCAACGTCACCGACAAAGATGCTGCACTGGCCGAGATGACCCGTGTACTCAAACCCGGCGGCCGCGTACTGATCCTGGAATTCTCGAAGCCGGTGATCGCGCCACTGTCGCGCCTGTATGATCTCTACTCGTTCAGCGTATTGCCCAGGCTCGGCCAGCTCATCACCGGTGATGCTGACAGCTATCGCTACCTCGCCGAATCGATCCGCATGCACCCTGACCAGCAAATGCTGCGCGGTATGATGGAAAAAGCCGGGCTCGCGAAATGCGAGTTTTTCAACATGACCGGCGGCGTCGTCGCCTTGCACCGGGGATTCAAATCGTGAGCAATCGCGAGCCCGATGGGAAAGCTACGTTACGCGGCGATTCTTCCCTGCGCGACAGCGCCACTGCCGGCCGCCTGCTGGCGCCCGTCTTTGGTTTACTCGAACGGGCGATCAATGACGCGCTGCGCTACGATCCGGCAACGCGGCAACGGCTCGCCGTGCACCAGGGCCGTGTGCTCGGTATCGAGTGTCGGCAACCGCCGGTGAATGCGTATTTTCTGCTCACCATCGATGGCGTGGAGATATACGACAGTTGCGAGACCGTCGTCGACGCCACGATTCGCGCTGGTGCTATCGGCCTGCTGCGTCAACTCATCGCCGAGCGACCGGACATTGTGCCGGCCGGCGGCGAAGTGCAGGTGGCCGGTGACGCGCAGTTCGTGCAGGAACTCGTGAGGATCGCCCGCGATATCGACATCGACTGGGAAGAACCACTGGCACGCATCGTCGGCGACATCGCCGCTCGCCAGGTTGGCGATCTGCTGCGTGGTGCCGCCTTGTTTCTCAAGCGCGCGACAACCAGCCTGCGGCGCGATGGCGAGGATTTCGTTCGTCATGAGCTGGCGCTGTTCCCGTCGAAACACGGCATGCGCGAATTCCTGCGCGATGTCGATGAGCTGCGCCTCGACACCGATCGCGTTGCCGCGCGAGTCGCCGCGTTGCGGGCCCGCCTCGACCGCCTGGCCGGCCCGCAGTCACGGGATTGAGCCGATGAGCAACGCCAGGCGCATTCTGCACGTTCTCAACACCGTCGCCCGCTATCGTTTGCTGGCCCTGCTGCCTGGCCATCCGCTGGTCTGGCCGGCGCGGGCGCTGCTGTGGCTGTTCCCGGCACGCTGGCTGCCGCCACCGACGGCGCCGGAGGCCGCGCGCCTGCGCCTGGCGCTCGAAGAACTCGGGCCGATTTTCATCAAGCTCGGCCAGCTGTTGGCGACGCGCCGCGATTTGTTCGACGATGCCGTCTGCGACGAGCTGGCGAAGCTGCAGGACCAGGTGGCGCCATTTCCCGACAGCATCGCGCACGCAATGATCGCCCGCGCCCTCGGCACACCGGTGCCCGAAGCGTTTACCCGCATTGATGCAACGCCGCTCGCCGCCGCATCGGTGGCACAGGTCTATGCGGCACAACTTGTCGACGGCACCGACGTCGTCATCAAGCTGCTGCGTCCGGGTATCGCCGCCGCCATCGAAGCCGATCTCTCGGTCATGCGCATGCTCGCCGGCGTGCTGGAAAGCACGTGGGCCGAGGCACGCCTGTTTCGGCCAGCACATATCGTCGCCCAATATGCCGACACCATCCACGCCGAGATCGATCTGCGCCGCGAAGCGCAAAACAGCGAGCGCATGCGCCTGGCCTTCGAGCGCTCGCCGTTGCTGTATGTCCCGCGCATGCACATGCCCCTGGTACGTGAAACGATGCTGGTGATGGACCGTATGCACGGCATACCGGTAACCGACACCGCTGCCATTGATGCACTCGGCATCGACCGCCGCCTGCTGGCCACACGTGGCGTCGAGATTTTTTTCACCCAGGTATTTCGCGACAATTTCTTCCACGCCGACATGCATCCGGGCAACATTTTTGTGTCGCGCGAACATCCGCAGTCGCCACAGTACATTGCCATCGACTGCGCGATTGTCGGCAGCCTGACGCGCGACGACCAGTTGCTGCTCGCCCGCCTTACGCTCGCCCTGATGCAACGCGACTGGCGGCGCCTCGTGCGTCTGGTCGACGACAATGGCTGGCTACCAGACGGCACCGACCTTGATGGGTTTTGTCGCGAAGTCGAGGCGATTGTCGGGCCGGTCATGGACCGGCCCATTGCCGAAGTGGCGTTCGCGCCAACCGTGCTGAAACTGTTCGAACTGGCGCGGCGCCATCACGTCACTGCCCCGGTGCAGTTCATGCTGCTGATCAAAACGCTGGTGCACATTGAAGGGCTCGGCCGACGCCTGTATCCGCAACTCGACATCTGGGGTATCGGCCGGCCGCTGCTTGAAGAATGGTTGTACGCACAGTTCAGCCCACCCGCCATCGCGAAGGAACTCACCCGCGCCGCGCCCGACTGGCTGGCGAGCCTGCCGAATCTGCCCCGTCATCTCGACGACGCCTTTCGCGCCCTGCGCAACACCGAGCGGCGCGCAGCCGCCGCCCGCGACGAAATGCTTGCCCGCGAGCGGCGCCTGCTGCGTACCCTGGTGCTTACCGGCGCCGGCAGTGCATTGCTGCTGGCCGGCGTGCTACTGGTCGGCATTGCCCTGCACCCGGCGGGTCCCTGGCTGGCCGGCGCCGGCGTTGTCCTGCTGGCGTCAGCATTGCGTCACTAATCTGCCAGTATTTCGTCATCTTTGGCTCCTACCGTGGCCGTACTTCCCACTCTCGCCATCTTCACGAGTGCACAGCCATGGCAAACCAAGCGCAGAACAATGACGTCGATTTCGACGCCGATATCATTACCAACGAATCGCTCAACGATTACCTCGGCGAATGGGTGGAAACGCGTGTCTCGCGCCGCCAGGTTCTCGGCGGCGGCCTGGGCGCCAGCGCCGCCATGATGCTGGGGAGCTTCGCTCTCGCCGGTTGTGATGACGACGATCCGACATCGGCACCGGTGGCCGGCGCTCCGGCGCTCGGCTTCACCGCCGTCGCCAAAAGCCTCGACGACATCGTCTATGTGCCAGCGGGCTACTCCTTCTCTGTGCTGTATGCGCTCGGCGATCCAATCGACGGCAGCACGGCAGCCTGGACGGATGCCGGCACCGAGAGCGGCGATTCTTACCGGCAACGCGCCGGCGACCACCACGACGGCATGGCGTACTTCGGGCTCGGCGATGATGGCCGCGATGACGACAACAGCGATCGCGGCATCCTCTGCATCAACCACGAGAACATCACCCAGGTTTACCTGCACGCAAGCGGCTCGACCTTCGCTGCCGATGCCGTCCGCAACACCAATGAAGCCACGCGTGAACTGTATGCGCACGGCATCAGCGTGATCGAAATCGAAAAGGACAGTAACGGCGTTTTTCAACTGGTCGCAGGTTCTGCCTACAACCATCGCATCACGCCAACCACGGCAATGGAATTCAGCGGCCCGGCGGCGGGATCACGCTTTCTGGTCACCTTATACGACAGCACCGGTTACAGCGGCCGTGGCACCATCAACAACTGCGCCAACGGCCAGACTCCGTGGGGCACCTACATGACCTGCGAGGAAAACTGGGCGTTCTACTTCCGGCGCGACAACGATACCGCCGAACGCACCGAGGACGATGACCTGCTGCTGCGCCGCTATGGCATCAAAACCGGCAACACCGGCAGCTACAAGTGGTCAACGGTAGCCAGCGGTGACGATCCGGACAAAATTTTCGCACGCTGGAATGCTACCGCCGCGAACGGCAATGCCGACGATGGCTCGGAAGACTTCCGCAACGAACCAAACACCTTCGGCTGGGTGGTGGAAATCGACCCGTTCAATCCGGACGCCACGCCGAAGAAACGTACGGCTCTGGGTCGCGGCGGCCACGAGGGCGCCGTCTTTGCGCCGGCAACAAGCGGCAAGCCGATTGTCATTTACATGGGCGACGATGCGCGCTTTGAGTACCTGTACAAATTCGTCTCTGCCGAAAACTGGAACCCGGACGACGCCGCTGCCGGTCTTGCGGCCGGCGACAAGTACCTCGACGCGGGCACGCTGTATGTCGCGAAATTCAACGCCAACGGCAGTGGCCAGTGGCTCGAACTGACGCACCTGAAAAATGGCCTCACCGGCGATAATGCCGTGTTCGCATTCACCTCGCAGGCGGCAGTGGTCGTTGCGGCGCGTCTTGCCGCCGATGTCGTCGGTGCCACCAAAATGGATCGTCCGGAGTGGACGGCGGTAAACCCGCGCAACGGCGAGGTCTACATGACCCTCACCAACAACAGCCGGCGCGGTGACGGCAGCGTATCGAGCGAATGGGCCGAACAGGCAGCCGGCGCCGACATCGCCGTCGATGCCGCCAATCCGCGCTCATACGACTCTGCGTCCGGTTCGTTCTCGTCCAGCCTCAACGGCAACGTGCACGGCCACATTATTCGCTGGCAAGAGGCAGGCGGCGTCCAGTCGGCGACAACATTCACCTGGGACATCTACCTGTTCGGTGCGCCGGCCAACACACAGAAATCCGGGGTGTTCGCCGGCACCAACCTCTCGTTGCTCGATGACAGCAACGACCTGTCGAGTCCGGATGGCCTCTGGTTCGATGCGCGCGGCATGTTGTGGATCCAGACTGACGACGGCGCCTATACCGACACCACCAACTGCATGATGCTGGCCGCTGTCCCGGGCAAGACGGGCGACGGTGCCACCTACGACGTACCCAAAATCTCCGGCACGCAAAGAACCTATGTCGGCGAGGCGCCTGGCAGCAATCTGCGCCGATTTCTGGTGGGCCCGAAGGGATGCGAAATCACCGGCGTGTGCATGACCCCGGACTACAAGAGCCTGTTCGTCAACATCCAGCACCCGGGCGAGGACGGCGACCTTGCCGCCTTCCAGAGCCACTGGCCGGATACCGAGAGCAATCCCGCCAGCACTGCCCGCCCGCGCTCGGCTACCCTCGTCATCCGCCGTGACAATGGTGGCCAGATCGGCGTCTGACGGCCAAAAACAGTGATGGGGTCTTAAGGAAAGGGTCGGTTCGCCGGCACTTTCCTTGACCCGGTGCGCAACGGCCACGCGGCCAGTGCGGTATCCTTCCGGCTCGCCACCCGGATTGCGTGCCGTCCTCCCATGACCGACATCCTCGACGCCCTCTACCAGACCATTGAACAGCGTAAACACGCTGACGCCGGCACGTCGTATGTCGCGCAACTGCATCGTCAGGGCATCAACCAGATACTGAAAAAAGTCGGCGAAGAATGTGCCGAGACGCTGATTGCTGCGAAGGATGCCGCCGGCACCGGCAATACTCACGATGTCGTCAAGGAAACCGCCGACTTGTGGTTTCACTCTTTGGTGATGCTCTCGCATCTGGGCGTCAGTCACCGCAATGTACTCGCCGAACTGGAGCGTCGTTTTGATCTCTCCGGCCTTGCCGAAAAGGCCGGCCGCAAATCTTGAGCGTACCGTTCAGACAAATCATTTCAGGAGCAACACACCATGATCAGTACCGGCCAGATCATTGTCATTCTTATCGTCGTCCTGTTGCTGTTCGGCACCAAGCGCCTGCGCAACATCGGGGGTGACCTCGGCGCCGCCATCAAGGGCTTCAAGAAGTCGATGAGCGACGGCGAAAATGAGGCTCAGCAGCCACCGGCGCAACCACCGAACCCGCAAATTGCCCAGCCGCAGCAACCGGGCAAGCAGGTGATCGACCAGTCCGCGCAAAAGCAGGACGACCACAAGTCCTGAATAACTGCACCGCATCGCCATGTTCGATGTCAGCTTTGGCGAACTGCTTGTTTGCGCGATCATCGCGCTGCTGGTGCTCGGCCCCGAGCGCCTGCCCGGTGCAGCACGCACCCTCGGCCGCTGGGTCGGTCGTGCCCGCCACACCGTGAATCACTTCACTGACCAGATTGATCGCGAAATCCGCGCCGAGGATCTCAAGCGGCGCATCGAGGACGAGATGAAGAAGGCTGGCGTGGATGACATCAACCGGCAGGTCAGTGAAGCGTTGCACGCGCCACTGCCACTGATAGGCCCGGATCGCCAACCCGATCCGGGCAACAACACGATCGCGCCGGCCACTGCCTCTGATATCGCTCCCGCGCCGCCACATAACGCTATGCCTGGCACAGATCCCGAGCCCACGGCAACACAATCAACCCTGGCTGTCGGCGACAAGGCGCCATGAGCAAACAGTTGTCGGAGGCGCCTCGCGAGCAGACGCTGATCGAGCACTTGCTCGAATTGCGCAACCGCTTGCTGCGCACCGTCATCGTGGTGCTGGTTCTGTTCCTGGTGCTGCTGCCATTCGCCAACGAAATCTATCAACTGCTGGCCAGACCCCTGCTCGACGTGATGCCCAATGGCACATCCATGATTGCCACCCAGGTAGCAAGTGCGTTCATTGTGCCGATGAAGCTCACCGGCTGGGTTGCACTGTTCATTGCGATCCCCTATGTGCTGTACCAGGCTTGGGGTTTCATTGCCCCAGGCCTTTATCGACACGAGAAACGCCTCGCAGCACCCATCCTCGTCTCCAGCGTGTTGCTGTTCTACGCCGGCATGGCGTTTGCCTACTTCCTGGTTTTCCCGCTGGTGTTTGCCTTCATTACCTCTACGGCACCGATCGGCGTGCAGGTCATGACGGACATCGATGCCTATATGTCGTTCGCACTTACCACTTTCCTTGCCTTTGGTATCGCCTTCGAAACCCCGGTGGTGGTCACGCTGCTGGTGGCCACCGGTATCACCAGCACCCAGGCCATGGTCACCGCGCGGCCCTATGTCATCGTCGCCGCGTTCGTGATCGCCATGGTGCTAACGCCACCGGACGTGTTGTCGCAATTTCTCATGGCAATACCCATGTGCCTGCTATTCGAGGTCGGACTGCTCATAGGCAAAATGATCGAGAAGCGGCGCGCAACCACCCAGGCCGACGCCCCCAACACTTAATGTTTCTCCTGCGGAAGATGCCTTAACTGCTTGAAAGATTGTTTTTTTTACCCAACCCGGTATCTTTGCCTATAGCCGGGCGGAGAATGAACGCTTCCGGGTGCGCTTATGATGTCGGCGAGAACAACAAGACCGGCCCCTGGGTCCGGATTGACGGAGAGCACTTATGACCAAGTTCCTTGCGCGTGGCCTGATGATGGTGCTGGCGGCGCTGATGCTGGCCTCCTGTGGCGGCGGCGGTGATGACGCGGTCGCTCTGCCGGGCATTTCCAACTACACGCTGACCGTTGCGACTGTCGACGCAAGCACCGGCGCATCAGCAACACAGTCCTCTGCCACGGCACCCTTGCGCGTCGTCGCAACGCTTTTGGCGCCCACGACCGGTGCCCCGGTCCCGGGAGCCACCATTCGGTTCAGCGCAACGGCGGGTCGGCTGGCCGGCAGCTCAGCGCAAACTGACGGTGCCGGGGTCGCGTCGGTCGTGTTGAGCGCCGGCTCGACCGGCCCGACGACCGGCACAGCCTCGGTAACCTTTACGGATATAGACGGCAACATTGCTGCTGCCTCGCAATCCTTCACCACCACCGGTGATGAATCCACCAGCAGCGACGGCGATGGCACGACAGCAACCAACGTTCTTAGCCTGTCGCTGGTGGCGCTCGACGGCGCCGGTACGCCCATCAGCACCACGAACCCGGTGACGGACGCCAACCCGGGCCGCCTGATTGCCACGGTGACCCTGGACGGCGTACCGGTAAATCTGGCGCTCGCCACCTTCACCGCCCCCGACGTTGCCGGGCTTTCCCAGACCACGACGGCGACGACATCGACCGGCGTGGCCGAAGTGTCGATAACGCCGCTCAGCAGCGGAGCAGGCATTGCCACGGCAACCGTGGATTACCAAGACCAAACCGTTACCAGCAGCGTTGTCATCGTTACCTCGGTGACAGCCACGGCACCGGTCGTTCTCCAGCTTGGCAGCTTCAGTGGCACCACCTTCACCAATGCCGTACTGAAAACCAGTGCCACCGGACCGATTCAGGCCGGCAGCACGATAACCGTCAGCGCCGATGTGGTGGACGCGGGCACGGGCCTGGCCTACAGCACACCGGTGCCGATTGCCTTCTCCTCCGATTGCGCCAGTCTGGCGACCCCCACCGCCGTCATCGACGCTACCGGTACGACGGTGGCGGGCCACACGGACGTTACCTATCGTCCCAGCGGCTGTGCAGGCACGGACGTTATACGCGCGACCCTGACCAATGGCGCATCAACACTGACGGCAACGACGACCGTCGAAATCGAAGTCGCCACCGTTGGCCAGATCGCATTCATTTCGGCAACGCCGGATGTGATCGCCCTGGAGGGCACTGGCGGCTTTGGCCGGCTGACGCGTTCGGAAGTACTGTTCCGCGTGCTGGGCAGCGACGGCACCCCCATCAGCAATCAACTCGTCTGCTTTGGCTTGTCCACCTCCGTTGGCGGCCTGACGGTCGACTCCTCTTCCCGCTCGAACACATCCGGTGATGTGATTGCGGTGGTGACCGCCGGTTCGGTGCCGACCTCGGTGCGCGTCAACGCGGTGGTCGATCACGACAACGATTCGAACTGCGCCACGGTACCCAGCCCGGCCAAGTCGGCCGTGTCTGATGTGCTGGTGGTGAGCACCGGCCTGCCACATCAGGACAGCTTCTCGCTGTCGATCGGTACGTTCAACCCCCAGGCCGGCAATCACGATGGCGTCACCGTTCCGGTCATCATTTATGCGGCGGATCACTTCAGCAACCCTGTGCCGGATGGCACGGCAGTGACGTTCTGGTCGGAGCTCGGTTCGATCGAACCATCCTGCACCACCGTCAACGGCACCTGTTCGGTCAACTGGCGCAGCCAGGACCCTCGGGGCAATGCCGATGCGCGGGCGCCTGCAGCAACCGGTCTGGCGACCAACGATCGCCTGAACCGATCGACGATTGTTGCCTATGCCGTGGGTGAGGAGTCCTTCGTGGACGCCAACGGCAATGGCCGCTATGACGTGGGCGAAACCTACACCGACCTGGCAGAGGCAGTGAAGGACAGCAATGACAATGGGGTGCGCGACACGCCAGCCCAGGCTGGAACAACATTCGCAGCCCAGTTCAAGGACGAGGAGTTTGTCGATTTCGATCAGGATCTGGCATTTGATGCCGCCAACGGCCGTTTCGATGGCGTGTTGTGCGCCACCGGAACCTCGTCCACGGCCTGCTCCGGTGACGCCACCGTCAACGTGCGCGACTCGGTCCTGCTCGTGATGTCCACGGACGCCCTGCGAACCTACATCCTCCACCCGAACGCAGACCTGTCCGGGATCGACTACACGCGCGATACGGTCGATGCCGCCCTGAACGGCATCATCACCGGCATAATTCAGCCGCCGCCTGATGCCTTCTACACCCAGAGCGGGCAAGAAATTTCCAGTGTTGCAGTTCATGATGGCGGCACGCGATTCGTCAGTGTCATTGTCACGGATGCCTACGGCAATGCACCACCCGAGGGAACGACCGTGAAAGCAGAGGTGAACCCCTCCTCGGTGGCCGAAATTTTTGGAGCGTCTACCGCCACGGTGGGTTCACAGACTGACTATTTCGCCACAGGCTTCCTTGTGACACGCCCCACGTCATTCGTCGTTGCCGATGGCGCGCTGCTCATTACCGCCACGCCCCCCAATGGCAACGCTCAGACGTGGAGCATCGCTATCGACGGGACGCCCTGACGGGCTCGATCGCTTGCCCACGGATGTGTGGTGATGCCATGCGTCCGTGGGCGATTGACGGATGCCCAACGGCTTCCTGCGTATGAGCTTGATGACCGGCACAATGGATGCGGTGCCGAGAAGTCGCCGAAAACGAGAAAGCCCCGACGGGCATCACCCTGTCGGGGCTTTCTTTTTTTCGGCTTCAGCGCTCAGGCTGGCCACCTCAACGGCTCCGCCATTTTCACGGCGTTTTTTTTATAACGAATGAAGCGACGCAAACCATCAAAAATAGCGACGGAACCCAACTCCGAATCCGCTCAGCATGTACTCGTTGCCGTCAAAGTAACTGGTGTAATCAAGCTCAAGATTATAGTTGTGCCACGCCGGAAACACGAAACCGGCTCCCCAGGAGAAACCACCGTCATTGGTTTCCGTATCGGGAAGAATCCCGGAACTCTCCGCACTGATCTGCATGTACGAATAGGCCGCCTGCGCGTAGAGACTACCGTGATTGCCCCAAGGCAGTCGCCCAACCACGCCAAAGGTATACATGGAGTCGATGTTCAGTGCGTACTTGATGCCGCCACTGGTGATAACGTCGTCAGCAACGCCGACCGACACGCGGGCCTCAAGGCCAAGATTCCTGGTGAGATCGGTACCGGCGCGCAACTGGACAAACGCAGGGCTGGCGTCGCCACCGCCATCCAGCTCATAAACTGACTGCACGTAATCCAGACCGAGATACGGCTGCTCTACAGCAAAGGCCGTTGAGGTGGCCAGCACCAGACCAGACAATGCGAGAAGTTTTTTCATCGTTATTCTTCCTGCACGAGCTTGGGTATAGGGGCGTCCCAAAACAAGACGATCGCGCGGAATCGGCGGTCGCTTGGGCTGGATTCTGCCAGCCTGCGGGTCATTGTTCAAGCAAGTTACTAATTGTCGCGCTTAACCTATTGTCCTGATAGAGGTTTGCCGGCGGATCTTCATGCCTGAATTACCGGAAGTCGAGATCACCTTGCAGGCAATCCGCCCCGTGCTGGAAGGTCAGCGCATCGCCCGGATGACGATCCGCCACCACGGCTTGCGCTGGCCCGTGCCACCGTCCCTGCCTGCCAGGCTCGCCGGGCAGGCAGTGCACTGCGTCCGCCGGCGGGGGAAATACCTGCTCGTCGAGATCGGCGGCGGGACGCTGCTCGTTCATCTTGGGATGTCCGGCAGCATCCGGCTGCTGCCACGCGAAGCCGCACCAGGGCCGCACGATCACATCGATATCATGACGGTTGACGGCAGGGTGCTGCGTTACACCGACCCGCGTCGGTTCGGCGCTTTCCTGTGGATCGACGGCGATCCCACCCGGCACAAACTGTTGCGCGTGCTGGGGCCGGAACCCTGGGACCCCGACCTGACTGCAGCAAGCCTGCGGGCGCGGGCGGCTGGCCACAAACGGCCAGTGAAGAGTTTCATCATGGACAATGGCGTATTGGTTGGGGTCGGGAATATCTATGCCAGTGAGTCGCTGTTTCGGGCGCGCATTCATCCGAAACGCCCTGTCGGCCGGATATCGACAGCAGCCTGGGCGCGCCTGTTGCGGGCGATTCGAGAGGTACTGGAGGAAGCCATCCGGGCGGGCGGCACGACCCTGCGGGATTTTTCATCGGGAGACGGCCGCCCCGGCTACTTCGCCCGGCAACTTGCCGTCTACGCCCGTGGCGGCGAGCCTTGTCCTCATTGTGCTGTCCGCTTGCTGGAAATCCGCATCGGCGGGCGCGCCTCTGTCTATTGCGGCCGCTGCCAACGATGAGCGCTGCAGCGGCCTAAAAGGCTTTTTTATTAGCCACTTATCACGTAAAGTACGCAAAGCACATTAACTAGCCCGAACCTCGGGACGACAAGAACAATCCGGAACTGACTACTGTGGGGGCCCCCATGAGCAAGCCTAAGGCACTCGTTGTTGCGACACTGACCGCACTCGCCGCGCTTTCGTTTTCCGGCCCGTCGCAGGCAGACCAATATGCCGAACAACTCTTCGCGGAAGACAGTGTGTCTGCCGGCGCCATGTTCATTGATGCGCTGGCAGTTCGTCCCCTGATGCTCGGCATGACCGGCATCGGTGCCGTGCTGTTTGTGGCCTCCGCACCCTTCGCGTTAGCCGGTGATTCAGTCGGCAAGACGTGGCATACCCTGGTGGGCGTGCCGGCGGAAAACACATTCATCCGCTGCCTGGGCTGTACGCCTGTAGAGAGTGCGCGCCGGGCTGCCGCCCGCAAGACTGCACTTGCTGCCGGAACGGCTGCCGAGAAATCTGCAGCGGCACCGTAACCAACCACGCTGGTCTGGTTTGCACACACATGCGTTACGCATGTGTGTGTTCAAAAATGTATTGCGGAAAATAAGCAGGCCACGGCCTGCTTATTTTGTTTGTGCGCTGCCCCCACCACGCGGATCGCTTGCCGCCATCACGCGACCCGAGGTTTTCTCCCATACCACAATCTGCACATTGCCATAGTTGCGACCGGTTGATGTCACAATGTGGTTGCGGGCGCGTAATTGGCGCGCACGGTCGCTGCCGAAATATTCCGGCTCGGTCTCGACAGCATCCGGCAGATACTGGTGATGAAAGCGTGGCGCTGCCAGCGTTTGGGCAGGTTCATCCGCATCAAGCACCGAGAGCAGCGTAGTCAGCACCATGCCTGGAATCCGGCTCCCGCCAGGCGTGCCAAGGATCGCGACACGGTCATTGTATTCAATAAAGGTTGGCGCCATCGACGACAGCGGTCGCTTGCCAGGGGCGATGGCATTGGCCGTCGAACCAATCAGCCCATAGGCATTGGCTGTACCAGGCGCGCTGGAAAAATCGTCCATTTCGTTATTCAGCAGAATGCCGGTGCCCGGCACCATGTACCCGGAACCAAATGCGAGATTGATGCTGAGTGTCGCGCTGACACGATTACCCTCACGATCAAGAATCGAGAAATGCGTGGTGTTTTCACCCTGGTTTGGTGGCGGTGAAATCGGGCCCAGCGTATCGCTTGGAGTCGCCCTGGAACGATCAAAACCGGCGATCAGCTTCCTGGCGTGATCCATCGACGTCAATTCGGTAACCGGCACCGAAACGAAATCCGGATCACCGAGAAATTGTGCGCGATCGCGAAATGCACGCCGCATTACCTCAATGACGAGGTGATCACGTATGGCGCCTGTGCTGGCGGCATAACCGCTGGCATCCAGCATGTTGAGCATGGCGATCAGGGCTACCCCACCTGCGGATGGCGGTGGCACAGTGACGATACGGGCACCACGAAAACTGCCAATCAGCGGTGCCCGCTCGATCACACGATACTTTGCCAGGTCTTCGCGCGACCAGATGCCACCGGCTTCGGTTACGGCATCGACCAGCCGCTGCGCAAATTCGCCGGAATAGAAACCATCGTGTCCTTGCCGGGTGAGTCTTTCGAGGGTTACCGCCAGCTCCTGCTGCCGGATCATCGCACCGAGCGCCGGCACATCGCCCCTGAACAGAAAAGTCTGCGAACTGGCAGTAAACCGCCGCAGCACTTCGATGCGTTGCCGGGTTACCTGCCGATAGTGCTCATCGACGGGAAAGCCGTCGCGCGCAAAACCGATCGCAGGCTTCAGACTCTCGGAGAGCGCCAACTGGCCATACCGGGCCGCAAGCTCAGCCAGCGCCGCCGGAATGCCGGGGATGCCGGCCGCAAGCGGGCCGTTCGTAGCCCAGTCGCGTACCACCTCACCTTTTTTATTCTGGAACATTTCCGGCACAGACTGCGCCGGCGCCATCTCGCGCGCATCAAGCACGACATCCTTGCCGCTGCGTTCATCGTGCAACAGGAAGAAGCCGCCGCCGCCGAGACCTGAAGCATAAGGCTCGACAACGGCCAGCGTGGCCGCCACTGCAATGGCAGCGTCGAAGGCGTTGCCGCCCGCATCAAGCACCGCCATGCCCGCTGCGGTCGCCAGGGGATGCGCGCTGGCAATGGCCGCCTTCGGGGGCCCTGCGCTGGCAGGCGCCGCCATGGCGAGCAAGACGAATAAAAATACAACCCGGTGCGCAGCCGCAAACCACATCCTTGTCGCCAGCATGGGAAACTCCCGGCTGCCGTTCAGGCAGCGTTTTCTTGTTTTTCTGTCAACCGCCGAAACTTTTGCGTCAGTTGTTCCTGTGATTCTGCGTGCACAGGATCTTTCGGAATACAGCTGACCGGACAGATCTGTACGCACCGGGGTTCATCGAAATGGCCGACGCACTCGGTACACAGACCGGGCTCAATGACGTAGATTGCTTCGCCCGGGTAGATCGCCTTGTTTGGACAAACCGGCTCACACACATCGCAATTGATACACGCATCAGTGATCATCAGCGACATGCCGTGCTCCGCGTGTACTAACGCGTAACCTTGCGATGCAGAGCCGCATCGACATTGGCGGGCACAAACTGGTGAACGTCGCCACCCAGAAGCGCGATTTCACGCACCAGACTCGATGAAATGTAGGACAGGTGTTCGGCGGGAGTCAGGAAGAGTGTTTCGATCTCCGGAGCGAGCACACGGTTCATATTGGCGAGCTGGAATTCATACTCGAAGTCGGACACCGCGCGCAGGCCGCGCAGCAGAACATTTGCTTTCTGGTCGCGCACGAAATGTGCCAGCAGCTTGTTGAAGCCGGTGATCTCGACGTTCGGCAGATGGCCAAGCGCCTCTTTTGCCAGCGCCACCCGCTCGAGAAGATTGAACATCGGGTTCTTTTTCGGGCTGTCGGCGATCGCGACGATCACATGGTCGAACATCCGGGCGGCCCGCTCGACAAGATCGAGGTGACCGTTGGTGATCGGATCAAAGGTGCCGGGGTAAACAACGCGGTTGGCCATGGCGAGGATCGTAAATGAGGATGCCCCAGGATGTTAGCGCATCCCGGGGCCCGGACGAAGGCGGCGCGGCGGTCGCCGCCTATACTGGTTGGGGCATTGGTTGGGCCACCGGTTGGCTGGCGCCCTTGAGGTCAGCCGCCAGCGCCGTGGCCAACCGCGAGGTGAGTCCGTAGACCGACAGCTGCGGATTGGCGCCGATCGAGGTCGGGAACAGCGAGCCATCCAGTACGGAGAGATCCTGCAGATGGTGATAACGACCCTGACTGTTGCAGACCGCGATCTTCGGATCCTCGCCCATGCACGAACCACCCATGACATGAGCCGAAGCAAGCTTGGTGTGATGCGCGCTGTACTTCTCCGCCGCCAGAGCCTGGCGCGCCCCGGACAACGAGGTGAACCAGAGCGGGTTTGCTGTCGCCGGCCGCACACGTTTTGCCCCGGCGGCGAACTGAACCTGCAGCATCACGTCGTGTGCGCGCCGCGCGGCGTCAAGATGGTAGTCGGTTACCGGATAATCGAGCACCGGCGAGCCATCGTCGCGCAACCCGACATTGCCGCCCGGGCTGTCTTCGTGGAAACCATCGCGCATCAGCGCAACCATGGTGTTGACGTTGGGCAAGTGCTGCATGTCGTCAAGGTTTTGCTTGCCGTGCGTGCCCATCAACACCGCAGCAAATCCTGGATGCAGGGGCGCGACTTCGAGCTTGAAGCCCATCGGCCCGTCAACCCCTTCCGACCAGAGAAAGTGATCGGAATACACCGACTGGGGCGCTCCGTAATATGACTCGACATCATCGCCGAACTGCGCCACGGAGCAGGGGCCAGCATGCAGGAATGTGCGCTTGCCGATACGCCGATACGGATCAGGCACCCGCGAACGCAACAACAGGCCGGGCGTGTTGATGCCGCCGCCCGACAGCACCGTATGGCGCGCGCGGATCGACACCTTTCCGCCGGTGGTCGTCTGGCCATCCGCGGTGAGCGCAACGCATTCAACACCGGTGACGCGATCGCCCTGCATCGTCACGCGTTCCGCACGCAGACGCCACATCAGTTTGGCGCCGCCGGACAGTGCCGCCGGGATGGTCGTCACCAGCATCGATTGTTTGGCATTGGTGGGGCAGCCCATGCCGCAATAACCGAGATTCCAGCAGCCGTTGACGTTGCGCGGGATGATCGCCCAGTGATAACCGAGCTTTTCGCAACCGACACGCAGAATGTTGTTGTTGGTGTTCGGTGGCATGGCCCAGGGATGGATGTTCAGGCGCGCTTCCATATGATCGAACCAGGGCGCCATTTCTGCCGGCGCAACACCTTTCACGCCGAATCGCTCCGCCCAGTGATTCAGGGTGTTATCCGGCGTGCGGAAACTCGATGTCCAGTTGACGGTCGTGGAGCCGCCAACGCTGCGGCCCTGAATAACGCCGATGGCACCATCCTTGGTGCCGCGTGCAAGCCCTTCCTGATAGAGATCGCGATATGCCTCGCGCTCATTCATGGTGAATTGGTCAGACGTTTTGAGGATGCCTTCCTCGACGATGATGACCGCCAGCCCCACCCGGGTGAGAATTTCCGCCGCCGTGCCGCCGCCGGCACCGGAGCCAACGACGACAACATCGCACTCAAGCGTCGTATCGTTTTCGAGCGCGCTGGCGTTGGTGACATTCCAGCCTGAAGCAAGGCCCTGTTTCCACGGGTCGGGCACGCGAACTTCAATTTCATTCGTTTTCATCGGACATTCCGTGTTGCATTTCGTGGTTTTTCAGGGTGCTTTCCCGGAGGGCTGGCCTGAAGCATTGCAGCGCGTATTTGCACCGTGACGGGCGCATGACGGTGCGCATCAGGAAACGATCTTGCGCGGCGGGCCTGGATAGCCTGTTGCCGCCTGGTGCGCCGGCTCCAGATACCACGCCAGCATCGCCATGGTCACCATGCCGTTGTAGGCACCGCGCAACAAGCCGATGCTGCTGCCACCGAGGCGCTCAAGCACGGCGGCAGCGTCGGCCTCATCGGATTTTTTCCAGGATTTCCACAGGCCCAACAACGGACCGCGGACGATACCCAGATCAAACAAGTCGAGCAGTTGCAGGAAGCCTGCGCGTGCCGAAGCCGAAGTATCGACGAGCAACTGGTCAAATGACGCTACGACTTGCTGCACGGCTTGAGCGCGCGCGGCTGCATCCACGGGCAGCGCGCCATCGAGGACAGCAGGCAGCAGACGGGTAAGTATCGGCAGGTCCTGCGGACGCAGAACCTTGAAGCCCTGGGCAACGGCTGCCTGACGTTCGCAACCCGTCAGTAACGCCGTCATGCTGGCCGCGCCGAGCACCAGGCTGCCGGCAGCAGAGACTTGCAAAAAAGTGCGGCGCGACAACCCGGCCGGCGGGATTTCTATGGCTTGCATGGGATCCATTCCAGTGGCTGCCAACGGGTGTTTGCCCGGTGGCTATTGGGTTGGGCACCGGCCTCCAAGTGGCGGCCAACGCTTCGCTTTGGGTTTTTAGAGCAATTACTCTAGACTGTCAACGCGACGGTACACCGTCTTCTTGCAGGCGCACCGCCCGCTCTCGCCGCCACAGATTTCGTCGGTATCAATATCGAGTTGCACCCATGGTTGCCCCACTCCCAACGAAAACCCGCGACCGCATTCTTAAGACGAGTCTTGGGCTGTTCAACGAGCGCGGCGAACGCAACGTCACCACCAACCACATTGCGCATGCCATGGGCATGAGTCCTGGCAATCTCTACTACCATTTTCGCAACAAGGGCGAACTCATTTTCGAGTTGTTCCTGCGCTACGAAAGCGAGCTGGGACAGCGGCTCGTTGTGCCGCGCGACCGACCCATGACCTGGCAGGACAAACTCGGCTACTTCGAGGTGATTTTTCACAGCCTGTGGGAATACCGGTTCCTGCATCGCGATCTTGAACAGTTGTTTGCAGAAACCCCGGCGCTGCGCGCGCGTTACAGTGCCTTTGCCGCCGCGTCGATTCGGCAAACGCATGTGATCTACGACGGCATGATCGCGGCCGGGCTGGTCGAGGCTACGCAAGACGAGCTCGATGCGCTGGTGCTCAACATGTGGGTGCTGGTGACATCCTGGCCAGCATTCCTGCGCACCAGTGCTGCCCATACCGGCGACAACGGCCTGCTGACCGAGCAAATGCTGCGTTACGGGATTTACCAGATCATCTGCCTTGAGGAACCCTACGTGCGTGGCGAAGCCTTGGCGCATCTGACCGAGATCAAGACGCGTTACCGTACGCCGGGCTCGCCCGGGCCGCTGGTGCTGATCGCTGCCGCTGTTGCCGGGCCACCGCAACTGCGCGAAGCCTGAAGCATCTGGCCGGCGCACGCTGTGCGTATAATTCGCAGTCTCGCCCGCCTGCCGAACCTGCCCATGCCCTACCAGCACCGCTTTGTCGACGACTCCGCCTGCACCTTACCAGTCGGCAAAGTCGTCTGCGTCGGCCGTAACTACGCCGAGCACGCGAAGGAACTGCACAATCCGGTTCCTGCCGAACCGATTCTGTTCATCAAACCGCGCACGGCAATCGTCTCGCTGCATGATCCCGTCGTTGTGCCGCGCGGGCAGGGCGCTTGCCATTTCGAAACAGAGATGGCGGTGCTGATCGGTGCACCTCTGAAAGATGCTGATCCGACACGAGCAAGCGCCGCCATTGCCGGTGTGGGCCTCGGGCTCGACCTGACGCTGCGCGAAGTACAGGACGGACTCAAGGCAAAGGGGTTGCCGTGGGAAAAAGCCAAGGCCTTCGATGGTGCGTGTCCGCTGTCTGCGTTCGTGAATCCGGCACGCGTCGCCAGCCTGGACGGCATGCGTATCCGCCTGCTCGTCAATGGCGAGATCCGCCAGGATGGCAACACCGCCGACATGCTGACGCCCGTGCTGCCACTGCTTTGCTATATGTCGCGCTACTTCACCCTTTCGCCCGGCGACGTGGTGATGACCGGCACCCCCCAGGGAGTCGGCCCACTCAAGGCCGGCGATCGGCTGCAGGTGATACTCGGCGATACCCTGCTGACGGTGGAAACAGAGGCGATATGACCCAGCACATTCCCCGGCATGCTGCGAAAACGCAGCGCGATTGCCCGGTTTGCGGCGCGACTTCGCGGCGGCCGCGCCAGGATTATTCCCAGCACCCGTGGTCCATCGTCGAATGCGCGCAGTGCCACATGATCTATCTGGAAAACCCGCCCGCGCAGGAGCTGCTCAAGACCGAGTTTGCCTGGGAAGGCAGCAAGACAAATGAGCGCGCACGTCGCCGCGAAGGGCGCGGGATTTATTACTTCTTCAGCGATGGTCTGAAAAAACTCCGTTCCTTCCTGCGCGGCTTCCGCAACCTGCCCAAGGAAATGCGTTACATCGTGACGTTTTCGCCGGGCAAGCGCGTGCTTGATGTCGGTTGTGGCGACGGCTCCACGCTCACCCATCTTCCCGACAGCTATATCCCCTACGGCATCGAGCCATCGCCAGGCATGTGCGCAGCCGCCAATGCGCGCTTTGCCCAGCGTGGTGGCGCCTGCATCCACGATGTGGCCGTCGCTGGTTTTTCCCGGATCGAAAACACCAAATATGATTTTGTCGTCATGCGCTCCTTCCTCGAACACGACTCCGAAGCAATGGCGACACTGAAGGCTGCACATGCTGCACTCAGCGACACAGGCGGTGTGCTGATCAAGGTGCCGAACATCGCCTGCTGGAACTCGAAGCTGCGCAAGGCCGGCTGGCCCGGCATGCGCTATCCGGATCACGTCAACTACTTCACCCCGGCAACACTCACCGACATGCTGCAGCGTGCCGGCTACAGTCGCACCTACATGCCATTGCACTGGCGCCTGCCGACCAGTGACAACCTGTGGGCGATAGCCTTTCGTTGAGCAGTCTTTCGCTGGCAATTGTCCGATGCCTGATATGGGGGCCGCATGAGTTTAGAAGTCGATTGCGTGATCGCGCTGCGCGTACCGGAAACACCGCAAGGCGTTGCCATCCTGCAAGCATTGAAAAAACTGCACGGCGCAGAACCCGACGCTGCCGGGCTTGATGCGCTCAAGGCGCTGCCGGTGCCGGCAGGCCCGGCATTCTCCAAAGCATTCAAGACGGAGTCGCCACAACGTTTCCGCCTGTTCGATTTCGTCGCGCGCGGCCCGCAGGTGGCGTTCTCGCTGGTGCTCGCCGTCGACGCACTCGACACCACCTTTGCGAATCTGCTGCTCGCCTTCGACGCCGCCGGCTGCCGGCGCATTGAGGCGACGGCCAAGGCCGACGACCTTTCGCGCAGTTATACCTGTGCTGCCGGCAAGGTCGAGTACACCACCGAGCGTGACGACGAAGCCCTGGGCGGCGCCGACAGTGCCGATGGCGGTGGCGATGACGAGTAGCAACCGATGAGTTGGATTGAGTACCAACGCAGTATTCTTGCCGACCGCGTCCGCAATGACCTGTTCGAACGCGCGTTGGCGGCAGCGATCCGCAAGGGCGAAACGGTGGTCGCCGATATCGGTAGTGGCACGGGGTTCCTGTCTTTTCTTGCCTCGCGCCTGGGCGCGAAGGACGTGCTTTCGATCGAGCACAACGAGCAGTTACTCGCGCTGGCACAGAATCTGGCCAAAAAAAATCGTGTGAAAAACATCACCTTTCTGGGCTGCAACAGCGCCGATCTTTTCGAATTGCCGCCGGTCGACCTGGTGGTTTCAGAAACGCTAGGAAACTATGCGCTGGAGGAGAATATTCTCGAAATACTTCGCGATGCGAAGCGTTTTCTCACGGCCGGCGGCACATTGATGCCATGCACGTTGGAGCAGCATGTGTCGCCGGTTGTGAATCCGGCGTTTCACGCAGAGCTGGCAAGCTGGGACCGCGTCGGCTTCGGCTTCGACTACAGCCTCGCGCGCCAGCTTGGTTTCAACAATCTTTACGTGCGCCGATTCAAGACTGACGACCTGCTCGCTGACGACGTCACAAAATCCGAATGCTGGGACCATATCAACTTACTTGGCAACTTCAGCAGCCTGCGCAAGGGCACGGCGATTTTTCCGGTGCCATTCCCGGTAACGATCAGCGGTTTTGCCAACTGGTGGCGCGCAGAATTGATACCTGGCCTGTGGCTCGCAACCGGCCCGCAGGATGCCCCAACCCACTGGGAACAGATTTACTTTCCGGTTGCCGACCCCGTGCACGCCCACGAAGGCGACACCGTCAGCATTGCCATCACCTCCGACAGCCGTGACGGCAACGGCTGCACGTTGAAATGGACGGTGACACATGCGCGCGGCGGAAAAATTCTCTCCGCACAGAAGCATGACATCAGCAAGGGCGGTTAACCCAGGATCCTCCCCTGGCGCACCCGGGCGGGGCATGCCCTATCGCTCGATACCGAGCACCTCGCACAACGCCTCAACGAGCAACAACTGCTCAAGCTTCTCTTTCATCGTCGGCGGATTCTCCATATCCATTCGCCGCAGATACGGCAGCAGCTGTTCCGGCACATGCGGGTGCGTCGTCGACACCAGCAATTTCTTCAGAAACTCCAGCCTGTCTTCGGCAACCGCCTTCATTTTCTTCAACGCCTTGCCCAACACCAGCTCTTCCTGCGTAAAATCGTGGCCGAAAGGGAAGGCCGGGAAGTGGCCATTTTTGCGGTATTTCGCCAGCGCCTGCTCAAGCCGCTCCGGCGTGTTGTGGCGGAAGGCTTCCGGGATTTCGTAGTCGTGCCTGATCTTTCCGGCGGCTTTCGCTTCGCCGAGCAACTGTTGCTGAAAGCGTGAGTCGGCAATATTCAGCATCGCCGCGACCACCTCGGCATCCGTCCTGGCGCGCAGGTCGGCGATTCCATACTCGGTTATGAAGATATCGCGCAGGTGGCGCGGTATCGTGGTGTGACCGTAGTTGAAAACGATATTGCTGCCTGCCTCGCCACCCTTGGTGCGAGTGGCACGCAACAGCAGAATCGAACGCGCGCCCGGCAAATCGTGCGCCATGGCGACAAAATTGTACTGGCCCCCAACACCGCTCACCACCTGCCCGTTCGGCAAACCGTCCGAGACTGCGGCGCCAAACAGCGTGGCGGTGAATACGGTATTGATGAAACGTGCATCGCGACGCTGCTGTATTTTCAACTCCCGCTGACCGTACAGGGCGTTGACGTACGAAATGCGAGTCATATTGATCGATGCACGCTGTTCATCGCTCATGCTGCGCACACCGTTGTAGAGCGCGGTCGTACCCAGCAGAAAGCCGCCATGCATAAGCATGCCGCCCTTGAGCGTATCTCCAAGGCCGGAGCACTCCAGCGCGCTGAGCGTATTCTCGTCGCCCAGGCATGCCGGAACACGCTTGCCGTCCGGCAACACCAGCTCGCTTCCTTGTAACAAAACGTCAGAACGCAGAATTCCGAAACGCTGCATGTTCGCGAGGGCAATGCCCGTAACCTCTGCACTCATGCCGTTTTCAACCAACAGCTCGATCATCCGTCGATCAACCTTCTCGGTAATCTTCCGCTCGCTCAACAGCGTCTGCAATACGAGGTCATCATAGACGCGGCGCTTGAGAATTCCCGATTTCATCAACTCCCAGAAACCGGACACGAACATTTCGCTGGAGCCGTATAAACCCTCCTTGAACGGCAGCGTTCCGCCAATTCTGTCGATGACAGCGGCATTATTGGCCAGCGCGCCAATGTCGCGCAGAACAGCTTGATAAATTTCGTTGTTCTCGTTACGCAAAATGGAGTTATAGACGATCGCGTCACCGAGCGATCCGATACCGATTTGTAGCGTGCCGCCATCACGCAGCAAAGTGCTGGCATGCAAGCCGATCAGGTAATCCGGCGTGGAGACCGACATGTTCGGCGCGCCGAACAATCGTGTCGAGTATTGTGGTTCATCGACAACGATGTCGAAAAAATTCGGGCTGACTTCTGCATCGTTGAGCATATAAGGCAGATCTTTGTGCACCATACCGATAATCAGTATGTTTTCGCCTTGCTTTTTGCGCTCAACGATCTTCGGATACATGTCCAGGGTATTTTCGGGGTTGCAGGACAGCGAATACATCACCTGCGTTTCTCCGGGGCCGCCCGCCTCACGTTTCGCTATCATCTGTGCCAGCACGTTTATGCCGCGGATCAACATATCGCGCGCCGCGAAGGTGTAGTTGGTGCTGATGTAGTGCTGTTGCGCGTAGGCGTTGCCTACCAGCGCACCGGACTTGAAGAAAAACTCGCAGACCCGGATATTTTCCGGCACCGCATTGGCGCGGATGTCTTTCATGTACTCAAGATCAACATAGTCCCCGAATACACGCGCCACGAACGGGCCCATGAAGCGCGCCTCGATGCCCGGCTGCGGCTGCGGCCGCTCCAGCGACAGCGCCGTGAGGATCTCCAGCGCGATCGACGGATCCTGCTTCGCGCGCAGGTAGACCGCATTGACAAGGGCATTGGGCTTGCCGAGCCCCAGCGGCACGCCCAGGACGATGCGCTTGCCGACAGTGGCAATGATCTGATCGACGACGGCTTCGACGCTGGTGATTCGCTGCATGGTATGTGCTGGCTGCTTTGGTGGTGGGTGTGCGTGTTGTGTTGCATGAGGCGTTGCATCGGGAAGGTTCCCGGCCGTCTATAATCCCGTCACTTGCGTTTCTGCTCAACCACGCTGGAGCTGCCCGGACACGCCTGGGCAATCGCCATTATCTCTGGGACAAACATGCCCGACTCCACCTGTCAGTTGACGATCCAGACTGCTGTCCAGCGCATGCGGATTGCCTCTGCGCTGCGCGAGGCGCTGGCCGAGGGATACGGGATCGGGCGATTCCGTGCCGACGTCATTGCCGGCATCACCCTCGGCGTGATTGCCATTCCGTTGGGCATGGCACTGGCAATAGCTACCGGCGTTGCACCGCAATACGGCCTCTATGCGGCCATCGTCGGCGGGCTGGTGATCGCGGCCACCGGCGGCTCGAAGTTCAATATCTCCGGCCCCACCGCAGCCTTCGTCGCCATCCTGCTGCCGATTACTGCAACTTACGGTCTGGGCGGGCTACTGGTCGCCACCACGATGGCGGGGATGATCCTCGTCGCCCTGGGCCTGGCACGCATGGGGCGCTTTGTTGAGTTCATCCCCTACCCGGTGCTGGTCGGTTTCACCGCCGGCATTGGCGTGGTAATCGCCACGCTGCAGGTGAAGGATTTCTTCGGGCTGGCGGTTATCGGCCAGCAGGAGCATTTCGTCGATAAAGTCGCAGCGCTGTTCGTCGCGTTGCCGACCCTGCGCTGGGAAGACACCGTCATTGCCGCTACAACCCTGGCCATCATGCTGTGGTGGCCGAAGCTGCCATTCAGGCAGGCAGCGCGCGTGCCGGCACACCTGATGGCACTCATTGTCGGCGCCTTGCTCGCCCTCGCGCTGAGCATGCTGTTCCCGGGTTTCGAGGTGGCGACGATCGGTACGCGCTTTCACTGGCAAATAGACGGTGCGAGCGGCGCCGGTATTCCGCCGTTTCCGCCGCTGTTCGTGTTGCCCTGGCAATTGCCGGACGCGCACGGCAATCCGCTGGGCCTGGATTTCGCCCTGGTGCGCGACTTACTGCCGGCTGCCTTCGCCATCGCCCTGCTGTGCGCAATCGAATCGCTGCTGTGTGCCGTGGTCGCGGATGGTTTCGCCGGCACTCGGCACAACCCCAACTCGGAGCTGGTTGGCCAGGGGCTCGGCAATATGATCGCGCCATTTTTCGGCGGTATCACCTGCACGGCGGCCATTGCCCGTACTTCGGCGAACTGTCGCGTCGGCGGCACCTCACCGGTCGCCGCCATGGTGCATGCACTGACCGTGCTGGTGGCGTTGCTGGCGCTGTCGCCGGTCATGTCGCAGGTGCCGATGGCATCGCTCGCGGCGTTGCTGGTGATCGTTGCCTGGAACATGGCCGAGGCACGCCACGTCGTGCAGATCGTCAAGGTGGCACCGCGCAGCGATGTCTTCGTGCTGCTCACATGCTTTGTGCTCACCGTGGTGTTCGACATGGTGCTCGCCGTTGGCGTTGGCGTGGCGCTCGCGGCGCTGCTGTTCATTCGCCGCATGGTCGAGTTGACCGGCGTGCAGATCGTGCCGGCGGCACAACATGAACGCCTGGCCGGCCTGCCGAAGCATGCCATCGTCTACGATATCAACGGCCCGCTGTTCTTCGGCGCGGCACGTCAGGCGCTGGAAAATCTGCGCTTCGCCGACAGCGGCACCCGGGTAGTGGTGCTGGACATGACGGATGTATCGACGATCGATATGACCGGCCTGGTGGCGTTCTCGGCACTGCTCAGTCGCATGCGGCAGCGCAAGGTGGCGGTGGTGATCTGCGGACTCGGTGATAACATTCACGCCAAGCTGAAAAAAGTCGGTGTCACTGAGCAGGCAGGCGTACTGCACTATGCTCGCGATTACAAAGATGCTGTGATCTGGTGTCACAGCCTATGAATTTCCCCCCGGAGGGCGTCGATGCGTTTGCTGAAATATTGCCTACTGGTAATGATTGTCTGCCTGCCGCCTACCACGCAGGCGCGCGATCCGCTGTTTGCGGTACCCGATATCGACCGGACACGCAGCGATCTGGCCACGCTGGTGCTGCCCATCTCGCTTGATCTACAGATGGTTGACGGTTTCGTTTATCCGGGATTCAAAAACATGTTTCGCCGTGGCGATATCCAGGTACGCATACTGCCCGGCGAGCGAGAGATTGCCGTGCTGTATAACCAACTTTACACGCTGAGCGCCGACGATCACGAAATCGTGAAGTCGCAGATCGTCGTGCTCAGGTTCGTCGCCGAGCCGGGTAAAACCTATCGCGCCACACACGAGCAATTCCGCAACGTCGAAGCGGCGCGAGCGGGCGTCAGGAACTTTGTCGTGAAGATCGAGGACGCGCAGGGCGCCAATCAGGTGATCGGTGCCCGCCAGATCCAGAAAAACTGGCGGGGCGAGGAAACAATCACCACGCGCAAGGATCTGGTGTCGACGAATGCCGCAATTGCTGCCGTACCCGCGGCGCCAACAACACCGGCGACCGACACAGTCAATGCCGTCGAAGTACTGAAATTCACCTGGCAGAACGCGTCAGCGGCCCAGCGCGCGGCATTCATGGAGTGGGTGCAGGCCCAGCCCTGAGCCTGAAACAGTTATTCTTCGGCCTCCTCGTCCGGTGCGCGGGCAGTCTCACGCTCGCTCATCTTGCTCTCATCGGCCGGAACCGCCTGCACCGCACCACCGCGCCGGAGAAACGCTTCCATGTCCGCCTGCAACTTCTTGCGCAGCGCCTCCTTTGCGGAAACTGATAGCGTCTCTGGATCCGGCTCGTCCTCGTGTTTCTTGGCGGCGGCTTTTTTCTCGATGACCTCGGCCTCTTCTTCGTCGAGACCGTCTTCCAGCGCCTTTTCTTCTTCCGCGCCGTCTTCAGCTTCTTCGTCTTCTTCCCACATGATCGTGACCTGTTGGTGATTCGTTCGGGCCCTGGTGGGCGGTTGGCGCCGGGCGCATCTTAGTGGTGTCTATTTAAAAATCCAGAGGGCACCTGAATGCAATATGTAATTGCGCTGGCAGTGTAATTTGCTGGCGCACTGCCGGATGCTGTTGGATAGAGGACTCTTGACAGCAGCGGGCGGGCAGTGCATACCGGGCATGCGTGAAATGATCTCAGGTTACGCACATAACCTCTTGTCATAACTGAAACTTTGCCTTGCAAGAACAAGAAGGCAGGAATCATGCCACGTTGTCGCGCGGCCTTGCATCACAAGCGATACGTGTAGGGGATGGCTGACGCTTTGGCCCGGCTTTATCGCCATACTTGCCCGGTGAGCGCTCATATCGAGCTTACTTGAGGTGCCGCGCATCAACACACTCCTTGCCGAAACATGCCTTGTCGAAACACTGTGCGCTGATCCGCTGGCCGCACCACTGTGGCACGCCGGCTTTCGCGCGCACATTGGTGTCAGCGCCTGCCTGATGGGCGAGAAGGTGCGTTACGACGGCGATCATCGGCGCAGCAATATGATCGCGACGATGTTACCACTGGCTGCGCGCATGCTGCCGCTGTGCCCCGAGGTCGCGATTGGCATGGGTGTGCCACGGCCGACTATCCAGCGGGTTCGCCTGGCTGACGGCCGCGACGTCGTGCGCGGCACAACCGATCGCCTGCTTGATGTGACGGCACGCCTTGACGATTACGCAATACAGGTGAGCGCCACAACCCTGCTGCACGGTTACATCTTCAAGGCGCGCTCGCCAAGTTGCGGGCCCGGCAACGCGCCGCTGTTCGACGAGCAGGGTGTGCAGATCGGCGTCGCATCCGGCCGTTATGCGGAGCAAGTACGCCGCATGCTTGCCGACGCGCCGATGTGCGACGAGGAAGCGCTGACCAGCCTTGGCGAGGTCGCCGACTTCGTGACGGCCTGTTATCGCTACGCGGCCACGCGCCGCCTCGTGTAACGCAACACCATCAGCCGTCCGCCAGCGTCTCCATCTCCTGGGCCAGTAGGAAATCGAGAGTGGTAATCCCGCCTGCATCGTGGGTGCTCAAGCGAACCTCGACGCGGTTCCAGGCATTGCTCCAGTCGGGATGATGATTCAAACGTTCCGCCACCAGCGCGACACGAGTCATAAAGGCAAAGGCGGCGGAAAAATCGGCGAAACGAAAAGTCTTGTGCAGGGCGTTGTCGCGCAGCACCCAGGGCTCGACACCGGCCGCGTTGAGGTTGGCAAGACGCGTGGCGATTTCGTGGGGCGATAGCAAGACAGTCTGCATGCAAACCTCGTGGCAAGAAGCAAAGATAAGGCTGTCGCGGCACCAGAGATACCCCCTGATGCTGCGGCGGGCTTGTCGTGTGGGTATTCGCGCACGCCAGGCATCCATATGCCACTTTGCCGGGGATTTTACCGTTAGGATGGCAAAGCTGCCTTGTGCTCCATGTCATGCGCGCGGCGCGGACTCGCACATTACGCCTTACAGGAGTGTCTCACGTGCATACCGGAAGTTGCCTTTGCGGCGACGTTACATTTCAAATAGACGGCAAGCTTGAATCCATCCAGGCCTGCCATTGTCAGATGTGCCGCAAGGCTCAAGGCACGCCATTCAGCACCAACATCCCGGCTTCGTTGGCGTCCTTCCGGATCCTGAGCGGGGCGAGAACTCTCTCTCAATATGAGTCTTCCCCGGGCAATGTGCGGTTTTTTTGCAGTCGCTGCGGATCACCCATTTACAGCGCCAAAGATTCGACACCCGACATGGTTCGCGTGCGTGCCGGCACACTCAATGAGCCACTGGGCATCAGGCCCATTGCACATTTCTATACGGCATCCAAATGCAATTGGTGGCCCATCTCCGACGCACTGCCGCAATTCCCGGAGGCCTTTGTTCCGCATGTCAAAGGCAAGACCTGAAGCGCAGGAAGCAAAGCGCAAACGCAACTGCACACCGGCCTTGACGTTACTGTTTAACGCGCTCGCCACACCAAGTCGAGTTCCCGGGCCGCACGCACATCGTCGAGACGACGCACCGGCATCGTCCAGGGCGCACCCTTCACCAACTCCGGGTTCTCGTGCGCTTCCTGCATGATTTTTTCCAGCGCGCCGGCAAAGGCATCAAGTTCGTCTTTCGATTCCGTTTCGGTCGGCTCGATCAGGTGGCACTCGGGCACCAGCAACGGAAAGTAAGTGGTCGGGGCGTGGAAGCCGTAATCAAGCAGGCGCTTGGCGATGTCCATCGCGGTGATGTGCTGCTCCTTTGCCAGCCTCGCAAAGGTGATGATGAACTCGTGACTGGCGCGACGCGTGGGATAGGCCAGATCGAAACCGGCTTGCTCCAGTTTGTGCATCAGGTAATTGGCGTTGAGCGAGGAGTACTCGCCGACGCGGTGCATGCCGTCGCGACCCAGAACGCGGGCGTAGAAAAATGCCCGCAGCAACACGCCGGCATTGCCCATGAACGCACTCATCGGGCCGATTGATTGCGGCAGATCCGCCTCGGTGAGCCAGCGGTATTGTGCCTGCTCGCCTGCACCCTCCTTACCGACAATCGGCGTCGGCAAAAACGGCAGCAGACGTTCGCCAACACCGACGGGGCCGGCACCCGGACCACCGCCACCGTGCGGTGTGGCAAAGGTTTTGTGCAGGTTCATGTGCAGCACGTCGAAGCCCATATCGCCGGGGCGCACCTTGCCGAGAATCGCGTTGAGGTTGGCGCCGTCGTAATAGAGCAGGCCGCCGGCGTCATGCACGACTTTCGCGATCCGGTCGATCGAGCGTTCGAAAACGCCGAGCGTGGACGGATTGGTCATCATCAAACCAGCGGTGTGCGGGCCGACCGCGCCCTTGAGCGCATCGAGATCAACATCGCCTTCGGTGGTCACCGGAATTTCGCGCACCGAATAGCCGCACATCACGGCGGTGGCAGGATTGGTGCCGTGCGCCGCAGCCGGGACAATGATTTCGGTGCGCGCATAATCCTGGCGCGATTCGTGATACGCACGAATCATTGCCACACCGGCGAACTCGCCCTGGGCGCCAGCCATCGGCGTGAGCGAAACGCCCTTCATGCCGGTGACGTCTTTGAGAATTTCCTGCAGATCGAACAGACAGGCAAGATAACCCTGCGAATGCGACACCGGCGCCAACGGATGGCGACCGAGAAAACCCGGCAGCATCGCCGCGCGGTTGGCACCGCGCGGGTTGTATTTCATGGTGCAGGAACCAAGCGGATAGAACTGCTTGTCGATGGCAAAATTGCGCGTCGAAAGATTCGTGTAGTGGCGTACTACCTGCATCTCGGAGACCTCCGGAAGCAGCGGCTTTTCCTGGCGCAACAACGCGGGCGGGATGTCGGTGAGTGCGTTCGGGGCAGCGCCTCCGGGTGATTGCGCGTGCGCACGGCGACCCGGCGCACAGCGCTCGAAAATGAGGGCGAAGGCTTCGTTGGTTGGCGTGGTCATGACCGTTTCCTTTCAAGCCAGCACTGCGGCGAGCGCAGCGCGGTATTTTTCGATGTCGCCGTCGGTACGCGTCTCGGTGGCGCAGACCAGCACGCAGTCCTGCAACGCCGGGAAATCCTTGCCGAGCGCATAACCGCCGAGGATGCCCCGATCGGCAAGCTTCGCCAGCGTCTGCATCGCGTCCTGCGGCAGTTTGATCACCGACTCATGGAAAAACGGGCCTGCAAACACTTTCGTTACGCCCTTGAGGCCGGTAAGCGCATCGACGAGCTTCTTCGTATTGGCATGCGAGAGGGTCGCGACTTCTGCCAACCCATCCGGGCCCATCAGGCTCATGTAGATGGTGGCAGCAGTCATCGCCAGACCCTGATTGGTGCAGATGTTGCTCGTCGCTTTGGCGCGCCGGATGTGCTGCTCGCGCGCCTGCAGCGTGAGCACGAACCCGGAGCGGCCTTCGATGTCGACGGTACGGCCGATGATACGGCCCGGCATATTGCGCACGATATCCATCCGGCAGCACATGAAGCCGAAGTACGGGCCGCCACTGGAAAGCGGAATGCCGAGTGGCTGGCCTTCACCGATGACGATGTCGGCGCCACGTTCTTTTCCGGCAGCAGTACCCCACTGGCCCGGCGCCTTCAGGATGGCGAGTGAGGTCGGGTTCACCGCGCCGATCACCAGCCAGTGCTGCGCGTGCGCGAAATCGGTGATGGCATCGACGTCTTCCAGGCGCCCAAAAAAATTCGGCTGGGCGATGACCACGCCGGCAAAATCCTGCCCGGCATATTTTTGCAGCTCGGTCAGCGCAGTGGCGCCTGTTTTCGCATCGAACGGCACCTCGACCAAGCCAACATGCTGATTGGCAACAATCGCTTGCGTCGCCCGCTTCCAGCGTGGATTCAATGCGCCGAGTACCAATACCCTTTTCGATTTCGATTTGCGGTTGGTACGCACCGCCATCAACACTGCTTCGCTCAAACCCGAACCGCCGTCATAAACGGATGCATTCGATACCTCCATACCGGTAAGGTGCGCGATCATCGACTGGTATTCATAGATGACCTGCAGCGTGCCCTGGCTTGCTTCCGCCTGGTACGGCGTGTACGCAGTGTAAAACTCGCCGCGCGCAGCAAGTTCCCAAACTGCAGCCGGCACGTGGTGCTCGTAGGCGCCCGCGCCAAGGAAACAGGTGAGCCCCTCGTCTTGGGCGGCACGCTCACGCATCAGCCGTGTCACCGCCATTTCGGACAGGCCTTCAGGCGTATTCTTTAGCCCTGCAGCGCGAATGCGGGCTGGAATTTCATCGAAGATGTCATCTATTTTTTTGGCGCCGATGGTGTCGAGCATAACGGCGACGTCGGCTTGTGTGTGGGGAATAAACGGCATGGTGGTCTCCGAAGCCTGTCACCCAAAAAACACAGCGCCCCGCAGGGCGCCGTACTTGCAATTCGCTGATCTTTTGATCGGTTGGGCTCAGGCGTTGTCGATCTGGGCCTGATACTGATCGGCCGTCATCAGCTCATCGAGCTGCCGCGCATCGTTAACCCGCAGCCTGAACAGCCAGCCACGATCGTATGGATCTTCGTTGGTCGTTTCCGGCGCATCTTCGAGCAGCGAATTCACCTCGATGATTTCGCCGTCAACCGGGGCATAAATGTCGGAAGCGGCCTTCACCGATTCGACGACGCCTGCCTCGTCGCCGGCAACTTTCTGCTCGCCGACTTCCGGCAACTGCACGTAAACCAGGTCGCCCATGGCGTCCTGTGCGTGATCGGTGATGCCGACCGTGGCGGTGCCGTCACCCTCAAGACGGATCCACTCATGCGTCTTCGCATAGCGGAGATTGCCCGGAATGTCGCTCATCGCTGTTTCTCCTGTGCCTGACCTGATACCTGAATTGTCCGGTTGACGGCCGGACCTATACCTTGAAAACCTGCTTGCCGTGGCGCACGAAGGGCGGCTTCACCACTTTTACGTCCACGAGTTTGCCACGCATATCGACCTTTGCCGTTGCACCGGTGGTAACCGGCACACGGGCCAGCGCAATGCTGTAGCCCAGTGTCGGCGAAAACGTGCCGCTGGTGATTTCGCCATCAGCCGACGCAATACCCTCCCCCCCGACAATCACCTTTTGGTGCGCACGCAGCACGCCCTTCTCGACAAGCACGAGGCCGACGAACTTCTGCATCACGCCGGCCGCGCGCTGCTTTTCAAGGGCCACGCGGCCAATAAAATCACGATCCTGCGGCGCCCAGGCGATCGTCCAGGCAAGCCCGGCGGCCAGTGGCGATACGGTCTCGTCCATGTCGTTGCCGTAAAGATTCATGCCCGCTTCCAGGCGCAGCGTGTCGCGCGCGCCAAGACCGGTCGGCGCCACACCGGCAACCAGCAGCGCGTTCCAGAATTCGCCGACGGCAGTGTTCGGCAGGATGATTTCGACGCCGTCCTCGCCGGTGTAACCGGTGCGGGCGACATACCAGTCGCTGTGGCCAGCCCCCTCAAGGGCAACACCGGAGAAATATTCCAGCGCCCGGATTTTCGCTGCCGCAGCCGGCAACGCACCACACACCCTGTCGATCGCCTGCGGGCCCTGTATTGCCACCATGGCCAGGTCGGCGCGCTCGGCGATGTCGACCGCAAACGGCGTGCACTGCTCGGCGAGCCAGAGCAGGTCTTTCTCGCGGGTGCCGCAATTGACGACGAGACGATAACGCTGCATGTCCGGGGCGACGCCGAGGCGATAGACGATCAAGTCATCGATGACCCCGCCGTCCGGGCGACACATGACGCTGTAGAGGGCCTTGCCGTCGGCCCTGAGCCGGTCGATGTCGTTGGCAAGCAGGTAGCGCAGGAAATCGCGGGCGCCGGCACCGGCCACATCCGCAACCGTCATGTGCGAGACATCAAACATGCCTGCAGCAGTACGCACCCGGTTGTGCTCAGCAACTTGCGACCCGTAGTGAATGGGCATATCCCAGCCGCCGAAGTCGACCATTTTGGCGCCAGCGGCAACATGTTGTTCATACAGGGGGGTGCGGTGACCCATAGGGGTGCTGTTTGGCAAAAAGGGGCGCGGGAAGCCGGGGATTCTACACCGGAAGCCCCGATGGGCGGGCCTGAAACAGACCCCGGATTAACTCCTGCGCCAATTGCCCACATCGCCTCCACCGGGTGTATGAAGCACAGCATGAATCGCCGCCCATCCAAACCGCTGGTGCTCCTGTTGCTTTGCGCGCTACTGCCTGTGCAGGTCACAGCGCCACACCCGCACCTTTGTCTGGACGGCAACGACCAGGGGTCGGCAGTGCATCTTGCCGACCTTGCGCACGACCCAACGACGCACGCCCACCGGCTGAAGCACCCGGAAGTGGAACTGAATCCGGTTGGCGAACTGCGTCGCGCCTTCGGGCCGTATGACGAGCTGCCGTGGCTGGCTTTCGCCATCGTCTTGGTGCTCCTGCTGCGGCGCCCGCGCGTCATGCTGGCGCCGCCGCGGCCGAGCGCGACCAGGCCGCGCGGCCTGCCAATCCCGAGTTGGCGCCCGGTTACGAAAACGTTGCCGGCAGTGGCGCCTACACCGGCACCGACAGTGCCGAGACGACGCTGTCGATCAGCCAGGCCTTCGGTGGTGGCCGCAGGGCGCGTGCCCATGTCGCGGCCGTCGAATTGGCGCTGGCGCAGGATGCGCAAAGCCTGCAGCGGCTGGAACTGGCCGCCGATACCACGCGCCGCTTCATCGCCGTCGTTATCGCGCAGGAAAAGCTGGCGTTGGCGCGCCGACAGTTGGCCGAACAGTGGGAAACCGGTGAGGCGGGGCACGGCAGCGCGGACACTGCAGATTTTTCCCGCGTCAGCGGTGATTTGTTCGCACTGCCGCCAGCGATGGATGACAGCGCACTGCTGGCCGCTTTGGCGAGCAGCCCGCTGCGCACCAGCCTGCACAACAGCGAAAAACTGCGCGTGGCAGAAATCGCACAAGCGCGCGCAAGAAGTCGGCCGCCGGTTACTGCCAGCCTGGGCGTACGTGCTTTCTCCAACAAAAACAGTGCCAACACCGGCGACAACGCGCTGCTGTTTGGTATTTCGTTGCCGATCCCGTTGTTCAATAACAATCGTGGCGCGATCGCTGCCTCCGTGGCACGTCTTGACGCGCAACGCGCAACCAATGCCATTGCACAACATGATGCTGAATTGCGGCTACTGGCGTTGACGGCAGAATTGAAACAGGCCGGCGCAGAAGCAGACACCCTGCGCAACATCACGCTGCCACTGGCCAACGAAGCCATGGAGCAACCGCGCTACGGTTTTGAGCGTGACCGTTTCTCCTGGCTGGAACTTGCTTCCGTGCAACAGGAATTGATCGATACCGAAACCGCCGCCATTGACGCCGCCGCGAATTATCACACGCTGCTCGCGGACCTTGAAGCACTCACCGGACTGGCACTGATTGTGCCGACCAGAAAGACAGGAGACACGCCATGAATGGCGAAATAGCCATTTTTGAGCGCGGTTTGCCACCGGAGTTTCGCGTCTATATTTATCGCGACAACAAGCCGATCGCTGCGCAACAGGTCGCGCTGACCGTTGAATTGTCCCGGCTTGGTGGCCGGGTTGATACGTTTGATTTCTCTCTGGCAGATGATTATTTTCTCGGTAAAGGTGAAGTGGAGGAGCCGCATTCCTTCGACGTGAAGGTGGTCGCCACTGTCGATGGCAAGACACATAAATGGCACTACGAATCGCCTGAAGGCCGCACGACCATCGACGCGGATACTGCCAAAGCATCAGGCATCCGCGTTGCCATCGCCGGCCCGGCCACGTTGCGCGAGCGGTTGTCGCTGTACGACACCATCGAAGCGAACACCGAGCGCGTGCGTCAGGTATCGGCGCGCTATCCCGGCGTTATCCGCAGCGTCAAACACCAGATCGGTGATCGCGTGCCGGCCGGCGCAGTGCTCGCTACCGTCGAGAGCAACGAAAGCCTGCAAACCTACAGCGTTACCGCGCCGATTGCCGGTGTGGTGACGCAGCGCATGACCAACGTCGGCGAAAGCACCGGCGACGCGCCGCTATTTGTGGTGACGGATCTCTCCACGGTGTGGGCGGAATTATCGGTTTTTCCACGCGATCGCAACCTGCTCGCCGCCGGACAAGAAGTGCAGGTGGTCGCGACCGATGGCGGGCAGAGCGCGCCCGGACGCATCGCCTGGATATCCCCGGTCGGTGGCGCCGGCCAACCGCTCGCAGCACGGCTGGTGCTCGACAATCGCGCCGGAAAATGGACGCCGGGCATGTTCGTCAATGGCGAAGTCACTGTCGGGAAAAAACCGGTGTCGCTGGCGGTGCCGTTGACGGCTGTGCAATCGCTGCGCGATTGGAAAGTGGTGTTTGCCCATGTCGGTGATGTGTATGAAGCGCGGCCGCTTGTACTCGGTCGTGATGATGGCGAGTGTGTAGAGGTGACCGGCGGCCACCTTGCCGTGGCCATCGTTTCCGAATTGGGAATCTACAACTACCAGAACTTGCCGATCGACGCCGTTCCCGACATCACCAACGTGCAGGTGCAAATTAATACCGAGGCCCCGGGCTATTCGCCACTGGAGACCAAGCAACGCATCACCTTTGCGGTGGAAACCGCCATGGCCGGGCTGCCGGATCTCGAATACACGCGCTCCATTTCGCGTTATGATCTGTCGCAGGTCACGGTGGTGTTCAAGGACGGCACCGATCTTTATCTGACACGGCAACTCGTTGGCGAGCGCATTCAGGAAGTACGCGCACAATTGCCTGCCAATATTGAGCCGACGATGGGCCCGCTCGCGACCGGGCTCGGCGCGATATTCATGCACACCGTCACCGCCGAGCCGGGCGCACTGCAGGCGGATGGTTCGCCATATGACAGCACCGCGCTGCGCACCGTGCAGGACTGGATCGTCCGGCCGCAGTTGCGCCAAGTGCCCGGCATCATCGAAGTCAACAGCATCGGCGGCTACGCGCGGCAACTGCACGTGACGCCGGATCCGGCGAAGTTGTTGGCGTGGGACATGACATTCAGCGAGGTTCTGACTGCGCTTTAGAAAAACAACGGCAACATCGGCGCCGGTTATATCGAACGCAACGGCGAGCAGTATTTGGTACGCATGCCTGGTCAGGCGAACAACTCCCACGAGATTACGCAAGTCGTTATCGGGCATCGCAACGGCATGCCTGTACACATCAGTGATGTCACTGAAGTCGGCATTGGCAAGGATTTGCGCACTGGCGCCGCCATGCGTGACGGCACAGAAACCGTGATTGGTACCGCCGTCATGCTGGTGGGCGAAAACAGCCGCACCGTCTCGCAACGAGTAGCAAAAAAACTGGCGGAAGTTTCCATTACGCTGCCACATGGCGTGACGGTTGATGCCGTCTACAACCGGACAACACTGGTGGATCGCACTATCGCTACGGTGCAGAAAAACCTGCCGGGAGGGGCGCTGCTGGTACTCGTTGTACTGCTGTTGATGCTCGGCAATCTGCGGGCGGCATTGATTACCGCCGCCGTGATTCCGCTGTCGATGCTGCTGCTGATCACCGGCATGGTTGAGTACAAGGTCAGCGCCGATTTGATGAGCCTTGTCGCGCTCGACTTCGGCCTGATTGTCGATGGCGCCGTCATCATCGTCAAAAACTGCATTTTGCGACTGGCGCAAAAACAACATCATCACGGGCGCCTGCTCAGCCTCGAAGAACGCTTCCAGACGGTTTTTACCGCCACCTCGAAGGTGTGAAGGTCAAGTATTGTCAGTGTATTGGTGGTGGTGTTTGTGAATATACCGTTGTTCGCGCTCACTGGCGTCGAAGGAAAAATGTTCCAGCCGATGGCGTTCACGGTGGTGGTTGCCCTGCTGGCGGCGCTGGTGTTGTCGCTTACCTTCATTCCGGCCGCAGTGGCGCTGTTGCTCAACAAACCGATCGTGGAAAAGGAGAATGTCATTGTCGAGAAGGCGCGCCGCATCTACGCGCCAGCGTTGAATTGGGCGTTGGCGCATACGTATCGGGTGATCGGTATCGCCGTCGTGCTGGTGGGGGGCAGCGTGCTGCTGGCATCGCGCATGGGTGCGGAATTTATTCCGAGCCTGGATGAAGGCGACATTGCCATGCACGCCCTGCGCATTCCCGGCACCAGTCTCACCCAGGCGGTGCAGATGCAGGATGCGCTGGAAAAAACAGGTGAAAACCCTACCGGAAGTCACGACGGTTTTCTCGAAAATCGGCACCGCAGATATTGCTACCGACCCAGTACGGCGGCACGTTCGAGCAACTGGAATCCGCAACAGCGCGTTTGCAGATACTCGTGCCGCTCACACTGGCACTGATCTTCGGCCTGTTGCTGTTGAATTTTGATTCGGCAAAAGATGCGGCCCTGGTGTTCAGCGGCGTGCCCTCGCGCTCACCGGTGTGGTGATGATTTCGGCCATCCGTGATCTGCGCGAACGCGGTCTCGATGTGCAGCAGGCCATTGTGGAAAGCGCAATGCTGCGCCTGCGGCCGTTTTTGATGGTGGCGCTGGTCGCGGCGCTCGGCTTTCTGCCGATGGCGCTCAACACCGGCACCGGCGCCGAAGTGCAGCGGCCGCTGGCGACGGTGGTGATCGGCGGCATTATGTCGGCGACGCCGTTGAGTCTGCTGGTGCTGCCGGCGCCGTATGCGTGGGTGTATCGCGGTTCAATCAAGCGCTGATAAACTTGCTGCGCACCACCGGGAGAAAATTACCGGGCCACCTACAACAGATCACCGCCACGCACGACCTGCCGGCAGCGCGCCGGCAGGTCGCCGTCGAGTCCCATCGCCTGACGGGCGACCAGCACCTTGAGCGGGGCGACGCCATCCAGCAGCGTCATGCCGGCATTGCGTGCCCAGCGCACCGGTAACGCGCGCGCCGCGAACAGCAATTTGAAGCCGGCGAACGACTTCTGCATCACCGTGTTGTGCAGCTTGCGGCGGCGCTCGTAGCGCCGCAGCCCCAGCGGCTCGTCGAATGGCAGGCCACGGGCGACGTTGCGGGCAATTTCTTCGGCCAGTGTCGCAGCGTCGAGGAAGCCGAGATTCACACCCTGCCCGGCGAGCGGATGCACGGTATGCGCAGCATCGCCGATCAGAACGGCACCATTTTTTACGTAATTGTCGGTGTGACGCTCAATCAGCGGGAATGCCGCGCGCCGCGACACAGCGACAACATTACCAAGACGATCCTCGAGGGCGTGGCCAATTTCACGCGCGAATGCTGCATCGTCGAGCGCAAGCAGGCGCTCAGCTTCCGCCGGCACGCACGACCAGACAATCGAGCTCAGGCGATGATTCTTGTTCGTGTCGGCAAGCGGCAGGAATGCCAGCGGCCCGCTGTCGATAAAACGCTGGCGGGCGCAGTTTTCATGCGGCAATTCCGTTTCCACCGCCGCAACGATAGCGCGATGCTGATAATCACGTGTGCGCAAACGGAACCCGAGCTGCTCGCGCACCTGCGAATTGGCGCCGTCGGCACCGACCAGAAATCGCGCTTCGATCAGCAAGCCGTCGGCGAGCGTTACCTGCCAACCGCAGACGGCGCGGGCAATGCCAGCAACGCGCACGGGCGCATACCATTCAATATGGGTGTGCGCGCGACAGGCAATGTGCAACGCGGCGGCAAGAGTACGGTTCTCGACAATCCAGCCCAGTGCGGTGGTGCCGGTGTCGGCGGCATCGAAATGGATACTGCCGGTGCCGTCGGCGTCCCACACAGCCATCTGCGTGTAACCGCAGGCGCGGCCCGTCGGAATGTGCTGCCAGGCACCAAGACTCACCAGCAACGCTTGCGTCGCCAGTGTCAGTGCACTCACCCGCGGCTCGACATCGTGCACCGTCGCCGGCGGAGCAACTGCAGCAGTTGCCGGATTGTTGGCATCAAGCACAACGACAGCCAAGCCGGTATCCGCCAGCGCCGCTGCAAACGCGGCGCCAACCATACCGCCACCGACAACGAGTACGTCTACCTTTTTACTATCAGCCCGCACGACTTGTTCCCCCGGTGAAAACGCCGATCCCCATCGCCTGGCGCGCAAACTCGCGCTTGAGTGGACCTGCAACATCGAAAGCGACCAGGCCCAGATCGCGCGCCAGCGCAAGCCACGTATTTTTCGACGTGAATACCCATGGCAGGCCGTGCGACAGCCCGGCCGTGAATTGCTGATCGCGCGCACGCTTCGCGACGTAACGCAGCAGCACCGCAAGCTCATTCACCGCCTCGCCTGCGGCCTCTGCATCGGCAACCGTTGCCGTAAGCACGGCTGCATCGCGCAGCGTCAGATTGAAGCCCTGGCCGGCAACCGGGTGCAGCAGGTGCGCCGCATTGCCGAGCAACACGGCACCGGGCACCGCCTGCTCGGTGGCAACAATCTTCACCAACGGATAACCACTGCGCGCACCGACTTTTACAAAGCCGCCGAGGCGGTTGCCTGCCGCTTCCGACAACAGGGCAAGAAATTCCGGCTCCGGCGCGGCAAGCAGCGCTTGCGCGCGTGCATTCGGCAGCGACCAGACGATAGCGCAACGATTGCCGGTGAGCGGCAGGATGGCAACGGCACCGTCCACAGTGAAACGCTCGAATGCGACATCGCGGTGCGGTTCGCGCGGTGTGACGTTGCAGACGATCGCCGTTGCGCCGTAATCGTGTTCCTGCACAGCGACGCCGAGCACGGCGCGCATGGCCGACTGCACACCGTCAGCCACAACAAGCAGATCAGCGGCGAGCACCGAACCATCGACAAGCGTGAGCGCCCAGCCATCTCCGGCGCGCCCAAGCGTCTCGACACGCATGGGCGCGCGCACGTCAACCCGCGTCTCGCGCAATGCCTTCAACAGCGCAAAGCCCAGATGACGATTCTCGGCGACGAACCCGAGTACGGCGACGCCCTCATCCTGCGCGTCGAGACGCGCCGCGCCAAAGCGGCCCTGGTGCGACACATTGATATGGCGGATTGGCGCCGCCAACGGCGCCAGTGTCGTCCACGCACCGACGGCAGCAAGAATTTCCGCACTGCCCAGCGCCAGCGCAGTGGAACGCGCATCGTAACTGGGCGTATCGGGTAGCGTATCGGCGGCGAGCGCTGCCTGCTCGATGAGCACAATGTCGCACGCCGTGCGTTGTGCGAGCAGTAGCGCCAGCGAGGCGCCGCCCATGCCGCCGCCGACGATCGCAATGCGAGCCATGGGTTATCCGGCCTTCTTCTTGCGACTGCCGCCAATCACGCGCGCCTTCGCACCCTCGGCCATTGCCGCCACGATATCGGTTACCGTCTTCGGCGCCGATTCGGTCAGCACATCCCGGCCACCCTTGATGACGGCAACGTCATCCTCGATGCGAATCCCAATCGCACGCCACTTCTCGTCAACCGTTTCCTCGTCCGGGCTTATGTAAAGGCCCGGCTCGACAGTCATCACCATGCCGACTTCCTGTACGCGCCACTCGTTGTCAACCTTGTAATCGCCGACATCGTGTACGTCCATACCGATCCAGTGGCCGGTGCGGTGCATGAAAAAGCGACGGTAGGCTTCCGCTTCCTTCAACTCCTTGACCTCGCCATTGAGCAGACCGAGATCGACAAGCCCCTGCGTCAACACGTCGATCACCACTTCATGCGGCGTGTTCCAGTGATTACCGGGCTTCACCTCGGCGATCGCCGCAAGCTGCGCAGCAAGCACCAGCTCATACAACGCCTGCTGTTCTTTGGTAAAGCGACCGCTGACCGGGAAGGTGCGGGTGATATCGGAAGCGTAATGCTGGT
>JBMOOP010000141.1:0-47708 GCA_049324495.1 Pseudomonadota bacterium
CCGGCGTCTTGCAGCCGGCCAGAACTTCATCAAGAATCCTTACTTCCATTGCCATGTAATTGCTCCTCGGCGGTACTGCCGCCATCATCTCAAAGGGCAGTTACACAGTTCAATTTACAGGCCCAGCGCTGACACGCCAATCGGCAACCCTCCGGAGATTCCGGACAGTTGCCTACCCGCAAGCTCGCAGGAATTCGCGCCTGTTTGCACGGGTCCGAAACGGCCGACCGAGGACCCGGTTCTGCGGTCAACCGTCCGCCACCAATACTGAAGCCCCAACTGTTATCAGTTGGGGCTTTTTCTTGCCTGTTTGCGCCGGTTCCCGCGTACTCGTGCGGGTTTCTGCGAACGCCTGCGGACTTCGCCAGCCGCCCGAATTGGCCGTTCCCGGCCACATTCCACTCTCTCCTGGCCATTCCTCGCTCCGGCCTCGCTCCCTGGAACTGGCCCGAAGTCCGCAAAGGCCTCAACGCAGACCCATACAGATCAAAGAGTTACGCGCGGACGAATCAAACGGTTGGATTGCAGCATTGGCTACCGGAGGAAACTTCCACCTGTGCTCAGAGCTTGAGGCCGTCCGGCGGATTGCGATTTGTCAGAAACTACTATACACTTCTGACAAAGGAGCCGCGACCATGAGCCATCTTGCCGAGAACATCTTGTCTGCCGCGCGGGCAATGCCCGAGGGTGGCTTGTTGTCGCCCAAGGAGTTCCTGCACTTAGGCTCTCGGGCTGCCATCGACAAAACCTTGTCCCGATTGGCGCAAGAAGGTGCGCTGCTGCGCGTGAGCCGTGGCGCCTACGCCCTGCCCGTGGCCGGCCGCTTCGGTTCTCGCCCACCCTCGACCGAAGCCATCGTCGAGGCCATCGAGTCCACCCATGGCGAATCCATCGTGGCCAGTGGTGCGGCGGAAGCCAATGCGCTGGGGCTGACCACGCAAGTGCCCACCCGAGAGGTCTTCCTAACCTCGGGGCCTACACGCAAGCTGCGCTTGGGCAACCGCACCGTCGAGCTCAAACACGGCAGCCGCTGGCAGCTCGCGCTCGGCAAACGACCGGCTGGCAGAGCCATCCGCGCACTGTCCTGGCTGGGACCAGAGCAGGCATCCTCCGCACTGCACATCCTCTATACCAAGCTGCCTGCTGAAGAATGGGCCGCCCTGCAGGCCGCACGGGCGGCGCTGCCCGGATGGATGGCCCGCGCCGTCAGCGAGATGAATGCGCATGGCTGAGTCCTGGTTCACGCTCAGCCGCCAGGACCAGGCCGAAGCCCTGGAAGTGGCTGCCGGTCGGTGCGGTCGTCCAGCTCACCTCCTGGAAAAGGATCTCTGGGTGGTGTGTACGCTCTCGGCAATTTACGCCTCCCCCATCGCCGATACGTTGACCTTCAAGGGCGGCACGTCGCTTTCCAAGGTCTACAAGGTCATCGACCGGTTCTCGGAAGACATCGATCTGACCTACGACATCCGCGCCCTGGTGCCGGATCTGCTGCGCGAAGGCAATCCGATTCCGGCGTCTCCCAGCCAAGAGAAAAAGATCTCTCGCGCGGTGCGCGCACGGCTTCCCGATTGGATCGAGCAGACAGTACGCCCCGTCATTGATGACGCCTTGGCCGCACGCGGCCTGCAGGCGGAGCTGAGTATCGCCGGCCAGGACCGCGACAAGTTGATCATCGCTTATCCTGCCGTCAAGACGGGCACGGGCTATGTCGCCGCGACAGTCCAGCTGGAATTCGGAGCGCGAGCCACAGGTGAGCCACACCAGTTTCACGAGGTGGCATGCGACATAGCGCCGTGGATCAAGGATGTGACGTTCCCGACGGCACGCCCCTTGGTCATGGCCGCCGAGCGCACCTTTTGGGAGAAGGCCACGGCCGCGCACGTCTACTGCCGTCAGGAACGACTGCGCGGCGAACGCTATTCACGCCATTGGTACGATCTGGCGGCGCTGGCAAGAACCGAGCATTTCGACAAGGCAGCCGCCGATCGCCAACTGGCGCATCAAGTAGCCGAACACAAGTCGATGTTCTTTGCTGAAAAGGACGCCAGCGGCACCAGGATCGATTACTTCGAAACGACGAAAGGCTCGCTCCGGCTGGTACCAGAAGGCGCATCGCGCAGGGCCCTTGCGCAGGACTTTGCCGCGATGTGTGAGGATGGCCTGCTGGTGTCGGATCAGCCGAATTTCGATGCGATCCTGGAAACCTGTGTCGCCATCCAGGACAAGGTCAATCGGCTGGCGTGAGGCCAGCCGCTTCAAAGCCCGACTCGCTCCCGCTGCTCATCCCATAACGCTGGCGGGTCCACCGCCAGATCGAACAGCGTGATGTGGTTCGGCAGCGTATCGTCCAGGATGGACGCCACTATGTCCGGCGCCAGCGTGGTCAGGTTGACCATCCGACTCACGTAGCTGTTGTCGATCCCCTCCCGCACGCCAATTTCCTTCAGTGACTTTGCTTCCCCCCGACTCCAGCATGGCCAGCCAGCGGTGGCCCCTGGCCAGCGCCATCTGAAGCGGCGTCGGCGCCACGTCCCACGGCCTGACCGGGGCGGTCTCACCGTTCGGCAGGGTGACCAACTTGCGGCCGCTGCGGCGTTTGATCTGGATCGGCACGGACAGGGTCAACCTGCCGTCGCTGGTCTGCAGGATGTCGGGCTCGCCGGTCTTCTGGATGCGGATGTCGCTCATGCCAGTGCTTCCTCTCGTTGCTCGACCGGTTCGGGGCGCAGCTCCAGCACCAGGCGTTCGATGCCGTTGGCGCGCAGTCGCACTTCGAGGTCGTTGGGTGACACGATGACCTTCTCCACCAATAACAAAACCCCAACCGTTCTCGGTTGGGGTTTTTTCTTGCCTGATCGCGCCGGTTCCCGCGTGTTGTTGGGGGTTCCTGCGAACGCCTGCGGACTTGGCCAGCCACCCGAATCGCCCGTTCCGGGCCACATTCCACTCTCTCCTGGCCATTCCTCGCTCCGACCTCGCTCCCTGAAACTGGCCCGAAGTCCGCACCATACAGATCAAAGGGTTACGCGCGGACGAATCAAGCGGTTGGATTGCGGCATCGGATAGCAAAGGGAACACGAGCACCTTCCCTGCGAGTCATCGCACTTGCAGTTTGTCAGAAATTCGCATATATTTTCGTACATGAATACGACGACCAAGACCGCCGAGCTGATTCGCCAGCGCATTAAGGCGATGCCGATCGGGGAGCCTTTCACCCCAACGGCATTCCTGGAGTGCGGCACGCGTGCGTCCGTCGATCAGACCCTCTCCCGCCTCGTCAAGGCAGGGTCGATCGAGCGCGTGACGCGCGGTGTCTTTGTGCGTCCCGAGGTCAGCCGTTTCGTCGGCAAGGTGATGCCTGAACCCCTGAAGGTGGCCGAGACCGTTGCCAAGACCACTGGGGCGGTTGTCCAGATTCACGGCGCCGAGGCTGCACGTCGGCTCGAACTGACCACGCAGGTTCCGACCCAGTCTGTATTCGTGACATCCGGCCCGTCGAAGCGCATCCGCGTGGGGAAGATGGAGATCCGTCTGCAGCACGTCTGCCAGCGCAAGTTGGCCCTGGCGGGTCGGCCCGCCGGACTCGCGCTTGCGGCAATGTGGTACCTCGGCAAGACGGAAGTAACGCCGGCTCTCGTCGAGAAGATTCGGCGCAAGCTGGGATCGAGCGAGTTCGAGGCGCTGAAGTCAGCCACCAGCTCGATGCCCGCGTGGATGAGCGACGCCATCTTCCGGAGCGAGCGGACGGCCGTTCATGCCTGAGTCCTTCCTGCACCTGAAAGCTCAAGAGCAGTCCCAAATCTATCGGGCACTGGCTCCTCAGCTTGCCCGCTCGCCCGTCGTACTGGAAAAGGATGTCTGGGTCTGCTGGGTGCTGCAGACCCTGTTCACCATGCCCGGTCGACTGCCGATGGCCTTCAAGGGCGGCACCTCGCTCTCCAAGGTGTTCGGAGCCATCGCACGCTTCTCCGAAGACGTGGACATCACCCTCGACTACCGAGGACTCGACGGAACCTTCGACCCATTTGCCGAATGGGTCTCGCGCAATCGGCTGAAGAAATTCAGCGAGGATCTCAAGTCTTTCGTGCGCGATCATGCTCATGGTGTCGTGGCGCCGCACTTTCAGAAGATGCTGGCTGCCGAGTTCGATGCCGACTCATTCCGTCTTGAAGTCAGTGATGACGGCGAGCAGTTGCGGGTGCACTACCCGACCGTGCTGGAGGCGCCGGGAGACTACGTGGGCAACAGCGTCCTGATCGAGTTCGGTGGCCGCAACATCACCGAACCGAACGAGGAGCATGAGGTACGTCCCGACATCGCCGAGCATGTCACTGCACTCGATTTTCCTCGCTCGAAGGTCAGCGTGCTGTCCCCGGCACGTACCTTCTGGGAGAAGGTGACGCTGATGCACGTCGAGTGTCAGCGCGACGAGTTCCGTACTGGCGCCGAACGCCTGTCACGCCACTGGTACGACCTGGCCATGCTGGCCGATCTTGTCCATGGGAAAGCCGCTGTGGCCGATCGCGCTCTGCTCGCAGATGTCGTCAAGCACAAGAAAGTCTTCTATAACGCGAGCTACGCCAACTACGACGCATGCCTGACCGGGCAGCTCAGGCTCATTCCGGAAGATGCCGCACTGGCCGCCCTGCGCGATGACTTCCAGCGCATGATCGGTGCCGGCATGTTCATCGGCGAGCCTCCCGCCTTCGATGCCATCGTCGATCGCCTGCGCGCGCTGGAAACGACAATCAATCAGTGACCTCCCGCTGGCGTTGAGCCGGCAATCCTCGCCCGCTGCTCATCCCACAACGCGGGCGGATCAACCGCCAGATCGAACATGCCAACGCCGACTGAAAACTGACCCCCTGGGCCGCTGGGTTATTACGCGGTGACGGGTTTTTTCTGCGTGGCACCTACCTTGCGTTTGCCCTTGAGTCGGTAGCTTTCGCCGCTGATCTGGACGATATGCGCGTGATGGAGCAGCCGGTCGAGCATGGCTGCGGTGAGGGCCTGGTCGTCGGCGAAGGCGCTGGCCCACTGGGTGAACGGCAGGTTGCCGATCCAGCGGCTGACGATTTCAGTTGGATTGGACATGGACAACGGTGACCTTGGTGGTTGATACCTGCAAGCACGACTCCTCGTAGGCCTCGATGCCGGCCTGCCGGTAGAGCACGCGCCCGCAGAGCTTCAGAAACTAGGGGCCGACCCCCGCGCTGCGCCAGCGTTCCAGGGTGGCCTCACTGATGTACCAACGGGCGGCCAGTTGTTTTTGATTGAGGTGAGCGACTTCCATTTTGGTCTCCGTCCGAATGAGTTGGCAGGCGTCCATGAAGGCGCTGTTCCGCCCGCGAGCCAAGGCCATTCCAGAGACGTCAACTACTCCGGCAGATCGTTCAGTTCGTAGCTGGTGCTACGCCCGCCCGCATCCGACTTGCGCAGCACGCCCCGCGTCAGCAGATCGTTGATGTCGCGCAGCGCCGTGTCCGGTGAACACTTGGCAATGGCCGCCCACTTACTGCTGGTGAGCTTGCCCTCGAAGCCGTCGAGCAAATTGTTCAGCAACTTCACCTGCCGCTCGTTCAAGGGCGTGGTCGCCCAGCGCTGCCAGAACCGCGTCTTGGTCAGCACGGCATCGAGTGTGTGCTGCGCCTGATCGACGGCGCGATGCAGCGTGTCGAGGAACCAGGCAAGCCACTCGGTGACGTCCATCGATCGCTTCTGCGTCCGCTCCAGGATATCGTAGTAGGCCTTGCGTTCGCGCTGGATCTGCGCCGACAAACTGTAGAAGCGTTGCGGGCTGCCGTCGGCGCGCGCCAGCAGCAGATCGCCGATGGCCCGGGCGATACGACCATTGCCGTCGTCGAACGGATGCAGGGTGACGAACCACAGATGGCCAAGGCCAGCTTTGATCAGCGGTGGTTCGTTTGATGCACCATTCAACCAGTCGAGGAAGCGGCTGGTTTCGGCCTCGAGGCGATCGGCGGGCGGCGCTTCGAAATGCACCCGCTGGCGGCCGATGGGGCCGGACACCACCTGCATAGGGCCACTGGTATCGTCGCGCCAGCCGCCAACCTTGATCTTGGAGAGTCCGGAGTAACCGGTAGGAAACAGCGCGGCATGCCAGCCGAACAATCGCTCCTGCGTGAGCCGTGCTTGGCAGTTGGCCGTGGCGTCGAGCACCATTTCGACCACGCCTTCGACGTGGCGATCTACTGGAGCCAAGGCACCGATGTCCACGCCCAGTCTGCGGGCGATGGACGAGCGCACGGATTCGACGTTGAGCTGCTCGCCCTCGATCTCGCTGGTCTTGACCACGTCCTCGGTCAGTGCCGCCAGGCTCGCCTGATCGCGCAGGGCCATGCCCACGTCGGCCAGACGGCCCATCAACAGCCCCTGGGCGCGGCTGACCTCAGCCATGGGCCCAGCCAGTACTGCCAGGTCGAAGTCCCAGTTCGGCCAGTCTTTGGACTGCCAGATGTATTTGCAATCGCCGCTATTCATGCGGAGATTATGGACTGCATTCTCCGCATGCGCACGTTATTCGCCGCATTTTGTGCGGAGATATAGAGCGCCATTCGCCGCACGGCGGGCCGCCAGGCGCCGGAATGGGTGTCTTTTTGGTTGCCTGCTGGGGATGACCTTCCGCCTTTCGAATATTTCGCCTATTCGCTTATTTCGATTATTCTGCTTCCCATGATGCTGTTTGAAGCTCCCAGGAGGCTGCCATGATCACACTCTCTCCCACCCATTCGTTGCCGACGGCCGAAGAAGTTGCCATCGCCCGCGAGAGCGGCCGGGCGCTGTCCGCCTTCCTGCAGACCCGCGCGGAAACCCAGCAGATCGAGATTTTCGACGACAAGGGCGCGTCCCATCCGGTCCGCGTCCCGGTGTCGGCGCTGCGGCTGCTCGTGGACGTCCTGACCGAAATCGGTGAGGGCAACGCGGTCAGCATCATCCCGATCCACGCCGAACTGACGACCCAGGACGCAGCGGACGTGCTCAACGTCTCGCGACCGTTCCTCGTGCAGTTGCTGGAGCGTGGCGAGATCCCGTTCCACAAGATCGGCACGCACCGCCGCGTCCGCTACCAGGACGTGATCGCGTACAAGGAGCGGATCGACGCTGAGCGCAGCAAGGCCCTCGATGCACTGGCGGAGCAGGCCCAGGCGCTCAAGATGGGGTACAACTAACGAGCCTTACGGGCGCGGGTTCGATTCCGCGTTTGGGAACTGAACTGGCCTTGGAAAGCAGACGAGCTTGAACGCCATTTCCGGTGACCAATCAGGCCGAAAAACCTGCTTGATTGTCCGCAGACAATAACAAAACCCCAACCGTTCTCGGTTGGGGTTTTTCTTGCCTGTTTGCGCCAGCCCCCGCGTACTCGTGCAGGTTCCTGCGAACGCCTGCGGACTTCGGCAGCCACCCGAATCGGCCGTTCCGGGCCACATTCCACTCTCTCCCGGCCATTCCTCGCTCCGGCCTCGCTCCCTGGAACTGGCCCGAAGCCCGCAAAGACCGCAACGCATACCCATACAGATCAAAGAGTTACGCGCGGACGAATCAAGCGGTTGGATTGCAGCATTGGCAGGCGAAGGGAACAGGACCGTCGGGCAAGGAACAGAAAATTTGGCCCCGTCGGGAACTTGCCGGCCGGGTTCCAAGGATTTTCAAGCGGCGGCTCGGTTCAACGCTGCCCCAAGGCGACCCGCAGCCGATCCACGATGCTGGGCAAGGATTCATGAGCAAGCTCGTTCTTCTTGATGAACGCCTGCCATAGAGCTTGCCGCGAGGAATCATGCGCGAACTCGTCCGTCACGCCGACCGGCAACTCGGCGGGCACCGCCATGCCGTGCCGCTCGAAGGTGGCCTTGAGCGCTTGGGCCAGCAGATCGATGTCCAGGGTTTCGCGATCCAGCAACACCGACAGGTCGAGGTAATCCTTCATCCGACTGTTGGTCATTCCCAGCAATGCGATGGCGTGGCGCTTCTCCGCGACGACGGTATACACGGGATAGGTGCGCAAACGAGGCGCAGGCAGGTCGGCGTCGCGCGTGGCCCGGTGCGGCATGTCGTACCAGAGCGTGAACAGCAGCGCGCCCTTGAGCAGAAAATGATCCGCATGCTCGGATTGGCTCAGGCGATAGCCGGTGCGCTCCAACGCGAAGCGCACCAGCACCTGGTTGAAGTCCGCGCCCTGCGCCTTGGCGACGTTGAGCAGACGGGCGCGCACGGATGCCCCGATGTTATTCATTCAATGGCTTCCAGATAGGGGCGCATCACGTTGGTGACGCGGCAGATCTTCGCGTAGCGCCACAGATCATCCGCCGTGGCCCTGCGCTTCGCGCGTACGTCCTTCAGCGCTTCCAGTGCCACGTCCAGACCGATCTTGTTGCGGTGCTTGAAGCAATCCACGACCGTCTTGGCGGCACCATAGACTCGTAGCGTCGCGCCGTCGCGCTGGTGTACTTCGATGCCCGCCGTGTAGACCTCACCCGTCATCTGAACCATCTTGATCGGCGGGTAGTCGATGCGCGGCACGTGGCTGCCGCGCGGCATGGCAATCCAGATCTGGCGCGGCAGCTGGGTGGTCAGTTCGTGGAATTGCAGCGCGGTCAGCAGGCAAAAACGGCCTGCGGCACCTTGGTGGCGATGGCCGCAAGCCCTTCGTTTTCCGACCCCGGTTAACTGGGCAGGCGGTAGAGGCCTCGCCCGACCTTGTCCAGCAGGCCTGCGGCGGTCAGGCGCGTCAGCACGATCCGGGGCGCTTCGATGGCGTCCAGATCGCTGGCGCGCAGCAGTCCCTTCTGGCGAGCCAGATCAAGGACGCGCTGGGTGTGGGTGTTGGAGAGCATGACAGGAGCATGTTCCGTTTCTTCGTCGAATGAAATAATTTGACGAAAACGACGCCGCTGCGGCGCTTATGTCTCCGAGTCCCGCCTCATAAGAGACTGCATCAAAGCCCCATTCGCTCCCGCTGCTCCTCCCGCAGCGCCGGCGGATCAACCACGAGGTCGAACAGCGTGATGTGGTTCGGCAGTGCGTCGTCGAGGATGGCGGCCACGATGTCGGGCGCCAGCGTGGTCAGGTTGACCATCCAGCCAACGTCGACCCAAAGCGGGCAACCCTGCCGGCTGGCGTCACTTCACCTTGCCGGCCATGTACTTCACGCCGTTTGCAATTTCTTCGTCAGAGCAGGCGGCACAACCGCCTTTCGCAGGCATCTGGCCTTTCTTGCCAGTAAAGCCGTTCAGTGCGTGCTGGATCAGGATTTTTTCGCCCTGCGCAATGCGCGGGCCCCAGTCGGCCTTGTCGCCGAGCTTCGGCGCCCCGGCAATGCCGGGGCCGTGGCAGGCGGTGCAAACAGCGTTGTAGACCTGCTCGCCGGTACGCGGGCCGGCAGACGCGCCAGCAAGCGGCTGGGCAGCAAGACCAACCGGCCTGCACTCCTCCCCCTGAACGCAAACGCTGCCGACCGGCTTGATGCGCTCCTTGACGGCCGCCGGGCTCATCGCGGACTCGGCGCCGAGCTGGCCCGGAGCGGCGACAGTGGCAGGCGACAGGGCCAAGGCAGCAGCTGCCACCAACAGACGGTTGATCGCGGTGAGCTTTATCACGAAGAAGTACCTCAACAGGGAATCGGGAGCTGACCAAAAGAAACCCGGAAAATCGGTGGGGATTATAGCCATGCAGCCGGTCAGTGCCCACAGCCTTCGTGGTGTTCGTGATCGCTGGCCGGCGTGTCGCCCTCGCCGTCGAAGGACAGGATGGCTGAGTAAAACTCCGGCCGGCGGTCGCGGAACACGCCCCAGGCAGTGCGGGCCTCGCGCACGGCATCGAGATCAAAGGTGTGAACCAGCACCGACTCGGTCACCCGGTCGGCCTCCTGCACTTTGGCGCCGGTGTGGTCGGCGATGAATGACGAGCCGTAAAACGTCAATGCGCAGGATTCGCCCTGCTCGCGACCGATACGGTTTGCTGCAATCACCGGCACCAGGTTGGCGCCGGCATGACCCTGCATCACGCGTTGCCAGTGGCCGCTTGAATCGGTCGTCGCATCGTGCGGTTCGCTGCCGATCGCGGTCGGATACAGCAGCAATTCTGCGCCGGCCAGCACCATGCAGCGCGCCGCTTCCGGAAACCACTGATCCCAGCAAATACCGGCACCGATCGTGCCGTACTGCGTTTCCCAGACGATGAACCCGGTATCGCCCGGCGTGAAATAATGCTTTTCCTGATAGCCAGGGCCGTTCGGGATATGGCTCTTGCGGTAGTTGCCGAGCACGGTGCCATCAGCATCGATCATCGCCAGCGAATTGAAAAAGGCATTGCCCGCGCGCTCGAAATACGACACCGGAATCACCGCATTCAATGCCGCCGCGAGTTTCGAAAACCGGGCGATTGTCGGATGGCCGGCAAACGGCTGCGCCAGCGCGAAATATTTCTCATCCTGGTCTTTGCAAAAGTACGGCGACTCGAACAGTTCCTGGATGAGGATCACCTGCGCGCCCCGCTTCGCCGCCTCGCGGACGAGCTTTTCGGCGCGGGCAATATTGGCCTCAATGTCCCAGTCGCAGGCGAACTGGGTGGTGGCAACGGTCACGCTACGCATGGCGAATACCTCAACCTGACGGACGCCGCGCAGGGTACCAGACTCAGGGTAGCCGAAACTTGCCGGCCAACCGGCTGTCGCCCGTCAACGAAATACCGGCCCATCTGGTATAAAAAGATCGGGCCGTTGAACCCGGACTCTCTGCCGCTGTCGGATATTCGCATCCCTTTCCACCCATGGAACAATATCGATGAAAACACGTTACGCGCTGGCCTTGACCGGCCTACTGCTCGCCCCGGCCGTCCAGGCTGAAAACACGCCCGCGCCCGCCGCTGCGCCCGCCGCCCAAACCGCCCCGGGGAAGGCCGCCGGGACCATGCCGCAAGGCAAAGGCATGGAGGGTATGGGGATGAAACGCGCCCCCATGATGATGTCGGACGATTCGCTGGACCAGCCGCAGATGCAGAAGGAGCTGCAGCTCACCGACCCGCAGAAGCAACAGGTACAGGCGATCCACAAGGAAGCAAAAGAAAAACACGAAGCAATTCGTGCGGAAACGCAGGCCAAAATCAAGCAGGTGCTGACGCCGGAGCAGTACCAGAAACTCCAGGATCATCGCGCGAAGAAAATGGACCGGCGCGAAGATCGTCTGCAGAAGAAGGAGGATCGCATCGAGAAACGCAAGGACCACATGAAGGATCCCCATAGCAGCCACTAAATCGCCTAACTGAAGCAAGCCGGCAGCATGCCTTGCGCGCTGCCGGCTTGCGCGGGTAGTTTGGCCGCGCGCCCGCCCCCGCAGCCTGTTGGAGATCCTATGCAGTTTCGTGCACTCGTTGCCTTGGTGATTTGCCTGCTGGCGTCATCAGCCGCACAGGCCTTTGATCTGTGCGCCCGCATCGACGTTCGCTACCTTAATGCACACACCGGCCAACAATGGACGCCCGCCGCATCGGTCACCATGTTGCCGGCCGGCGAAACGCTGCGCTGCCAGTTGCAGGCCGGGGTGAACACCGTGCGCGTGCGCATCCTCAAGGAAGTGGGCCCTGCTGCACCACAGAGAGGCCAATACACGGCTTCACCACGCATCGCCGACATGGGCCCGACAGCCTGGTACACACACGCTCCCGATCCTGGCAACATCAACCATTTTTCCTACGGTGCAATCCGTTTCGCGGCCGGGTACGTCTACCTTGTCGAAGGCATTCCGGAAGGTCGGGGCGCAACGAGTGCGCGGCAGATTGCCACGCTCTACCTGAAGGCCATCAGTCCGCGCTGACCTGGTGTCATGAGTTGAAAATTAAATGAATAAGTCGCCAGTGATTTTTCGGGCATGCCAAGGCGCGACGACGAGTCATGGCAGCGCCATGGCGAGGAGAAGCAACGCCGGCAGGCATGGAAAAGCGCGGCGAGTTATCATGCGAATTTCCAACTCACGACACCAGCATGATCCAGCGCAAATGTCCGGCCTGCCATAAGGCATTGCGCAAACCGTTGCGCCCCGCAGGCGCGATCGGCGCGGCTGCCTACATGCAGTTCTGCCCGCACTGTTTGCGCGAGCTTGTTTACGGATATGGCATCAAGGTGCGCTTCGGGCTCGTCATCTTTCTGCTCGGCGCCTACTGGGCGGGATGGTTCGATGCGGCAGGCACCGACACCGGTATCGTTTTGCGTGTCGTCGCCATTGCGGCACTGTTTGGCGTGTGGATCTTTATGCCAACCTTCGTTGCCGGCCCCCGTCGCTACGACGAACAAACACGCATGGCAAATGAAAATGCATAATGCTGCCGGCCCGCTCACTGCCGCATCGCGGCCTGCTCTGAGGCAACCTGGCGATGCGCAACGACCAGCCTTACAACATCCTGTTCCTCTGCACCGGCAACTCGGCACGCTCGATCATCGCCGAGGGGCTCGTCAATCTGCTGGGCAAGGGTCGCTTCCGCGCCTACAGTGCCGGCAGCCAACCGACCGGGCATGTCAATCTGTTTGCAATTGAGTTGTTGGCACAGCTTGGTTACGACGTATCCGGCGCGCGCAGCAAATCCTGGGATGCTTTTGTGCAACCCGGTGCGCCGCACATGCATTTCATCATCACGGTATGCGACAACGCGGCCAATACAGCATGCCCGATCTGGCCGGGTCACCCGGTGGTTGCACACTGGGGATTTGCCGATCCAGCGGCAATCGAAGGCAGCAACGAGGTGAAACGCGCCGCCTTTCAGCGCACTTTCAATGAGATCCACCAGCGCGTGCAGATGTTGCTCGCCTTGCCGAGCACCGAACTCGATCACCGCGCCATGCTGCAGAAGTTGCGGGAGATCGGCGCAACACCGGGGCACCCATCCGTAAATCCCGCCAGCTCCCGCTGATCTTCTGGTAGATGCACACGTAGACGCTTGAAGTCTGAGGCGCAGTCTGTCAGCAACCTCGATGTTGCACCTGTTATGCCGACGGCGCAGTGGCCGCGAACGATGCCCGGGTTGCGATACGCGCATACCAGGCAGCCAGACGCGGATGCGCTTGCTGCCAACCAAGCTGCGGGAAGCGGAAGTCGGCGTAACCGAGCAGGCAGCCCAGAGCAATCTGCGGCAAGTCGATGCTGTGGTTGAGTGTATCGGCGTGCTGATCGAACCAGACCAAGCCTGCGTGCACCTTACGCAACTGAGCGTCACACCAATCCTGCCAGCGTAGCGCTTCCGGGCGCAGCACGTTCTCATAGCGCACCAGCACCAGCGCATCGGCCATGCCGTTGGCCAGTGCATGCTGGGTCAGGGCATCGAAGCGTGCATTGCCGTGCGCCGGTAACAAGCGGCCACCGCCGGCGATTACATCGAGGTATTCACAAATCACCTGCGAATCGTACAGCACGCGGCCGTCATCGAGAGTCAGCGCCGGGATCTTACCCAGCGGGTTGACGCGCTGCTGGTAATCGTCATGACGTTCGTTGGGCAGCAAATGCATCGATTCGAGCGTGATGCGGTCCGCCAGGCCAAGTTCAATAGCAGCGATGCGGACCTTGCGGGCAAAGGGGGATATGGGGCTGTAGGCGAGCTTCATGGCGATCTTCCGCAGGATGAGGGCGAAGGTTTACGCATTTTGCCCGAATCGGCAGCGCGCACAATCAACAAGGCCCGCAATGTGCGGGCCTTGTGCGGATCGCAGTGGGCGACAATCAGGGATTGGCAGCGAACGCGCCACCGGCCGCAGTGGCAGGGATGAATTCGAAACTGCGCTGCAAGCCGTGCAGGGCAATGCGGCCATCAGCACGGATATCGAAGCGCGAGTCGTACCAGACCGTCCCCTCATCGATCGCGATACGCAACTCGCCGTTGCCGGCGCTCCATTTTCCACGGCTGGTATTGGCGTTCTCCAGCGTCAGAGTGTTGTACACGTCACCGGCAGGCAGCGCACTGGTACGAGCGCTGACGACGAAACCGTCAGCGTAGAACCGGTAGTAGAGTGCGCCACCGCTGGCACTATAGGTGAGGCGGTAAATGCCGTCGTAATTCGGCGTATAGACAATATCTTTTTGCGCTGTGGTGGCGCAGGCGGTCAGCAGCAGGGCAGCGAGGGCGACAACGGTAACAAGTATGCGCTGGACCATGGTTTTTATTCTCCTTCCGTGGCTCGACGCGGACGCGCCTTGACTGGCGGAGTATTCCACTCGTTGGCGGGCAGGTTGAGGCATAAAACAACCGTTCGTCACCTGCTGCAAAAATTGAGCATTTGGTATGACGCGTCTTTGCCTGCGCGGCCCAGTTTTGCTACGAACTACAGCCGAACGCGTGCATGACGGCTCAGTCCCATAGCGCATCCTGCAGGCCGGACGAGCGTGCGATACGTCGACTGATGGCGGCAACAAGCAGCGCAGGATTACCGTGGATTTCCACTGCGGCGCGCGCCCGGGTCACAGCGGTGTAGATCAGCTCGCAACCAAGTACCGGCGCATCACGTTCCGGGAGGACCAGCGCAACCGTATCGAATTCCGAACCCTGCGCCTTGTGCACCGTCATCGCGAAAACGGTTTCGTGCGCCGGCAGGCGACCAAGTGGCAGCCAGCGCAGGCCACGATCAGCCGCAACAAAACACGCATGCAGATGACCATCCGCGGCCGGCCAGACCAGCCCGATATCACCATTGAATAACTGCACACCGTAGTCGTTGGCGGTGATGAGCAGCGGACGGCCGCGGTAGAAGCGTTCGCGCGGATCAATGAGTCCGGCATCGGCAAGCGCCGCGGTAACGCGCGCGTTGATACCGGCAACGCCGCGCGAACCGTCGCGCAGGGCGCAGAGCACACGGAATGCACCGAAACGTTGTGCTGCGTCCACCACATCGGTGGCAGCAAGATAGTGCCGGTACGCGCGCACCGCGCGCGCGACCAGTGCATCCAGTGCCGTCGCGTCATTGCCGGCGAACAGGCGCGTCGCCGGATCGCCGGCACAGGCAGCCAGTGCAGCGCTGGCATCGCCGGCATTGATCGCGCGAGCCAGGGCGCCAATACCGCCGTCGCCACGGAAACGATGGCTGGTGCGCAGCCGGGCAATACTGCCGGCGATCGACGCTGTTACTGTCGTTGCGGCATCCTCGTGGTCGTCTGCGTGCAAAAACATGCGCCGACAGATATCGCCGAGCACAGCGCCGGCCTCGACTGAGGCCAATTGATCCGCATCGCCGAGCAGCACAAGCCTGGCCGTGGCCGGCAACGCAGCCATGACGCGGGCCATCAACGGCATGTCGATCATTGAGGCTTCATCGATCACCAGCACATCGAGCGCCAGCGGATTGGCGGCATTGTGTCGTGGCCGGTGCGTGTCAGGCCGGGTGCCGATCAGTCGATGCAGGGTCAACGCCTGTTCGGGAATGCGCATGACTTCGGCCGCCTCAGTGCCGGCGGCGCGCAGGATTGTTTTCGCCGCCCGGATCGATTCACCCAGGCGGGCAGCCGCCTTACCGGTGGGCGCGGCGAGGCAGACACGCGGGGCCGGCAGCTTGGCCGCATCTGCCAGCGCCAACATGGCAGCGAGCATTTTGGTGACGGTGGTGGTCTTGCCGGTGCCAGGGCCACCCGTGATTACCGCCAGCCGGCGTCCAAGTGCCATGCGCGCCGCCGCGCGCTGATCCGGATCGGCGTCCAGATTGCCGAATTGCGCATCGAGTAGCCGTTCGGTGGCGCGCGCATCGGCCAGCGGCGCATCGACAGCCCGTGCCAGCAGGCCGGCGGCGACCTCACGTTCGAAAACAAAATATTTGGTGAAATAAAGCCGGTCGGCGGCGTCGAGCACCAGCGGCTGCGTGCAGGCGTTAATGTTGGCGCGGGCGACCAGACCGCTGGCCATCAGTGCCGCCCGCCAGGTGGCAAGCGCCGGCGCAACGATACCCGCCCAGTTGCCGTTTGCTGTCGACCCGCCATCAGCAAGAACGGGGCGACCCGCACAAGCGGCGAGGTTCAGACAGATATCGCCGTCTGCCTGGGCCCGTGACAGCGTGGCGATGGCCAGGGCAACAACAGATGCATCGACAAGCGCAGCAGATTCACCGGCAACAGCCAGCAGGTGGCGCGCGAGATGAAAATCGACATCTCGCAACGCGCCGGCGGCGCGGGCAGGGCGCAGGATATCCAACGCCTTCATGGTGTGCCCCGGCGCCTGTCGACGTTCCCTTGCAGCAGCGCATCGATGGCAGTGATGCGTTCGACATCGGCCTGCACGTACCACTGCCCCGGCCGCGCCGGATCATCGACACTCATGCCTCGCAGGAACAGGTAATAGACGCCACCCAGATGCCGTGCCGGGTCGTAGCGTGTGCCAAGTGCGCGCCGCAGGTGGCGATGCAGCGCTACCGTGTAGAGCGTGTATTGCAGATCGTAACGGTTGTGCGCAATGGCACGCGCCAGGTGCTCGCCTGTGTACCAGGTGGCATTGGATCCGAGCTTGTTGGTTTTCCAGTCCGCCACATACCAGCGGCCATCGTGCTCGAAAATCAGGTCGATAAAACCTTGCAGCAAACCGTGCGCCGGCGCGAAGGCGAGTCGCGGGCCACGAATGCCGTCGCCCAGTCCCGGCAACAATGCTTCCAGTGCGTCGGCGCGCAGATTTTCCAGCGGATACCAGAATTCCATCTCGTTGCGACGCCGGGACGGATCGAGCAGACGCAGATGAAAGCCGCTGGCATCAAGAGGCGCATCGAGCGTCGTTTCGATCATGCCGGCAACGGTATCGCACCAGGCCGCCGGCATGGCCCGGCGCGCAAGTTCACGCGTCACGATGTTGCGCAGCGACTCGCCGCGCGCCGTGCGGTAATCGAGATCTTCGAGGATGTCGTGAAAGAGATGGCCGGTAGTGGTGCCGCCTGCGAGCGTAAATGGCGAGAGTGGCGGCGCGACTGACAATAAGGGGGCCGTGGCGTCAGCATCGGTTTCGCGCCGCACCCCAAGATCGCGCGCCTGGTCGTGAACACCTTCGACGAGACCGGAATAACTGGTAGTGATGTACGCGCACTGAACGCGCCGGCCGGTCGTGCGTGCGGCCAGCGCGCGATCCGATGCCGGCATGGCGGCAACTGCCGAGGCAGGCGCTGTTGCAGCCGTGGCATCGGCGATATCGATCACCCGGATCTGCTCAGGATGTTCGGAGGCCAAGGTATCGAGTTCAGTGCGCAACTCGGCAAGACCGAGCGTCTTCATGTGAGCGGCAAGCGAATCGACCTGCCTGAGGTCATCGGGCCCGTGCAGCAGGAAAGCAAGCGCCGAACGTTCCGTGAGATTGATGTGCCCCCAGGGAACAATGCAGTAATCCTGGGCGCGCGTCAGTGCGACATACAACAGCCGCATGTCTTCGGCGAGGCGCTCATACTCGGCGCGGGCGACGCTGTTGTCGTCACCGGCGAGATCGACGCACAAGCGGCCCTGTTCATCATGGAACCGGGGGAATGCTTTCTTCGCATTCACCGGTTTCGTGTCGTACATGAACGGCAAAAACACCACCGGATACTCAAGGCCCTTGCTGCGATGCAGCGTGAGTACCTGCACAAGGTCCGCATCGCTTTCGAGACGCAATTGCTGCGCTTCGGCAGTTGCGTCCGGCGCTGTCATGTTGTCTTCGAGCCAGCGCAACAGCGATTCCGGCGACGGATGTTCACGCGCAGCCTGCTGCAGCAATTCGGCGAGCTGGCCAACGTTGGTGAGCCGGCGCTCACCATCGGGTTGCGCCAGCATAACCGCCGCCGCACCGCTGCCGTGCAGGAAAGCGCGAAACATCGGCATAAAGCCGCGAGTCAACCAGGCGTCGTGCCAGGCGTGCAGGTCGCGCAGCAATGTTTCGTAGGCATTGTCGCCCTGAGAAGCTGCCTGCTGATCGGCAGCTTCCTCACCCAGCGCAGCAAGAAACAGCGCATCGTGCAGCCAGAGCGGGCTGACCAGTGCACGGCGCAAGGCGCGGTCGTTGGCCGGCTCGGCAATCGCGGTCAATACGTCGTGCAGCGCTGCGGCTTCCGCCGTGGCGAAGACACTTTGCGTGCCCGCCATGGCGCTGCCAATACCGAGCTCGCGCAACGCAGCCTGTACTTGCGCACCTTGCGCATTGGTGCGTACCAGCACGGCGATGTCGCGCGGCACGAGCGGTTTACCGTCACGCCGGCCACTGGCAAGCAACGCAGCAATGCGGCGGGCAGTCTGCGCCAGAATGATCTCGGCGGCCTTCTCTTTCGATAACGAGCGCCCTTTCTCGCCGTCCGGCAAGAGCCAAAATTCGAGCGGCACCGGCACGCCGGCCGCCTCGACGAGACCTTTACTGTCGGCGTTGCCGGCCGCTCGTGTCGGCTGGAAAGCAATGGCATCAGCAAACAGGAAGGGCCGGGTACGACGCGAGAACAGCGCGTTGACGCCACCGACCAGCGGCGTCACCGAGCGCCAGTTCGTGTCGAGCGAGTAACGGCGTTGCGCGCCGGCGGCGTTGCGCGCCTGCATGTAGGCGAAGATATCGGCACCGCGAAAACTGTAGATAGCCTGCTTCGGATCGCCTATCAGCAACAGCGCGTTGCCTTCCTGGCTGGCCGCTTCGTTGCCATGGATGCGCGCAAAAATGCCGTACTGCAGCGGATCGGTATCCTGAAACTCGTCAATCAGCACAACCGGATAACGGCGGGCAAGTGCCTGCGCCAGCCGCTCGCCGGTCGGCCCGGCGAGCGCAGCGGAGAGACGCAGAATGATGTCATCGAAAGTGGCGCTGCCGGCCTGCCGCCGTGCGGTATCAAGCCGGGCACGGATATCAGCGGCAGCGTCGGCAAGCATGGTCTGCTCGATGCTGGCGCTACCGGCCTGATAATGCGTCACGCTGGTGACGAGCGGCTCATCCGGAAAGCAGACGCCTTTGGCCTTTTGCGCCTTGCTGATGTTGTCATCGAGCGTCTTACGCAGAAACAATTTCCCTTCCGGCGGCAATTCCAGCGCCGCGCCGGCACACCAGTCATTGAGCGCGGCGACTGCGGCGGCGACATACTCCGGCTTGTACGGGCCACGACTGAGCGCCTTGAAATCGTTTATTTTCCCGGCGAGCTCCGCACTGCCGGCACGCCAGGCGGTAACCAGCGCGCCGCGCTGCTGCAGCAGTGTTTCTGGCGAGTAATTTTCGTATTGCAGCCGGATTCCCGGGCGCAGAAGCGGCCGAACTTTTTCATACAGAATCTGCGGCGACACAAAGTGCCTGTGCGCAAAAGCAGCCAGAATGGCATTGCCATAATATCGTGATCGCCAATGATCCTGAACGGCTTGCAGCTCTCGCAATCTGTCGTCCTGTACCAGATCGATATCGAAGTCTTCACCGCTATCGAAAGCCTGTTCCTGCAGCGCGCGTTGACAAAAACCATGTATGGTAAAAATTGCCGCGTCATCGATAGCTGCAATTTCAAGGCGCAGGCGAATGATCGATTCATCACACCGGCCTTCGGCGATAATTTTCGCCAGCAATTCACGCAATGGCATATCAAGTGTGTCGCTACTCTCCGGCCAGGCGCGGGTGCCGCTGCGAATGCCTTCCAGCACATTCAACGCCTCGAACAGGCGCAGTCGCACGCGGCCGCGCAATTCTCCGGTGGCGGCACGGGTGAAGGTGACGACAAGAATGTCCCGCACGCGCCGCGGCACCTCGCCGTTGATGCCGAGCACAAGACGCAGGTAGAGCGTGGTGATCGCGTGCGTCTTGCCGGTGCCGGCGCTGGCTTCAATGAGGCGGATGCCGTTCATCGGCAAGGTCAGCGGATCGAGACGGTTCATGTGTCGCCCCCGGCGGCGCCATCCTCATCCGTACTGCCCGCATCGCCGATGAGACAGGCATACAACGGCGCGAAAATCGCGGTGGCGAGCGCCGCAAAGTCTTCGTCGGCAAGCGCATTGTCCTCGTGGCCGAAACAAACCCGGAAACTGCGGTCGTGCGATTCCGATTCCGCCTGATTGTCAAAAGTGCCGAACCATTTGGCGCGGGCCGCCCTGCTTGCTGCATCAGGCGTTTTTGCGCTTGCCCAGGCTTGCGCACTTTTCGGAAAGAAGCGCAGCGGACGGGTGCCGCTCTGGTCATAAAGCGCGATCAGCATCGCAAGCAACGCCAGCGGATCGTGCTCGGGTGTGCCGATGCGGGTAGTTGTTGTTGCCGTTTCGATGATTGTCTCAACAGCCATTGCCGGCTGCACATGCGCAGTATCGCTGCCGGCGCCCAGCGTAGCGCACAAGGCAAGATGATCGATCCAGGCATCGAGCAGCAGACGCGCATGTGGTTTGTCTGCGGCACTGATGAGACGCTGTCGCGTGCCGGCCACCGCGCCCAGTCGACCGGTCAACCGACGCCCATCGGGCAAAGCGATATCGACATCAAGCGGCGCATAGGTGTGCACGTCGTTCGTCAATCGCTGAATCAGCGGCGCAAACCTGCTGGTGCGGGCGTCCCAATCAAGCCGAGCGAAAGCCCCCTGCGGCAACTCACCTCGCGCGGCCAGCAGTGCGAATTGCTCGTCGGCACTGTGCCCGGCCCGTGCGGCCGCGACCCATGCTTCATTGATGACAAAGCTTTCGTCGAGCGCAAACGGTTCGTCATCTGCAATTTCATCGCCACTGTCGGCGTCCAGAAAAACACCAAGCCGGCGCTCAAGAAACCAACGGGCCGGATGTTTCAGGCAGCGATGCAAATCGGCAAGCCGCAGCTGCGCGTGTAATTGCACAGCGACAGCCTCTGCGGCTGCCGGTGCCAGCGGTGCCGGGCAGAACGCCGGCTGCGACTGCCGGGCGCCACCGGCAGCCGCAGCCGCCGGCAACCAGTCCGGGTCATAACTGAAGAAGCGCGCGTCCCGGCCATCGTACTGCCGAGGGCTGAATGGCTGCAGCGGGTGTTGCGTGATGAGCGCAGCGCAGACGGCCTGGCGAATCTCCGGATCCGGTTGCGGGCCAATGATCGTGTCGATGAGCTCGCTGACCACCACTGACGGTTGCAGCGGCGAACTGTCGCGCAACGAACGGTCGGTATAACTGATGTACAGGCAATCGCGCGCCGAGAGCAGCGTTTCCAGAAACAGATGACGGTCATCGTCGCGCCGCGAACGATCGCCACGGCGCGGGGCGGCGGCGACCAGATCGAACGTGGCTGGCGATTGCGTGCGCGGAAAACGATCCTGACTCATGCCGATCAGGCAAATGATGCGAAACGGCAGGCTGCGCGCCGGCGTCAGCTGCGCAAAAGTGACCAGACCGCGCAGCAGGCCGCCGCGCGCTGCCGGCTCGCCCAGCCGCGCCGCGAAATCGGCCCGGAATACCGCAGGTGCAATGGCGCCGGTGTAGCCGGCAAGGGTGAGCTCATCGAGAAATTCGCAGGCAGCAGTGTCGATTGCGTCGACCACGCGATCCTCGTCGGGATTGCTCGCGGCGCAGAATTCGGTGAGCAATTGCGCAATCAAGGCACGCCAGCCGGCAGCATCCTGAGCACGCGACAAGCGCTGCCTGGCAACAGCCAGGGCATCAAGAAAAGACTGCAATTTCCCCAGCGCAATACCGTCACTGCCTTCGATGTCGGCATAGGGCGCCCGGCCGGCAACCAATGCATCGTTGTCGTTCATTGCCAAGCCGAGAAACAGTCGTTCCAGTCCGAACTGCCAACTGTGCGCGGATTCGGCAGGCAGGCCGCGGGCGGCGCGATCGGCGGCGTCGAGTCCCCAACGCACACCGGCCGCACGCACCCAGCGACGCAAATCTGCCAGGTCGCTTTCGCCAAGACGCCCGAAACGGCGGGCGATTGCCGGGGTTTCCAGCAAGCCGAGCACCTCGCTGGCAGTGAACCGGCTCTCCGGCAGCAGCAGCAATTGCTGGAAAGCAGCAGCAAGCGGATGGCCGGCGCGACGCGCAAGGTCAGTGATTGCATAGGGAATGTCGCGCGACGTGCCGCGCGCAGTCCCGAATACAGCGTCGATATATGGGGCAGCAAGATCGATGTCCGGCGTCAATACCAGCACATCGTGCGGTGCCAGTGTGGCGTCACGCTGGAAAGCGTCCAGCAAACGGTCATGCAGCACCTCGATTTCGCGCAGCAGGCTGTAAGCACCATGCACCTGCACACTGGCATCAATAATGGCCGGCGTTGCCGCTGGCGCTGCGCTGTTCAGGAAAATATCGCGCTGCAATCGCGACAGCAGCGTATCGCCGGCCGGCTCAAGAAAAAGCTCAGGCGTGGGCTGCACGTCGTGGTCGGCCAGATCGAGAAAATACTGCTGGATGCGGGCACCATCGTTGGCCAGCAGCGGGTTGCCGGCAGCGCCGTTGGTATCGCCATCGCCCGCATAACCCAGGTGCAGGGCGGCCACCTCGCCATAGCGCGCAAAAGCGTCGGCGCGCGCGCGCGGACGCAGCGCATCGCCCCAAAAATACGCGCTCGGATTGAGCGCATACAAATCGATATCGGTGTGTGCCCCGAGCGCCGCCAACACGGCAACATAAACCGGCGGCAGCGCCGGCACCGCGAATACGCTCACCCGGGCCGGCAGTTTTTTTGCATCGAGCTTGCCGTTTTTGGCGGCGGCAAAGAACCTGTCCAGCAAACGCGCACGGTGTTCACCGCCGGCTTGCGCGACCACCTGTCGCCACAACAGCGCCTGCCAACGCTCATCATCGCTCGCATCCTGGCGCGGCCGCTCGCCTTGCTCCCAGGCCAGGACCATGTCGTGACGATAGACGAGGTACTGATCAAACAGTGCAGCAAGCCGGCGCGCCAATTGAAAGCGCTTGCGCTGATTCGCGTCATCGGCAAGCGCATCATTGCCAAGATAGTGGCGCAATGCGGCGAACCCAGGATCGACAAGCTGCGTCGGATCGAGCAGCGACATCAGCCGCCAGGCCAGGGCATTGCTTTCGTAGGGCGACTGCCGCGGCGCCGCAGGAAACTGCGCCCGCAACGCCTGCCAGACAAAACCGGCCGGCAACTGCATGTCGAGGTTGGCAGCAATGTTTTCCTTTTGCGCCAACTGCTGCCACAACCAGCGATCCATGCCGCGCTCGGCAACGATCACTTCCGCCACCAGCGGATTGCCCGAGGCGGGCTCGGCAATATTGATCGCCAGCGCGGCGAACAGCGCTTCCTGGCGGTTGCTGGAGAAGATGCGCAACATCAGCAGCAGGCCTTACTGTTCATGCGCGGTAGCACGCGTGCAGTTGCTCGGCAACAGCGCGAAATTCTGCGCGCAGCGTCGCCGGCTCCAGCACCTCCACCTTGTCGCCGAAGCCGAGCAGCCACCAGCGCAGTTGCTGCGTATCCGGCGTGGTGGCACGCACGGTAACGAAGTCGTCGATATCCGGTTCGCCAAACTGCTGATCCTTTGCCAGCGGCCGCTCGTGCAGGTGCATCGCTGTGGCACGCGCCATGCGGAACACAAGCCTCAATGGCTTCTTGCCAACCGGATAATCGAATTTTTCATCGACGAACCTGTCGATGTCGAAATCCGGCGGATCGCTTGCGCGTTCGTCAGTGATCGTAATCACCTTGATGCGTTGCACGGGCAAATGGGCAACGTGGGTTCCCTCGGCGCCATCAAGATGGCAGACCAGATAGACGACACCATCAAGGAAGACAAGGCCAAGCGGATCGGCCGTGTAATCCTTCGTTTTGCCGTCGTGCTTGCGCGCGCCATAACGCAAGCGCACGCGTCGCGCGTTCTGCAATGCATCGTAGATCGTTTCCAGCACGGCATGATCCACTGTTGGCAGGCTCAGGCGCTGGCCGCGCGACTTGACACGAATTCGCGCCGGCAGTCGGGCGAGATCCCGGCCATCGCCAGCGAGCAACCGTTCGGCCGCCTCGAAACGCGGCGCCAGCACCTTGATCACTGCTGCCGGCAACAGCGGCGCGAGGTGATCGCGCGCCAGGATCAGCGTCAGCGCCGAAACCTTGTCGATCGGCTGGATGTCCACCCGCGCGGCGTCCTTCATCCAGCTCCAACCGTAAGGCTTGTTGCGGTCATCCCTGATGAGCGGGAAAACGCCCGCAAGTTTCTCCAGATCGCGCTCGACCGAACGGGCGCTGATGTCGTATCCGGCAGCGGCAAGTTTTTCGCGCACATCCTTCGCGGTGATTTTGCGCGGTGCGGTTGGGACGCAGTCGAGCATCTTGATATAGCGCAGCGTGGTGTCGGCCATGGGCGGGTCGTCGCAGGTTGCTGTTTCGGGCGCGCAGGGCGAGTCGGAAGAAATGATCGGCGGCGGCAGGGCCGGTTGCAGAGGCAACTTACGCCTTGTCCGCCACAAACGGGTTGAATTGGCGCTCATCGCCGAAGGTACTCATCGGCCCGTGCCCCGGCACAAACGCCACGTCGTCGCCCAACGGGAAAAGATTGTTGCGAATCGAGCGAATCAACTGGTCGTGGTTGCCTCCGGGAAAATCGGTGCGGCCGATGGAATTCTGGAACAACACATCGCCGACGACGGCAAGACGATCGACAGCAGAGAAAAAAATCACATGCCCTGGCGTATGCCCCGGGCAATGCCTAACATCCAGCATCGTCTTGCCGACCATCACCGTATCGCCCTGATGCAGCCAGCGCGTCGGCACGAAGGGTTGCGCCGGCGGGAAGCCGAACATTTCTGCCTGCTGCGGCAGCATGTCGATCCAGAACTGATCGCCCTCGTGCGGCCCCTCGATCGGCACCCCGAGCCTCGCGGCCAGCTCGCCGGTACCGCCGGCGTGATCGATATGGGCATGGGTCAGCAGGATTTTGGTGATCGTCACCCCTTCTTCGGCCGCCGCGTCGAGGATCTCGTCGAGGTCTCCGCCCGGATCGACCACCGCGCCCTGTTTCGTTTCCTCGCACCACAGCAACGTGCAGTTCTGCTCGAACCGGGTGACAGGAATGATGGTGATGCGCATGGCAACTCCGCCGCGGATTCTTCAGGTTGCTGGCAGTGTAGGTAAGATGGCCGGATGATCAACCCCGACCTGGCAATCTATCTGGTGGTGAGCGGCTACGGTGACGATCCGGAAACCGTCACGCGCGTGCTCGGCCTGCCTCCGACCGAAGTCTGGGTGCGCGGGCAACCGTTCAGCGACACCTTCCCGGACGCCCGACGCCACCGCAGCCAGTGGATGCTGGCCAGCGGCCTGCCCTTCGATGCTGCCTACGGCGAACACGGCGCAGCGCTGCTGGCCTTGCTCGAACCGCGTGCCGACGCCCTGCGTACACTCGCGCAGCGACACAGCATCGGCCTGGCCGTCGGCCGCTACTTCCATACCAGCGACCCGCTGTTTTTTCTCGATGAGACACTCGTCTCACGGTTTCGCGCACTCGGCCTCGAACCCTATTTCGACCAGCTTCCACATGCGCCAACGACAGACGATGCCGATGGCCCCAACAGCAACGACACACCCCTTCCTCCCGACCTCAAGGAGTCCGCATGAGCACCAACACCGTCTGGCACCCGCACACCGTCACCCGTGCACAGCGTGCGCAGCAAAAAAAACAGCGGCCGGTGATGGTCTGGTTCACCGGGTTATCCGGCGCCGGCAAATCAACCCTCGCCAACGCCCTGGAGTCCTGGCTTTACGATGCCGGCTTCCACTCTTACCTGCTCGACGGCGACAACATCCGTCACGCCCTGAACAAGGACCTCGGCTTTTCGGACAAGGACCGCGTCGAGAACATCCGGCGCATCGGCGAAGTCGGCAAACTGCTGACCGATGCCGGCCTGATCGCACTCAGCGCCTTCATTTCACCGTTCCGCGCCGACCGCCAGATGGTGCGCAGCCTGTTCGCGCCGGGCGAGTTCATCGAGGTATATGTGGCAACACCGCTCGATGTCTGCGAGGAGCGCGATCCGAAAGGGCTGTACAAAAAGGCCCGGGCCGGCGCCATTCGCCAATTCACCGGCATCGACTCGCCCTATGAGGCGCCCGAGAACCCCGAGATCGTCATTGATACCAACAAGGCAGGCATCGAACAGGCAACGCTGCAGATCGTCGACTACCTGACCCGGGTTGGCGCCATCGCCAGGTGAACCGGCAAACGTTCGGGCCCAGGCCGAGAAAATCTCTCGGGCTCAGGAGGCTACGCGCACTGATGAAGTCCCGCGCGTCGCACCCCTACCAGCGCGTCGACACCGACAACGCCGCCACGTCCTCTTCCTGCAGGAAAGTGCGAAACGCGTGCTGCACCTCGATGCCCACCGCCGTGCGGTAGCGCCAGGCGTCGTGGCGCGTCTCGCCGTGCCAGAGGTTCCATTGCAGGCCAATGCCCAGGCGCAGGTCCTCATCGTGCGCGCCACCGTACAGCGTGTTCGCGTACTGCAGGTGAGCGCGCGGCTGCAACGTCTGGCCGGCGCGCAGCTTGTGGTGGTAGCCAACGGCGAGATCGGCTGTGAGGCTGGTGCGTTCGGCGTCGACGAAGCGCGCCGCATCGAGGAACAGCGAGCGCGTGCTCCAGCCACTGCCGGCCACGTGCCAATCGTCACTCCAGCGGCCCTGATCGAGGAACGACGCGCTCGCGCGCAGCATCGAATCCGGCTGGCGCGGGTCAGCGTCGTCGAGCGGCCATTGCCGCTCCAGCGACAGGTAAGCCACCTGCGACCGCCAGGGTCGCACGCGCAGGCCCGCGCCGAGCAGCGGGTTGTCCGCGGGCAACGCGTCCGCGCCGGTGCCGCCGTCGGCGACCAGGCGCGCGTAGGCGGTGAATCGTTCGTCCACGGCCATGCGGTCGCTGCCGAGGCGGTAGCCGGCGGACAGCTCCAGGAAACTGCGGAACGCACTGCCGGGATCCGGCGCACCGGACACCGACGCCACGCGCGTGGCTGACCACAGCGACGCCGACGCGTTCCAGCGCTGGCCGAGGTCCTCGTGCGCGCGGCGCAACCGGAAGCTGCGTGCCTGATCCGTGTCGCCGACCGCGTCGATCACGCGCGCGAGGCCGGCGCGGGCCGCGGCCATGTCGCCGGCCTCGATATCGAGGTAGGCAAGCTGTTCGTCGCCGAGCGCATTGCTGGCACCGTCGGCGCGCAGGGCCGTGAATGCCCGGCGCGCACCCGCGCGGTCGCCATCGGCCAGCCGCGCCCAGGCCAGAACGCGGCGCGTTTCGGCATCCTGCGGCGCAGCCGCCACCGCCTGCTCGAGGTCCGCCACGGCACTGCGCGTGTCGGTGGCGTCGCGCGCCTGTGCGCGCAGCCGCCAGTAGGTGGCGTCCGGCGCGCCGCCGTTCGCCGCGTAGTCGTCGAGCCAGCGGCGTGCGTCACCCACTGCGCGGCGTGCGACGGCAGTGGTCGCGGCGGCAAGACGATCCTCGTTGGCGCGGGTACCGGAAACAAGCAGGATGTCGGTCATGGCGTGCACGGCATCAGACTCTTGCGGCCGCGCAGTCTAAACGCCTACTGATCTGACGGGATTCGGATTGTCGGACGGGACGGGAAACGGGGTGTCAACCCTCGCCACCCCTCCCGGGGTTGCGGCGCTGATCGGCCCTCGCCGGGCCACTGCGGTATTTCCGCATGGCGCGATCAGCCCCCGGGCATTAGAGTCGACACGCCGCTGGCTTCCAATTACTGCCCCCTGCACCTGCGAATGAAGGCACCCTTGTTCCATTACCGCGCCGATATCCCGGCCGCGCTGTACGTCTTCGGCGTGTTCATCCTGCAACTGACCCTGTTCTTCATGGTCGATAATCTGTGGGTCGCCGCTGGCTGCGCCTTCGTGCTGATGATGGCGCAGGTTTCCTGCGGCGCCATCTGTCACAACCACCACCACAAGAACATCTTTACGGTACGACCGCTGAACCGACTGCTCGAGGTGATCCTGTATCTGCAGACCGGCACCAGTCCCTACTCCTGGACCATCCACCACAACATCGGTCATCACCACCAATATCTGCACCCGGCACACGACCCCTCAGCCTGGTCGCACCCGGACGGTCGCCCGATGTCGCGGCTGTACTACGATTTCGTCAACGCCGCGATGATCTACCCGCAAATATGGCGCATCGGTCACGACCACCCGGTGTTGTTTGCCCGCTTCAAACGCATGCTCGTGCTCAGCAATCTGGTGCTGCTCGGCTTTTTCGTGCTCAACCCGATCATGACGCTCATCGTGTTCGTGCTGCCGATGCTGCTCATGCTGGTGCTGCTGCTCGACAATACTTTCCTGCAGCACTCCGGTCTTGCGCTCGACGACCATCTGGTCGCCTCGCGCAACGTCGAGAACCGCCTCTACAACCTGACCAGCTGGAACCTCGGCTTCCACGCCGCGCACCACATCTGGCCAGGCATCCACTGGAGCGAGCTGCCGGCACTGCACGCGAAAATCCGGCCGCAGATTCCGCCACACCTGATCACAACCAGCCTGTTCGGCCTGCCCAGTGCTGCCGAGCGGACGTTCCGAGAGAAAGATGCAGCGAACGCGGTATCATCGCAGCGTCCACATTGATGGTTGAGGGTCCGACGACATGTCCTGCTGCCAATATGTTTCGCTGCAACAACTGATCATTCTCATCGACCGGCTGCGCAATGCCAGCCTCAGCGCCGCCGATCGCGCCGAGCACGAACGTTTCTTCCTGAAATGCGTACCGACACCGGACGCGCTCAACTTCGTGCGCAACCCGGCGCAACACCCGACCAACCCGAAGCCAGGCACCATCCCAACACCGGAAGAAATGGCGCGTGCCATCGTCACCATGCGCGCTGCCTGAACAGGGTCATGTCATGCCATCGTTCGATACCGTTTCCGAGATCAATCTGCACGAAGTCACCAACGCCATTGATCAGGCCAGCCGGGAGCTTGAGCAGCGTTTCGATCTGCGCGGCACCGGCGCCAAAGTATCGCTGGAGAAAAGTGTAATCACCTGTGTCGCCACTGCCGATTTCCAGCTCACCCAGGTGCGGGAAATCGTCGAGGGCAAACTGATCAAGCGCGGCATCGACATCACCTGCCTGGAAGAAGGCAAGGTCGAGGGCGCCGGTAAGGAACTGCGCCAGACACTCACCGTCAAGGAAGGCATCGACCAGGAGCACGCCAAAAAAATTGTCGCCCTGATCAAGGATGCGAAACTGAAAGTGCAGGCATCAATCCAGGGCGACAAGGTGCGCGTGACCGGCAAAAAAAGAGACGACCTGCAGGAAGCGATGACGCTGATGCGCGAAGGCAAGATCGGCCTGCCGCTGCAGTTCAACAACTTCCGGGATTGAGAAAGAAAAAGGACAAATTGTCGCGGCAGGGAACATCAATAGTGCGGCGGTGCCTCCTCACCCGGTGAAGCCTGCATCAGCGGCACCAACATCTCCACCTGCTCTCGCGTACGACGCAGCTCGGCCTCCAGACGCAAGATCCGCTGATCCTGGTCGCTGACCACGCGATTGAGCTGATCGACGGTATCGTCCTGGAACGTCAGACGATTTTCGAGCTCGACGATACGCTCGAGCAGAGCAGCGATTGCAGCCATGGTGCCCCGGTTATCGCGACAGATTCGCAAGGTCGCGCTATGCTCGGCCGGCAACCCGGAGCCGTCAAGATGAACATCGACGAATTGCTGGTCACGCTCCGCCACAATGAACAGATCGTACGCAAGTTGTTCGACATCGAGAGCAACATCCTCGGCACGACCCGTTTCCGGGACCTGTTCGAAAACCTGCTCACCCAGATCGAACAACAGTTCGCCATTCCCCACGCCTGGTTGACGCTGGTTCACGATGCGGCCATCACCTCGCTGGTGGCCGATCTCCAGCAATCGCCGCCAACCCGCAACCATCTGGTGATCGTCGATGAGCGCACCTTTCACACCCTCACCGGCGACAGCGATATCCCCCTGCTGATAAATGTCAACCTCGAGCGTTATGCGCCGCTGGTACCGCCGGCATTCCGTGGCAGCCTCGGCTCGATGGCCATCGCACCGATCCGCTTCGAAGGGCGGATCATCGGCAGTTTCAACCAGGGCGACGCCAAGCGCAGCCGGTTTTCCCCGGACAAGGACACCTTCTTCCTGCGTCAGCTGGCAGTGAAGGTGTCGATCTGCCTGGCCAACGTCACCGCTCACGAGCAGTTGCGCATCCTCGCCACACGCGATCCACTCACACACCTGCCGAACCGGCGCGAACTCGACCAGATACTGCACCGCGAATTCGAACGTGCCCGCCGGCTGGATCAGCCGCTGGCGGTGGTCTTTCTCGACTGCGACGATTTCAAGCAGGTCAACGATCTCTTCGGTCACGACGCGGGCGATGCCTACCTGCACCATGTCGCAGGCGAGCTGTCGGCCGCCATCCGCACCTCGGATTGTGCATTCCGTTTTGCCGGCGATGAATTTGTGCTGGTACTGCCCGGCCAGAGCGAAACAGACGCGCGCCAGATGGGCGAACGGCTACGCACCCGCCTGATCGCTGCGCCACTGGTTTACGGTGGCAACACGATTCCGGTGCAACTGAGTCTGGGCGCAGCCTGCTCGCGTGAAGAAGGCATCGACGATGCCCAGACCCTGTTGCGCATGGCCGATGCCCGGCTCTACGACGACAAGCGTGGCAAGCCCGAGCGCCGCGCGGCGTCCCGCCCGGCCTGACCAGCACAGAACCGGCCTCTCTTTCCCGGCGGCGCCCGACGCGCAACCCTCTGCTATGATTGGCCCGCCCCCGCGGCAATGCACGGGAAAACAACAATGAAAACAATGCGTTTTGTCGCTATTGCGGTCACCTTCAGCAGCCTGCTCGCACTCCCTGGCTGTCGGAGCCCCCTGCAAGGCATGACCGAAGACCATATTTACTACTCGCCCAAGGCTGCGTACGCCGTCCCTTTGTATCTCAGCCCCTTCCGTGGCCAGGTCACCGTCACTGAGCGCTGCAGCGCCGCCGGCGGTTCGGGCACGTTCTGGGATGAGCAAGGTCGCTTTTTCCGCATCGACTATCTGCAGCTCGACGAGCACCCGATGGCGCAGGCACCGCGGTTTGCCTCCGACCAAACCATGCTCAACGCAGTAATGAACAACTATCTGCGCGAAGTCCTGCCTACCGGCAAGTCGATCACGGACGTCGACACCATCGCTCGCGACTATCTGAAAGATCGCGAACCGCGCGCACTGTTCGTCATTCTGAACATGAATATCGACACCACCCGCATCACTGGCCGCAAGGATCCGCTGATTCGCGGTACCTACTACTACGGTTTCCTGCTGTTCAGGCGTGGTGAATATATTTACGTGCTACAGCATTACCAACCGGCCCTGATGAAAGACAAGATGCTGCAGGTGCTGTCGCGCATGGCCGACAACATGGTGGTGCCGGGCAGGGTGCGCTCGGAAACCGAGATTGAGCGGGCACGCGAACGCTGGAACACCACTATCGCTGCAACTCGCTTCGGCAACAAGCCTGCCGAAACCGAGGATGAAACCGTGACCACCAACCCGATTCGACCTTGCGACTGACGTCCCCTGCAAGCATCGCGCTGTCAGTCGGCGTGCATCGAACTGCACACAGGAGCATCACATGAGCGTACGCCAGGTTTTCTATCTTGCCCTGTCCTGTGCAGGGCTTTTCCTGACCTGGTACCACAACATTGCCTTCATGCAGGCATACGGCAGCGCCTTCGTACTCGGCCCCTTTCTGGACGGCATGTTTGCCAATCACGCCTCGTCGTCCATAGGCTGGGACCTCACCATTGGCTGCACGGCTTTCATCATCTGGATGCTGCACGAAGCAAAAACCATCGGCATGAAGCATGTCTGGATCTATGTCGTGCTGACGCTGGGCGTCGCCTTCGCGTTCGCCGCCCCGCTTTTCCTGTTCATGCGCGAGCGCCACCTGCTCATGCGTGCGCGCGATGCAACTGCACATATAGGCCGCACATAACGGATAACCCGCACGATGCTCCAGAGCGCCAACTCTCTGCCGGTCGTGCCACTGAAACCGGCACCCTGGGATCTCCAGGGCCAGGGCTGGGTCATCGCCCTGAAACTGCCGGCCAACTCACCAGCGCAAAATGCTTTCCTGCCGCCGGAACTTGTCGGCAAAGGCAAGCCCGGGCTGTCCCTGTTGATGTTCGTCGACTACGCCCAATCGGCCTGCGGTCCATACCGCGAACTGCTGTTCATTCCCGGCACCTTTGCGTTCGCCGATGGCCGCCGCCATATGACCATCAGCCGCATCCTCGTCTCCACCTGGGACAGCGTGGTAAACGGGCGGAAGAACTGGGGCATTCCAAAGGATCGCGCTGATTTCAATGTTGATTACAACGTCAATGGCAGCGGCGAAGATCAGATCCAGCTACACAATGACGGCCGCAATTTCGTTGAGCTGCGCCTGAAGTCATGGCCGTTTTCATTACCTGTGCACAGCGGCGTGGTCCCCGCATCGCTACGCACGCTGGCCCAGTGCTCCGGCGATCATACATTCCTGTATACACCATCCTCGCATGGCTGGGTTCGCCCTGGCCGCCTGCTGTCGTGGCGCTTCGACGCCACCTTGTTCCCCGACCTTGCCAAAGCGCGCATCATCGCGGCAATAAAAATTTCCTCGTTCCACATGAGCTTCCCTGTCGCGCAGATACTACCCGGCAACTGATATGCCACGCACATCGATAATCATCGCGCTGATTTCCATACTTGCCGGCAGCGCGCTGTTTGCCCTTGTGCTGTGGTTTGCAACACCACCGCCCCCACCACCTGCGGTGACGTTGCCACAGCTGACACAAACCGAGACGCCCGAGCAAATCCGGGAGCGCAAGCAGTTGTTCGTCGTGCTATTACTGCCGATCATCCAGGCAGAGAACAAGCGCCTGCTGACAGACCGCGTGCGCATCACGCGGATTGAGCAGGAACTTACCGTTGAAGACGACATCAGCCGCAATGATTTCGAGTGGCTAAAAAAAATGGCCGGTGATTACAATCTGGACCCGGCCGCCCGTCGCAACTCGGATTTTTTCAACTCGTTACGTCGGCGGGTCGATATCGTTCCATCGGCGCTCATCATTGCCCAGGCCGCCATCGAATCCGGCTGGGGACGCGCACGGATCACCCGGGAGGCAAACAATTTCTTCGGCCATTACTGCTACGAAAATGCCTGCGGCTCGCCAGCGCCAGGAGCTGGCGACCTGCGCACCTTCAAGACACCTGCCGACAGCGTCCGCGCCTACATGCACAACATCAACAGTCATCCTGCCTATCGTCAGCTGCGCACACAACGAGAGAAGCTTCGTGTCGCCAACCAGTTGCTTACCGGTAGCGCGCTGGTCAATTATCTGACAGCCTACTCGGAGCGTGGCGATGCCTATGTTGCTGATGTCCGTACTCTGATTAGTATCAATCAGCTCGACGAATTGCCCAATCTCCAGGAGTAAGCAAAATGTCAGTCACCAACGAACAACTGCGCTCCATGGCTGCGAAGGGCATCCCTTTCGTCGCCAACACCGGCCTTGAAGTTGAAGTGCTCGAAAAGGGCTATGTAAAGATGCGCATGCCGTTCGCTCCCAACAAGAATCATGTGGGCACGATGTATGCCGGCGCACTGTTCACGCTCGCCGAACTACCCGGCGGATCGATCTTCATGTCTTCGTTCGACACCAGCCGTTTCTATCCGGTTGTACGTGACATGAGCATCCACTTCCGCCGCCCGGTAATCACTGACGTGTGGGTCGAAGTCAGAGTGAGCGACGAGTTTGTGCAGAAAGTGCAGGCTGAAGCTGAAGCCAACGGCAAGGCCGACTACGAATGGGCGTGCGAAATAAAAGACGCCAACGGCACAGTGGTGGCAATTACGAAGAACATCTACCAGTTGCGCAAGATCGGCAGCTGAGTGGCGCAAGGAGACGGCGCGCCATAGCGGAAAGTCAGCGGTGGTATTGCGCGCTCAATTCGTGTACTGCTTCGACAAAAACCCGGGCACGATCCGGGTCCGCAAACTGCGAAATCCCATGGCCGAGATTGAATACGTGGCCCGCGCCCTGCCCAAACGAAGCCAGAATCGCAGCTACTTCCTCGCGAATGCGGGTCGGCGTGCCATAAAGCACCGACGGATCCATGTTGCCCTGCAGCGCGACACGATGGCCAACGCGCGCGCGCGCCGCGCCGATATCGGTGCTCCAGTCCAGGCCGAGCACATCGACGCCGGTATCGGCCATCGCTTCCAGCCACTGCCCGCCGCCTTTGGTGAACAGGATGGCCGGTACGCGCCGGCCGTCGTGCTCACGAATGAGTCCGGCAATAATCTTGTGCATGTACGAAAGTGAAAATTCCCGGTACGCGGCCGCGCTCAATACGCCACCCCAGGTGTCAAAAATCTGCACCGCCTGAGCACCGGCACGAATTTGCGCGTTGAGGCAGGCAACAACAGCACACGCGAGTTTTTCGAGTAACGCATGCAGCACATGTGGCTGCGCATACAGCATCGTCTTGATGGCGCGAAATTCCTTCGACGAACCACCCTCAACCATATACGTCGCCAACGTCCAGGGGCTGCCGGAAAAACCAATCAACGGAACGCGCCCATTGAGCTCACGGCGAATAACGCGCACGCACTCCATCACGTAACCAAGATCCCGGTCGGCATCCAGCACCTGCAGCGCCTCGACATCGGCTGCCGTACGCACCGTTTTACGAAAACGCGGGCCTTCACCTTCTTCGAAATAAAGTCCGAGCCCCATCGCATCGGGCACGGTAAGAATGTCGGAGAAAAGTATTGCGGCATCGAGCGGAAAGCGATCCAGCGGCTGCAGCGTCACATCACAGGCGAACTGCGCATTCCTGCAAAGATCAAGAAAACTGCCGGCGCTGGCACGACTCGCCCTGTATTCCGGCAAATAACGGCCGGCCTGGCGCATCATCCACACCGGCGTGATGTCGACAGGCTGGCGCAACAGTGCGCGCAGGAAACGGTCGTTCTTCAATTCAGACATTGAGGTAATCGAGAATGCCTTCAGCGGCCTGCCGCCCCTCGTAAATCGCCGTTACCACCAGATCCGAGCCGCGCACCATGTCGCCGCCTGCAAAAACCTTCGGGTTGCTGGTCTGGTGCTTGAGCTTCGCTGCCGCCGGCGCAACAACACGACCGCTACTGTCGATACTGATGTCGTGTTTCTCGAACCACTTCGCCGGGCTCGGCCGGAAACCGAAGGCAACGAGCACTGCATCCGCCGGGAGAATTTCCTCGCTCCCAGGTATCGGTTCCGGCAGGCGACGACCGCGCGCATCCGGTTCGCCCAATCGGGTCTCCACCACCTTCACGCCAGAAACAATGCCATTTTCACCAACAATTTCGATTGGTTGGCGATTAAACAGAAACTCAACTCCTTCCTCACGCGAATTTTTTACTTCGCGGCGCGAACCGGGCATGTTTTCCTCATCGCGACGATAGGCGCAGACAACACTTTTCGCACCCTGACGTATTGCCGTCCGGTTACAGTCCATCGCGGTGTCGCCGCCGCCAAGCACAACGACACGCTTGCCGACCATATTGATGAAGTCGACCGGATTCTTCTCCAAACCCAGGTGACGATTCACCACTGAAATCAGGTATGGCAGTGCCTCGTAAACGCCCGGAAGATGCTCGCCGGGAAAACCGCCTTTCATGTAATTGTAGGTTCCCATGCCAAGAAATACGGCATCGAATTCCGCCAGCAATTTCTCAAAAGCAATGCCCTTGCCCACCTCGACACCAAGACGAAATTCGATACCCATCTCCTCGAACACCCGCCGCCGACGCTGCATCACCGGCTTCTCCAGCTTGAACTCGGGAATGCCGAAGGTGAGCAGACCGCCGATTTCCTTGTGCTTGTCGAATATCACCGGGCGCACGCCATTGCGCACCAGCACGTCAGCGCAACCCAGCCCGGCCGGGCCGGCACCGATGACCGCGACGCGCTTATTGGTCCAGACCGTCTTCGACATATCCGGACGCCAGCCGAGTGCAAGCGCGGTGTCGGTGATGTATTTTTCCGCCGAACCAATCGTTACCGCACCGAAGCCGTCATTGAGCGTACATGCGCCTTCACAAAGGCGATCCTGGGGGCAAACCCGGCCACACACTTCCGGCAGCGTATTGGTCTCGTGACACAATTCTGCGGCAGCGAACAGGTTGCCTTCCGATACCAGCTTCAACCAATTTGGGATGTAGTTGTGTACCGGGCACTTCCACTCGCAGTACGGGTTGCCACAAGCAATGCAGCGATGCGCCTGCCCTTCAGCTTCTTCCTTCTCGAACGGCTCATAGATTTCGACAAATTCCCGGCGCCGCGCTCCGATATCCTTTTTGATGGGATCCTGCCGCTCGACATCCATGAACTGGAAATCGTTGTTCAGCCGTGTTTTGTTGGCCATCTCTGCACATCTCCTGTGGCGTCAGCTCCTGTGGCCTCAGGCCGGGTTCGCGCGCGTGGTCTTGAACAACTCCTTCAGGTTCGCCGCTTTCGGCTTCACCAGCCAGAACTTGTTCTGCAAAACATCGAAATTCTCCAGCACATTACGACCCCAGTCACTCTGCGTCTCATGCACGTATTCTTCGATGACGCCGCGCAAATGCGAGCGATACGCTTCGGTCGCTTCAGAGGTTATGCGATGCAGCTCGATCAACTCCGGATTGTGGCGGTCGAAAAAGTTGTGCTCAAGATCAAGCACATAGGCAAATCCGCCGGTCATCCCGGCACCAAAATTGTGGCCGGTCGGGCCCAAGACGGTAACGCAGCCGCCGGTCATGTACTCGCAGCAATGATCGCCAACCCCCTCGACTACCGCATGTACGCCGGAATTGCGTACAGCAAACCGCTCGCCGGCACGGCCGGCAGCAAACAGCTTGCCACCGGTGGCACCGTACAGACAGGTGTTGCCGATGATCGCTGTGTCCTGCGACTTGAATGTCGAGCCTTGCGGCGGACGAACGACCAGTTTCCCTCCAGCCATGCCTTTGCCAACATAGTCGTTGGCATCCCCTTCCAGATACATCTGCATGCCACCGGCATTCCAGACGCCGAAGCTCTGGCCTGCGGTGCCGGTAAATCGCATGGTGACTGGTGCAGCGACCATACCCTGATCGCCATGACGACGGGCAATCTCGCCGGAAATCCGCGCGCCGATCGAACGGTCGCAATTGCAGATATCGAAACGGAATTCACCTCCGGACTTCTGTTCGATCGCCGGCAACATTTCCTTGACCATGCGCTCAGCCAAGAGCCCCTTGTCGAAGGGTGCATTGCGTGGTGCACGACAGAATTGCGGTTTATCAGCCGGGATATGGTCATTGTTAAGCAGCGGCGTGAGATCCAGGCGGCGGTGTTTCGCGGTCGTTCCCGGGAGAATTTCCAACAGATCAGTGCGACCAATCAATTCTTCCAACGTGCGCACACCCAGCGCCGCCATCCACTCACGGGTCTCCATGGCGACAAAACGGAAGAAATTCATCACCATTTCCGCAGTGCCATGGAAGTGCGCCTGGCGCAACGCCTCGTTTTGCGTGGCAACCCCGGTTGCGCAGTTGTTCAAATGGCAGATGCGTAAATACTTGCAGCCCAGCGCCACCATCGGCGTAGTGCCGAACCCGAACGACTCAGCACCAAGAATGGCAGCCTTGACCACATCAAGCCCGGTCTTCAGGCCGCCGTCGGTCTGGACGCGCACCCGCTCACGCAAATCATTGGCGCGCAACGCCTGCTGCGTTTCCGACAGACCAAGCTCCCACGGGCTACCTGCATGCTTGATCGACGACAACGGCGATGCGGCGGTACCGCCGTCATAACCGGAGATGGTGATCAGGTCAGCGTAGGCTTTTGCAACGCCGGCAGCGATAGTGCCAACACCCGGCTCGGACACCAGCTTCACAGAAACAAGTGCCTGCGGATTCACCTGCTTCAAGTCGAATATCAGTTGCGCAAGATCCTCGATTGAATAGATGTCGTGATGTGGCGGCGGCGAGATCAACGTAACTCCCGGCACCGAGTAACGCAGGCGCGCGATCAGTTCGTTGACCTTACCACCGGGCAATTGGCCACCTTCGCCCGGCTTCGCACCCTGGGCAATTTTGATCTGCAATACTTCTGCGCTCATCAGGTACGCCGGTGTGACGCCGAACCGACCGGATGCGACCTGCTTGATCTTCGAGACACGGTTGGTGCCATAGCGCGCCGGATCTTCACCGCCCTCGCCGGAGTTCGAGCGCCCGCCGAGCGTATTCATCGCCAGGGCAATGGCCTCGTGCGCTTCCGGCGACAACGCGCCGAGCGACATGCCGGCGGAGTCGAAGCGCGGTAATATTTTCTCGATCGGCTCCACGCTGTCGAGCGCAACCGGCTCAAGATCCTTCTTCAAACCCAAGAGATCACGCAATGTTGCCACCGGGCGATTATTCACCAGCGCGGCATATTCCTGCCACGCCTCGTAACTGCCGCCCTCTACCGCCTTGTGCAGTGCATGGACCACGTCCGGATTGAATGCGTGGTATTCCTTGTCGTGAACGTATTTGAGCAGTCCACCGGCATCAATCGGCTTGCGCGCTTTCCAGGCGTCTTCGGCCAGCAGCTTCTGATCGTCCTCAATGTCATTGAAACGTGCGCCCTGAATGCGACTCGGAACGCCACGAAAGCACAACTCGACCACTTCGGACGACAGGCCGACGGCTTCGAACAACTGCGCGCCGCGATACGAGGCGATCGTCGAGATGCCCATCTTGGACATAATTTTCAACAGACCCTTGTTGATCGCCTTGCGAAAATTCTTCTGTGCCTCAACCGGATCGGCAAGGATGTCGCCACGGGCAATCTGATCGCAAATGATCTCGTAGGCTAGATACGGGTACACAGCCGTCGCACCGAAGCCCAATAGCACCGCAAAATGATGCGGATCGCGCGCCGTACCGCTCACTACGATGATGTTGGCATCGCAACGCAGGCCGGTTTCCACCAGCCGGTGGTGTACAGCGCCGGTGGCGAGCGCCGCATGAATCGGCAACTTGCCCTGCTCCAGTCCACGATCCGACAGCACGATGAAGGGGCGACCTTCGCGTACCGCCTTTTCCGCACGCGCACAGACTTCGATTATCGCCCGCCTCAGGCCGATGGCAGGATCATAATTCAGGCTGATCCGCTCATGCGGAAACTGCGCCAGGGACATCAACTTTTCATATTTTGTGCTCGATAGAATCGGCGATGCCATGATAACGCGCTTCGCGTGATCGGCAGACTCTTCGAAAATGTTCCGTTCCGGCCCCAGGCAGGTTTCCAGCGACATCACGATTGCCTCGCGCAACGGATCAATCGGCGGATTAGTGACCTGGGCAAACTGCTGGCGAAAATAATCAAACAACGGCCGAACGCGCACCGACAGCACCGCCATCGGCGCGTCGTCACCCATCGAACCAACCGCTTCCTGCGCGCTCTCGGCAAGCGGGCGAATAATCTGGTCGCGTTCCTCGAAAGAAACGTTAAACATTTTCTGGGAAACATTCAGTTGCTGCGAGTCCATCGCGCCGCGCGCCGAATCCTCGTGCTCGGAGGCCTCGATGCGGATTGCGTTTTCCTTCAGCCACTGCCGATACGGATACTTTGACTTTAGTCGGCTGTCGATATCGGCGGTGTGCAGAATTTCCCCGGTTTTGGTGTCGATCGCGAGGATGCTGCCTGGGCCCACACGCCCTTTCGACACGACATCTTCCGGCTTATAGCCGGACACACCGATTTCCGAGGCGAGGGTAATAAAACCGTTCTTCGTAATTACCCAGCGCGCCGGCCGCAGACCGTTGCGATCGAGTAAACAAACGGCGTGACGGCCATTGGTAAGAACAAGGCCGGCCGGACCATCCCACGGCTCCATGTGCAAGGCGTTGTACTCATGAAATGCACGCAGGTCGGCGTCGATGGTTTCGACGTTCTGCCAGGCCGGCGGCACCATCAGGCGCACGGCGCGGAACAGATCCATGCCACCGTTCACCAGCACTTCCAGCATGTTGTCCATGGATGACGAGTCGGAACCGGTGCGGTTCACCAGCGGATGCACCGACGCAAGATCCGGCAGATTCGGCGTAGCAAACTTGTTGATGCGCGCCACCGACCAGTTGCGGTTGCCCTGCACGGTGTTGATCTCGCCGTTGTGCGCGAGCATGCGAAACGGGTGCGCGAGCGGCCATTTCGGCAGCGTGTTGGTGGAGAAGCGCTGATGAAACACGACTATCGCCGTTTCCATCAAAGGATCGGCAAGATCCGGATAAAACGCAGTGATGTCGGCGGGCATCATCAGGCCCTTGTAGACGACGACATCGGTCGACAGGCTCGGCACGTAGAAACTGTCATCGCTCCTCAGGCGCACCTCGGCCTTGCGACGCGCGAGATACAACTTGCGGTTCAATTCGAGGTTGTCGAGGTCTTGAGCGTCGACGAAAACCTGCTCGAACATCGGCAGTGACGCCAGTGCGATGCGGCCAAGCACCGACGGATCGGTCGGCACTTTGCGCCAACCGGCAACATTCAAGCCCTGCGCACGCAGCTCTTCGTTGCAAACATCCTTCGCGTGCTTCGCAAGCTTCGTATCGGGATTGAGGAAGACCATGCCGACAGCCCAGGTCTTCGCCAGCTCGACGCCCAGCTCGTCCCTGGCCAGCTTGCGGAAAAAACCTTCCGGTTTTTGCATGAGCAGACCACAGCCATCGCCGGTCTTGCCGTCGGCAGAGACGGCACCACGATGAGTCATGCAGGTCAGCGAGCGAACAGCCGTCTGCAGCAGTTCATGGCTGGCCTTGCCCTTGATGTGGGCAATCAGGCCAAAGCCGCAGTTGTCCCGGACGTCGTCCATGCTGTACAGGCCCGCGCGCACGGAGGTCGTTTCAGGCATCGACCTTTCCTCAGTTGAATCAAAAGGTTATAAACAAAGTTGCAGCAGCAACGCGACAGGCCGGACAGGGCTTCCGGCCAAAAGGGGCCACATTCTACATGAGGGGGGAGGGGGAACAAAGGCCTGTGCCGGCAGGGGATCAGCTGCCATTGCCTTGCGTGGAAGATGCGCCTGGATCACTCCTTGCGACGACGCAATTCGTCCTGAATCCCCTGCAAGCTGCGCGGCCAGGGCCGGAGCTTCACCAGATCGGCAGGCAGCTTTGCAGCCGCCTTCTTTGCCGCTTCCTTGTTGCGATATGCACCAGTAACAGCCACATACCAGGGCAAATCCTCGCGAATCGTCCGGAACGTTCTGACCTCAAGCCCGGCATGACGAGCCTTGAACTGCTGCACCGCATCTTCGTTGAAGCTGGCAAACAGCTGCAGCGTAAAATGAGTGGCCTTCTCCTTCAGTAGCGCCGCTTCGTCTGCCGAAAATTTCCTGCCGGTGTTTTGCGGCTCGCGCACCGGCTTGGGAACCGGAACAGCCTCATGCATAACGACGACTTCCGGTGTTGTTGTCTGCGCCGGCAGCAGCGCCATGCTGGCGGCGGGCCTGCCCAATCCCGACTCACTGGCAACCACAGGTTGCGGTACAACGATGGCAGCCGCCCGCGTTGCCGGCACCACACCGTGGCCACGGTCGGTTGTGACTTCATTAGGTGGCGGCAGCGGCACCGGAATTTCAACGGTTGCAGCCACAGAACCCTGCTTTGACTCCGGCTGGCTGCGCGCCAACAGTAACCACAACAGCAACACAACAGCCAGCAACGTGAACGCCAGATGCCAGACAGGAAAACCTGCCGGCAACAATCCGGTACGCGTTGCAGCACCGGATTGCAGCAATTCGGCCAGCTTGCCTGGCATACCGCCAGCCTGACGATGAAGACGTGCCATCGCACGATGGGAAGGCAACTCATCTTCGTCGCCTACGGTCAGCCAGGCCGCAACAAACTCCTCGGTTTCATCCTCAGTGAACGGCCGCAAGGTAACCGTTGTAAATCCAGACGCCGAATTCAGTAGCAGCGGCAGGCTGTCATCGCCAGCGAGCACCAGAGGCACCGCCGCCTCCTGACACAGCGCCAGCAGTCCCGCGCATGCCTCCACACCCAGCGTATGCGCATCATCGACAATGATGACCGGCGAGCGACCGCTTGCACGGATTATCGACAAGCGTTCAAGCAGCGCGGGTCGGGCACTGCCCGCATGGGTGTCTTGGCTCTGGACGGCATCGTCTTCGTGACCGGCAACTCGACTGCGTTGGTTGGAAAGACTTGCCGCGAGACCAGTAAAGCACTGGTCGGCGCTCATCAGAATATCGCCGGTGATCACACCCAGCGCCAGTACGCCCGGATCGGCCTGGCGACAGAATTGCTCCACCAGCGTGCTGCGCCCGCAGCCGGAGGCACCAATGAGCAGTACCACCGCCTGAACACGATGCACACGTTCGAACAGCGTATCAAGCACCGCCTGACGACCTCCTCCCTGGTAAAAAAATCTCCCTGCGTCAATCATGTCAGCGCATCTCCCGCAGATGCCAGGCAGGTGACGAGCGTTTCCTGCAGCAATGAAGGCGGAAAATCGTCGGTCACAACCGCGTCACCAATCCCGCGCAGCAGCACCAAACGGATTTGGCCATGCACATTTTTCTTGTCGACCTGCATATGCCCAAGGAAATCCTGCACATTCAGTGCTGGCGGCCGTACCGGCAGCGCGGCGCGCAGCAAAAGTGATTCGACACGCAACCTGTCGCTACTGGACAACCAACCCAGGCGAACACAGAGGTCGGCAGCCATCGCCATGCCCGCTGCAACCGCCTCACCATGCAGCCAAACTCCGTACCCGCAGCCAGTCTCAATGGCGTGACCGAAGGTATGTCCAAAATTCAATGTGGCGCGAACGCCGCGTTCGTGCTCATCGACAGCAACCACCTCGGCCTTGTTTCGGCAGGATCGTTCGATGGCCTCGACGAGTACACCCGCATCACGAGCCATCAGCGCACCCATATTCGATTCGAGCCAGGCGAAAAAAACCGGATCGCGTATCAAGCCGTACTTTATGACCTCGGCAATGCCGGCGCTGAATTCACGGTCTGGTAAGGTTCGCAACGTCTCCACATCGATAATGACGGCACGCGGCTGGTGGAATGCACCAATCATGTTCTTGCCGCGCAGATGATTGACGCCGGTCTTGCCGCCAACCGAAGAATCGACCTGTGCGAGCAGGGTCGTCGGCACCTGAATGAAATCAACACCACGCTGATAACAGGCTGCCGCAAAACCGGCCATATCACCGACCACACCACCGCCGAGTGCAACCAACGTTGTGCTGCGGTTATGTCGTCGCGTCAGCAACGCATCAAAGATATGATCCAGGCAGGCGAGCGTTTTGTGTTCCTCGCCATCGGGCAGGACAACGACATCGACCTGCCGCCCTTCGCCTGCCAGCGTCGCCTGCAGTCGCTCAAGATAAATCGGTGCGATGCACGTATTGGTGACGACCATAACCTGCCGACCGGCGATGCCGGGCGCAAAAAGCAATGCGTCGTCAAGCAGGCCACTACCGATATGGATGGGATAGGCGCGGCCGCCAAGGCCAACAATCAGGGTCTTCACTTATGTCAGGAAAGTCCCGGGAAAGGGGCGGGTATTATCCAGCCGTCCTGCCGGGCAGACAACTGACGATGGCGTGCACGGCCTCGCGCACGTTGCCAGCGTTGGTATTCACTTCCAGATGGGCAACTTCACGGTAGAGCGCTTCGCGCTCAGCGAGCAGGCGCTCGAACACACCGCGAGGATTATCCGTACGCAACAGCGGGCGGTTGCGATCACGCGCCGTGCGCGCCAGCAGGTGATCGATATCGGCGCACAGGTAGACAACAAAGCCCCGCTCATGCAGGGCCACGCGATTCTCGGCACGCAACACAGCCCCGCCACCGGTCGCCAGCACAATATCGGGGCGGCGGGTCAGGTCATCAATTACCTGGGATTCGCGGCGCCGAAAACCGTCTTCGCCCTCAACCTGGAATATCCACGGAATATCGGCACCGGTACGCGCCTCTATCTCGTGATCGGAATCCACAAAGGTGTACCCCAACGCGGCCGCCAACTGGCGGCCCACGGTGGTCTTGCCCGCCCCCATGGGTCCTACCAGAAAAATACCGGAATGATCCTCCATTCGGCGCTTGCGCAGGCACGGGCGCCCCGGATCAACCCTGGGACGCCAGATCCTTGACAATCTTCGGCGTAATGAAGATCAGCAACTCGGCTTTCTCGTCCGTACGAACATCTTTCCGGAAGAGACGACCAATGAATGGCAAATCGCCCAGAAATGGCGTCTTGATCGTTGCATTGACGCTTTCCGTCTTGAAAATACCGCCCAGAACCACCGTATCGCCATCATTGACCAGCACAACAGTCTCTACCCGGTTGGTGTTGATCACGGGAATGTTGGTCGATGTGATCTCCCCAACCGAATCACTGTTGACCTTAAGGTTCATGATCACCTTGCCATCCGGCGTAATCTGCGGCTTGACCCGCAGGCGCAATTCCGCGTCTTTGAAAGAGGTGGAGGTAGCGCCGCTCGAAGATGCTTCGAAGTAGGGAATTTGCGTGCCGGACGCAATCAGTGCTTCCTGTTTGTCGGTGGTCAGCACCTTCGGTGTGGCGACGATCTCGCCATGCCCGTCGCTGGCGAGCGCGGAAAGCTCCATTTCGAGCAGGCCGGAATCAAGATTAATCATGCCCAGTGAGAATCTGGAGGCGCCGGAAGTGGAAACACCCATATCGGCCACGAGTGCATCCGGGATAGTAACCGTAGTGCCTGTGGATCCGTTGAGCAGATCCGTCGCAGCAACAGTCGCCTGCTCCAGGCCGCCGGTCACTACCGAACCATTCTTTTTACCCACACCACTCAAACCAACAACCCCCCATCGCACTCCCAACTCCTTCGCGAAGCTGGTGGTGGCAAGCACTATGCGGGCCTCGATCAGCACTTGACGCACCGGAATATCGAGGCGCGCAATGACTTCACGGATATCCTCAAGCTTGCTGGACGTTTCAACAATGATCAGCGTATTGGTGCGCTCATCAACGGAGACCGAGCCACGCGAAGACAGAATGCTCTTGTCCGAGGTTAGCAGCTTGGCAACTTCCGTCGCCGTTGCGTAGTTGATCTGCACAAACTCCGAGCGCAGTGGTGCCAAGGCCTCGGCCTGCTGGTAAGCCTCCAGCTCCAAGCGCTCCCGCGCGGAAATTTCATCTGCCGGGGCAACCAGCAACACATTACCGATCTGCCGCTTGTCGAGACCCTTGGTCTTCAGGACGAGATCCAGCGCCTGGTCCCACGGTACATTCTGCAGACGCAACGTGATGCGGCCGCTGACCGTGTCGGATGCCACAAGATTCAACGAGGTGAAGTCTGCAATCAACTGCAGGACGCTACGCACCTCGATATCCTGGAAGTTGAGCGAGAGCTTCTCGCCACTGTACATGAAATTATCTTTCTGCCGCTTCTGCGCATCGCCTGCACCGACCGTCTTTACGCCGATGATCATTTCCTTGTCTGCCTGGTAGGCGAGGAAATCAAACTGCCCTTTTGGCTGAATGACCATCACGATATTGTCACCCGACGTGGAGGTAACAATACTGGTGACCGCCGTGGCGAAATCAGTGACGTCAAGCTTGCGCCGCAGACTTTCCGGCAATGTCGCCGACATGAATTCAGCGATGATCCGACCACCATCCAGGCGAACATCAACAGGGATCGCAGCGGAAGACATGCTGACAACGACCTGGCCTTCGCCATCGGGCGTGCGGCGGAAGTCAATGCCGTCAATGCCACGGCCTTTGACCGTGGCCTTAAGGCCCGACTGTCCCGCTGCATTATTATCGTTCGCGGCGACAGCGCCGTCAGTTACCGGAGCCACGGCGGCGACCGCTTCGGCCTGACTTTGCGCCTGGTCGCCAATCGTGACGACAAGCGTATTACCCTCAACCCGGGTGTTGTAACCCACCAGCTCATTGAGATTGATGATCACACGAATACGGTCACGCGCCTCAACTACGGTCATGCTGCGCGCATTGCCCGTGCCCAGATTATGGTGTTTGCTTTCGAGACGACTCTTCGCCCCAACGATGTCCAGCGCAATACGGGCCGGTTTTTCGATCTGGTAACCAGTTGGCGCCGGCGGCACACCCGTGAAGTCAAGACGGATCTCCATCTGGTTGCCGGGCAATGCAGCAAAATCCAGTTTGTCTACAGCCAAATCATCTGCCACGGCGAAGCCGCAGAAAAACACGGCCACCCACAACAGCAAAGTCTTTGTCGTTATTTTCATGGCAATACCCGCACCTCGAAACATGCATCCGGTTTTCATGCGCGCAATCCTCTGGATGTCACTCGCCTTCCACGCGGATCGTGCGCGGCCGCTCAACCCAGCCGTCGTGACCATCAGGAACAATTTCCATCACCGCAACCTTTGTATCTTCCACTGCAGCAACACGGCCGAAGTTCTTGCCCAGATAATTACCGGTACGCACACGGTGCACGCCACCCTCGGTGTCCTGTACCAAAGCCTCCAGCGCACCGCCTGGCCTGGAGATTGTACCAACCATCTTCAGACCCTCGATGTTGAACCCTTCCAGGTACTCCTTGGGTCGGGTCAGATCCGGCGCGATAGTCTTGCTTTCCGTTTCAGGCAATAGCGCTTCGTCCATTGGTGGCATGAACGGGCTACGCAGTTTGTGCGCCGAGTAGGTGAACGTGGGCTGCGCCTTGAACTCGGGCGGGGGCTGGATCGCTCCTCGCGGACGCTGACGAATTTCGTCCAGCGTCTTCTTCAAATCAGAAAATTCCTGCTTCGAGCTGCAACCAGACAGCCCGAAAGTGATCACCAGACACGCAACCAGGCCAAAGGTCGCACGCATGCGCTCACCTGTCTTGTTATGCGACTTGCCGTCGTGTGTCATCTTCATGATTCTTAACCTTTCTTGCCCTTCTTGTCTCCGGCCACGACTTTCGGCACATCTGCCTCATCGCTGTAGCGATAGGTCTTCGCCGTGATGGACATTTCGAGCAATCTCGGGCCTCGCTGGTTGTCTGCACCCTTGCCTTTCCTGCCTTTGGCATCTGCCGAGGACTTGGCCTCAACGATGGAAAAGTTGTCGAGGGTTACGATGCGCGGCAACGACGCCACACCACTGACGAACGCACCAAAGCCGTGATAATCACCCTTGACCTTGATGTTGATGGGAAGCTCTGCATAGAACTCTTTGCGCGCTTCCACGCCCAGGTCAATGGTTTCAAATTCAAGGCCACTACCAAGACCGGTGTGGGTGATGTCCTCAAGCAAGCTCGGCACCTCGGTGTCTTTTGGCAGCTGCCGCAGCAACGCGCCAAAAGCTTCTTCCATATCGGCCAATTGCTTCTTATAGGCATCAAGATTCATGGCCTTGAATGCCTTTTCTTCGTAATCTCTCAGCAGCGAGGCCTCCTTTTTCTGCTCTGCCTCAACCTGCACGTTCAGTTTGGTGACGAAGAGCGTATAGCCTGAACCGAGCACAATGGCGAAAGCAGCGGCATAGACAGTCGCTTTGACGACCGCCGGCCAGCTGCCCGGATTGTTCCAGTTGACTCCCGTAAAGGAAGCCGTGAGCTGCTGGAACTTTGCATTCATATCCATCGGCATCGCTCCTCGCTCATTCCGTCTTGGCGGCGCCAGCCGCGGCGGCCTGGGCAGCGCCCGCATCCTCAAGCTGCAGCGTGAGGGAAAACTCGAACATCTCGCCCTTCGCTACCACCTTGATCAGCTGCGGGTTCTTGAACCACGGCGACGC
>JBMOOP010000141.1:47808-52449 GCA_049324495.1 Pseudomonadota bacterium
TGGCGGCGCCAGCCGCGGCGGCCTGGGCAGCGCCCGCATCCTCAAGCTGCAGCGTGAGGGAAAACTCGAACATCTCGCCCTTCGCTACCACCTTGATCAGCTGCGGGTTCTTGAACCACGGCGACGCATTCAAACTGCGCATCAGGTTCGATACCCGGTTATTGGACTCGGCAAGACCAACAACCTCGAAAGTTTCGCCGCTCTGTTTCATCGATGTGTAGAAGACGCCGTCCGGCAGCGTTTCCGCAAACTGGTCAAACACGTGGACGATCACGGGCCGGTTGCCCTGCAGGCCCTGGATTACGTTCATGCGCTCGATCAGGCTGTCGCGTCGGCGCTGGAGTTCCTCAATCTCCTTGATGCTGTCCTCAAGCTGGGCAATCTGCCCCTCAATGTAGCTATTGCGCGACTTCTGCGTCTCAACTGCGCCGGCACGCTCCTGCTTCCAGGTAAACGAGAGCACGACGGCAACCAAAATGACCATGCCAATAACGACGGCAAACTCCTGCATTTGCTGCTTGCGGAGATCCTCGCGCCAGGGAAGAAGATTGATCTTTGCCATCAGTCGAAGCTCCGCAGCGCGAGACCGCAGGCAATCATCAGTGCCGGCGCGTCATTGGTGATGGCGGCGGCACTGACCTTGGAAGACAGCGCCATGTTGACGAACGGATTCGCAACAATGGCCGGCGTGCCGACCTTGGCCTGAACCAGATCAGACAGGCCGGGGATGGAGGCAGTGCCGCCGGCAAGCACAACATGATTGACATCACCGAACTGGCTGGCAGAAAAGAAGAACTGCAGCGAACGGGTAATCTGCTGGACGATTGCATCCTTGAACGGCCCGAGGACTTCCGCCTCGTAATCGTCAGGCAACCCCCCCTGTTTTTTCGCCAAACCCGCTTCCTCAAACGACAGACCATAGCGGCGCTGGATTTCTTCGGTCAGCTGCTTGCCCCCAAAAAGTTGCTCGCGGGTGTAGATGATTTTGCCGGCGCGCAACACATTAAGCGTCGTCATGGTGGCGCCGACATCGACGATGGCAACGGTCTGCTCACCCTCATCGGCTTCGATCTGCGGTGCGATCAGACTGTAGGCACGCTCCATTGCGTAGGCTTCCACATCGACGACCTTGGCGAGCAGACCGCCAATCTGGAGTGCGTCTTTGCGTAGATCCACGTTCTCGGTGCGGGACGCTGCAATCAAGACCTCGACGCGCTCCGGATGGCCGGGCACCGGCCCCTGAACCTCAAAATCAAGGCTCACCTCGTCAAGCGGGTACGGAATGTACTGATCCGCTTCGACGCGAATCTGCTGCTCCATGTCGTCAACCGACTGCCCGGCATCCATCTCGATGATCTTGGTGATGACGGACGAGCCGGCGACTGCAACAGCCGCCAGCTTGGCAGATGGTTTTGTCCGGGCGATGAGGCGCGCAATCGCCTCGCCGACACCCTCAACATCGGTAATGACTTTTTCGACCACGGCGTTCGCGGGCAACGGTTCTACACCGTAACTTTCGACCCGATAGCGATCGCCCGAACGACTGAGCTCAAGCAGCTTCACAGAGGTCGAACTGATGTCGAGCCCCAGCAAACTGGCGGATTTCTTCGTGATGAAGGGCAGCACGATGATCTTCCTGGTTGTTGTTGTCGGCCCGTTTTTCCAGCGGGAATATACACTTACAGAAGATTCATGTCGAAGCACATTAAATAACAGAATCCCCCGGCAAGCAACGATGTATACAACCGAATGTGCGCCTGTTCGCCAACCAGCCGATAACCTATAATCCACGGCCGTCGCCAATTCATTGTTTTTGAAGGGAAAATGCTCAAAATACGGGGGCTGTCCGCGATTGTTCTCTGGGTGCTTTTTACTGCCACCTGCGGTGTCGTCCTGGTGGGCGCATCGACCTATCTGTACCTGGCGCCGGCGTTGCCCTCGGTGGAGCAGCTGCGCGACATTTCCTTTCAGATCCCTCTACGGGTGTATTCCCGCGAGGGCAAGCTGATCGGAGAGTTCGGCGAGAAACGGCGGGCACCGGTCGGCTTCGATCAGGTTCCACCCGACCTGATCAACGCCATCGTCGCCGCCGAAGACGATCATTTTTTCCAGCATCGCGGCATCGACTACGGCGGTCTCGTCCGCGCGGCCTATGAACTGGTGCGCTATCGCGAAATCCGCTCCGGCGGCAGCACCATCACCATGCAGGTGGCCCGCAACTTTTTTCTGGATCGTGCCCGGCATTTCACCCGCAAGTTCAACGAAATCCTGCTGGCGCGCCAGATCGAACGGGAGCTGACGAAGAAGGAAATTTTCGAGCTCTACGTCAACAAGATATACCTCGGGCACCGCGCCTACGGCATTGCCGCTGCCGCAGAAGTGTATTACGGCAAGCCGCTGCAGGAACTGTCCCTGGCGCAGCTTGCGATGATCGCTGGCTTGCCGAAAGCGCCTTCAGCATACAACCCCATCACCAATCCCGAGCGCGCCATGATGCGCCGCAACTGGATCCTGAAACGCATGCTCCAGCTCGGTACGATCGACAAGGCGCGCCATGAACAGGCACTCGCTGAACTGAACACTGCCAGCTTCCATGGCTCGCAATCGGAAGTGGATGCACTGCACGTTGCCGATATGGTGCGCAGCTATATATTGGAAGAATACGGGCCGGAAGCGACGGATCAGGGCTACCGGGTCTACACAACCATCGACGCGAACTTGCAAAAAGCCGCAACCGATGCCGTATTCCTCGGCCTGATGGCCTATGACCGTCGCCACGGCTGGCGTGGCGCCGAAACACACATCGACCCGGCATTGGTGCATGCCGTGCCCGGCAGCAACGGGCGCAACGGCAGTTGGCCGGAATCGTTGGCCGAAATACGGCAGGTAAGCTATCTCGAGCCCGGTATTGTGATGGCTGCCGGTGCCGATTCCGCAACCATATTGCGCCGTGGTGGCGATACCGTCTCCCTGCCGCTGGCATCGATGCGGTGGGCGCGCAAGTACCTGAGCCCCGATGCCATGGGGCCTGCGCCAACAAAAGCTTCCGAGGTGCTACACCCCGGCGACGTGGTCCGCATCTACGCCCAAAAAAACGGCAAGGGTTATGCGTGGAGTCTTGGCCAGATTCCGGCGGCACAAGCCGCACTCGTCTCATTGAAACCCGAGGATGGCTCGATCGTGGCCCTGGTCGGCGGCTTCAGTTACGTGCAAAGCCGCTTTAATCGCGCCGTGCAGGGCAATCGGCAGGCCGGCTCGGCGTTCAAGCCAATTCTCTATGCATCCGCTCTTGAGCGTGGCTTCACGCCCGCCTCGATTATCAATGATGCGCCAATCGTATTTGAGGACGCCGGAATGGATAAAGCCTGGCGGCCCGAAAATGACAACGAAAAATTCTACGGGCCCATGCGGCTCCGCCAGGCGCTGTATCTGTCGCGCAATCTGGTATCCGTGCGACTGATCATGCAGATGCCGATCGACTACGTCATCGAATACGCGGCGAACCTGGGCATCCCGAAAGAAAAGTTGCCGCGCAATTTTTCGCTCGCGCTGGGCACGGCAAGCCTTTCGCCGCTGGAAATCACCGGTGCCTATGCGGTCATCGCCAGCGGCGGCTATCGCACCTCGCCCTACCTCATTGACCGCATCGAAGACAGCAACAACAACATCATCTGGCAAGCCAAGCCATTACGCGTCTGCCGCAGCTGCAGCGACGAATCCGGCACCCGCGCCCCGCGCGTGATGGACGAACAGACTGCCTACATCATGAATTCCATGCTGCAGGATGTCGTGCGCCGGGGCACAGCAACGCGCGCACTTGCTCTTGGCCGCGACGATATCGCCGGCAAAACCGGCACCACCAACGATACCCGCGATGCCTGGTTCGCCGGCTATAACCCGACCCTGGCCACGACGGTGTGGATGGGGTTTGACGCGCCACAAACACTCGGCAAGACCGAGTACGGCGGCACGGCGGCATTACCTGTCTGGATGGACTACATGCGCGTCGCCCTGGCGGGCAAACAGCCTGTCTACCTGCCGCAGCCGCCTGGTATCGTCACCGTGAAAATTGATCCGGCCACCGGCACGCGCGCGCAACCTGGTCAGCCTGAAGCAATTTTCGAGATTTTCCGTGAGGCGCATCAACCGCCGGCAGCGCCCGGCGGCAGTGGCGGCACCAGCACCGAAGCGTCGGTCGAACAATTGTTCTGACAACTGTTTTGGAGGGGCCGACGGGTAAGGCCCAAACGAAAGAGCACCCTGTCGGGTGCTCTTTCGGCCATGGTGCGAAGCTATGCTGACGCTTACTTCTTGCGGGAAAGAACCCCGAAACGCTGCTTGAACTTGTCGATACGACCGCCCGTGTCCATCACCTTTTGGGTGCCGGTGTAGAACGGGTGGCATACGGAGCACACATCAACATGGACATCCTTGCAGAGCGTGCTTTGGGTGGAGAATACGTGGCCGCAGGTGCAGGTCACCTTGATTGCCGCATACTGCGGATGGATATCCGGTCTCATGGGGTTCTTCCTCGATTTCGTTCGCCGCGTCGCTACCTGGGCCGCGCTGCCGTCGCTTTGGGGCAGCCGCCGGGCACCACACGTCATTGCCAACGATCAGCCTGCCCGGGACCGACCGCAA
>JBMOOP010000141.1:52549-54522 GCA_049324495.1 Pseudomonadota bacterium
TCTCATGGGGTTCTTCCTCGATTTCGTTCGCCGCGTCGCTACCTGGGCCGCGCTGCCGTCGCTTTGGGGCAGCCGCCGGGCACCACACGTCATTGCCAACGATCAGCCTGCCCGGGACCGACCGCAAAGGAGGCGGGATGATAGGCACCTCGGCCAGGCTTGGCAAGCGCGGAATACCCCCGTGCTAGACTGCCGGCCCGCTCCTTCCTCAGCCTGATTCAACCCGCCGTGCAGCTCACCGTCGTACGCGTTGCCGTGCCCTCGCCATTGCGCCGGTTGTTCGACTACACACTGCCCGCCGCGTTTGCCGGCGGCGAAATCCGTGGCTGCCGGGTCCGCATTCCGTTTGGCGCCCGCGAGGTCGTCGGCGTTGTGCTGGAGAGCGTTGCCCGCACCGACATTCCCATCGAGAAACTGAAAGCCGTCCGGGCACGCATCGATGACCGGCCAGTGCTCACGCCGGATCTCCTCGCCCTGTGCCGCCGGGCCACCGCCTATTACCACCATCCGCCCGGCGACGTGATCGCCAGCGCGATGCCGGTGCTGTTGCGTCAAGGGGAGCCGGCCGGGCGCCGCCGTCTCACCGTCTGGCGCGCCACCGCCGGCGGCCGCGCCGCCCCTGCGAGCGCGGTCGCCCGGGCGCCAAAACAGGCAATCGCCCTCGCCGCGCTGTGCGCACAGCAAGCCGGTATTCCGCGTGCACTGTTGGAAAGCCTCGGCATCGAGCGCACTCACCTCGTTGCGTTGCAGAAAAAAGGGCTGGCCGAAGAGGCGCAGATCGATATCGAGCCTGCCGAGCAGCCAACACACGGCCGATCGCTACTGGCCGAAGTGCCGCTTGCTGCCTCTGCTGACCAGGCGCAGGCCATCGACGCAGTGCGCGCGCAACAGGACGCTTTTCGCGTTTTCCTCATCGAAGGCGTGACCGGCAGCGGCAAGACCGAGATATATCTGCAACTGGCCGCTGATCAGCTTGCGCGCGGCAGGCAGGTGCTGGTGCTCGTTCCGGAAATCGGTCTGACGCCACAGACCGTCGAGCGTTTCCGGCGGCGCTTCAACCGGCCGGTCGTTGTGCTGCACTCCGGGCTCAACGATCGCGAGCGACTCGATGCCTGGCTCGATGCCGCAGAAGGTCGTGCGGCCATTGTGCTTGGCACCCGCTCAGCGGTGTTTACGCCACTGGCAGCGCCGGGCTTGATCATCGTCGATGAAGAGCACGATGCATCGTTCAAGCAGCAGGACGGTTTCCGCTACCACGCACGCGATCTTGCTGTCCTGCGCGGCCACGACGCAGGCATACCGGTAGTACTCGGCAGCGCAACGCCAGCGCTCGAAAGTCTGCACAATGCGTCCAGCGGCAAGTACACGCACCTGCGCCTGAGCGAACGGGCAGGCAGCGCTGCAAAACCGCGCATGAACGTGATCGACATCCGCAAGCAGAAGCTCGTCGAGGGCCTCGGCGACTCCCTGTTGCGCGACATGCGCACGACACTCGCGCGCGGCGAGCAGGTGCTGCTGTTCATCAATCGCCGCGGCTTCGCCCCGGCACTCGTCTGTCACGACTGCGGCTGGACCGCCGATTGCCGGCGGTGCGATGCGCGCTACACCCTGCACATCGATCCGCGCCACCTGCATTGCCACCATTGCGGCAGTGAGTCGTCGATCCCGCGCGCCTGCCCGCGATGCGGCGGCACCGACCTCGTCGCGGTCGGTCTTGGTACCGAGCGTGTCGAACAGTCACTGGCCATGCTGCTGCCAGGCGTGAGCCTGTTGCGCCTCGATAGCGATACTGCGCGACGCAAGCAAACCCTGCCGCGCCTGCTTGCGCAGGTTCATGCCGGCCAGCCGCTGGTGCTGATCGGTACGCAGATGCTCGCCAAAGGCCATCATTTCCCGCACGTCACCCTGGTTGGCATCCTCGATGCCGACGGTGGTCTGCTCAGCGCCGATTTCCGTGCCGGCGAACGGCTCGC
>JBMOOP010000142.1:0-54159 GCA_049324495.1 Pseudomonadota bacterium
ACGGTGAGATCCATGTCTTCACCCGGTGCGCTCAGCAGTACGCGTTTGGCACCCGCAACCAGATGCTGTTCGCAGGCTGCGCGCCTGGTGTGGCGGCCGGTGCATTCGAGGACGATGTCGATGTCCAACGCGCGCCAGGGCAGCTCCTTGAGATCTTTGATCGCCAACAGCTTGATCGGGTGATCGTTGACGACCAGTTCCTCGCCGCGCAACTCGATATGACCGGGGAAATGGCCGTGGGTGGAATCGTATTTCGTTAAATGGGCGTCGACCTGAAAATCGGCAAGATCGTTGATCGCCACCACCTGCATGTCGCGCGCGTAGCCGCCACCGTAGAGGGCACGCAGGATATTGCGGCCGATGCGGCCGTAACCGTTGATGGCGATGCGGATCATATTGGTCTCCTGTTGCGGTTGGGGGCAGAATAACCCGCATGCTGATCGATTCGCACTGTCATCTTGATGTTGCCGACTTTGCCGCCGACCGCGACGAGGTACTGGCGCGCTGCGTGGCCGGCGGTGTCGGCGCCATCATCGTGCCTGGCGTGCGGCTGGCGGATTTTTCCGGGCAGCGAGCGGTATGCGGCCAGTCGGTACTGCTGCATGCCGCCTATGGCCTGCATCCGGTGTATCTCGATGCTCACCGCGCCGGCGATGTCGCCGCTCTGGGCGACTGGCTGCAGCGGGAAAAACCGTTGGCCGTAGGTGAGATCGGGCTGGACTATTTTGTTGCTGCGCTGGATCGTGCGCGGCAACAACGCCTGTTCGAGCAACAGCTTGAGCTGGCAAAAGCCTGCAACCTGCCGGTGATTCTGCATGTGCGGCGTGCGCACGATGCAGTGCTCGCTACGCTGCGTCGTTACCAACTGCCGCGCGGTGGTATCTGCCATGCCTACGCCGGCAGCCTTGATCAGGCCAGGCACTATGTCGATCTGGGGTTTTTGCTGGGCTTTGGTGGCGCGGCCACCTTTGATCGCGCCAATCGGCTGCGCGCCACGCTGCGTGCCTTGCCGCTTGAGGCCCTGGCCCTGGAAACGGACGCGCCGGACATTGCACCCTGTTTCGTCGCCAAAGGCGGGCGCAACAGCCCGGATTTCCTGCCGCGTATTGCTGCGCTGTTAGCCGATGTCAAGGGTGTCGCAGTCGCTGATCTGGCGGCGGCAACGACGCGCAATGTCGCGCAGCTGCTCCGTTTGCATTGAGAGCGTTTCGGGGCTCCTTTCAGAGATTCCTCGGATCCGTTGCGGTGACCGGAAGTTCAGGGTAGGGGTCCGGGGCGCGCAGGTCTTGGATTCTCTCACTGTTCCAGTACAATCCGCCGGCTCTTACTTCGTGATCCTGTCCCTGTGAGATCTGACCATGCAAATTGGTATTCCCGCCGAGATCGTCCCCGGCGAGACGCGCGTTGCTGCGACACCGGAGACGGTGAAGAAGTACGTCGCGCTCGGTTATCAGGTCGTTGTCCAGTCCGGCGCGGGTGTCGCCTCCAGCTGCATCGACAAGGCCTATCAGGAAGCCGGCGCCACCCTTGCCGCCACGGCAGCCGATACCCTGCATGATGCCGATGTCGTGCTCAAGGTGGTGGCGCCAACGGCGACCGAAGCCGCGTTGATGAAGCAGGGAGCCACAGTGCTGGCTGCCTTCGCCCCGCACGCGAACCCGAACCTCGATGCCTACGCCGCCCGCGGCCTCACCTGCGTGGCCATGGAACTGATTCCACGTATCACCCGCGCCCAGAGTTCCGACATCCTCTCCTCGCAGGCCAATGTCGCCGGATACAAGGCGGTGCTGATCGCCGCCAACGAATACCAGCGCATGTTTCCCATGCTGATGACCGCCGCCGGCACTATTAAGCCGGCGCGTGTGGTAGTGCTGGGCGTCGGCGTTGCCGGCCTGCAGGCCATCGCCACAGCCAAGCGGCTCGGCGCCATTGTCGAAGCCTCGGATCTGCGTCCGGCAGCGAAAGAGCAGGTGGAATCCCTCGGCGGCAAATGGCTCGATGTGCCGATGAGCGACGAAGAAAAAGCAAAAGCGCTTGGTACTGGCGGTTACGCCTGGCAGCCGTCGGCGGACTACATCCGCGATCAGGCAGTGATCGTTGATAAATCGGTGAGTAATGCCGACATCGTCATTACCACAGCGCTGATCCCCGGCCGCAAGGCGCCGGTGCTGGTGAAGGCCGAAACGGTCGCAAAAATGAAGCCGGGTTCGATCATCGTCGATATGGCGGTAGGTTCCGGCGGTAACGTCGAGGGCAGCCGAGCGGACGAAAATGTCATGACCGCCAACGGCGTGAAGCTGGTCGGCATCAGCAATATCCCGGCGCTGGCGGCTGCGGAAACATCGGCACTGTATGCGCGCAATCTGCTCAATTTCCTCGCGCCCATGCACGACAAGGAAACCCGCAGCATCAAACTGAACAAAACCGATGAAATGGTGAAGCCGACGCTGATCGTCGATGCCGGCCAGGTCATCTACAAAAAGCCCGGTTAATACGGAGAGACTTATGGAGCACAGTATTCCGTTCGTGAGCACCTTCACAGTGTTCGTGCTCGCGATCTTCGTGGGCTATTACGTGGTGTGGAGCGTCACGCCCGCGCTGCATACGCCACTGATGGCGGTGACCAACGCGCTGTCCGGCATCATCGTGGTCGGTGCCATGCTGCAGGCCGTCACCATCCAGGGTGACACACTCACGCTGACCAGCGTGCTGGGTGCAATCGCCGTTCTGCTTGCCAGCATCAATATCTTCGGTGGCTTTGCCGTCACCGAGCGGATGCTGGACATGTTCAAGAAGAAAAAGAAGTAAGGGGCCGCCATCATGGAAATTGTTGTCGTAAATGGCCTTGTTGAAAGCAGCCTCACTGAAAATGGTTTCGCGCAATATGCGGATTGGGCCTATCTGATTGGTGCCATTCTTTTCATCGTGACACTGCGCGGTTTGTCCTCGCCGACTTCCGCCGTGATGGGCAATCGCTACGGCATGATCGGTATGACTCTGGCCGTGCTGACCACATTCTTCGTCGTTGACAATCCGAATACGGCGATGATCATCGCGGCGATGATCATCGGTGCCGGCATCGGCATTTACCGTGCGAAAACCGTACCCATGACGCAGATGCCGGAAACGGTTGCGCTGATGCATTCGCTGGTGGGTCTTGCCGCTGTGCTGATCGCTGTTGCCGCCGTTTTCCATGCCGGCGTCGAGCAGGACACCCTGCATCGCTTCGAGTTGTTCATTGGCTGCTTCGTAGGTGCCATCACCTTCACGGCATCGGTCATTGCCTGGGGCAAACTGTCGGCAAAACTCGCCGCGAAGCCGCTCAAGGGCGTCTGGGTGAAGCCGGTACAGGCGGCTCTTTTTCTCGCCATGATCGGTTTCGGTGCGCTGTACTTTATCAACGGCGAAGGCGCCATGCTGACGCCGGAAGGTGCACTCACGACGCCGGCAATATATTTTCTGGTGATGACTGCCATCGCGCTGGTGTTCGGTTATTTCTGGATTGCGCCGATTGGCGGCGGGGACATGCCGGTGGTGATTTCCCTGCTCAACTCATTGTCGGGCTGGGCGGCAGCGGGCATCGGTTTTACGCTCAACAACTCGATGCTGATCATTGCCGGCTCGCTGGTCGGTTCTTCGGGCGCCATTCTTTCCTACATCATGTGCCGGGCGATGAATCGCTCGTTGCTGAACGTGTTGTTTGGCGGTTTCGGTGCCGATGCCGGTGCGCTGGCGGATGCCGGTGACGGCAAGGAAAAGAACTACAAATCCGGCTCGCCCGATGACGCCGCTTTTCTGTTGGCCAACGCCGACAGCGTGGTGATCGTGCCCGGTTATGGTCTGGCCCAGGCGCGTGCACAAAACGCGGTGAAGGAGTTGGCCACGGCACTCAAAGGCAAAGGCGTGACGGTGCGTTATGCCATCCACCCGGTGGCCGGCCGCATGCCGGGTCACATGAACGTGCTGCTTGCCGAAGCCGACGTTCCCTACGAGGATGTGAAGGAAATGGACGAGGTAAACAGCGATTTCCCGTCCACTGATGTGGTGCTGGTGATCGGTGCCAACGACGTGGTGAATCCGGCGGCCAAGGACAATCCGAATTCGCCGATCTACGGCATGCCGATTCTGGAAGCACACCGCGCCCGCACGGTTATGGTCATCAAGCGTTCGATGGCAACCGGTTATGCCGGTCTCGATAACGATCTTTTCTATCTCGACAAAACCATGATGGTGTTTGGCGACGCGAAAAAGGTGCTTGAAGACATGGTGAAGGCGGTGAGTGGCGGCGGGCACTGATCGGCGTACCGGTTCACTTGTGGGTGCTGCAGTGAAGGCCGCGCGGTGCGCGGCCTTTTATTTTCCGGTGTGGTCATGGCGAATGATGCGTTGGTGCAGGCGATCAGGCACGAGGGCGCGGCGGAAAATGCGCGTTCCGTGATCATATTGCGCGGTGGCGCCTGCCTGGCGGTCAGTCGGTCGCTGGTACGCTTTGCGCGGGATATTGCTGCGCTCGACGATCCACTGGGCAACGGTATGCGTGGGGTGCTGGAAATTCCACCGGCTTTGGCACCGCAATGGGTGGCGGGCAGCGGTTATGTCCTGGAGCAGGCGGGTGGGGCGATCCTGCTGGCGGGTGGCAGCGTGTTGCTGATCAAACCCTTCACGATCGAGTTGTACGCAACGCCAGCAGATGCGCTGCATGCGCGTGATTGTGCTGGAAGGCTGGAAATCCAGAGTGCTTCGTGAATCGCATACGGAGTTTTGCACAGCGAAGGTTACGCTGTCACAAATCCTTGAGGTTGCAGAATTATGATGCCTCTATTTCTCAAGAGTGGAATATAATTTGTTGAAATATAAGGAATATTTCATTCCGCACGAAAAATATTCAAGGTGCCGCATATCCCAGTGTCACTTCTGCCGCAGGCACTGCGCCGCATCACTTCCCACATAGTTATCCACAGGATCTGTGGAAAATTTCGGTCAAATCCTCAGGTTGGCGCGCCAGCAGTCGTCAGGAAAAAGCCCGGCATAGCCGGGCTTTCTCGCACAAACTTCTTGGCCAAACAATGGGTTGGGTCTAGAAGCGATACTTGTTATCGACGATGCCCTGCTCGATTTCGGGGGTCAGACGGATGTATTCGTCGGAACCCGGCAGCAGTACATAGACCGGCGCACCGACCTTCCGCAGATAAAAACCGTCCTCCTTCAACTTTGCTTTTTGATGCTTGAAGGTGCCGGTGGTGTCCATCGATTCCGCCAGCCGCAGGAACACCGGTATTGCATAAGCCGGTAGTGCTTGACGCAGATGCTTTACCAGCGCCTTGAAATCGAACTTCTCTGCCGGCATGGTTAGCCGGATTGATGCCATGCCGCAACGGCCATTGGTGTTGGGGATTTCGACCCCGTAAACCACTGTTTCAACAATGCCGGGAAAGCCATCGGTCATCACCTCAACCTCGGTGGTGGATACGTTCTCGCCCTTCCAGCGGAAAGTATCGCCGGTGCGATCGACGAATTGCGCGTGTTTGAAACCGATATCGCGCATCAGGTCGCCAGTGTTGAAATGGGCATCGCCCTTCACGAACACGTCGCGCAGAATTGCCTTCTCGGTTTTTTCCGGATCCGTGTAGCCGCGGAAGGGGCTCTTGGTGGAAATTTCACCGATCAGCAGCCCGGCTTCACCCTTGTTGACCTTTTCCATGAAACCGAGACTGTTGCGGAAAGGGCGTTCATTTTCCTTGTCGTATTTGACAATGGCATATGGCACGGGGGAAAAACCGACGGTGTTGTCGAAGTTCAGCAAGTTGGTGAAGCCAACGTTGCCCTCGCTGGATCCGTAGAATTCCAGCACATCTTTAATGCCGAAGCGCTTTTTGAGCGGCAGCCAGACATTGGGGCGCATGCCATTACCGACAATTTTCCTGATCTTGTGATCCCGATCGCTCGGTTTTTCTGGCGTTTCCAGCAGGTAACGGCAAAGCTCGCCGACATAGGCAAAGGCAGTGGCATCGTATTTGCGGATGTCGTCGAAGAAGCGGCTCGCGGAAAATTTGCGGGCAAGAATCAGGCCGCCGGCACCGGCCAGTGCCGAGCCCCAGCCGACACACAGACCGGTTGCATGGTTAAAGGGCAGCGTGACGTAAATACGGTCTTTGGGACCCAATTGCATCGCGCCATGGCCAATGCCGCCATATGCTTTCATCCAGCGACCGTGGTTGAACACCACAGCTTTTGGCAAGCCGGTAGTACCGGAGGTGTAAAGGTAAAACAGTGGATCGTCGATATAGATACGGTTGACGCTGTCGGGATCGTGACTCGGTGCGCTGCGAATTTCGCTGGCCAGATTGCGGAAGCCCGTTGGTGCAGTGCCGGCATCTTCCAGTGTATTGGTGTCCGCCAGATAGTAAACCGCGTCGTCTTTGATATCGATTTGCGCGCGCACATCGTTGAACGGTTTGACGAGTTCCTCGCCGATGACGGCGAGGCAAGGCTTCACGAGGTTGAAACTGTGGATCAGTACCTTGCCGGTTTGCTGGGTGTTGACCAAGGCGCTGACGGCACCAATCTTGGCGCAGCCGACCATGGTGGCCAACAGCTCCGGACGGTTCTCAACCAGAATCGCAACGACATCGCCTTTTTTTATACCCAATGAGGTCAGGTAATGCGCAACCTGGTTCGACCAGGCATTGAACTGGCGGTAGGTAAGGTGGGTGTCCTGGTACATCAGACAAGTGCCATCCGGATTGCGCTTGAGCGCGTCTTGAATACACAGGCCAAGGCCTACCGGCACAGTTTTATCGGTGATGTTGCCGAGCTTGATGCCCTGAATCATACGCGGCAGCCTCATGGCGAGGCGCGGCAAACGGGCGAGAAACATCGAAGTGGTGATGACGTCTTGGTGGCTCATGGGCTTTCCTGTAGCAGCAAGCGGTAGGCAGGCATAAAAAGCTGGGTAAACATAACCGTCGCCCCTCGGAGTGACAAGGTGGCGTGCGCGCTGGAAGTGGTGAATGGAAAGCAGCTGTCAGTCATCGATGAAGAGGTCAATACCAAGCCGGTTAGCCATGGACGGGTCCCACGCGTAGCGGGTGAAATCACTGATGCCGCGCTCACGAAGAAACGCGTCATCGATCAGGTTGCGACCGGTGAGCATCATGCCCTCGGCGCGAAGGATCTCAGCGGTGGCGTCGGCCATGATTTCCGGCTTGCGGGCGAGCCTGAACATGTCCTTGCTGCCGACGGAGAATTCAACTGCGGCCGTAGCGATGAGGGTGCGTGGCCAGAGTGTGTTGACGGCGATGCGGGCTGCACGAAATTCCTCCGCCATACCGAGGCTCAACAGCGTCATGCCGTATTTCGAGAGCGTGTAGGGAGCATAAGGTTGCAGCCACTTTGGCGACAGGTTGAGTGGCGGTGACAGGCTAAGCACATGCGCATTGGGCGACTTTTTGAGATATGGCAGTGCGCAGTGCGTGACGAGGTACACTGCGCGCGCGTTGATATTCATCATAAGGTCGAATTTTTTTGGCGGCGTATGCTCAACATCGGTCAGGCTGATAGCGCCGGCATTGTTGACTATAGCGTCGATGCCGCCAAAGGTCGTGGCGGCTTTTTCGAGCGCATCTCGGACCTGCGCTTCCTCGCGCACATCAAGCTGGATCGGCAACGCTTTGCCACCGGCACTTTCCACGGCTTCTGCAGTTTCGAAGATTGTGCCTTCGAGTTTGGCATGCGGCTCGACGGTTTTGGCGGCGATCACGATATTGGCGCCTTCGCTGGCACAGCGCAATGCGATAGCGCGGCCGATGCCACGACTGGCGCCAGTAATGAAAATCGTGCGGTTTCTCAACGAGGTCATTGGCGTGATTCTGTTCAGGCGGCGGCGTCCGGTTCGATGACGGCCAACAGATGGCGAGACTTCACCTGGCCGCCTGACGAGACGTTGACGGATTTGACGATGCCGGTGACATCGGCAGTGATCTGGTGCTGAATCTTCATCGCTTCAAGTACGACAAGGAGTTGGCCTTTCTCGACTCTATCCCCAGCCACGACATTAAGAGCGACGATGGCGCCGTCCATCGGGGCTTTGATCTGGCCGCTGCCGGCACCTTCGGCGGCGGTCGGCGGGATGAGCGAGATATCTTCAACGGTGACACCACCGTCGCCGTTGTCGAGTAGTACCCGGTTGCCCTCGATCAGCGCCACGATGTCACGGTGTACGCCATCAACGGAGACACGGGTGTTGGCGCCGTCACGGGCAAAAATGGTCACGTCATGGGAGATGTCCTTGCCGAGCGCAACATGAAAGGTGCGGCCGCGGGCGGCATCGATTTCCATTATCGTCGCGACAGTTTTGTGCGTGCCGTCGCTGAGCTGGGCGGGGCGGGCGGCGAACAGACCGGAGCGCAACGGTCGGGCTGCCTGCTGGGCGTGACCATGCAACAGTGCCAACGCAAGAGCGAGTTCGATACTGCTCGCCTGCACCGGCTTCATGGCGGCGTTCCCTTCAAGCACTTCGGCAATGAAGGCAGTGCCGAAGCGGCCTTGGGCAAATACATCATTGCGCAGAATGGCGAGTAAAAAGCGCTTGTTGGTTGTGAGCCCGACGAGTGCAGTGTCTTCCAGGGCACGAATCAGACGCCGGCGGGCATCTTCGCGCGTGTCGCCCCAGGCGATGACCTTCGCCACCATTGGGTCGTAATGCGGGCTGATTTCGCCACCGCTGGCAATACCGTGATCAATGCGCACGCCCTCGCCGGTTGCTGGTTGCCACAGATGAATCGGGCCGGTTTGCGGCAGGAATTGGTGCGCAGGGTCTTCTGCATAGAGGCGCACTTCAATCGCCGCGCCGACAAGTTTCACCTCATCCTGCGTAAGCGGCAATTTTTCACCTGCAGCGATCCGGATCTGCCAGGCGACCAGATCCTGACTAGTGATCATCTCGGTAACCGGATGCTCGACTTGCAGGCGGGTGTTCATCTCAAGAAAATAAAACTTGTCGTTGTCGAGCAGGAATTCGACTGTCCCGGCGCCAGTGTAAGCACAGGCCTTCGCGGCGTTGACTGCAGCTTCACCCATCGCTTTGCGCAGTGTTGGCGTCATCACCGGGCAAGGTGCTTCCTCGACCACTTTTTGATGGCGACGCTGAATCGAGCAATCGCGCTCGCCAAGGTGGATGACGTTGCCGTGCGTGTCGCCGAATACCTGTATCTCGACGTGGCGCGGATTGACCACGGCTTTTTCGATGATCAGTTCGTCGCTGCCAAAGGCATTTTTTGCCTCCGACTTGGCGGTGCGGATCATGCTCACCAGCTCGCGCTCTTCCTGCACGAGCCGCATGCCGCGACCGCCACCGCCGGCCGAAGCTTTCAGCATGACCGGGAAGCCGATCCGCTTCGCTTCGGCGATCAGGGTTTCTTCCGCCTGATCAGCACCTTCATAACCAGGCACACAGGGCACTTTGGCTTTGAGCATGGCGATTTTCGACAGCCGTTTGCTGCCCATCAGTTCGATCGCGTTGATGGGTGGGCCAATGAAAGTGATACCGGCATCGGCGCAAGCCTGGGCAAATGCACTGTTTTCGGACAGGAAGCCGTAACCAGGGTGAATCGCATCAGCACCGGATTTTTTTGCAGCGTCGAGAATGGCGTCCATCTTCAGGTAGGACTGGCCCACCGGCGCCGGCCCGATGCACACCGCGCGATCGGCAAGCGCAACGTGGGGCGCGTCACGGTCAGCCTCGCTGTATACGGCGACCGTACGGTAGCCCATGCTTTTTGCAGTGCGCATCACCCGGCAGGCAATTTCACCGCGGTTGGCGACGAGAATGGTCGAAAACTTGTGCATCATATGATCCTCAGTCCGCAGCCCAGGCGGCAGGACGTTTCTGGACAAATGCCATGGTGCCCTCGGCGCCTTCGGCACCGGCCACGGCCTGGCTGAACATCACTGCAGCTTCATCAAGCACCTGGGTGAGGGGTATGGTGCGGGTCAGATGCAGCAGGCGTTTGGTATTGGCGTTGGCGTTGGGTGCACAGCGCTTCAGTTGTTTCAGTACCTCGGCAAGGCGGATATCGATGGCGTCCGTCGATGCTTCGGCGAAGTGCACCAGGCCGACGTCGCGCGCTTCACGGCCGCTGATGCGGCTGCCGAGCAGCGTCAGGCGGCGGGCTTGCGTGAAACCGATCCGGTTGACGACGAACGGCGCAATCTGTGCCGGCAGAATGCCGAGCGAAGTTTCCGGCATTGCAAACTGCGCATCCTGATGCGCGATTGCGACATCGGAAATACAGGCAAGCCCGAAGCCGCCACCCATCACCGCACCTTCCAGCACGGCGATGACGACTTGCGGCAGGGCGTCGTATCGTTGCAGCAGGGTGCCGAATACGCGGTTGAAACGCTGCCAGGCAGGCAGGCCTTCGCTGGCGGCTCTCATGCGGCCTTCGGCCATGTCCTTGATATCGCCACCGGCGCAGAAATGACCGCCGGCGCCACGCACCACCACGCCGCGGATATCGTGGCGGCTGGTGAGTATGTCGGCGACACCGAGCATCTCGGCGACCATCTGCTGGCTCATCGCGTTGCGTGATTCAGGACGATTCAGCGTCAGGTACAGCCAGGGTCCGTCCTGTTTCAGTGCGATTTGTGTGGTGTTCGGGAAATCCATGCCCATCTCCAGGTCAGGCTTTTTTCTTGCCGGGCAAAATATTCATGGTTTTGCAGATGATGCCCAGCATGATCTCGTCGGCACCGCCGCCGATGGAGCCGAGGCGACCATCGCGATACAACTGCCCGATCGGGTTGTCCCACATGAAACCCATACCACCCCAGAACTGAATACACTCATCGGCAACAACCCGCGACAGACGACCAGCTTTCAGTTTGCACATCGAAGCGAGCTGTAATGTTTCGGTGGTATTGCCGTTCCTGACATAGGTTTCGCAGGTGCGATAGGTTAGCGAGCGCAGCAGTTCAACCTCGGTTTTCAGCTCCGCCATTTTGAAATGTACGGTTTGGTTGTCGATCAGCGGAATGCCGAAGATCATGCGCTCGCGGGTATAGGCAATGGTATCGTTGATGGCCTTTTCGAGGCCCTTGAGGCTGCTGGCAGCGGCGAACAGGCGCTCTTCCTGGAACTGGATCATCTGGTTCATGAACCCCATGCCTTCCATGCCAATCACATTTTTCTGCGGCACGCGCACGTTATCGAAGAAAACCTGCGCGGTTTCCGAGGAGCGCATGCCCAGTTTGTCCAGCCGCTTGTTGACAGTAATGCCGCCGGCATCCTTTGGCACCACAATCAATGATTTGTTCAGGTGCGGCTTGCCTTCAGAGGTGTTCGCCAACAGGCAGAAAAAATCTGCCTTCGGTGAGTTGGTGATCCACATCTTGGTGCCGTTGATCACGTAGTCGCCACCGTCTTTCTTCGCGTTGGTCTTGATATTGGCGACGTCGGAACCGGCATGTGGTTCGCTGACTGCGATGGAAGCGACCAAGTCGCCGCTGATGGCGCCGGCAAGGTAATTCCGCTTGAGTTCATCAGAACCGAAACGGGCAATGGCAGGTGTTGCCATATCGGTTTGCACGCCGATGGACATCGGCACGCCGCCGCAATTGCACAGACCCAATTGTTCTGCGGCCAGCATGCCGTAAGTGTAATCAAGGCCCATGCCACCGTATTCGACCGGCTTGGTGATGCCCAGCAGGCCAAGGTTGCCCATTTTCTTGAACACTTCATGGATGGGGAATTCGCCGGCCCTTTCCCATTCGGCGACGTGCGGGTTCAGCTCTTTCTCGATGAAATTCGCCACGGTGCGGGCAATTTCGTTGTGTTCCTGGGTGAATTGCATGGGATATCTCCTGAATGTTTTTTTAGAAGCGGGCAACGCCAAAGGTATTCGACATCAGCTTGCGCTGATCGGCATCACGACAGATATCAAGCAGCAGTGCGAGGATTTTTCGGGTATCGCGCGGGTCAATCAGGCCATCGTCCCACATCCGCGCCGTACCATAGAGCGCCGTGCTTTGGCCGTCGAGCTTCTGGGCGGTACTTTGTTGCAGGTAATCAAGGACTTTCTCATCCGGCTCCATGCCCATGGAGCGCTGTTTCGCTTCGGCGACGATGCGCAACACCATGCCGGCCTGCTGGCCGCCCATGACGGCCGTTTTGCTGTTCGGCCAGGCGAAGATGAAGCGTGGGTCAAGGCCGCGACCGCACATCGCATAGTTACCGGCACCGTAGGAGCCACCGACGACAATGGTGAGTTTTGGTACCCGCGTATTGGCAACAGCCTGCAACATCTTCGAGCCGTGCTTGATGACACCGTTCTGCTCACTTTCCGTGCCTACCATGAAGCCGGTGGTGTTGTGGAAGAAAAGAATGGGTCGATTTGACTGATCGCACAACTGAATGAACTGTGCGGCTTTCGCCGCGCCCTGCGCGGTGATCGGGCCGTTGTTGCCGATAAAGCCCACCGGTTGGCCTTCGATTTCGAGCCAGCCACAGATCGTCTGGTTGTCGTACTCGGTTTTGAAATCGACAAATTCCGAGCCGTCGGCGATGCGGGCGATGATCTCGCGTACATCGTAGGGGCGCTTGGCATCCGCCGGGACGATGCCCATGAGGTCGTCAGCAGGATACAAGGGTTCGGCGAAAGTCTTGCGCTGGCGTGGTGGGGTTTGATCGTTCCATGGAATTTTTGCCATCAGTTCGCGCGCGATACGGATGCCATCGCTGTCATTCTCGGCAATGTATTCCGCCGAACCGGCGATCGAGGCATGCATCTGGGCGCCGCCGAGATCCTCTTCAGTGGCCACTTCGCCGGTGGCTGCTTTCAGCAGCGGTGGACCGGCGAGGAACATATGGGCCCGCTTGCGCACCATGATCATGTAATCGGACAAGCCGGGTTGGTAGGCACCGCCAGCCGTGGCATTGCCGTGCACCACCGTGATCTGCGGCAGGCCCATGGCTGAAAGCCTGGCCTGGTTGGCAAAGCCACGCGCGCCCTCGACGAAAATTTCTGCTGCATAGTTCAGGTTCGCACCGCCAGATTCGGCCAGCGTCACCATCGGCAGTTTGTTCTCGCGGGCGATCGTCTGCAGGCGCAGGGACTTGTAGAGGCCGCCGGGGGTGATGGTGCCGCCCTTGATCGCCGAGTTCGAGGCGGCCACGAGGCAGCGCACACCACTGACATAACCAATACCGGCAATGGTGCCGCCACCGGCTTCGGTACCATCCTTGTCGTCGTGCATCATGTGGCCGGCGAGTGAGCCCAGCTCCAAAAATGGCGAGCCTGCATCCAGCAGCAGATTGACGCGCTCATGCGGCAGGATCTGGCCGCGTTTATGGAATTTTGGTGCCTGCTCGTTCGCCTTTTCAATCACCTTGCGCTCGATGGTGCGGAACTCGTCTACCGCTTTTTGCATCATCTCGCGATTGGCAGCGAATTCGGCGCTGTTGCGATCAATACGGGATTCGATCACGGCCATGGTCAGTTACCGTCGGTCTTGAACATGTCGGGAAGGTTTTCGCGGTGAAAGCCGCTCCAGGGTTTCGCGCTCTCGCGGCCGGCCGGCATCATTGTAGGCAGATCGAAAACAGCGGCATTGCCCTGGCTGGCAGCACCGTCAATGCGTACATTGGTGCCGGAGACAAAGGAGGCTGCATCGGAAAGCAGGAAGCAGATGACGCTGGAGACTTCGGCCTCGTGGCCCATGCGTTTGATCGGCACGGCATCCTTCAGCCGTTTGATCACCTGTTTGAAACCTTCCGGGTAGGTTTCCATGCCGCTGGACATGATCCAGCCGGGTGCCACGGCGTTGACGCGCACCCCACAGTAACCCCATTCGTAGGCGGCTGTTTTGGTGAAATTGTCCATGCCGGCACGGGCGGCACCGGAGTGGCCCATGCCGGGCATGCCGCCCCAGAAATCAGCGGTGATATTGACGATGGAGCCGCCGGTTCTGTTCATGCTCTGCGTGAATACTTCGCGCGCAACAAGAAATCCGCCGGTGAGGTTGGTGCGAACCACCGCTTCCCAGCCGCGCTGGCTGATGACCGCCAGTGGCGAGGGGAACTGACCGCCGGCGTTGTTGACCAGGCCATGAATATTCCCGTGTGCAGCCACGATGCTGCCGATCATTTCCTTGACTGTCTGTTCTTCGCGAATATCGCAGCTGCGATAATCGACTTTGCCGCCGTCTTCGCGGATTTCCGCCTGCACTTTTTGCAGTTTTTCCTCTTTGCGGCCCACCAGGATAACGTTTGCACCCAGCGATGCCAGTTCGTGAGCGTTGCAGCGGCCGATGCCGCTGCCGCCGCCGGTGACGATCACGGTTTTGCCAGCGAAGGCTCCGGGTTTGAGTATCGACGTGTATCCCATGTCAGGCTCCGAGTCGGCTGGCCAGTGCCTGGGGCACGGGCACCGGGAAGTCGAGAAGTTGTTGTGCAAAGGCCTTGCCTTGCGGGTCAATGCGAACGCTGGCGATGCCGCCACCGCCGAGCGCGTTTTCCAGCAGGAAATTGAAGCCGCTCAGGCCCGGCAGTTCCCAACGGGTTACGTGACCAAGCTGAGGATCGAGTACATGTTGCATGTATTCGGCGACAGCCGGTGCGGTCAGTGCGGTGCGGATATAAGGCAGATATTCCGCCTGGCGCGCCATAACACCGATGTTTGAGTGGTTGCCCTTGTCGCCGCTGCGGGCGACAGCCAGTTTCACCAGAGGCACGGTTTTTGACGTTGCGCCGTCGCCGCCTTTTATTTCATCCGCCGGTTGAGCGGCGACCATGGATGGCATAAAACCACCTGTGACCGGCACATCGCTGGTGGTCACCTCGCCGTCGATATCGACGGTTGGTTTGATCAGTGATTTGGGCACCAGGCAGGAAAACAGGCGGATACGCGGGTTATCTTTCGGACGACCGCCGACGATGCCGGATAACCCCGGCACCATACCCGTGCCAGCCTGGGCGATTTCACGACCGAACAGCCGCAGGGCGCTTTTTTCATTATGTACACAGGCGATCTTCACCACCACTTCACGCGGATTCTGGATGCGGGCATGGGCACCATAGGTTGACTCGGTGCCGAGCACTTCGATATTCACTTCGCGGAAATCGGCGATACCGCGCTCGGCGAGCAGGCGCCGCACCCGGGCAATGATGGCTTCGGCGACACGCTTGCCTTTTTTGGCCGCGTCGATGCCACCGATCATGAAGCTGGCAGTGATGCGGTTGCCATCGGGGTAGGTGGCCGAGCACTTGTATGAATCGGTCGGCGGCAGGCCCTTCGCGCCGGACACGCGTACGCGATTTTCGCCCACCTGTTCAAGTGTGACCTGGGTGAAGTCGCAAACCACATCCGGGAGGATGTAGGCGCGCGGATCGCCGATTTCATAGAGGAGTTGCTCACCAACGGTGAATGGCGTGACCAGGCCACCGGTACCGGTCGGTTTGGTGACGACAAAGCCGCCGTCAGCGCTGCATTCGATTATCGGGAAGCCCATGTCCTCGTAGCCGGGCACCAGTTCCCAGTCGGTGAAGTTGCCACCGGTGCATTGCGCGCCGCACTCGATTACATGCCCGGCAAGTGAGCCCTGGGCGAGCTTGTCGTAATCGCTGAGCGACCAGCCGAATTCATGCAGCAACGGGCCCAGCACGATCGCGCTGTCGACGACACGGCCGGTGATCACCACGTCCGCACCGCGAGCCAAGGCATCGGCGATCGGTTTTGCACCCAGATAGGCATTCATGCTGACAGTGAAACCCGGCAGGGGAGTTTGCGTGCCCATTTCCGTGATGTTGGCGGGCAACTCACCGCGCCGCGACTGCAAATCGTCGCCCAGTACCAGGGCGATTTTCAGATCGACGCCGGCGGCAGTAAACGCTTTCTTCAACGCTTCGCGGCAAGCCTGCGGATTGACGCCGCCGGCGTTGGCGATGACCCGGATTTTTTTCGCGGCGATCTCCTTGGCCAGCGGCCCCATGACCTCGGTGACGAAGTCGGTGGCGAAGCCGGCGTTGGGATCCTTCATGCGCGCACCGGCCATGATCGACATGGTGATCTCGGCGAGGTAATCGAAAACAAGATAGTCCAGCTCAGTTTTGCGTACCAGCTGGAAAGCGGCGGCGTTGGTGTCGCCCCAGAAAGCGGCGGCGCAGCCGATGCGAACGCTACGCGTTGCGGTATTTGTGCCGGTACTCATTGCTGGAAATCCTCAGGAGAAGAGTGGGCGGGGCTGGTAAGGCCCCCGTGGGCGCCGATACACTACCAAGCAAGCGCTTGGTCTGGCAATCGCCGGGCCACCCCCCCCTCAGGACGCAACCGCCTATGACCGCTGCCCCCCGTCCGAAGCGCAGGATGCCCCTTGTCAATGGCATGGATGATTCGCCGCGCGGCAAACTGCTTTCTGCGGCCGCGCACCTGTTTCGCGAGCAGGGCTACGAACGAACCACGGTGCGTGATATAGCCGCGCTGGTCGGCATTCAGTCAGGCAGCCTGTTCCACCACTTTTCGAGCAAGGAAGAAATCCTCAAGACGGTGATGATTGAGGTCATCCGTTTCAATACCGAACGTCTGCGCAAGGCAGTCGAGGGGGCTGCTGATACGCGGTCGAAGTTGCGTGCATTGATTGAGTGTGAGCTGCAGTCGATCGTCGGCGATACTCGTGAGGCGATGGCTGTGCTGGTGTATTCCTGGGAGGGATTGTTGCCCGCCAGTCAAAAGGAAGTACTCGCCTTGCGTGCCGTCTACGAAACGCTGTGGCTGGAGGTGTTGGCCCAGGCGCGCAAAGAGGGGCTGGTCGATGTCGAACCGTTTGTGTTGCGGCGCCTGCTCACCGGCGCTATCAGTTGGAGTGGCACCTGGTTTGATCCGAAAGGTCCGATGTCCATTGCGGGACTCGTCGATACCCTGTTGGGTATGGCGATCCGGCGCTGAGTCGTTGACGTCCCCTCGGGAGTTGTCGTGAAGGTTGCCATGGAAATTGCAGACAATATGCCCGTGCTGGTCGGCGCGGGCCAGTTGACCAGCAGGTTGGCACCTGCCGAAGCCCCGACGCCTCTGATGATGATCATCGAGGCAGCGCGGCGCGCGGCGCGTGACACCGGTGTTGATGCGGCAGCATTGCTGGCCCGGGTTGATACCATTGCCAATACCCGGCTGGTGATCGACACGCCCGAGGTTGGCAGTTTCGGTATGGGCCACTACTGCAATCTGCCGGCCAGCGTTGCCGCCGCGCTTGGCGCGACGCTACGCGCCGGATATTACTGCGGCATGGGTGGTGATTCACCGCAAATGCTGGTCAACGAGATGGCTGAGCGCATCGCGCAGGGCGAAAGCGATGTCGTCCTGCTTGCTGGCGCAGAGAATATGGCAACGTTGCTCAGCGCGGTGAAAACCGGCGTGAAGCTTGACTGGACCGACGCTGCAGATGGTGATCCGAGTGCCATTGGCACCATGAAACCCGGGTGCAACGAGCACGAAAGCAAGTACGGTTTTTTCCTGCCAATCAATACCTATCCGTTGTTCGAGAACGCATTGCGGGCGCAGGCCGGCCGGTCGATTGAAGCGCACCGGCATTTCCTCGGTAAATTGTTCGCGCCCTTGAGCCAGGTGGCAGCGAGGAATCCCTATGCGTGGTTTCCGGTTGCGCGCACCGCTGAGGAGATTGCGACAGTATCGCTGCAGAACCGCATGATCGGTTTTCCCTACACAAAATACATGAATGCCGTGATTCAGGTTGATATGTCGGCGGCGGTATTGATGATGTCGGCAGGCACTGCACGCGCCCTGGGCGTCGACCGTTCGCGGTGGGTGTTCCTCAATGGCTGCGCGCAGGCCAGCGATCACTGGTACATCACCGAGCGGCGCGATTTCATCTCGTCGCCGGCGCTGAAACGCTGCGGCGAAGGGGCGCTGCGCATGGCTGGCCTCACAATTGCTGACATGACATGTTTCGATATCTATTCCTGCTTTCCGTCAGCAGTACAGATCGCCTGCCATGAGCTCGGCATTGCGCTTGACGATGCACGCGGGCTGACCCTCACGGGGGGGCTGCCGTATTTCGGTGGCCCGGGCAACAATTACGCCATGCATGCGATTGCGGAAATGATGCATCGTTTGCGTGAGCAGCCTGGCACGCATGGCCTGTTGAACGCTAACGGCTGGCACGTGACCAAGCACGCGGTGGGCATCTATTCGACCGCATCGTTACACGAGCAGTGGCAGCGGGTGGCGCCGTCGACATACCAGCGCGAGCTGGACTCCGTGCCGAAGCCGGCATTTACCGAGGTGGCAAATGGCAGTGCCAGAATTGAGACTTACACCGTCACGCACACTGCCGCAGGTCCGGCGCAGGGCATTGTCATTGGTCGTCTTGCCGACGATGTACGTTTTCTTGCCAATACACTGGATGATCGCGCGATGCTTGAAGAGTTAATGCGCAGCGAGGGCGTTGGCCGGAAGGGCACGGTGACGCACGAAAACGGGAAGAATATTTTTCGGCTGAGCTAACAGGGACAACAGCGATCGGCGGGCTTGTTTATTCTTCGTCCGTCGTGCCGCGTGATTCCAGCCACACCGCGATAATGCCGCCCGCAATCACCAGGGCAATGCCGGCGAGCGTGAGCCAACCGGGTATTTCACCCCAAAAAAGCAGGCCGAACAGGCCGGCAAAAACCACACCCAGGAAGCTCAACGGTGAAATCACGCTTGATTTCGCATAGGTGTAGGCGGCGGTGTACAGCCCCATGGTGACGTAGATCGACACGCCGATGCCTAGCAGTACCAGCGCATCGGCAAGCGAAGGTGTTTTCCAGGTTGCGATTGCGAATGGCAGCGTGGCGACTCCGGCAATGCCAAAGTAGTAGAAGATGATGACTTGCGGCGATTCGGTGGCAACCAGGCGTCGAGTCGTCGCCATGGATACGGCGAGGCCGACGCCGGCAAACATGCCGATGAGATGCCATGCACTGATGCCCTGCGAGTCCGGATGCAGGATCAGCAACACGCCGACCAGGCCGGTGGCGATCGCACCCCAGCGGGCGAGCGGCAGGCGCACGCCGAGCCACAGAAACAGGATTGCCGGCACCCAGATCGGTGCGGCGCTGCGCAGCAACGCGGCATCTGCCAGCGGGATGTGATTGATCGCCCCGTAGTAGGCCATGAAGCCAATCCAGCCGGCGATGCTGCGCCAGAAGTGCAATTGGGCCCTGGTTGTTGCCAGTGTCCTTGTGCCCTTGCGCAACAACCAGGGCAGCAGGATCAATATTCCGACCAGATACTGGGCAAACACCACAACGTAGGGTGAAACGCGGCCGCCGAGGAATTTTGCTGCTGCCGCTGCCGTGGAGCCAGCCAGCGTTGTCAAGACCGCGAAGGTGACGCCACGGCGCAGATTGTGGCGCGGGCCGGTCGCGGTGGCAGTCATGTGCAGGCTTACCTTGCGTGAGGTGCATCGATTGTAATAGAAACGACAGGTTATCCCTCGTATTGCATTCCTTCTCGCGCCGGTATTGCCGCCGCTAATACAGCAGGTCTATCCCCGTCATGAGTGATGCCGCACCTGAAGAGACACCTGCAGAGACTGCCGCGCGGTTGCGCACGCTCTGTGATCGTTTTATAGGCACGGTTCGCCATAGCGTTGAGCTTGGCATCCGCTGCGAAGACGCCGCACCCGGGGGCGTTGTCCTGCGGCTGGTTTACAGTCCGGGAATCGTCGGCAACCCCTGGACGGGTGTTGTGCATGGCGGGCCGCTCCTCGCTTTGCTGGACCAAACCGGCGGGCTTGCTGTCGCTGCCCGGTTGTTTCCAAACTACGACATCACGCCGACCCTCGATCTGCGCATCGATCATCTTAAGCGTCCGTTGCCCGGTGTTGATATTCTGGCCTGGGCCGAGTGCTATCGGTTGACGTCCACTGTCGCGTTTGTGCGCGGCTGCGCCTTTCAGGACGACCGCAATGATCCGGTGTCCAGCTTCGTGGCGACTTATATGCGTCTCGGGCTCAACAAAATGATGATGAAGCCAAAATGATCACTGCCGCGCGACTTATCGATGTCATCGGCCGTTGCCGTGAAGAAAATAATTTCGATCTGTTGGTCGAAGCCATTCCCTATGCGCATCTGATCGGCATGCGCTGCCAAGTAGAGCAGGGCAGTGAGCTGATATTTCTGCTGCCGGCGAAGCAGGAAAATATTGGCAACCCGACCTTGCCGGCGCTGCATGGCGGGGCAATCGGTGGTTTTATGGAGCACGCAGCCATCGTTCATCTGCTGGCAACCATGGGGCCGCCACGCATGCCCAAGACCATCGATCTGTCCATCGATTACTTGCGGGCAGGTCACTACCGGGACTGCTGGGCCTCGTGTACCGTTACCCGACAGGGACGGCGTGTTGCAAATGTCATGATCAGTTGCTGGCAGGAAGATCGTAAGGAACCGATCGCGCATGCGCGGGCCCATTTTCTGCTCGTGGATCCCGATGCGGTTGCATCCGTGGAAGGAAGCAAAGCATGAGCGTGTTTCTGTTGCTGGTGGGTCTTGCACTTTTCATCAGCGGTGCAGCGATCTATTTTGCGCATGCGGCCCGGCACGATCCGCGCTGGGTATGGGGGTCGATTTTTCTTCCCGTCATCGTTCCGCTTTATTATCGGCACCATTGGGAGGCGTTGCGGGTTGCGGCGTTGATACAGACCACAGGCCTGGCGATGGCGGTTGCCGGTATGCTCATGTTTTTTTTCCAGTCGGTACATCCGGACAACGTTGTGCCCGTCCAGTACGGTGAGGTCTTCTCGACACTCATGGATGACCAGAACAGCGGGTTTGTCGATTCCGAGTTGGCACTGAAATTGTTGGCTAAGAACGGTCCGGGGCACCCGGTCGAAGGGCGTGTGCATGGCGCGCCGTTCCGGCCGGATCGAGTCGAGCTGGTCAACGGTGTTTTGCGCCTGAGCGAGGGCGAGGGTTTCTTTCCCGAGCGCGAGATCGCGATCATGCTAGGTGAGCAGGATATGCTCCCTGAAGGTCGCATTCGCAGGGTGATCGATCCGGACGCAGCAGATGCACCGGAGGCGCATCTATCCTGGATCGGCGATGACGGGCAGCCAGTCACGAAAATTATCCGTCATGGCTACCGGCTGGAAATCGAGCTTATTCCGAGCGTTCGCAACAAACTCAGTGGCTATGTTCAGATAGCCCTGCCTGATCGTTGGGAAAGTTATGCGGCTGGCGATGTCGATGTTGTCACCAGCCATTTGCGTTATAAGCCCGACGGCATCGATCGCAGTTTTGATCACGAAGACACGCTGCGCTTTATTGCCGAGGAATACCTGCACACGCAGTATGTTGAGGCGGATGTTGCGACGACCACATTCTCGGATACTGTTCTCGACAGTCTCGAAGGCCGTGCCACAACATTGGCGACGGTCACGCTGAAAGACGGGCGTATCGCTCACCATGTGGTCAAGGCGGCGCGCAGCGAGTTTGGCTGGAATGTTCAGGCCGGAGAGTCGATGGCGGCGACCGAGGCGGCGGGCTACAAGCCGATTTACAACGTGTTGCCGCCGAAAGATCGGCTGCAACCGACGGGCGCCGGGCAGCCGGCGAAGGCGGTTGCTGTGCCGAAGAAGGTGCTGGAGCGCACATTGTCTTTTGGGCAACTGGACAGCCTGACTGGTCAGGGCGCAGTCATTGAGTATATGAGTGGACGTCGCGAGCAGGGGGTGTTGCGTGGCGTGCAAAAGGATCGCCTGCTCTTCGAGGCACTGAAGGGTAGCGGTGTTGTTCAGTTCAGAATCGCTGAAGGCGAGTTGTTGTTGCTGCGCATGAAGAGTGGCGAGATTGTACATGTTGCCGGCGCTGTATCGTCGATACCGGCTGCCGTGCCGACAGAGAGAGCCGTTGCATTAGCGGCAGATAGTGTTGCCGCGCCAGTCATCTTCGGCGGCATTGATCTTACTCGATTCATGAATAAGACAGTACGCTTAGTCACCAGGGACGGAAAAGAGAAGACAGGCGTGCTGCGCGGGGTAAACAAGGACAACAAAATGGTCATCGAGATGCTGGTCGGCGGCGGTCAAGTGGATTACACGGTTGGAGCCGAGCAGATGCAATCCATCGATTTTGCCAATCACTGATACGGGCACTGATGTTTTTGGCAACCGTCGTCGCCGATCGGGCGAGAATCAGAAGTGGTCTTTCATGAACTCGAATTGGTAGCCTGTTGCGCTGGGTAACAACTCGAGGACAGTGCCGCGCAGGACGCTGAAATCCTGGGAGTCTGTCGTTGGTGTCGGTATTGCAATGCCCGTATCCGCCGCGATGCGGTTGAGGTTGATGTCGAAACGGGTGCTGAGGCTTGTTTGGGTGATGGCGTCCTCAACGAGGTCGCGTGTTTTGCTGTCTTCGATGTTGCTGCTGGCCTGGGCAAGCGTCGGTTCGCGATGCAGTGTTTCCACGTTGGCTATGGACAGTGTCTGGGTGATGGCGCCCAGTGAATTCCTCTGGTCTTCATTCGACTCGCGCATCGACTGATCGTCGCTGTCGAACTTTTTGTCTACGACTTGCCGGGCAATGGAAATGCCCTGCACATAGGCATCGACCATTTCTTCCCCATCAAGCTCCTCCACTTCGGCGCGCGCGGCCGCCGCCAAGACGAGGCTCATGGTCAGCAGGCTGTATGAAATGCGCATAATCCCGGTCCCCTTCGGTTCGACGAGGCCGAACCTGCGGTAGCCAAATATATAACAGTGACAGGTTAGCACTGCCGCCCCCCGCGATTTCCACAGCTTTTCTGTAAATGGGGCTATGCGACGGCGGTGATCCGACGAACGTGGCCGCCGATCTCGACAGCCGGTTATCATCGACCCATCATGGGGGCGGGCAGCACGTCGCCCCATTCGCATTTCCCGGGGGGGTTCGTGGGATACCGCACAGTCGTGATCGGTGGTGGCAGCTTCGGTACTGCCATCGCCAATATCCTTGCCGACAACGGCCACCTGGTTCGCTTGTGCTTGCGTAACCCGAAAGCCGTGGCGGAAATTAGAGAAACAGGAATTAACAGCCAGTATCTGTCGGGATTTCGCCTCAACCCGGCATTGATTCCGACCACGGATCTGGCTGGCAGCGTAGGCGATGCCGATCTCGTTTTCCTCGCTATTCCCAGCCGTGCTTTTCGTGATGTCTTGCGTGACATGAAGCCGCACCTGCATGACGGTGCCATTCTGGTGAGCTGCACCAAGGGCATCTGGGCGGATGGCTTTTTGTTGATGAGCCAGTTGATGCGCCAGGAAACCGGCAGTCATCGCATTGGGGTGCTCAGCGGGCCCAATCTCGCCAAGGAAATTGCCGGGCGTATGCTCAGCGGCTCGCTGATTGCCAGCGACAATGCCGATGTGCGCGAATGCGTGCAGCAGGCACTGTCGTGCTCGTACTTTCGTGTGTATGCCAATCAGGACATGTTCGGTGTCGAACTTGCCGGCGCACTAAAGAATATCTATGCGATTGCTACCGGCATGGCCGATGCGCTGGGTTTGGGTCAGAACACCAAGGCGATGCTGATCACGCGCAGCCTTGCCGAGATGAGTCGCTTCGCGGAGCGCATGGGCGGTAATCCGCTGACTTTCCTTGGCTTGGCTGGCGTTGGCGACCTGGTCGTGACCTGTTCGTCGCCGTTGAGCCGCAATTATCAGGTCGGCTTCAAGCTTGGTCAGGGTGTGTCGGCCCGGGACACAGAAAAATCGTTGGGGCAGACCGCCGAAGGCATCAACACATTGGAGCTGGTCAAGCACAAGGCGGATGAACTGGGCGTCTACATGCCGCTGGTGACGGGCCTGTACGACATTCTGTTCGAAAACCAGCCATTGCCGACAATCATCAAGCGGCTGATGAGCGGGGATCAGAACAGTGATTTTGAATTCACGACCGGCCGACATGTCGATTGACGGCATGCACCTCGTCTTGTTGCGACATGGTGAAGCCGAGCGGCTGGCTGATCGCGACGCGATGCGTCGCCTGACACAACGTGGTCGCGCAGAGGCAGGGGCGGCCGCCCGGGCCATCGCGGCGCTGGCGCTGCCTGCCCCGGTGGTTGTGGCGAGTCCGTATCTACGGGCACAGGAAACGGCGGAAATTGTTGCGGCCGTTCTGGGCGTCGGACAGGTGGCGGAGATCAGGGGCATCACACCGGACGACAATCCGCGCCATGCCCTGGCTGCTCTGAGCGCGATCTGTCATCCCGGGATGGCAGTGATTGCAGTGACGCACATGCCGTTGGTCGGCATATTGATGGACCTGTTGGTGCAGGGTGAGGCGCAGAATCCACCGGGCATTCCCACGGCCGGCGGCGGGGTGCTTGAAGGCGAGGTGGTTGCGCCCGGGTTCATGCGTCTGCGTTGTGCCATTCGTCCGGAATCGTGTCGATAGTCGGTCTTCCGGTCGGGTTTTGCTTTCCCTCGACATTGGCTTTTGGGAAGACTGCCGTTCATCGCCTACCAGGCTCTTTAGGAAGAAAGTGTGACTTAATTCCGTCGAGTGGCTAGGTAGAGTAGTGTATAAACGAGGTCACTGGGGTAGAGAAGGGTTGAAAGCTGACAAGTTTCGTCATCTCTACACGTCCAACTGATCCAGCGTGGTGAGCCGTCATGAGTACAAAGGCAGAAAAAGTTGACACGATGAACCTTGAGACAGGCATGTATGTGTCTGCGCTTGATCGTCCATGGGTTGAGACGCCATTCCCCATCCAGGGGTTTCATGTGGGTAGCCAGCAGGATATCGAGCAGCTGCGGCGCTTCTGCAGGCATGTCTATGTCGACCGCAAGCTCAGCCGGGTGGCGATTCCCTTCGATCCGGCACCGGTTGTTTTACAGGGTGTGAAACGCAATGCCGCCGGGGTCGTCAACCCGGCGGCCCGCATCCGCAAGTTCGAACCGGTTCCGTACAAGACGACGCAGCCGCTGCAGAAGGAGGTTGCCGTTGCCACGACGCTGCACCACGAAATCGCGCGTGCGCTGGTGCAGGTGCTGAACGAGATACGCGGTGGTAAAGAGCTTAATTTCCTCGTGGTGAAAAAGGTTGCTGGCCTGATGGTCAACAGCGTGACGCGCAATCCGGATGCTTTTGTCTGGTTGTCGCGTGTGCGTGACGCGGATTCTTACTCTTATGCGCATTCCCTGCGATCTTCCGTATGGGCACTGGTGTTTGGTCGTCACTTGGGTATCCCGCAGGATCTGCTCGAAGAGCTTGCGCTGGGCGTGCTGCTTTCCGAGGTGGGCAAGACCAGGATCCCGCGCAACCTGCTGATGAAACCGGGCAAGTTGACCGAGGAAGAATTCGTGCAGGTGCGCAAGCACGTCGAACACGGTGTCGAGATTCTGCGCCGGTGTCATGGCGTCAGTGAGACGGTGATTTCGGTGGTACAGTTCCACCATGAGCGTTACGACGGCTCAGGCTACCCCTATGGTCTCAGTGGCGTGGATATTCCATTGCTGCCGCGCATTGCCGGTATTGTCGATACCTACGATGCGATCACCAGTCCGCGCCCTTATGCTGAGCCGCGATCTTCAACGGAAGCTGTCTCGATGCTGTATGAGGCGCGCGACAGGCTGTTCCAGGGCCAGCTCATTGAGCAGTTCATTCAGGCTGTTGGTGTCTACCCAACCGGTACGCTGGTGCAGTTGAGCACCCGTGAGGTTGGGGTTGTGATTTCGCAGAATACGTCCCGTCGCCTGCGCCCGCAGGTCATGTTGGTTACCGATCATGAGCAGAATCTGCTGTCGCGGCCCGAAGTCGTCGATCTTGTGACCGCTACCATTGATAGCGAGGGGCGACCGCTGTCAATCGCGCGCTGCCTCAAAGCAGGCGAGTGCGGCATCGATCCGAAGTTGCTGCAGATCAGTGCCGTCTGATTGGTGTGACGAGCCGCTGCTGATGTGAGGGGCGCCAGAGCGGCGCCCCTCAGTTTTTGGCGCAAGTGCTCTTAGTTTTTCGGCGCATCGCTGCCGAGCAAAATCTCAAGTTCCAGGCCACCGTCCAGGTCATATATGCGGATGCGTGCCTCGCGCTCGAGCAGGAACGCATAGTCTGCACTGGCAGCCAGGGTTTTCGCATAATCCCGGGCGCGCGACAGGATCCATGGATGCACAAAGAAATCGACACTGATGTTGCGTGCCTTCTTGCCGACGTCCTGTTGCCACTCGAACAACGCTGCTGTTGCCTTCGCCCAGTTTTTCTGCAGTGCTTCGTAATCTTCCGCGCCGATGTTGATCGCAATGTCGCAGGCTTTGCTGAACAGACCGGTTTTTGTTTCGGTTTCTTTGATATCGACGCCGCGCTCAAGAGCGGTGGTGGCGGCGATGGCAGTCTTGGCAACCGGTTCTGGCTGCGACAGCAATACGTCGATAGCCTTGGCGACAGTCTCGCCGCGGGCGATCCGGTCAGCGGGGTTCTTGGCCAGCAAGGTGTCGACGAGGCGCTGATACCGGGCGAACTTTGGCGGCAATCGCGGTACTGGTTCGGTGAGATGCTTGATGCCAATCGACATACTGTCTTCGGCGTCGAACGGCACCTGCCGCGTCAGCATTTCGTAAAGTATTACGCCGAGTGCATAGATATCGGTGCGGGTATCGACTTCGAGGCCTTTGTGCTGTTCGGGACTCATGTAGCGCGGCGTGCCGACTACCATGCCCATTTGCGTCAGCTTGACGTCGGTGTTGCGCTGCCGCGCGACACCGAAATCGGTAAGTACTGCGGTGCCGTCGGCGCGGAACAGCACATTGTCGGGTTTCACGTCGCGGTGGATGTAGCCCTGCTGGTGCGCGTAGTCGAGGGCCAGTGCGATGGCGCGCAGCAGGCGCAGGGCGTCGGGCGGTTGCAGGCCTTGGCGGATCCAGGTCGACAGATCACCGTGATCGAGGTGTTCCATGACGATGTAATGGTTGCCCTGGCTTTCACCCACGGCGAACACACGCACGATATTCGGATGTTTGAATTTCTGGAGGATGGCGGCCTCACGCAGGAATCTTGCCGACCATTCGTGATCGGCGCCGGGGGGCGCCCGCATCACTTTCACGGCCACCGGCTGCCCACCGGCAAGAGGCTCGGCGAGGAATACCGTGGCCATGCCACCGCGCCCCAATAGTTTGCGCAAACGATATCCGGGAATTTCCGGAAGTTCCTTGCCTTGCTCACCCATGTGCGGCATCCCCTGCGCAGATCGCTCATCTGCGGGGGATTATACGGGGCTGGAAGGAATGGAAGTGGGTTGGCGGCTGATCAGCCCTTGCTCATGGTGTCAAGCCAAGCCTTCTCGGACTGGCGCGCAGCGGCAAGCTTGGCTTCGAGGCGCCGCTTCTGCCGATCAAGCTCAAGGAAAAAGCTGACTTTGCCCTTGAGGATAATCGGTTCAATCGGCTTGAACAGGTAGTCGACGGCCCCGGCCTTGTAGCCTTGGTGGACGTATTTCTGTTCCTTGCTGATTGCGGTAACGAAGATGATCGGGATGTTCTTTGTTCGCGGGTTGTCACGCATCAGTGCCGCCACTTCAAAGCCGTCCATCTCGGGCATCTGTACGTCGAGCAGCACCAGCGAAACATCTTTTTTCAGCAGTGTGCCGAGTGCCTGTTGCCCAGACGTGGCCTTGATCAGGTTGCAGTCCAGATCCTCAAGGACGACTTCAAGGGCAACCAGGTTTTCCGGCGTGTCATCGACGAGCAGGACGTTGGGTGCCGGCAGGTCGACAGATTCCTTCTTTTCGGTGCCGTCGTTCATGGGACTTGTGCCAGTGGGCTTGGATGATGGGGGGGTATCCAGCGGGCGGCTATTATAGGTGCAGTGTACGTTGAAGCAATCGGGCAGTTTTATACGGGAAAGTCATTACACTTTCACGCTAAGTACAGGCACGCAGGATATTAATCCACTGTCGCTGTTGTCTTTTAACTTATTGATTTGCAGCGATTAAATTAATATTTTCCCGTCAGTCGAGTTGAATCCAGATCGGACAATGGTCTGATGGGCGCTCCATGGCGCGGGCTTCGTAGTCCATGTCGGCGCCATGAATGCGGCCGGCGAGGGACCGTGAAACGAGGATCATGTCAATGCGCAAGCCGCGCTTCGGTTCTTTCTCGAAGCCGTGGCTACGGTAATCGAACCAGCTGAAACGATCGGCAACGTCGGGATTGTGTATCCGCCAGGGATCGACGAAGCCCCAGGCCAGGAGCGCGGCATACCAGGCGCGCTCCTCTGGCAGGAAGCTGCTGTGGCCTTCCTTAAGCCAGCGCTTGCGGTTGTCTTCGCCGATGCCGATATCGAGATCGGTTGGTGCGATGTTGAAATCGCCCATCAGGATCAGCGGCTTGTCTGAGGTGAAGTTGTGGTGCAGGAATGCGGTGAGGTCGGCATAGAAGCGTTGCTTGCCGGGAAACTTGGTCGCGTGTGCGCGGTTCTCGCCCTGCGGGAAGTACCCGTTGAGTACGGTCAGCGTGGTGTTGCCAAACGGCAGTTCGATGCCGATCAGCCGGCGCTGTGCCTCATCACCGTCGCCGGGCAGGCCACGAATCACGCGGATTGGCGCTCTCTTTGAAAGCAGGGCGACGCCATAGTGGCCTTTCTGCCCGTGGAAGACCACATCGTAGCCAAGCGCCTTGATATCGGCGACGGGAAAATCCTCGTCGCAGACTTTGGTTTCCTGGAGCCCGATCACCTCGGGTGCGTGGCGATCAACCAGCGCAGCGACTTGGTGCATCCGGGAGCGGATGCCGTTGCAGTTGAAACAGACGAGGCGCATGGCGGGATCCGCAGTGGTTGAAGCGAAGATTCTAGCCGCTTTGGTTGACTTCCCGGCAAGAGGCCGGCAATCCTGCCGGCCTGTGTGCATTCTGGAGTGCTGCCGGTGACTCGTCCGCTTGTCGTTTTTTCCCATGCCAATGGTTTTCCATCCGGCAGCTACCGCAAATTCTTCTCATCGCTTGAGCCGCATGTTGATATCCGGGCCCTTGATATGCTTGCGCATGACCCGCGCTTTCCGGTCAACGACAACTGGGGCAATCTGGTGCACGAGTTGTTGGCGTTCATTGATGTGCACTGTGATCGCCCGGTATTTGGTCTTGGCCATTCGATGGGTGCGCTGGTGACATTCATGGCGGCGCACCGGGCGGCGGAAAAATTTCGTGGCATCATCATGCTTGATCCGCCGATCATCAACGGTTGGTCGGCGCATGTCTTCCAACTGGCGAAGTGGATGGGCAAGGCCGACGTTGTCACCCCGGCCGCCAAGAGTCGCAACCGGCGCCGGGCGTGGCCCTCGCGCGAGGAAGCAATCGCCGATCTTGGCCAGAAAAAACTGTTCGCAAATTTCGATCCCGATTGCCTGCATGATTACGTGTTTTCGGTCACGGAAGAGCGCAGTGATGGTTTCCACCTGCGTTTCCTGGTTGAGAATGAACTGGCCATATTCCGCACTACCCCGAGTAATCCCTATCGCTACCTGCGCAGGTTGCAGGTGCCTGGTGCCGTGATCACCGGTGCGACCAGCGAGGTATCGTTGCAGCAACATGTCAGCCGGCTGTGTCGCCGGCATGGTATGACGCATGGCACGGCGCCAGGTGGACATATGTTCCCGCTGGAGCAGCCAGACGAAGCGGCACGGCGGGTGCGCGAACAGATCCATGCCTGGGTGCAACAAGCGGCGCGATCAGGCGGGGCGACACGACCCGGTCAGGGGCACGGCTATGTCGGCTGAGGAAATCCGGCTTGATGCGCGTGGGCTGGCACTTGTCGGTCTGCGTTGGCATGCGGGCGCATCCCGCCGCGTGCTGTGTGTCCATGGCTGGTTGGACAATGCTGCCAGCTTCACGGAAATTGCGCCGCAACTGCCGGATTGCGATGTCGTTGCCATTGATCTGCCCGGTCATGGCCGCTCCGCGCACCGCGGTGCCGGAACGATGCAGCACTTCGTCGAATACATTGCCGATGTTGTCGGCGCACTCGATGCGCTTGGCTGGGATCAGGCCGTCTTGTTCGGCCACTCGTTGGGAGCCGGTGTGATGGCGTGCGTTGCCGGCACGGTACCGGAGCGTGTACGCAGTTTGTTGCTTGTCGAGGGTATTGCACCACAACCTGCGTGGCCGGAAAAAATTCTCGAAAGCCTGCGGGCAGCGATCGAGGCGAGCCAGCGGGGTGCCGGCAAGTCGGCAGGTTATGCTGATTTCGATGCTGCGATTGTCGCCCGGCGGAAAGGGTATTGGCCGTTGTCCGAGCTTGCTTCCCGACGAATTCTGGAGCGCGCATTGACAGCCGATGCGAACGGCGTGTTGCGTTGGCACACCGACCCGCGGCTGCGGCAAGTGTCGGCGATGCGGTTGGTTGAAGCGCAAGTGTCGGCGTTGCTCGGCGCGATCAGCGCACCGACGCTGTTGATTGGCGCCGATCAGGGTCTGTATTCCACCCGCGACGCGCATGCAGCGCAGCTTGCGGCGGTGCGCACGCTGGAATATGCCTGCCTGCCCGGTGGCCACCATCTGCACCTGGAGCCGGAAACTGCGCCAGCGGTGGCCAGGTTACTGAACGAGTTCATGGCATGTCGCGGTGTGTGAAGCGGCAGGAAAGTGCGCTGCATTTTTTCAACGTACGACAGTGAAACGCATGCCGGGTATGGCGTGCATCAAGGTACTGGCGATGCGCGGGAAAGTTGTTCGATCGCCGAGTTCCATGCGCCGCCGGAAAAAGCGGCATCGGACTCAAGAAAGCCACGCAGGGTGATATCGGCATGGCGCAATGCGTCTTCGCCCATGCAGGTGCGTAGTGTGTCGAGGGTGATGAGTGCGCGCGCGTTATCCGCCATCGCAGTCAGCGAGGCGGCATCGTTGATATCGGCAATGAACAGCGTCGGTGCGGCTTGCGGGCCAATCGCATGGCAACACGCAGTACGGCAGCAAGCTTCTCCTGGCTGCGACCGGCCGGGGCCCAGCGGAAGCGTTCACGGCCGGCGGTACGCGCGAGGTACGCTGCCGCCAGCGCACCCATGAAGCCTGTGGCGCCGAACCGCACGATGTCATATGGGCGTTCGCTCATGAAGGTCTCTGGCTACTATGCGCGCATGTGGGCTATGTCACTGAATTCAGAGTGGATCCGGATGTGAAAGCGGCCACGAAAGGGGAAAGCGTTGCTATAGTACTGGCTGCCATCGTAATGACAATAACACTTGGGTTTAACCAGCGGCTACGGCCGGCGTTCCCTTGTCTGACCAGGACGGAGCCAACGAACCATGACGGCGATCGGCACAATGAAAAAAACGCGCGTCCTGCTCGTCGATGATTCAAAAGTCATGCGCAAGGCAGCGCTAAAGATGCTGAGCGATGAGTTCGATGTGGTAACTGCAGAGGATGGCGTCGACGGCTGGCGGCAGCTTGAAGGCGACACCAGTATCCAGGTGGTATTCACCGACTTGTCGATGCCGAAGCTCGACGGTTATGGGTTACTGCGCAAGATCCGTACGGCGGAGGATACCGGTGTCAACGCGATGCCGGTCATCATTGTCACCGGTGCCGAGAATGACGATGCGGCCCGCGAGAAGGCGCTGGACATGGGCGCTACCGACTTCATCACCAAGCCATTCAACTCCACCGACTTGCTGGCACGGGCCAGGGCACACGCGAAATACCAGCGTATCACCCGCCAACTGCAGGAACAAAGCACGGTTGACACGCTCACCGGCCTCGCCAACAAGACCGGCTTTATGGAGCGCCTCAAGCAAGACATCGCTTTCGCCAAGCGCCACCAACAACCATTGTCGCTGGTTCGCATGGAGATCGACGATTTCAAGAAACTGTTTCTTGCGCATGGCAAGGATGTGGCCGATACCGTTGTCATGCATGTTGCGCGGATTATCCGCGCGCGTATTCGCAAGGAAGACACCGCGGCCCGCATCGGTCTGGCCCATTTCGCCATTGCGCTGCCGACTGGCAAGCCCGATGGCAGCAAGGGCCTGGCCGATCGTATCCGCGCTGAAATCACGAGCAACCCGCTCAATCTGGGCGGCAAGCCGGTGCGGCTGACCGCCAGCGGCGGCGTATTGACGCCCGAGTCGCACCCGGGCCTCACGGCGGTGTCGGCGATGGAAGAGTGCCAGCAGGTGCTGGAGGCAGCGATCAAGGCGGGCGGTAATTGTGTGCTGGGAGATGTCGACATCCGCAAAATCCGGGCGGATGTGCTGCTGCCATCCCGGCCTGTGCCGCCGCAAAAAACCGAATTGCAGGTTGGCCAGGTACGTATCGACGATCTGCTGGTACAAATCGAGAAAGGTAATACCCATCTGGCGGTAGAGCAGTTGCCGCAGACACTGAGACGGCTGCTGCCCCTGCTCAAGTTGATGAATGAACGCCAGCGCCAGCAATTGATTCAGTTCTTGCAAAAACTGACTGAGCAAGGTTAGTTTTACGGTTTCTGGCTTTGGGGGCTTGCGCGCATGAAGTTGCACCACGAGGGTATGTACGGCATACCTGCAGTAGACCTTTTCCGGGTATTTACTGACCGCGCTTTTTATGAAGGGCGTTTTGCCAAGAGCGGAGAAGATGAAAGCGTCGAATTTGTCCATTTTGGGCCGCGTGGAAACCACTTCGTAATTGATGTGCTTCGGCATGTGCGTATGCGTTCCAACGCCAATATTCCGGCCATCGCGCAGCGCTTTGTCCGCGATGTCAATGTGCTGCACTCGGTCATGGAATGGGATTTATCGCCACGTGGCGATGCCTGGCACGGCGCATACCGTATGGAAATCGAGCGGATGCCTATTACGGTGACAGGGCGTATGTCCATCGAGCCGCGTTCGTCCGGATGTGTCCATCATCTGGCGATGGACATACACTGTTCGGTGCCGCTGATTGGCGGCAAACTCGCCGCGATGGTGGGTGAGCGGGCCGAGCGCGGCATGAAGCGCGATCACGAAAATACGCTGATCTATCTGCGTGAAAACCGTCTTGTTACTGCCTGATGCACAACGATATCCCGCTGCGCGATGACTATCGCTATTTTGTCAGCATTACCACGCGGTGGCAGGACAACGACATCTACGGCCACGTCAATAATGTCGTCTACTATTCTTATTTCGATACGGCGGCAAACCACCTGCTGATCCATCAGGGGGGGCTCGACATCCAGACGGCGAGCGTGATCGGCGTGGTGGCGGAATCGCAGTGCCGCTATTTTGCCGGCGTCACTTATCCGGAGCCGCTGGAAGCCGGCGTGCGGATTGAGCATCTGGGTAATCGCAGTGTCCGCTACGGCATTGCGATTTTCCGGCAAGGCGAACAGCAAGCGCGTGCCGCCGGCTTCTTTGTACATGTTTTCGTCGAGCGTGCGTCAATGCGGCCGGTAGCAATTCCCGAACCACTCCGGGCGGCGTTGGCGCGCCACATCGCCTGAATACGCTGCCTGAACAATCGCAGATCAGCTGGCGAACGTCGCGATCGAGGGATGGGTTTCGGGCCGACCGCATACGCATCTACGTCCCTGGCCCGGTTTGATGCGGATCAACCGCAGGCTAGATTATCGGCATCCATCCGGAGCTACCCATGCCTGATCAGAACACGCTCATCATCTGGGCTACCCCAGTGTTCTTTCTGCTGATCGGTCTTGAAGTCTGGGTGGCCCATCGGCGCCGGGCTGCGGTATTTCAGTTGGCCGACAGCCTCACCAGCCTGGGTTGCGGTGTCTGGACGGTGACGGTGGAGGTGTTCACCAAGGGTGCGTTGTTGCTGCTCTTTGCCTGGGTGCAGCAGCATTACGGGCTGATTGATTTTCGTGTCGATGCCGTGCTGACATGGGCGCTGTTTTTTTTCTTGCTCGATTTTCTTTATTACTGGGCGCACCGCTGGTCGCATGAGATCAACATCCTCTGGGGCGTGCATGTGCCGCATCATCAGAGCGAGGAATACAACCTCACCACCGCACTGCGCCAGGGTGCGTTTCAGGATACGGTCCACTGGCCGATCTATCTGCCGCTGGCGCTGCTCGGTTGCCCGGCCGAGGTATTTATCATCCTGCTGACATTCAGCAAGTTCTACCAGTTCTGGATCCACACCCGGATGATTGGAAAAGTGCCGCTGATGGAGGGCATTCTCAACACACCGAGTGCGCATCGCATTCACCACGCGGTGAATGACAGCTACGTTGATAATAATCACGGGGGCACGCTGATGATCTGGGACAAACTGTTCGGCACCTGGGTCGAGGAAACCGAGCCCTGTGTGTTTGGTGTGCGCCGGCCATATCATCGCTGGAATGCGGTGTGGGCGCATTTCGACTGGTTCGCCGACCTTTTTCGCGACGCAAGGAGGACGGAAAATTTTCCGGATCGTCTGCGTGTCTGGGTAAAGCCCACCGGCTGGCGCCCGCCGGACATCGCTGCACGCGAACCATATCCGCCGTTCGTGCTTGGGGAGGTGCAGCACTTCACGGCGAAACGCGGCGGCGTATGGACTGGTGTTGCCGTGTTGCTGTTTGTACTCGCTGCGATCGCCAACAATGTGCTGCTCGGTGAGGCGCGTGCGTTGTCATGGCCGGTGAAACTGGTGCTGGCGGCCGATGTCACCCTGCTGTTGCTGGCGATGGCCTGGGCGCTGCAGCCGCGTCGCAGCTGATGTTATCTATGTATTCTTCGGCAGGAAAAGTTGCCTTCAACACTGGGATGCCGATGCTGCCCTGCAATCAACCCTTGCGTTTACCCAACTCCTCGAACACACAAAATTCGGCGGCAGTCAATGGCGTGATCGACAGCCGGTTGCGGCGCAACATCATCAGCTTGTCCAAACGTGGCTCGGCGCGAATCTCGGCGAGCGGCACGAGGCGGGCGAACTTCTTCACGAACTGCACGTCGACCTGCATCCAGCGTGGCTCTTCGCGGGTGGACTTTTCGTCGAAATAATCACTGTGCCGGTCGAACTGATCCGGGTCCGGGTAGGCGGCGCTCGCAATTTTTGCTACACCCGCCGCGCCGGGTGGCGTGGCATTTGAGTGGTAGATAATCGCCAAGTCGCCGATCTGCATGCGGTCGCGCATCAGGTTGCGGGCTTCGTAATTGCGCACGCCATTCCAGCCTTCGGTCTGATTTTTCCGGGTCAGGAAGTCGTCGATCGAGAAGGCTTCCGGTTCGGTTTTCAGCAACCAGTAATGCATGCTGCCTCAATGGTCGGGGAGACTGTTGAGCCAGGCGATGGCAGCATCGGGTTTGCTGAATACCTGGGTTGGGTAGGGCGGATGGAACATGTTCATGAACATGCTTGCCAGCGATTCCTCCAGGGAGTTCTGCGTGATGATGGCCATGGCGTGTGTGATTGCAGCCATGGATTTGCCGGCTGCAAATCGAGAGGCTGCATAATCGATGTCGATGACGCGGGTACCCCAGGTCAGTACTTTCTGCTTGCGGTTGGACGAGCCGGCGAGCAGCGCCAGTCGTTTCTGGTAGACGTCTTCTATCATCGGCAGGGTGATGCGCGCGCGTCCGGGGAACTCCATATAGACGATGCCGGCCTCCTGCCATGCGTGAGCGTTTCCCGGTGGTGGCTGTTCGCTATTCATGTTCGATGAAGCAAGGCGAGGAATTCGTTTCGGGTTTGTGCGCTAGAGCGAAAGGCACCGAGCATCACCGAAGTTTTCATCACCGAATTCTGTTTCTCGACGCCGCGCATCATCATGCACATATGGCGTGCCTCGACGATGACGCCGACACCCACGGCGCCGGTGACTTCCTGTACTGCGTCAGCAATCTGGCGGGTGAGATTTTCCTGAATCTGCAGCCGGCGGGCATGCATATCAACGATGCGCGCCACCTTCGACAGGCCGAGCACTTTCTTGTGCGGCAAGTAGGCGACGTGGGCGTGGCCGATGAAAGGCAGCAGGTGGTGTTCGCAGAGCGAATACAACTCGATGTTGCTGACCACGACCATTGCGTCGGTGTCGGAAGGAAAGATGGCGTTGTTGACGATTTCAGCCAGCGACTGCTGATAGCCGCGGGTCAGAAACTCGAAGGCCTTGGCGGCGCGTTTGGGTGTGTCGGCGAGGCCGGGGCGGGCCGGGTCTTCACCGATGGCTTCGATGATGCGTGTGAATTCTTGTTCCATGGTCGTCAATGGTTGCAGCCGGACGATAACCCTAAGCGATCAGGGTGCAGCCCGCAAACTCCGTATTCCCTGCATCGCGGCTGGGACACTCAATCGCGTCGTCGTCGGAGCAGTACATACATTGCGCCGGCGCCACCATCGGCGGGCAATGCCGAGCAGAACGCCAGCACCTGCTCGTTGCGGCGCAGCCAATAGTTTAGTTCTGCCTTGAGGGTCAGGGTGCTCGGGCCGCTACCGTAGCCCTTGCCGTGCACGACGCGGAGGCAGTTGACCTGCTCTTCCTGTGCTTGCCGGATCAGCCGCTCGACAGCGCGTAGCGCGTCACTGCGGGTTGCGCCGTGCAGGTCGAGACCAAGCTGCCAGGGGATGGCACCTTGTTTCAAATGCCGCCACTGGCGCAATTGCAGGCCGGGCCGGTGAAATTCGATCCGGGCGTCGGCGGCAATCGGTGTCACGGCTGCAAGGCTGCCATCCAGCGACAGGTCGGCCAGGCTGGCCTCGCTGGCCGACTTCCGCCGTCGCTGTGCCAGGTCGCGATCCGGGCGGTCGATGCGCAGCAGGATGCGCTCCTCGACGGTAAGTGGCGTGACACCAGCCAGGGCCCGGGCGAGCAGCTCGGCTTCCGTCTCGGCGCTGATGTCGGGATCGTCCGCGCCGTTGTCGGGTTTCTTCGGAATGCTCATGCGGGCGGCCATCAGGTCTGTGCGGTATCCGGTCGCGCTATGATGCCCGGCGTTCGTCGTGGGATAAACCGGAGTCTGCCGTGGCCAGTGATTTGCTCAGCGTCGATACCCATGCCGCCGTCCGCGACTTGCGCACTGTGCGTGACTTCATGCGCTGGACGGTCAGTTGCCTGAATCGCGGTGCCGTGCATCTGGGCCATGGCAACGACGATCCCTGGGTTGAGGCGCAGGCACTGGTGCTGCACCCGCTGGCGCTCGATTGGAACAACGATCCGCAGGTGTTCGATGCCCGCTTGACCATAGCGGAGCGCGAGGCGGTTGCAGAACTGGTGCGCCGCCGCGTGGTAGAGCGCGTACCGGCTGCCTACCTGACGCAACGCGCCTGGTTTGCCGGCCTGCTGTTTCATGTCGATGAGCGCGTGCTGGTGCCGCGCTCGTCGATTGCCGAACTGATCGCGCGTCGCTTTGAGCCGTGGCTGGCTGCCAACCGGGTGCGGCGCATCCTCGACCTGTGTACCGGCAGCGGCTGCATCGCCATCGCCTGTTGCCACACTTTTCCGGAGGCCGAGGTCGTCGCCACCGATCTCTCGGTCGAAGCGCTGGAGGTTGCCACCGAAAATCGTGCCCGTCATGGTTGCGACGACCAGTTGTCTCTGGTGCAGGGCGATCTCTATGCCGGCGTGCATGGCCGTTACGATTTGATCGTCGCCAACCCGCCCTACGTCGATGCGCCGGACATGGCCGCGCTGCCACCCGAGTACCGCCACGAGCCGGAACTTGCTCTGGCTGCCGGCGATGATGGTCTTGATCTCGTGCTGCGCATCCTTGCCGAGGCAGACCAGTACCTGAGCGAGCATGGACTGCTGGTGGTCGAGGTTGGCAACTCCGATCTCGCGCTGCAGGATCTGTTCCCGATCGTGCCGTTCATCTGGCCGGAGTGCGAGAACGGTGAAGGCGGAATCTTTGTGCTGCGGGCCGAAGACGTGCGTGCCGCGGCCGTACATTTCCGCGCGGCAGCCGCAGTACGAACCTGAGGCGCGCAGGTATAATTCCGTCCCATTGATTGTCCCCCTTACGCCTCACCGTTGATTATCTGCTGCGAGTCGCCCATGTCCGGTAACACCTTCGGCCAGTTGTTCACCGTCACGACTTTCGGCGAAAGCCATGGCCCGGCGCTCGGCGCCATCGTCGACGGCTGCCCGCCGGGGCTGGAACTGACCGAGGCCGATTTGCAGCGCGATCTCGATCGCCGCAAGCCCGGCACCTCGAAGTTCACCACCCAGCGTCGCGAGCCGGATGAGGTAAAAATCCTCTCCGGGGTCTTCGAGGGAAAAACCACCGGCACGCCGATCGGCCTGCTGATCGAGAACACCGATCAGAAATCGAAGGACTACGCGAACATTGTCGATACCTTTCGTCCCGGCCACGCCGATTACACCTACAACCAGAAATACGGTTTTCGCGATCATCGCGGTGGTGGTCGCAGTTCGGCGCGCGAAACGGCCATGCGCGTCGCCGCCGGCGCCATCGCCAAGAAATGGCTGAAGGTGAAATTCGGTATCGAGGTGCGCGGCTACGTGGCACAGATCGGCGATATCGCCATCAAGAAGTTTTCCTGGGCGCAGGTCGAACAGAATCCGTTTTTCTGTCCGGATGCCGCGTGCGTGCCACGCATGGAACAGTTGATCGAGGACCTGCGTCGCGACGGTTCCTCCGTCGGCGCGCGCGTGAATGTCGTCGCAACCAACGTGCCGCCGGGCTGGGGCGAACCGATTTTTGATCGGCTCGACGCCGACATCGCGAAAGCGCTGATGAGCATCAACGCAGTGAAGGCGGTGGAAATTGGCGACGGTTTTGCCGTGGTCAGCCAGCGCGGCGAGCAGCACCGCGACGAGATGACGCCGCAGGGATTTTTGTCCAACCATGCCGGTGGCGTGCTCGGTGGCATCAGCAGTGGCCAGGACATCACCGCCAGCATGGCCCTGAAGCCGACCTCCAGCATCCGCATTCCGGGTCGATCGATCGATGCGGACGGCAATCCTGCGGAAGTGGTGACCACCGGTCGCCACGATCCCTGTGTCGGCGTGCGCGCGACGCCGATCGCCGAGGCCATGCTCGCGCTGGTGCTGATCGATCACGCGCTGCGGCACCGTGCGCAGTGCGGCGATGTGGTGCCGCGTACGCCGAGGATTCCCGGCAAGGTTCCCTGAGCCCGCGCCGTGGCCGCTACGCACGATTACCCGTACTGGAAACTGTCGGCGTTTTACTTCGCCTACTTCGGCATGCTCGGCGCGATGGTGCCGTTCTGGAGCCTGTTCCTGCAGGGCCGCGGCTTTTCGCTGACCGACATTGCCTTGCTCACCGCCATTCCGATGGCGACCCGCATCGTCGCGCCGAACCTCTGGGGCTGGATCGCCGATCACCAGAGCACGCGCTTGCCAATTGTGCGCCTGGGAGCGCTCGCTGCGATTGCGCTATTCGTCGCCGTCTGGTTTGTGGATTCGTTCTGGGGCATGGCGCTGGCGATGACCGGCTACAGTTTTTTCTGGAACGCAGTTCTACCGCAGTTCGAGGTCGTGACCCTCAATCACCTTGGCAGCCGCATTGCCGAGTACAGCCGGATACGGCTCTGGGGCTCGATTGGTTTCATTGTGGCGGTGGTTGCGCTTGGCGCGCTGTTTGACATCGTTTCCATAGCCTGGTTGCCGGCTGTGATGCTCGCGATCATGGTTGCGTTGTGGATCACGGCGCTTGCTACCCACGAGATACCTCAGGATTCTCGCGCGCATGAGGGCGTCGCCGATTTCGGCCGTCGTCTGCGCCAGCCGGTGGTTTGGGTATTTCTGCTGGCCTGCCTGCTGATCAATCTGTCGCATGGCCCCTATTACACCTACTTCTCGATCTACCTCGAAGAGCGCGGCTGGACGCGGTCCGGCATTGGTGGGTTATGGGCGCTGGGCGTGATTGCCGAAGTGCTGGTCTTTATGTGTATGCACCGGATTCTCGTTCGGGTTGGCGCAGTTTTTGTGCTTGGCATCGCGGCGGGCGGGGTCATCGTGCGTTGGTTGCTGGTGGCGTACGTGTCCGATAGCCTCGTGGCCTTGCTGTCGGCGCAGATACTGCATGCGGTCACTTTCGGCTTCCTGCACGCGGCGGGTATTCATCTGGTTTATCGGCTGTTCGCCGGCGCCAGCCAGGGGCGTGGCCAGGCCCTGTTTGCCAGTGTCAGTTATGGTGTTGGCGGCGCACTGGGCGCGCTGGCGGCTGGTGGCTTGTGGCCGTATTACGGTGCGGCGCTGGCTTTTACGGCGATGTCTGTGGTTGGTGTGATTGCGCTGCTGTTGGTGGTGTTCGTGCTGGCGCGCAACCCGTTGCTCGGCGGTGACGATCGGGTGCCCGCCGATAAACCGCAGCGTGAGAGCGCTGCCGAGTGACCGTACGGCTGCGCATCCCGTTCCCGGAATTCCTCGCGCTGATCGGCGTGATGATGGCGGTGGGCGCGCTGTCGCTGGACATGATGCTGCCGGCGCTGGGCGTGATGGGCGACGAGCTCGGCGTCACCGATCCCAACCGCCGGCAGGAAGTGATCACCGCGTTCCTCGTCGGCATCGGCGTCGGCCAGCTGTTCTACGGGCCGCTGTCCGACCTCTACGGCCGCAAGCGCATGCTGCTCATCGGCCTCGGCATTTTCATCGCCGGTTCCCTGTGGGCCACCGTGGCGCATTCCTTCGAGGCGCTGCTGACGGCGCGCGCGCTGCAGGGCTTCGGCGCCGCCGCACCGCGCGTGATCTCGGCGGCCGTGGTGCGCGACCTGTTCGTCGGCGACCGCATGGCGCGCGTGATGTCGTTTGCCATGCTGGTGTTCATCATCGTGCCGATCTTCGCGCCGGCGCTGGGCATGGCCGTGCTGCTGGTGGGTGACTGGCCGGCGATCTTCCTGTTCACCGCCGCCTTCGCTCTGCTGCTCGCCCTGTGGAGCGGTCTGCGCCTGCCGGAAACGCATGCCGGCGAAGCGGGGCCGGGCAGGGGAGTGTGGGCGCGCATCGTGCATGGCGTGAGCGTGGTGCTGCACACCCGCGTCACCCTGGGCTACACCCTCGCGCTGGGATTCCTGTTCGCGCTGCTGATGACCTACGTGGCGACCTCGCAGCAGGTGTTCCAGGACATTTACCGACAGGGCGACCGCTTCCCGCTGGTGTTCGGTGCGATTGCTGCGGTGATCGCCTTCGCCAATGTGCTCAACGCCCGCTTCGTGCTGCGCTTCGGCGCCGCACGCATCGCCATGGCCGCGCTCTGGCTGCTGGTCGCCGTGACCGGCGGCCTGGTGCTGCTGAGCCTGAACGGCAACCCGTCGCTGCCGGTGTACTGGCTCTTCATGTCCGCCACCCTGTTCCTGTTCGCCGCCGCCACGCCCAACCTCAACGCACTGGCGATGGTGCCCATGGGCCAGGTCGCCGGCACCGCGTCGTCCTTCATCGGCTTCTTCACCACCCTGATGGCCAGCGGCCTGGGCTGGCTGATTGGCAGCCAGCTGGACGGCCAGGTGCTGCCGATTGCGGCGGGGTTCTTCGTTGCTGCACTGGCGGCGGCGGGGGTGGTGTGGGGGGTGCAGAGGGGCAGCTCAGGTCGATAAAACCGGAAAACGTCGACGCGTCTGTTCTATGTGTCGACGGCATCGGCATGGGGGTAACGGGCTTGCAAAGGGGGTAATCCGGCTGGTAAATACCCCATTACTGCAATCCATTACCCCATTCCGGCCTGCCTGACTGCATGCACTCCCTGACCCCTGAGTACCTCGCCGGGCTGCGCTTCGACGCGCGCCAGATGGTGACCCTGCGGGCGCTGGGGGAGTACCAGGGCAAGCAGAAGCTGTATTTCGCCCAGTCGCCGGAAGTGCTGGCGGACCTGCGCCAGATGGCGGCCATTGAATCCACGGAGTCCTCGAACCGCCTTGAAGGCGTGGTGGTGCCCTCGACACGGCTGAAGGCGCTGATGCTGAAAAGCAGCGAGCCGGTCAGCCGTTCCGAGCAGGAAGTGGCGGGGTATCGTGACGCGCTGGCCCTGATCCATGAGGCCGGCGCCGACATGCCGTTCACCGAAGGCACTGTGCTGCAACTGCATGAGCAGTTGTACCGCTACCTGCCGCAACCCGGCGGCCAGTGGAAGGCGACCAACAATGACATTGTCGAGAAGCATCCGGATGGAACGACCCGCATCCACTTCCGGCCGGTGGCCGCGCACCTGACGTCCATGGCGATGACCGATCTTGTCGCGCGTTATCGTGCGGCACTCGATCGCCATCTGGCCGATCCGTTGGTGTTGGTGCCGCTGGCCATCCTCGATTTCCTCTGCATACACCCGTTTGCCGACGGCAACGGCCGGACGTCCCGACTGATGACGCTGCAATTGCTGTATCACTTCGACTACGCCGTGGGGCGCTATATCAGTCTGGAGCGGATCTTCGAGCAGGCGAAGGAAGGCTATTACGAAGCGCTGCAGGCCAGCTCGCAGGGTTGGCATGAAGGCCGGCACGACAGCGGCCGCTGGCTGGATTATTTCTGGGGCGCCTTGCTGCGGGCGTACAAGGAATTCGAAGAGCGCGTCGGCACCATCGAACGCGGCCGCGGCGCCAAGGGTGACCGGGTGCGGGCGGAGATACTGAAACGAACCAGGCCGTTTTCGATTTCGGATATCGAGGCAGCCTGCCCTGGGGTGAGTCGGGATACGGTGCGGCTGGTGCTGCGGGGGCTGAAGGCAGAAGGGGTGATTGCGCCGAGTGGAAAAGGGAGGGGGGCGACGTGGGTGGTATTGGGCACGTAGTCGCTTTGCTATCTGCGCGAATGGTGGATAGGGAGTTGAGGGCGACGCAGGCGAAGACCTGCGACAAGTCTTGTCGCATAGACAAGTCAGTCTACGGGCGGGGTCGGGTCAGGCTGGCCCCGTTCCTGGGGTAGTCAATTGAAAGACCATTTTTTCCCGGAATGACAGTTATATTGCGACTGAACACCAAGGATCACGACGACATGGCGAAGCGAGAAGGAGCCCCCAAGGCTTCGGCAAAAAAAGAAAAGGGCAGCACCACTGCGGGCACTCAGCTCGGCATCGAGGCCGAACTGTTCAGAACGGCGGACAAGCTGCGCGGGAACATGGAGCCGTCCGACTACAAGCACGTCGTGCTGGGCCTCATCTTTCTGAAATACATCTCGGATGCCTTCGAAGCCAAGCACAAGGCGCTGATGGCGGAAGATCCGAAAGCCGCCGAGGACAAGGACGAGTACCTGGCCGACAACGTGTTCTGGGTACCGAAGGACGCGCGTTGGTCGCAACTGCAGGCCAATGCCAAGCAGCCCACCATCGGGACACTGATCGACGACGCCATGCGCGCCATCGAGAAGGACAACGAATCGCTCAAGGGCGTATTGCCCAAGGACTACGCGCGTCCTGCGCTCAACAAGGTGATGCTGGGCGAATTGATCGACCTCATTTCCGGCATTGCCCTGAACGAAGGGCGCGATGCCTCGCGCGACATTCTTGGGCGGGTCTACGAATACTTCCTCAGCCAGTTTGCCGGTGCCGAAGGCAAGCGGGGAGGGGAGTTCTATACCCCGCGCTCCGTTGTGCGCGTGCTGGTCGAAATGCTCGAGCCGCTGCCGGACCCCTCGAGGGGTGTGGAGGGCCGCGTCTACGACCCCTGCTGCGGTTCCGGTGGCATGTTCGTGCAGTCGGAAAAGTTCGTGAAGGAGCACGGTGGCCGTATCGGTGACATCGCCATCTATGGCCAGGAGTCCAACTACGTCACCTGGCGCCTGGCGAAGATGAACCTTGCCGTTCGCGGAATCGACTCGGACATCCGCTGGAACAACGAAGGCAGTTTCCACAAAGACGAGCTGCGCGACCTGCGCGCGGATTTCATCCTGGCCAATCCCCCGTTCAACATCTCGGACTGGGGCGGTGACCGCCTGCGGGAGGACGTGCGCTGGAAGTTCGGCGTGCCGCCTGTTGGCAATGCCAACTACGCTTGGCTGCAGCACATCCACCACCACCTGGCACCCAACGGCGTTGCCGGTGTGGTGCTGGCCAATGGCTCGATGAGTTCGAACCAGTCGGGTGAAGGCGAGATCCGCAAGGCGATGGTCGAGGCCGACGTCGTGGACTGCATGGTGGCCCTGCCGGGCCAATTGTTCTACTCGACACAGATCCCGGCCTGCCTGTGGTTCCTTGCCCGCAACAAGAATCCGGGCAATGGTTGGCGCGACAGGCGTGGCGAGGTGCTGTTCATCGATGCCCGCCAGATGGGCCAGATGGTTGATCGCACCCGGCGCGAGCTGACGGACGCCGACATCCAGAAGATCGCCGATACCTACCATGCATGGCGCGGTGAGAAAGACGCAGGCAAGTACGAAGACATCCCTGGCTTCTGCAAGGCCGCGAAAGCGGCGGAGATCGCCCAGCATGGTCATGTGCTGACGCCTGGCCGCTATGTGGGTGCAGAAGACTTGGTGGACGATGACGAACCGTTCGACGTGAAGATGCCGCGCCTGGTGGCGGAGATGAATGCCCAGTTCGAAGAGTCGGCGCGATTGGAAAAGATCATCAAGGAAAATTTGAGGGGGTTGGGGTATGGAAACTCCTGATGCGAAGCATGATTCGATGGCTGCAATTACCGACAAATACGTTTCCGCCGATGGCGGCGACACGGTGTTTGGAGAGCGCTGGGGCAGCCAGATTATTACGTTGAGCGCTGACCATATTGCTGCTTTGCGGGAAGGAAAATTGATCGCCCTGGATGTTCAGAGCGAATATGTCGTCTATTTGAAATTTGCGTGAGGATGACAGTCAATGAGCGAATTGAGTTTTGTGGCATTGGAACTATCTATTGCCGCTCTTGAGCAAGGCCTTGCTGAGCATGCGCAATATCCGCAACTGACGACCGTGCGAGATGGCGTGATTCAGCGCTTTGAGGTGACTCTGGATATCTCGCAGAAACTCATGAAGAGAGTGCTGCAGGAAACCTACAACATGGAGCCGGCACGCATTGCTAAAAACACGGCGCGCGAAGCCGCTGGCATGGGGCTGATTGCCGATGCCGAAGCATGGATAGGCCACATCGATGCCAGAAATGCAACGGCGCATACCTACGATTCCGCCAAGGCAGCACAGGTTTTCAATCGAATTCCTGTCTTCCTATCTGATGCGCGCGATTTGCTTGCCAGGTTGAAAAATGCAGTTGCTTGACGTCCGCCCGGATCACCTGCGGCTGGTGCGGGAAATTTTGCGGAAACACGTTCCGGAGGCGGAGGTGTGGGTATTTGGCTCGCGCGCAAAATGGCTGGCGCGTGACACCTCCGATCTCGATTTGTGCATTCGCGGTGACGTTCCGCTGAGCTTTGAGAAAATGGGAGCGCTTCGGGAAGCCTTTGAGGAGTCGGATTTGCCCTGGAAAGTGGATGTGGTGGACTGGGCGACGACGAGTGAGTCGTTCAGGAAGATTATTGATCGGGATAAGGTGGAGGTGCAGGGGAGTGGGGCATTCGGTTGTGGGGCTGAGTTAATCACGCGCCCGCTCGAAGAATGTTTGGAAGCACTGATTGATTATCGAGGGAAGACCCCAAAAAAAGCTGACGCTGGGATTCCTCTTATCACTGCGAAGGTCGTGAAGTCTGGCCGCATCGAGCGCCCCGACGAATTCATCGCCGAAGACACCTACGAAGCGTGGATGACGCGAGGTTACCCTGAGGTTGGCGATGTCGTGCTGACAACCGAGGCCCCATTAGGGGAGGTGGCGCAAATCAAGTTCTTACCAGTCGCGTTGGCGCAGCGAGTGGTTACCTTACGTGGCAAGAAAGAAATTCTCGACAATGGTTATCTGCTGTACTTACTGCAAACTGCAAAAATGCAGGAAAAGCTCATTGGGCGAAGCTCGGGAACCACGGTTTTAGGTATCAAGCAAAGTGAGTTGCGAAAGATAGAGGTGACGCTGCCACCAGTCAAAGAACAGCGGGCGATTGCCCGCATTCTTGGTGCGTTGGACGACAAGATCGAAGTTAACCGTCGCTTGAATGGCACGCAGGAGACAATGGCCCGCGCGCTATTCAAGGCGTGGTTCGTGGACTTCGAGCCGGTGCGCGCAAAGATTGACGGGCGCTGGCAGTCTGGGCAATCACTGCCCGGCCTGCCTGCAGACCTCTTCGATCTGTTTCCAAGCCGATTCGTCGAGTCGGAACTAGGAGAGATTCCGGAAGGGTGGGAAATGCGCTCTCTGGACTCGATTGCGAACTATTTAAACGGTCTAGCTCTACAGAAGTTCCCGCCAGAAAGTGAAGACCAGTTCCTGCCGGTAATCAAGATTGCGCAACTACGAGCCGGAAATACGAATGGGGCAGACCGGGCAAGCGCCAGAATAAAGCCTGAATATGTCGTTGTAGACGGCGATGTTTTGTTCTCGTGGTCAGGCTCACTGGAAGTTGATCTCTGGTGTGGCGGCCTCGGCGCCCTCAACCAGCATTTATTCAAGGTAACGTCCTCGGAGTATCCGAAGTGGCTTTATTACCTGTGGACTCGCCACCATCTTAATGAGTTTCGGAGAATTGCTGCCGGCAAGGCGACCACTATGGGGCATATCCAGCGTGGTCACTTGAGCAGTGCGAAGGTCTTGATTCCGCCGCCGCCGCTTCTGGAATCGATGGACCGGGTCATGGCGCCTCTGATCGAGCAAATCATTGTTAATCGTGTCCAGTCCCGGACCCTGGCGGCGTTGCGTGATTCTCTACTGCCGAAACTTCTAAGTGGTGAGCTGCGTATAAGTGATGCTGAGCACCTTGCGGCAGAGGCGGAACTATGAGTGATGTGGTAACTATCACGACGGCAGCCCGCGCGGTTTGGCGGCTGTTGGTTCCTGTGTTGCCACGCTTGTGTTTGCGCCGTGCATTTCCACGGAACAAATGCGGTTCGATGGTGCAAGTGAATCTATCGGGCAGCAATGCAACTTTTGAGCTTCTGTCAATTCGGCCGGCTCATGTGCTGAGTAATCTTGTTGTAAACATAAACAATTTTCTCCCATGTGATGTGGATATTGAGATTGTTAATCTGCACGCGAATATTGATTCTTCGAAATTGTTCGATATAAAAGTAGATGCACAGGCATCTCTTCCGGCGGTTGGTTTTGGGCGAATTCCTCTGTCTGAAATATGCCTAAGTGATCAGCAGGTACGGTGGATTAAGGGACTGTCGCGCGATTACACCCGCGTCCAATTTTCATTGTCATGGCGCTGTAAATGTGAGATTTGGGATTGGGAAGGTTCGGCGGAATACAGTTTTCCGGTATATGTCCGGGTTGATGCGGCCGGGATGGCGTAGACCCACAGGTCAAGTGACCACTTTCATTTGTCGGAATTTGGTCAATATATTTGATAAGCGTATTTCGGCTTAAAGAGCGCCATATTGATCGGGGAAATATATGTTGGATGATCTCTCTCCTCTGAAGGAGCCGGCTTTCGCCACAGCACTAAATGATTTAGACGACCTGCTCATGCAAAGTGGGAAGGCGTTTTTGCTTGGCGCGGGGTGTAGCAAGTGTGCGGGCCTTCCGCTTACTGCCGAGTTGACGTCGAAAGCCCTCGCTCATCCTCAGCTAGGCGCAGAAACCAGGTCGATATTGAGTGCCATCGAGAGCCTATTTTCAGGGGCGGCGACAGCAAACATTGAAGACTATTTGAGCGAGCTGGTTGACCTGGTGGCAATTGCAGAGCGTCGAGATGTTCGTGGTGCCACGTCAAAGGTAGTTTCTCTGGGTGGCGTCGAATACACAGCTGTTCAGCTGAGGGGCGCTGTGGATGAAATTAAGGTCGCTATCTCAAGCGTTATCGATGTGCCGGTGAAGATGGATACTCACTGGAAATTTATACAGGCAGTACACAGGGCGCCTCGTCCAGGAAGAACTACAGCATCGCGTCCGGTTGACTATCTCGTACTCAACTATGATGCGTTAATTGAGTCCGCGCTCGCGTTGCAAAAGCTGTGTTATGCCGATGGCATGAATGGTGGTAACAGCGCTTGGTGGGATACAGACACCTTCGACGCACAAGGAATTGCTGCTCGCGTCCTGAAGTTGCACGGGTCGATTGATTGGAGCGAGATGGTCGGCGATCCACTGCCGCGCAGAATCTCGAAGCAATTGGGGCTGCCAGCTGGGAATGATCGAAAGGTTCTTATTTGGCCTGCGTCGACAAAATACCGTGAAACCCAACGAGATCCGTACGCGCAACTGTCAATCCTTGCTCGTCGTGCGTTACGCCCGCTGCCTGGTACGCAAACAGTACTTACTGTCTGCGGTTACAGCTTTGGTGATTCGCATATCAATCTAGAAATTGAAAGGGCATTGCGAGAGTCAGGAGGGGAACTGACGGTCGTTGTTTTCTCTTACGATGAAGAGCCGCTGGGTGAGTTAAGGCGCCTTCATGAGGACAAAGCAATCACTGATCAGATAAGGATTTACGCTCGGAAAGGGTTTTATCACGGCGGGGTATCCGTGAGGTCTGAAGGCGAGTTGCCTTGGTGGAAATTCGAAAATATCACCCGACTCTTGAGTGGCGAGAGATGACCATGGATTCTTACAACCCAAATGCTCCTCTGGAGAATCTTTCCATCGGGACAATTGTTGAGGTCGATGGCTCTCACATTGTTGCCGAACTAAAGCCGGGCATTACGGAACTATCACGGATATTTGGCGGGGATACCTATCCGATCGGTCAATTCGGTTCGATTGTAAAAATTCACTTTGGGCGAAGGATAATTTACGCGTTTGTTGGGCGCCTTCGCATGAAGGCTGAATACGAGTTGGAGCGCGGTTTGCCTCCACAGGCGGCAAGCGATGAAAGAATTATCGAGGCAGACCTTTTTGGCGAAGGTGAATGGCTACGAGACGCGGCGGCTGGTGCGGAGAGCTGGGAGCTACAGTTTGATCGTGGTGTCGCTACGTATCCTCTGCCGCAGCAAACGGTGTATCTCACACCAAAACGTGAACTGCGATTCATTTATGGTCACGGTAAAGGACCTTCGGTCCATCTCGGTGAACATGTGGGGACCGGCGGTACCAAGTGCTATGCGGAAATGAATGAATTGCTCGGAAAGCACACGGCGATTCTCGGTTCTACTGGTGCCGGAAAGTCAGGTACGGTTGCGGCAGTTCTGCACAGTTTGTTGGAGAGAGGGGCTGAAGAGCGTCTGGAAAGATGGTCGCCTCGTATTGTTGTCCTTGATCCTCATAATGAATATTCGGCTGCATTTCCAAAACATAAGAAGCTATCAACTGATGAAGGATCATTGATTTTGCCGTTCTGGCTAATGAGCTTCAGTGAGACTATCGCTTTGGTGATAGGTAAAACCGAATTTGTTGCAACATCACAGGCTAATATAATTAAGTCTGCGCTACTTAAAGCGAGATCCGAAGGTGCGACGTTAATTGGTTTGGATGCTACCAAGGTCACGGTCGATTCACCGGTGCCATACAAGCTTTCGACATTTATCGCTAATGTGAAGGCGGATATGCCCACGCAGGCAAGTAAGCAGGACTCGCACAACTCAATTTTGGAAAAGATAGACGTGTTGGTTCGAGATGCGCGAGTTTCCTTCCTGATGAAGGAGTGGGATGGGGCAGCGAAAGACCCACTCCCTGAGGTGTTGTCCCAGCTTGTCGGTGACAACGAGCAACCAAGAATTGTTGACCTGTCTGGCGTGCCGAATGAGGTTGCTGGCGTTTCTAGCGCAATGATCGCGCGAACGCTTTTCAATATGAAAGTTTGGCAAACAGCGGACGAAAGACAATGCGATCCGGTACTGCTAGTTTGTGAGGAGGCGCATCGCTACGTTCCGAACCGAGGAGAGGCGCAATACGAGGCGGCTCAAGATGCAATTCGTAGAATTGCCAAGGAAGGGCGAAAGTATGGTCTTGGTCTTCTATTAGTCTCTCAGCGTCCAAGTGAGGTAGAAGCGACAGTACTTTCGCAATGTAACAGTTGGATAATCCTCAGAATCACCAATGACGCAGATCGCGAACATGTGCGCGCGATATTGCCTGACTCAATGGCGGGTCTCACAAAAATGCTTTCTGGCCTTAGGCGTCAAGAGGCAATTTTCGTTGGTCAGGCGGCCGTCTTGCCGTCGAGAATTCTAATTCGTTCGCTTTTGCCGGAACAATTGCCACGATCGAACGATATTGATTTCAATAAGGGATGGCAGGAGCCGGCCACGACCCAAGCGCAGCTTGGGGTAATTGCTAACCGGTGGCGGTTTCAACAGAGATGAGTCTCAATTGGCAGCTCATCCTCAAGAGGAAGTGGATTCGACTGTTTCCATGCGCGGAATTTAACAGGGATTGATCATATGGCGTTCTTGTCCGAAGCCGCTATTGAGAAAGCACTTCTCGATCAGTTTCATTCGCTCGCCTACGCAATCGAGTCCGAAGATAAAATCGGGCCAGACGGGGGCTCTCCAGAGCGCGATTGCCATGATGTGGTTGTACTGAAAAATCGCTTCGTGAGGGCAGTTGAACGAATAAATCCAGAAATTCCCGTGGAGTCCCAACAAGAAGCAATTAGCAAAGTCATTCAAGTCGAGCTGCCGTCTCTTCTCGAAGAGAACCGCCGGATCCATAAGCTGATTTCTGAAGGAGTCGATGTCGAGTACTACACGGCCGATGGCACGCTGACCGCCGGCAAGGTATCTCTCATTGATTTCGAGCGCCCCGAACTCAACGACTGGCTGGTAGTAAGTCAGTTCGTCGTGATTGCCGGCCAATACAAGCGGCGTCCCGATGTGGTCGTTTTCGTCAACGGCCTTCCCTTGGCCGTCATTGAACTCAAGGCACCCGGCAGCGGTAACGCCACTCTCGATGGTGCGTACAACCAGTTGCAGACCTACAAGAAGCAGATTCCCGCGTTGTTCAACACCAACGCGCTGCTGGTGACATCGGATGGCATTACAGCCCGAGTTGGTTCCCTGTCGGCAGACCTTGAGCGGTTCATGCCCTGGCGCACAACCGACGGAAAGCAGATCGCACCCAAGGGCGAGCCTGAACTCTCGACCCTTATTGAGGGTGTTTTCGAGCAGCGCCGTTTTCTCGACCTGTTGCGTAACTTCACCGTGTTCGGGGAGACCGGTTCGGGCCTGGCGAAGATCATCGCCGGCTACCACCAATTCCATGCGGTGCAGAAGGCGGTGGAGTCCACCCTGCGGGCCTGCTACGCGGGTGGCGCGGAAGATCCTGCCGGCTATAGCCTGCGCAGTACCAAGGACCAGCCAAGGGGCGACCGCAAGGCGGGCGTCATCTGGCACACCCAGGGATCGGGCAAGAGCCTGCTGATGGCGTTCTACGCTGGTCAGTTGATCCGCCACCCGGGCATGAAGAACCCGACGCTGGTGATCCTCACGGACCGCAATGATCTGGACGACCAACTGTTCTCCACGTTCTCGATGTGCCGGGATCTGCTTCGCCAAACGCCTCAGCAGGCAGGCGGACGCGAGGAGGTGCAGGTGCTGCTGCGGCGAGCGTCGGGCGGCGTGATCTTTACTACCCTGCAGAAGTTCAGCGAAGGCGCCGGCATGCTGAGCGACCGCGAGAACATCGTGGTCATCGCCGACGAGGCGCACCGCAGCCAGTACGGCTTCAAGGCCAAGGTGGATGTGAAGTCCGGGGACATTTCCTACGGCTTCGCCAAGTACCTGCGTGACGCGCTGCCCAGCGCCTCGTTCATTGGCTTTACCGGTACACCGATTGAAGCCGATGACGTGAACACGCCCGCAGTGTTCGGCAACTACATCGACATCTACGACATCAGCCGCGCCGTCGAGGATGGCGCGACGGTGCCGATCTACTACGAGTCCCGTCTGGCCCGCATCGAGCTGGATGCGGACGAGATGCCGAAGATCGACGACGAGGTCAGTGAACTGACCGAAGACGTGCCGGAGGCCGAGCAGGAGAAGTTCAAGCGCAAATGGTCGACGGTCGAGGCTCTGGTGGGCAGCGACAAGCGCCTGGCGCTCGTGGCCCAGGATATCGTCACCCACTTCGAGGACCGGGTGGCGGCCCTGGAGGGCAAGGCCATGATCGTCTGCATGAGCCGACGCATCTGCGTGAGGCTCTATGACGAGATCATCAATCTGCGCCCGGACTGGCACAGCGAGGACGACAACGCGGGAGCCGTCAAAATCGTGATGACCGGCGCTGCCAGCGATCCGGAAGGCTGGCAGCAACACATCGGAAGCAAGACTCGACGTGATCTGTTGGCCAAGCGTGCCCGCGACCCGAAAGACCCGCTGAAGCTCGTGATCGTCCGTGACATGTGGCTCACCGGCTTTGACGCCCCCTGCATGCACACGATGTACGTGGACAAGCCAATGCAGGGCCACGGACTGATGCAGGCGATTGCGCGGGTTAACCGAGTATTCCGGGACAAGCCGGCCGGGCTGATCGTCGACTACATCGGCATTGCCCAGAGCCTGAAATCCGCACTGCAGCAGTACTCGCCCGGCGACCGGCAGCAGACCGGTGTCGACGAGTCCCAGGCCATCGCTGTGATGAAGGAGAAGTACGAAGTCGTCCGGGACATGTACCACGGCTTCGATTACGCCTCGGCCCTCACCGGCACGCCGCAGGTGCGGCTGGCGATGATGGCCGGCGCCATCGAATGGATTCTCGACCTGCAGCAGAAGCTGGCGGCGAAGGAGAAGACGAAGGAGGGCAAGAAGGAAGCCCACCGCCGCTATCAGGATGCTGTGCTCGCGCTGTCTAAGGCCTATGCGCTGGCGTCCGCCTCGGACGAGGCGAGGGCCATTCGCGAAGAGGTGGGATTCTTTCAGGCGATCCGGGCGGCACTGGTCAAAACCGGTGCCGTCGCCGGTAGCTCACCGCAGGACCGTGAACTCGCAATCCAACAGATCGTCAGCCGCGCCGTTGTGTCCACCGAGATTGTCGACATCCTCAAGGCGAGTGGGATCAAGAGCCCGGATATCTCGATCCTTTCGGATGAGTTCCTGGCTGAAGTCCAGAAGATGGACCGCAAGAACCTGGCGCTCGAGGCGTTGAAGAAACTGATCAATGACGGCATCCGCTCGCGCAGCAAGGCCAACGTCGTGCAGACGAGGGCATTCTCAGAACGGTTGGAAGATGCAGTAGCGCGTTACCACGCCAATGCCATCACGACGGCAGAGGTGCTGCAGGAGTTGATCAACCTGGCCAAGGACATCCGGGCTGCCCGGCAGCGCGGGGAAGAGTCCGGTTTGACGGATGAAGAGATTGCTTTCTACGACGCGCTTGCCGAGAACGAAAGCGCTGTCGAGATGATGGGCGATGACAAGCTCCGGCTGATTGCGCATGAGCTACTGGTGAGTCTGCGCGAGAACGTTACGGTCGACTGGGCGCACCGGGATTCGGCACGGGCCAGGATGCGGGTACTGGTTAAGCGCATTCTGCGGAAGTATGGCTATCCACCGGACTTGCAGGACGCGGCGGTGCAAACTGTTCTGGCACAGGCGGAAGCGTTGTCGTCGGAGTGGAGTCTTTGGGCCGAGGTATAAGCCATGGCGGATTTGCAGATTGTTTACGTCCTGTCCAACCCCGCGATGCCCGGGCTCGTGAAGATTGGATATACCTCCCAGGTTGATGCCAACACCCGGATCGGCCAGCTCTACACCACAGGCGTCCCGGTCCCGTTCAAACTGGAGTTCGCCTGCAAGGTGCCCAATGCTGACGAGGTCGAGCAGGCGCTGCATGTGGCGTTTGGTCCCCACCGGATAAACCCGAAGCGGGAGTTCTTCAAGATCGATCCGGAGCAGGCTATTGCCATCCTTAAGTTGTTGCATGTGGAGGAAGCCACAGCGGAGATCGCGAAGCAGCCAACAGCAGTTGATCCCCAATCTATGGCCGCGGCGGAGCAACTGAGCGCTAGGCGGCCAAACCTGAACTTTGAGGAGATGGGAATTCCTGTCGGTAGCACATTGCAATCGGTTCATGCACCTATGGCTGTCGTTGTGATTTCGAGTCGCCGCGTAAAATTAAACGGCGAAGAGATGTCTCTGACTGCTGCGACGAGAGAGGTGATGAATCTGGATTACAGTGTCGCCCCAGGGCCGCATTGGATGTACAAGGGAAAACTGCTGCGTGAGATTTACAACGAGACGTATGGAGATTCGGAATGATCGGTTATTGGGTTAATTTTCTTTTTAATTAACCATCTCCCGCTCCCCCGGGCCTGTAAATTGAACTGTGTAACTGCCCTTTGAGATGATGGCGGCAGTACCGCCGAGGAGCAATTACATGGCAATGGAAGTAAGGATTCTTGATGAAGTTCTGGCCGGCTGCAAGACGCCGGAA
>JBMOOP010000143.1:0-5601 GCA_049324495.1 Pseudomonadota bacterium
TGTGAGCGCGGCCTGCTCAGGATCTGCCAAACAGGCCGCTTTCGAGGATGCTCACCAGCGCATCGGCATGTGCCTCGATGGTGGCGTCGCCAGCCGGGTCGAGGCCGTAGGCCGCCTGCATGAAATTGCCGAGCACGAAGAACGTTGCCGCCGCGCCGGTGAGCGCGGCCATGATGTGCCCGAGTGGCAGTTCCTTCATGCCCGTTGCACGGGCGACGTCGCCGTGCAGTGCCGCGATCCGGGCGACCATCGGGTGCACCCAGCTGTTCATGAGCCACTCCGCGCGCGGGCTGGCGGTTGGCAGTTCCGTGTAGAGCAGGCGCGGAAAGTGGGGATAGCGCCCGCAAAAGCGGACGAATTCACGCACCAGGGCGAGGAGGGTTCCACGCGGGTTGTCGCGCGTTGGCGGGTGGCGCTGGAGAGTCGTGAAGAATTCGTCGCGCAGCCGCAGGAAGGCGTCATTGACCGTGGCGCGCCACAGCCCTTCCTTGCTGCCGAAATGGTAGTGAATCAAGGGCTGGGTGACGCCGCATCGCCGGGCGATGGCGGTGGTGGAGGCGCCGTCGAAGCCATGGGCAGCAAACTCCTGAAGCGCTGCCAGCAGAATGCGTTCCTTGCCGTCGCCCGGCCGAACCGGTGCAGACCCCTGAGCAGAAGAGTTGGGATTCACGTCATGTTTTCCATTGGGCTGGCGCGCACGTCGTGTGCAGGAGGGCATGCTAGGTTCCGTCTGTCGCCAGAGCAATGCCAAATCGACGGGCCGGGTGAATTTCTCTACAATTCACCGCCTTATCTGGTCGCCGCTTCTCCTTCCGGGCGATTTTCCCGGGCGATCCTGCCCGCTCGTTACCGGTAGTCCCAGGCAATGGAAATCAACCCGATCACCAACAAGATTCGCGACCTCGACGAGCGAGCCACTTCGCTCCGGGGGTATCTTTGACTTCGATGGCAAGTGCGAGCGTTTGGAAGAAGTTGGCAAGGAGCTCGAAGATCCGAAGATCTGGAACAATCCCGAGCGTGCCCAGGCGCTTGGCCGCGAACGCGCCCAGCTGGACAATATTGTCGGTACGTTGACGAAAACGGCGCAGCATCTGCTCGATGCCCGCGAACTGCTTGCGATGGCGGTGGCCGAAAATGACGCAGCCACCGTCGCTGATGTGGCGACCGAACTTGAGCGTATCGAGCAGCAGGTCGCCACTCTTGAGTTCCAGCGCATGTTCTCCGGGCCGAATGACCCGAACAGTGCCTTTATGGATATCCAGGCCGGTGCCGGCGGTACCGAAGCGCAGGACTGGGCCTCGATGCTGCTGCGCATGTATCTGCGCTGGGGCGAAAAGAGGGGCTTCAAAACCGAATTGCTCGAATGCACTGACGGTGAGGTGGCGGGAGTGAAATCGGCGACCATTCACTTTGCCGGCGAGTACGCCTACGGTTGGCTGCGTACCGAGACCGGCGTGCATCGGCTGGTGCGCAAGAGCCCGTTCGATTCCGGCGGCGCACGCCATACCTCATTCGCTTCCGTGTTTGTGTCGCCGGAAATCGATGACAGTTTCGAGATCGACATCAACCCTGCCGATCTGCGTACCGACGTTTATCGTGCGTCGGGTGCCGGTGGTCAGCACGTCAACCGCACCGAGTCGGCAGTGCGTATCACGCACATTCCGACCAATACCGTTGTTGCCTGCCAGGCTGGCCGCTCGCAGCACCAGAATCGTGCCCAGGCGATGAAAATGCTGGCGGCAAAGTTGTATGAGCTGGAAATCCAGAAGCGCAACGTCGTGAAGTCGGCGCTGGAAGCGACCAAGGCCGATGTCGGCTGGGGCAGCCAGATTCGCTCCTACGTGCTCGATCAGTCGCGGATCAAGGATTTGCGCACCGGCATAGAAACGAGCAACACCGGCAAGTTTCTCGATGGCGATATCGACGACTTCATTGATGCAAGCCTGAAGGCCGGCCTGTGATGATCGCCCCTGCACCAACACCAATGGCATGACCATGACTGACCAGCGCAACGATATGCCGCCGAACACGCAGGACGCCGCTGTGGATGCGGTTGTGGATGAGAACCGGCTGGTCGCCGAGCGCCGTGCCAAACTGTCGGTTCTGCGTCAGAGCGGCAACGCATACCCCAATGATTTTCGTCGCGACCACTATTGCGCCGACCTGCAAGCGCACTACGCAGAAAAATCGAAGGAAGAGATCGAGCAGCTGACGCTGCGCGCCAGCGTCGCCGGCCGCATTATGCTCAATCGCGGTGCATTCATCGTTATTCAGGACATGACTGGCCGCATCCAGTTGTACGTCAATCGCAAAACGCTGTCGCCTGGGCAGCTGGAAAATATCAAGGGTTGGGATCTGGGCGACATCGTGGGCGCCGAAGGTCTGCTGTGCAAATCCGGCAAGGGTGATTTGTATGTGGATATGGAAAACCCGCGTTTGCTGGTCAAGGCATTGCGGCCGCTACCGGAAAAGCACAAGGGTCTGACCGATACGGAAATGAAGTATCGCCAGCGCTATGTCGATCTGATCGTCAGCGAGGAAACACGCAACACCTTTCACGTTCGCGCCAAAATCGTTGCCGGCATTCGTCATTACCTCGTGCAGCGCGATTTCATCGAGGCCGAAACACCTATGCTGCATGTGATTCCCGGTGGTGCTGTCGCCAGGCCCTTCGTCACTTTCCACAATGCGCTGGATATCGAGATGTTCCTGCGCATCGCGCCGGAACTGTATCTGAAGCGGCTGGTGGTCGGCGGTTTCGAGAAGGTGTTCGAGATCAACCGCAACTTCCGCAACGAGGGTTTGAGCACACGCCACAACCCCGAGTTCACCATGATCGAATTCTACCAGGCTTACGCAACCTACCTGGAGTTGATGGATCTCACCGAGGATATGTTGCGCACGCTGGCGCAGGATGTACTGGGCACCACGCAGCTGGTCTATCAAGGTGAGGAGATCGACTTCGGCACGCCGTTCACCCGCATGAGCGTTTTCGATTCGATTCTTGATCGCAACGTGGATATCACCCCTGCGCAGCTCGCGACGCCCGACGGTGCCCGCACGGCAGCAAAAAAACTTGGCATCCCGCTCAAGGATTCCTGGGGCTTGGGCAAGGTGCAGATCGAAATTTTCGAGAAGACCGTCGAGCACACCCTGCGCCAACCCACTTTCATCACCGAGTACCCGACGGAAGTGTCACCGCTGGCGCGGCGTTCGGATGCCAACCCCTTCGTCACCGATCGCTTCGAGTTTTTCGTCGGCGGGCGCGAGCTCGCCAACGGTTTTTCGGAGCTGAATGACCCGGAAGACCAGGCCGAGCGTTTTCGTTCCCAGGTCGCCGAGAAGGAAGCCGGCGACGATGAGGCGATGTTCTTCGACGAGGATTACATCACGGCGCTGGAGCACGGTCTGCCGCCGACCGCCGGCGAGGGCATCGGCATCGACCGGCTGGTGATGTTGTTCACCAATTCGCCATCAATCCGCGACGTGATACTTTTTCCGCACATGCGGCCCAATCGTTGAGTTTGATGTGCGCCAAGGCATTGATCCGGAACCTCAGGGAAGGGGAGGGTGACCATGAGAAAACATGTCCGCACAAAGGTAGTGGCGAGCACGGATCCGGGCGGCTACCGTGGCCGTCGTGCGACGCGTATCGGCAGCGAGCATCGTCGCCGGGCCATACTCGAAGCCACCCTGCGGATCATCATCCGCGATGGCATCCGCGCCGTGCGCCATCGCGCGGTGGCGCAAGAAGCGGGTGTGCCGCTGTCGGCCACCACATACTATTTCAAGGATATCCGCGATCTCATCGCTGATACCTTCACGCTGTTCGTCGAGAATGCGCAGGCGCAGGTAATCGACCCGGTATGGATTCAGATCTACCAGTTCACCGCGCAATACAGTGGTGACGCACTCAAGGACGAAAAGGATCGCGCTGAATTTCTTGCCGGGATGGCGAAGCTTGCGGCTAATTTTGTTGAGGGGCAGCTGCAGCAGCACCGCGAGCATTTACTTGCCGAGCAAGCATTTATGCAGGCGGCCATTCTTGACGAGCGCCTGCGCGACCAGGCAGAAAATTTTCGCCAGAAAATACGCGAAGGACTGATGGCTTTCTGCACGATGGTGGGTACCATCGACCCGCCTATGGACGCCGAGTTGATTCACGAAGCATTTCTGCAACTCGAATATGAGCAATTGATACGCAAGGATCAGGCATTTGATCGCGATCGTGCCGAGCGTGTGCTCGCGCACCGCTTTCGCCTGGTGTTTGGCGTTGGCGAGGCGTGATGAATACCGCATCTGCCCGTGTGGCTCTGGAGCCGGGCTGGAAGCAGGCGCTGGCCGGAGAATTCGATCAGCCCTATATGGCAACGCTGCGCGCATTTCTTCTTGCGGAAAAGCAGCAGGGGCAGCTGGTTTTCCCGAAGGGTCCGGTAATTTTCAATGCCTTCAACCTGACGCCGTTTGCCGAGGTGAAAGTGGTGATCCTCGGTCAGGATCCTTATCACGGGCCCGATCAGGCGCACGGCCTGTGTTTTTCCGTGCGGCCGGGCATTGCCATTCCGCCGTCGCTGGCGAACATCTACAAGGAACTGCAGGCGGATCTCGGTATTTTGCCGCCCGATCATGGCCACCTTGAAAAATGGGCACAGCAGGGCGTGCTGTTGCTGAATGCGGTATTGACGGTGCGCGCCCACCAGGCGGCGTCGCATGCCGGCCGTGGCTGGGAGTTATTCACGGATGCCGTCATTGAGCGCCTCAACCGTGAACGCGAGCATCTGGTATTCATGCTTTGGGGCAGTTACGCGCAGAAAAAGGGCGCATTTATTGATCGGCAGCGCCATCTGGTGCTTACCGCGCCGCATCCGTCGCCGCTGTCAGCGCATCGTGGCTTTTTGGGCTGTCGGCATTTTTCGCAGACCAATGCCTATTTGGCCAGGCACGGCATGACACCGATTGACTGGGATCTCAACACCCGGCAATGAAACTCTGGCGGCGAGTCCCGGTCTGAAGCAACATCGCAACCCTTAGTATCCATGTTCATATCCCGCAATAACCCGCCAACCGGAAACACCAGGAGACCTCCACGATGTCCACCACCACCCGCACGCTGTTACTTGCGTTGTCGCTCGCCGCTGTACCGGCCATCACCTTTGCCGCCGACGCCAAGGCCCCGCCACTGGTCGCCGCTGCAGCTACCGAGGCGCCGGCCAACAACAACGCGATTCTCATGGAGAAGGCGCGGGCCGATAAAAAAGCACTGGTCGCTACCAACATGCTGCTGACGGAAGCTGAGGCAAAAGCGTTCTGGCCAATTTATGAGGAATACCAGACGGCGCTGCAGGGGCTCAATGAGCGCACCATCAAGGTGATAGTCGATTACGCCGAGCAGCAGAAGAAGGGTACGGGGACCGATGACGTTGCCAACAAGCTGATCAGCGACATGCTCGCTTCCGAGCAGGCGGAAGTCGACATGCGCAAGTCGTTCGCAGCGAAACTTGCCAAGGCACTGCCGCCGCTGAAGGTTGCCCGTTATCTGCAGATCGAGAACAAGGTGCGGGTGGGCGTGCGCGCCCAGATCGCCGCGCGTATCCCGCTGGT
>JBMOOP010000144.1:0-52689 GCA_049324495.1 Pseudomonadota bacterium
GGCCATCAGGCCGAGGTCGTCAGCCACCTGATCGCCGGCGGTGACGCGCTGGTGCTGATGCCGACCGGCGGCGGCAAGAGCCTGTGCTACCAGATCCCGGCCATTGCCCGGCACCGCGCCGGTTGTGGCGTCGCGGTGGTAGTCAGCCCGCTAATCGCTTTGATGCACGATCAGGTCGGTGCGCTGGAAGAAGCCGGCGTGCATGCTGCGTTCCTGAATTCTTCGCTCGACGGCGAGGCCGCGCAGCGCATCGAGCGCGAAATGATGAGTGGCCAACTGGTGCTGTTGTATGCGGCGCCGGAGCGCATCACCACGCCGCGTTTTCTCGCGCAACTCGATTCGCTGCATGAGCGTGGCCTGCTCAGCCTGTTCGCTATCGACGAAGCGCACTGCGTCAGCCAGTGGGGGCACGACTTTCGCGAAGATTACCTGGCGCTGAACGTGTTGCACGAACGTTATGTCGATGTGCCGCGCATTGCCCTAACGGCAACCGCCGACGACCTCACGCGCGCTGATATCATTGATCGGTTGCAATTGCAGGACGCGCGGCTGTTCGTCAGCAGTTTCGATCGTCCAAACATCCGCTACATGGTCGTTGAAAAGGACAATGCGCGCGCGCAATTACTGCAATTCCTCCATGAGGAACACGCGGGCGACGCGGGCATCGTCTATTGTCAGTCGCGCAAGAAAGTGGAAGAAACGGCTCAGTGGTTGTCGGCGAACGGTATCGAGGCCCTGCCCTACCATGCTGGTTTTGACGCCGGTGTGCGTCAGCGTAACCAAGATCGTTTTCTGCGCGAAGACAGCCTTGTGATGGTTGCGACGATCGCCTTTGGGATGGGCATCGACAAGCCAGATGTGCGTTTTGTTGCGCACATTGACTTGCCAAAAAACATCGAGAGCTATTATCAGGAAACTGGTCGTGCCGGACGCGACGGGCTGCCTGCCAATGCATGGATGACCTACGGCCTTGCCGACGTGGTGAACCAGAGCCGCATGATCAATGAAAGCCCGGCTGCAGAAGAATTCAAGCGCGGCCAGCGCGGCAAGCTCGATGCACTGCTGGCGCTGGCCGAAGCGCACGATTGCCGGCGTGTGCGGTTGCTGCGCTATTTCGGCGAGGACAGCACGCCCTGTGGTAACTGCGACAACTGCCTCAACCCGCCGGTAACCTGGGATGCCACCGAAGCCGCCCGCAAGGTGCTCAGCTGCGTGTATCGTTTCTACCAGAATGGCGGCCAGCGTTTCGGCGCCGTGCATCTGATTGATGTGTTGCGCGGCAAGGTTACCGACAAGGTCACCCAATATGGCCACGCAAGCCTGAGTACGTTCGGTATCGGTACTGAGGTTGGCGAGATGGAATGGCGTAGCGTGCTGCGGCAACTGATCGCGCTCGGCTGCCTGCGCACCGGGGGTGAGTACAACACGTTGGAATTGACCGAAGCGTCGCGTGCCGTGCTGCGCGGCGAGGTCAACCTGTTGCTGCGCAAACCGTTGGATGCGCCGCGCCGGGGCAGGGAAAAGGTGTCGCGCGGGCGCGCCAGCAGTGTCGGCAAGGCCGCGACGGTGTCGCTCGACGAACAAGCCGAAGCCCGGTTCACGGCGCTCAAAGCCTGGCGCGCGGAAGTTGCCCGCGAACACAATGTGCCAGCCTATGTCGTGTTCCAGAACGTGACGCTGGCCGAAATGGCGCAGGAGGCGCCGGCAACGCTCGGCGAACTTGCCCGGATCAGTGGTGTTGGGGTGAAGAAGCTCGATGCCTACGGGCAGGCGATCTTGCGAGTGCTGGCGGCGGGCTGAAATGCGCCCTCCCCGGGAGGCCTTGCAACCGCTACTGAGGCAGGGTCAAAGAGGCCGCGGCCGTCAGGCGGCATCGGTATTTGACGCAGCCCTGGCCCCTGTACCCCCCTCTGAAATAAAGGGGATACTCAGATACCGGGGCGGTGGCGCCCACGGGGTTTCGCCGGCTTAATGTGCAAGGTATTGACTTGGAGCAAGGTTGGTGAACGCCAAGATACACTTCTAAGCTACGGGATCGTTGACATTTGGCCATGTGACCAAATAACCTTGAGGCTGGATTTGGCCATTTGGCCAAATTGGCGGGCAAGTCCAAAAGAGCAGATCAGAGGAGCAAGACCATGATCACGCATTTCACATCCAAAGCGCAGGCCGACGCTTATCAGGCCCCCCCCCCGGCGGTACCCTGGAAGACCTTGGGTATCATCACGTTCCTGTTGGTGAGTCTTTTTGCGGGCTACCGGTACTACCAGGAGCTCACCTCGTTTTCGGTGGGCCTTGATTACTTCGAGCCGGAGTTTCAGATCTACTGGATGAATCTCCTTTACACCCAGCTCGTCATCGAGGCGCTCGTGTTCTTTGGCTTGGTCGGCTACCTGTGGAAGACACGTGACAAGAACGTCCTGCAGGTCACTGCGCAAGAGGAGCTGCGTCGTTATTATGTACTGCTGTGCTGCATTGTGGGTTTCTCGGTAATCTCGTATCTCGCCGCGTCCCTCTATACGGAAGCCGACGCCGCCTGGCACCAGGTCACGGTGCGCGACACGGACTTCACGCCGACGCACATTGCACTTTTCTATTTCGGCATTCCAACCTTCATCATCCTGGGGGTGTCGACATTCGTTTATGCCCACACCCGGCTGCCGCAGTTTCACAATCGCGTGTCGGCGGGTCTGGCGCTGCTGGTGGCTGGCCCAATCCTGATCATGCCGAACCTCGGGTTCAATGAGTGGGGCCACACTTTCTTCTACGCGGAAGAGCTGTTCGCGGCGCCGGTGCATTGGGGGTTTGTGCTGCTGGGCTGGTCTGCCTTCGCTGCCGGCGGTTTTCTGATCCAAATCATCACGCGGATGATCACGCTGTCGAGCCTTGATGGCGATCAGAAAGTTGTTGAGGCTTAAAGCCCGGTTTCCAAGGTAATTTCTTCAAGTGGCAACAGGCGGCGGGCGCAAAGCCCGCCGTACTGTCGTCGATGCATAGCTGTTGCAACATGTGATGGCACAGCAACAAATCCCATGAGGCCCACTGATGACTTTCACCACCCCTAACGAAGGCGAGCGGATCATCCGCTCTGCGGTCACAACCCGCGAGCAGCAGCGTGCGGTTTATCGGAATATTGATCTGCTTGCTGTGCCGCTGTTCGTGCTCTTGTTCGCCGGCATCTTCAGTTTCCATTTTGCCCTGACTGTTGGCGACTGGGACTACTGGGTGGACTGGCGTGACCGCCGTTGGTGGCCACTGGTGACGCCGCTGTCACTGTTGGTTCTGCCAGCCGTGTTCGGCTATCTCTTGTGGACACGGTTTCGGTTGCCGCTGTCGGCTTCCGTTGCGCTACTGAGTTTTGCTCTGGCGTCATGGATCAGCCGGTGGCTGAACTTTGAAGGCTTTGCCGGCTTTCCGTTGAACATGGTTTCCCCATCAACATTTATCGCCCTGGGCCTGATTCTCGACTGCACGTTGTTGCTGAGCCGAAGCTTCTTCTTCACCGGTCTGTTCGGCGCATTCTTTTTTGCGGCGCTGGTCTACCCTTTGAACTGGACGATGATGGCGCCATTTCGTGTGCCGGTCGAATACAACGGCACGCTGGTGACCGTGGCAGATCTGATGGGCTACGAGTACGTCAGAACTGCGATTCCCGAATATGTTCGCATCATTGAAGAATCGACGCTGCGAACCTTTGGTGAGGCTGTGACACCACTGACGGCAGTATTCGCCGGTTTTGTTGCCATCCTCATGTATTACTTCTGGACCTGGATTGGGTATCTTGCTTCCCGAGCCATCTGGATCAAACGAATTTTCTGAGGGGAATATCATGCACAGCAAGAGCTTCTTTGCTGAAGGGAAGTGTGTGCGCAGCAACGGAAAAGCGCAGTGGTTCAGCCGTTCGCTGTTTATCCGCGCGATCATCTCAATTCTGCTGCTGGCCTTGGTAGGCGAAACCTTCGCGCACGGAGAACGAGCACAGCAAGCCGGGTTACGGATGCGTACCGTTCATTGGTTCGATACGCAGATCACGACGACCAATTTGAAGGTGAATGAAACGCTCACCTTGACCGGGAAATTTGTGCCGTCGCGCTTCTGGCCGGAGCACATGGACGGCCCGCAGGGCACTGCCTTCCTGAACGTGGGCATCCCCGGGCCGGTGTTCGTGCGGATCGACTCGAAAGTGAATGGCGTACCCATGGTGCGCTCGACGGCATTTCATCTGGGTGAGACCTACGATTACTCGATGACCCTTAAGGCGCGCACGCCGGGGCGTTATCACGTGCACCCGGTACTCAGCGTTGAGGGCACGGGCCCGGTGATCGGTCCGGCTTTCTGGGTTGAGGTAACTGGAGACCAGGCCGATTTCGTCAACGAGGTCACCACGCTGACCGGCGACACCATCAATCTCGAAACCTACGGGATGAAGAATATCGCCTTCTGGAGTGCACTCTGGCTGGTCATCGGTCTGGTCTGGTTCATCTACTGGTTGACCAAATGCCCGATCCTTATTCCGCGTTTCCGTCGGGTTTCCGATTTGGGCGATGATGCCGATCAGATCATCACGCCCCTGGACAAGAAAGTCGGCGCCGGCTTTTTGGGCGTCTCCCTGATGCTGATTGGGTTCGGCTATTTCTGGGCGCAAGACCAGTACCCGATCACTACGCCATTGCAGACCGGCAAGGTGCATGTGCCGCCGATGGATGACCCCAATGCCAAAATGGTGACCGTGCGGCTGGATGACGCGCGTTACCGGATTCCCGGAAGAAGTTTCGAGTTGAAGCTGACGGTGACGAACAACTCTGATCGACCGATCAGTCTGGGCAGGTTTACCACGGCGAATATTCGCTTTGTCAATCCTGACGTGTTGGTCGACAAGCCGGTGGATGTTGGCGATCTGGTCGCTCAAGCCGGCCTGCGTGTTGACGGCCAGGCGATTGCGCCAGGTGAAACGCGGCAGGTCGTCGCGTTCGCCGAAGATGCGCTGTGGGAAACCTATCGTCTTACCAGCCTGATCTACGATCCGGACTCCCGTTTTGCCGGCATGCTGTTCTTCTATGATGACCAGTATCGGCAGTTCTATTCAGAAGTCGGCGGGCCGATGCTGCCGGTGTTTATCTGATGCGTCGATTGGCTGCGTTGTTGGTGCTTTTGTTCGCTGCCGCTGCGCCAGGCGTTTTGCTGGCGCATGGTGGCGTGTCGATGGACAACGATGTTTGTCTGATGAAGCTCGGCCCGTACCGTTCACATTTCACCGGCTATCAACCGGAGCGGCGTGCCACCCAGGAATTTTGCGAAGACATTCCCGAGCTGGGCAACGTGATCATGGTGATGGACTTCATGACGGATGAGTTGCGTTCGATGCCGACTGATTTCCGAATCGTTCGCGATGTAAACAATATCGGCAGGTCCGCCGTTTACGCTGATCTGGGTTCTGCTGATGATATTGAAAAGGCAACGGTGTTCCACAAGCCGGCGGCCCTGTATCCGCACGGCACATTGAGCGTGAGCCATCGCTTCCCCGAGCACGGGCGATTTATCGGTATCGTGACGGCCACGTCGCCTGCGGGAGAGAAGTTCATTTCTGTGTTTCCTTTTGCGGTTGGCGAAAAGTCCTACGGGCGCTATTTGGTGGTCTTCCTGGTCGCCCTGCTGGCGAGCGTTTTGCTTTATCGGCGCGCAACGAAGAGCTAGCGATGATGCGTTCGACGCGATGGGTGCTTGGCGTCATGCTCTGGGCGCTGGCGGTGACTGCCAGCGCCCACTCGGCGCTGTTGCGCGCCGAGCCTGGGTCGCGGGCTGTGCTGACGGAATCGCCGAGGTTAATCAGGTTGTGGTTCAACGAACCGGTTGAGGCCGCCTTCTCGGCGGTGACGCTGGAAACGGCGAAAGGCAAGAAGTTGCCGGGTCTCACCAAACCAAAGATTGCGCCGGATGACGCGAAGCAGCTGATCGTCGAATTGCCGGCGCTTGATCCGGGTACATACAAAGTTCGCTACCGCGTGTTGTCGGTCGATGGCCACATCGTTGACTGGGGCTACAGTTTCCGCCTGGAGCCGGCGCCGGCGAAACCATGATCGAGTGGATTGGGCGGCTTGCGGCCTCGCTGGAGGCCGTGTCGGTCGTTGTCATCGCCGGCATGACATTCTTCTGGTGGTTGTGCGGGACCGGTGTCCGGACACGTCTGCCGGAAGTTGAGCGCAGGCTCGTCGCCAGTCTGCTCGTCGCCCTGTTTGTTTTTATTACCGCGCAGTTGATTCAACTGCCTGTCCAGTTTGCCGCCGTTATCGGTTCGCCAGACGCTGCATGGCAAACGCCTTGGGAAAATTGGCTGGAATACATCGCAGCCACCCGTCCAGGCGTGCTGTGGCTGATACGAACCCTGATGGGTGTCGCCTTGCTGGCGGTTGTATCAACCGCAGCGCTGCGAGTCCGGCGCCCGCTCCTGCCGCCGCAGCCAATGTCAGCGCGCCTGTTGGGTATTACTTCCATCGCCGGAATAGCCATCACTGGCTCGGGCGCGCTCGCAGGCCACTACGCGGGTGATGAGAATGCCCCGTTTCTGGTGCCTGTGCATGCGGCACACATGGCCGCTGTTGCCCTTTGGGTCGGCAGTCTGCCGGTTTGGTGGATGACGGTCCGTGCTGAGGGTCGGCAGGCCGGATTGTCCGGGGAGCCATTTTCCGAAGATGTCACACAATCGGTGCTGCGATTTTCGCGCGTCGCGATGCTGCTGGTGGTAATCCTGGTGGCCACGGGCGTGTTGCTGGCAGATCGGTTTATCGACAATCAGGGCGATCTGTTCGGCACGCAATGGGGGCTGCTGTTGACGGTCAAGATCGCTTTGCTGGCAGTGGCCTTGCTGGCAGCCAATGCGATACGCAGGGATCTGCCGCACTGGTCGATCGGGAGGGTTGTGAACAAGAGCACGGCGTTGCGTGCCGTGCGTATCGAGTGGGCCGCCACATTTCTCACCGTGGCCTTGGCGGCCATCCTGGGCCAGACGACGCCCGCCTCGCACGAGCAGGCTCTTTGGGTGCTGCCGTTTCGCTTCTCTCTTGAGGCGATCGCGCTGGATCGGATCGTGTTGCAGATGCTCTGGGCCGGCGCGTTGGTCGCGATGGCCGCTTTGCTTGCCTTGGTGGTGGCCGTCTACCGTCATTCCGGCCGCGTTGTGCTCACCCTGTATTCGATCCTGTTTGCAGTGGGTGCTGGTACAGCTCTGTGGGCATTGGCAGTGCCTGCGTTTCCAGACACTTTCCAGCGCAGTGATGTTGCCTATATGAGTGAATCCGTTGCCAACGGAGAACTGCTTTTCCGCGAAAACTGCACGGTCTGCCATGGTGCTGGCGGGTATGGCGACGGCCCCCTCTCCACGCGCACGCGCAGGGCGCCAGCGGATCTCTCCGCGCCGCACACGGCTCTGCATACTGCCGGAGACATGTTCTGGTGGATAGGCAACGGCATTCCGGCTGGCGGTATGCCTGGATTTGCTGATCGATTGAACGAGCAGGATCGCTGGGATCTCGTCAATTTTTTGCGGACGTTTTCCCAGGGCTTCCAGGCGCGGGTGCTGGAAAGTCACGTGGTTCCCGATCAGGGCTGGTTGGCAGCACCGGATTTTTATCTCGTGGATCAGGGCGGAAATTTATCGCAACTGAAGGCATTGCGGGGTGTGCCGGTATTGCTGGTGCTCGATATGGAAACGCAAGATGCAATGTCTGCCCGGATAGGCGCGCTTAAGGCCTGGCGCAAGCAGGCAGGAAAGCGTCTGGAAATCGTGCATGTAACGGCCGACCCGGAAGCATTGACTGCACTTCGGCCGGACATCTGGTATGCACAAAGCCCCCGCGATGTGCTCGCCACTTATGCGCTACTGACGCGCACCTTGATCATGCGGGGAGATGTCGGCGTCCTCGGTGTGCCGCGCCGGCATGCGGAATTTCTGCTGGACCGCTACGGATACATCCGGGCTCGCTGGCTGCCTGACGAGGATCCGGCGGGGTGGGCGCTACCAGAGGCGCTGGCCGGCGAACTGGATCAACTGGCAGCAGACACCCGGGTGCCACCGCCGCCGGACGATCATCTTCATTGAAGGCGCGGTGACTTTCGGCAGCAAAGCAAATGAACCCGGAGGTGTGTATGAGATCGCGATTCAAGACAACCACGATGGCGGCCGCGCTCGGCCTATTGATGCAGGCCGCTGCAGCCCTTGCCGCCGCCGACCCCCATGCGGGTCACCATGGCGGTACGCCCGCCGTGACGGCGAGCAGCGACACGAAGGTGCCCGGACTCAGACTGCTGATGCCACAGGCGGGAGACTGTGTGGAAGGTCAGATGGCTATCGTGATAGAAACGGACGCCGACCTTGACCAGGCCACCATGAGTGCCGCCAGGATCGGCACGCACCTGCACATAGGTATTGATGACAAGTCGATGATGCCGGTGCGTGAGCAGCTTTTCTCGGCCGGCAACAACCGCTATGTGTACCTGCTCGATTTGCCGGTGGATTCCGGCAAGCATCAGGTATCGGTGTATTGGGCTGGCGCCGATCACCAGACCATCGAAACGTCGGTTCAACGTGTGGAAATCAAGGTTCGCAACCCCTGACGCCGGAGGATAGGCCATGTCGAAATTAAAATTGTTGAAGTCGCCCGACACGCAGCGGGCATTGGGCGCCGTATTCGGGCAGATGGGCAAGCGTATTTTTGCGCGCTCGATGCTGCGTGCGTTGTGGCAGGGCCGCGATGGCGAAGTGGGGCTGGGCAGTCGTTTTTTCCTGGCATTTTGGGAAACGCTCGGCAATCGCGAGGCGGTGATTGACGGCGCTGACCGCATCACTTTCAAGGAATTCCGGCAACGTGTGCTGCGCACCTCGGATGTGCTGCACAGCTTGGGTTTGCGCGAGGGAGATGCTTGCGCGGTTCTGTTATACAACAGCGCCACATGGTTTGAGGTCAATCAGGCCTGTAACTTGTCTGGCATCACGATGCCGATGTTGAATTGGCACCTGAAACCGGCCGAATTCGAGCAATGCATAGGGCGCGCCTCGGCCAAGGTTTTGATCATCGATCCGGGGTTTGTTGAGGTTATTGACTCGATCCGCCACGAGTTGCAGGTTAGTCACATTGTCGTCACCGGTGATCAGCCCGTACCGAAGGGGATGCTGTCGCTGGCTGCACTGACGGCAGCAGCTACGCCCCGCCTGCACCCGGGGAAGTTCCATCTCTCGGCCAAGCCTTACAGTGGCGGTACGACGGGCACGCCGAAGTTCATCAACATGGATCAGACTTCCATGTTTGGCGATCAGGATCACAAGCGCCGGGGTGCTTCCCGCGAGGAAGCGGTGCGCATGAGTATCATGCAACTGAGTGCACTGGGCTGGTACGGCCTGGGGAAGCTGCATGATCCGGTCACCGGCAACGCACGTTCGCTGGTACCGGGCCCGCTTTATCACGCGGGCGTTCAGATCGCCGTGTTGCCCTTTCTGTTTGGGGCCACGGTCGTGCCGATGCGCAAGTTCACCGCAGAAGGTTTTCTGCAGATGATCCAGGATGAGCGGATCAACTGGACTTTTGTAGCGCCAACCATGCTGGAGCGCGTGCTGGCGTTGCCGGAAGAAGTCAAATCCCGTTATCGCCTCGGCAGTATGCGCTCGCTGATTTGCGCGGCAGCGCCCTGTGCGCCCCACGTCAAGCAGGAGATAAATGCGCTGTTCCGGCGTCAGGGGGCACCGAATGACGTATTTCACGAGTATTACGGTGCGTCAGAAACGGGAATCATCACCATTTTGTTGCCCGAGGACTATCAGGGCGATCCGGGTCGTTATCGCAGCGTCGGCAAGGTCCGCGCTGCCGAATGCGGCATATACGATGCCGAAAATGCGCGCTGGGTTGAGACGGGCAAGCCGGGCAAGGTGCTGGTGCGGTCGGCGCTCACTTTTGGGCTGCAGTACGTGGGCGAGCAGAAGAAGACGGACGACTGCTACATCGAGATCGACGGCAAGATCTGGTACGACGATGGCCTTATCGGCTATCTCGACGCGGAGCAGTTCCTGTATCTGACCTCGCGCGAAAAGGAAATGATCATCAGCGGTGGCGTCAATCTCTTTCCCAACGAGATCGAAGACATCATCAAGCGCCACCCGGCCGTCCTGGATGTTGCTGTGGTGCGGGCGCCGGATAAGGATCTGGGCGAAGTCCCGGCCGCTATTGTGCATCTGCGAGATGGTATTGTCGCAACGGCAGAAGAGATTCTTGCGCATTGTCGCGAAGCAGGACTGTACGGGTTCAAGTTGCCGCGCTTTGTGGAGTTTGCCGAGTTACCGCGCAACCTGGCCGGCAAGTTGCCCAAGAAACAGCTGGAAGAGCGTTTCTGGCGGGGTGTCGAGCGTTTGGGCTAGGCCTTGGTGCTGACGACAGGTCGAAGCATGGAGTTTTCCAGAGGCAGTGACTCTGCGGCATGGCCGTGAGTATTCAGATGGAAATACGGGAGATACAGCACATGGGCAGGAAGAAAGTCGCGTTCGTTGAACCACAATCACCGGCGCCGCACCATCAGGTGGTTGTCATTGGCGCCGGATTTTCCGGCATCAACATGGCAATCCGACTCAAGGAGGCCGGCATTACCGATTTCGTAGTGCTCGAGCGCGCCGATGACGTCGGTGGTACTTGGCGCGACAATACTTATCCTGGCTGCGCTTGTGACGTGCCATCAGTCGCCTATTCCTATTCGTTTGAGCAGGTGCCTGACTGGAGTCGCACGTTTGCCGGCTCGGCGGAAATTCACGGCTACATTCATCACTGCGTGGAAAAGTACGGTCTGCGGCCTTGGCTGCGTTTTGGAACAGGCGTCACGAAGGCTATCTTTGACGATAAAGGCGGCATCTGGACATTGACCACGGAGGGAGGTGAAACGATTACCGCCCGGGCGGTGGTGTCGGCCATCGGTGGCCTGGTCAACCCGGCTTATCCCGACATTCCGGGTCTTGCCGAATTCAAGGGCGCCAAGTTCCATACTGCACGCTGGGATCATCAGTACGATCTCAAGGGAAAGCGCGTGGCAGTTATTGGTACGGGGGCAAGCGCGATTCAGGTCGTGCCATCGATCCAGCCTTATGTGTCTTCGCTCAAACTGTTTCAGCGCACCCCCGCCTGGGTAATTCCAAAGCCGGATTTTGCGATCCCGGAGCGCACCCGGCAATTGTTCCGCCGTATCCCGGCAGCGCAGCGCTTGCTGCGCAACGCTATCTATACTGCCAGTGAAGTGATCTTCGCGCCGCTGGTGATTCTGGATACGCCGGCTTCACGGCTGTTCGAGCGCTACGCATCAAGACACCTTGAAAAGCAGGTGAGCGATCCGGAATTACGCCGCAAGCTGCAGCCGGATTTTCATATTGGCTGCAAGCGTGTGCTCATATCGAATGACTACTACCCGGCGCTCGCGCAACCGAATGTTGAGGTGTTAACCGAACCCATTGTGCACATCACCGAGACAGGTATTGTCACAGCCGATGGCAAAACTCACGAAGTCGATTGTGTGGTGCTGGCGACCGGGTTCAGGCTGGATATCGCCAGCGCCCCCTTCGAGGTGCATGGCCTTAATGGCGTGAAGATGAGCGATTTGTGGCAGGCTCCGGGCAGCAAGGCCTACATGGGCATGGCAGTGTCCGGCATTCCGAATTGGTTTGTGATGCTGGGGCCAAATACCGGGCCGGGGCACACGTCGGTGCTCGTCTATACCGAGGCGCAAGCCGGGTACATTCTGCAGGCGCTGCAGACACTGCTGGAGCGCAATCTGCGTTACCTCAACGTACGCAGGGTGGCGCAGGATGCGTGGCACCGGAAGATTCAGTCGCGCATGAAGTACACTTCGTGGACCTCCGGTTGCCGGAGTTGGTATCTGGATGATCATGGCGAAAATCACACACTCTATCCGGGCCTCGCGTCTGAATATGTGTTGAGTGCGCGCACCTTTAAACCCGAAAAATATGATGCGACGGTTTATGTCTGAGATGAACATGCGCGACCACACCCCGGAATCAGGCCGCGTGGTGACGGCGGCCGGTGAAGAAAGGAAGCAGGATCAGGTCGAAACGATTTATTTCACGGGCTGCGCAGGCGTTCGCCTGGTCGGCGACCGTCGCGGTCGGGTCGGTGCGCCAACGGTACTGCTGCTGCATGGCGGCGGTCAGACACGGCACGCCTGGGCGGGTGCCGCAAAGCGCATTGCCAATGCCGGCTACTGTGCGATCACGCTGGATTCTCGCGGCCATGGCGAAAGCGACTGGGCGCCGGATGGCAACTACAGTGTCGATGATATGGCGGATGACATTCGTCGTGTGGTTGAGCAGGTCGGAGGATCGCCGACAATAGTGGGCGCCTCCATGGGTGGAATAACAGCAATGGTCGCCGTTGGCGAAGGCCTGCTGCCAACGGTAAATCGGTTGGTGCTGGTTGATATTGCCCCGCGACTTGAGCGTAGCGGTGTCGAGCGCATCCTCACGTTTATGAGCGCAAATCCAAACGGTTTCGCGTCGTTGGAAGAGGTGCGGGCTTTGGTGGCGGCATACAACCCGAACCGCCCACCGCCGAAAGACAACACCGGGTTGCTGAAAAACCTGCGGCTGGGCACCGACGGGCGCTACCGCTGGCATTGGGATCCGCGCTTTCTCAAGGACGCCACCCGCACCGATGCCGGCGAGGCCTTGGTCCAGCTGGAGCGTCGGCTGGCGGCTGCTCGTGGGGTGCGGATTCCCACGCTGCTGGTGCGGGGCGCAAGCAGTGATGTTGTGAGCGCCGAGGGTGCAAGGGAGCTGCTGGAGCTCATTCCGCAGGCAAAGATTGTCGATATCGCTGGCGCCGGGCACATGGTTGCCGGGGATCGGAACGACGTATTTGCTGACGCCGTACTTTCGTTTCTGAACGGCCCTACCTGATTGACCGCCAGGCGACGCTCGCCAGAAGCCGGCGGCGTCACCTGGCCTGATTGGCCCGGATGCCTTTACCGACCTTGACAACCCCCTGCGCCATATAGTTACATCAAAGCGTGTAACCGTTTGTGCATGTAAGCGTGACTCCTCTCGGGGGAGTCGAATGCAGGCGCCCACCTCACACCAAGGAAGATGCCCGGGCTTGACCCCCGGTTTTCCCCGCCTGTTACTCGACGTCAACCCAAGAGGTGATTTTCGGTTTGATAGTTTGGACGGTCGACCAACCAAAGGTCGGATGGAAACAACGAGGCCGGTAGCGCCGGCCACCAATGAGGCAGGAGGTATTTATGGGCATCGCAGGCAGAAGCGTCGGATACGACGAGGTGGTACCTCGGGATCTTCACTTCAAAATGAACACCGAGACGGTTGCGCGGTATTGGTTCAACGGTGACCCCTGGATCACGCATTGGATGAATTCGATTCTCGCCGCCGTTCCCGATGGCGAGCGCTGGGTGATGAACTCGGCGCGCGCCCAGTTGGATCAACTGAGCAACCCGGCCGTGCGCAAGGCAGCCGTGGATTTTTGTCGCCAGGAGCGCATCCACGCGCGTGAACACGACGAGATGAATGCGGCCTGCATTGCCCATGGCGTACCGCTCGACAAGCTTGAAGTCATTTTCAAGCAGATTCGCGAAACCCTACAAAAGAATCTCAGCATTCAGACGCAAAGCGCGCTGGCAGCGGCTTTTGAGCATTTCACTGCGATCATTTCCTCGGTGATGCTGGAGAATCCCGATCTGTTTGAAGATATGCATCCTGAACTTGTCGCGATGCTCTATTGGCATTTCGTTGAGGAGACCGAACACAAGGGTGTCAGCTTCGATGTGTATGTGCATGCGGGTGGCGGTGGCGTAACGGGTTACGCTCGGCGCGTCAGCTCCATGGCATTTGCCACGGCCTTCGGGATACCGTTCATGCTTGCCAGCAACGCTTACCTGCTCTACAAGGACAAGCAGCTGACCAACTGGCGTTCCGCGTTGCGCATGACCAATCTGCTTTTCAACAAGCCAGGTATTTTGTCGCGCACGATTACGCACTATCTGCCTTATTACCGGCCGGATTTTCACCCCTGGGATGACGACAACCGGGCTGTGATTCATATCTGGAAGAGCGTCTATGAGAAAACCGGGGACGTCCATAAGGCGTACAAGGCGCTGCTGGATCACCAACGCAAGCACTCGCCTGCCGGCAGCAAAAAACATAAACAAAAGCAGCGGCAAACCTTGCAGCCGCAGCTGGCTTAATTGATTCGGGAGTAGTGATCATGGGAGTGAAAGGGCAGAAGCCTTCGAGAGGGGCGGCCGCAGTTGTTACCGGTGCTGGTAGTGGTATCGGACGGAGTTTCGCCTACGAGATCGCAAAGCGTGGTGGTGCCGTCCTGTGTGTGGATATCCGCAAGGAGCGCGCCGAGGAGACTGCCGAAACGTTGCGCGGCCTGAACACGCATGCCGTTGCCTACGAGTGCGATGTAGGCAACGCCGGGCAGATGGCGGCGCTGTCCGAGCAATCCGAGGAATTGCTGGGGCGGCCGGTGACGTTGATTGTCAACAATGCCGGGGTCGGTCTTGGTGGTCAGATTGGTGAGGTGTCACTGGAAGATTGGCACTGGTGCATGAACGTCAACCTTTGGGGCGTTATTCACGGCTGTCACTTTTTTGCGCCGAAGCTGAAGGCGTTGGGTTATGGCGGCATCATCAATGTGGCGTCTGCGGCAGGATTTGCCGCCGCGCCGGAAATGAGCACCTATAACGTCACAAAGTCCGGTGTAATGTCGCTCTCGGAAACGCTATCGGCTGAACTGACTGGAACCGGCGTCAAGGTGACCGTATTGTGCCCGACCGTGGTGCCGACCAACATCGTCAATGATGGCCGCTTGCCTTCGTATCGCGCCGAGTTTGCCAAGACGGCGATGACGAAGTTTGCGCTGACCAACAGCGATGCGGTTGCCCGTAAAACGCTGGACGCTCTGGACAAGGGCCAGATGTACATGCTGCCCCAAATCGATGGCCAGATTGCGTGGATGTTCAAGCGCATTGCGCCGCGGCTTTATGCACGCAGCCTCGGCGAAGCGTACCGGCTGGTCTCGCCCTGAGCATCACTGTCACCGGGCATTCTCCAAACACATAAACCGACTATTAACGGGCAAAACACCATGGCATCTTTAGCGGCCAGCGCTATGAAGCTGCTCCTGCGTATGCGGGTAAAGCAGAGCGATCCGAAATCAAAGGCGGATCTTGTGCGGCATTTACGCAACGCAATGAACATGCCGATGCCGAGCCGCATACCGCAGGGTGTTGTGGTGAATAAAGAAACAATCGCTGGGGTGCCTGGTGAGTGGGTGACCGTGGAAAATCCGGGCATGACCGTGCTTTATTTGCACGGTGGTGCCTTCATCGGCGGCAAGCTTTCCACTTACCACACTTTCTGCGGGCAGCTGGCACAGCGACTGAACGCCAGGATATTTCTCCCGGATTATCGACTCGCGCCGGAGCACCCGTATCCGGCGGCGACTGACGATGCCTTCGATGTCTATCGCCAGCTTTCATCTGACCTGAAGGGCGGTGAGCCGCTGGTAGTGGCTGGCGATTCTGCCGGCGGCAATCTCACGCTGGTCACTTTGTTGCGTGCGCGGGATGAAGATTACCCCATGCCCGTATGTGCGCTGGCGTTGTCACCGGGAACGGATGCGACTGGTACGTTGCCATCGTTGTCCGCCAACAGTGACTCGGATGCGATGTTGTCGAAAGGCATGGTAGACATGGCGGTCGATGTCTATCTGGCGGGTGCGGACCCAACCCATCCCTACGCCTCTCCGGCCCGGGGCAATTTCTCCGGGTTACCCCCGCTGCTGGTAACGGTGAGCGAAGAGGAATGTTTGCGCGACGACGCCTACCGTGTTGTGTACAACGCGCGTCAAGCCAAGGTTCCGGTGGAGTTGTTGTCCAGGCCAGATATGCCGCATGTCTGGGTGGTGTTCCCTCTTTTCCTGCCCGAAGCACGGGAGGACATGCACACCCTGGTGAGGTTTGTTGAGAAGCATGCCGTCAATTGGGCGCTGCAGAAGCAGCGCGACGTACCTGTCGTACGTGCTCGAGTGAAAGGTACGAAAGGTAAAAACAATCCGAAGGCAAAGCCTTCCACGCAAGCTGATTCGGCCGTTCATTAAATCGGCCGATAAAACCCGACTATCCTGGAGAGCAAACATGAATATTGCCCACTTCCAGCCTGACCAGATTGCCACGCAGGCTCGGGGATCAATACATCCCGACCACGAGGTGCTCATCATCGGCGCCGGCATTTCCGGGCTGGGCGTCGCCATACGACTGAAGGAGCAGGGCATTAACTCCTTCATCATTCTCGAGCGGGCCGATCAGGTGGGCGGCACCTGGCGAGACAATCGCTATCCGGGCATCGCCGTCGACATCACCTCATTCACCTATTCATATTCCTTTGAGCAGAACCCGAACTGGTCACGGGTGTTTGCGCCGGGCAGTGAATTACAGAACTACACCGAACGCGTTGCCTCGAAATACGGCATCTATCCGCACATCCGGTTCAAGACGAGCGTCAGCCGCGCAGTATTCGATGAAGACAAACATTTCTGGCGCGTCACGATTGATGACGGCAAGGAGATCACAGCCCGGCAACTGATTTCGGCAACGGGCGGCCTGATCTCGCCAAAAATGCCGGACATCGAGGGTGTTGGCGACTTCCAGGGGAAAATCATTCATACGGGGCACTGGGACAGCAAGATCAATCTGAAAGGAAAGCGGATCGCCGTCATTGGTACGGGCGCCACCGCTGTGCAAATGATCCCGGAAATTGCGCCGCTGGCGAAACGTCTGGATGTTTATCAGCGGACCCCGATCTGGGTATTGAAGAAACCGGACCGGGTGTTGCCAGCGTGGATGAAGAGTGTCTTCCGCCTGCTTCCCGCAGCGCAAAAATCCGTGCGGGTGGGGACGGATATACTCAGCGAGGCATTGATGGTGGTTGCCGCCATTTACTACCGGCAGGCGCCCTGGTTGGTGCGGATGTGCGAAAAAGCCGGCCTCAACAACATGCGCGAGCAGCTGCCCGATCGTCCTGATCTGTGGGAAAAGTTGGCGCCGAAATATGGCTTTTGTTGCAAGCGGCCGACCTTTTCGAACGAATATTTCAAAACGTTCGCGCGCAAGAACACGGATCTGATCACCACACCCATCGAGCGGATTACCCCAAAGGGCATACGCACGAAGGACGGCACGGAGCGCGAGATCGACGTGCTGATCCTGGCGACGGGCTACAAGGTTTTTGAGAAAGGAAACCTACCGTCCTACGAGGTGGTTGGACGTGACGGCCAGGAGCTCGGCACGTTCTGGGAAGAAAACAGGTTTCAGGCTTACGAAGGCCTCACCGTCCCGGGTTATCCGAACTTCTACATCATGCTGGGCCCTTACGCATTGATTGGCACGTCCTACTTCAAGATGGTCGAAGGCAATTCGATCCATGCGGTGCGCTGCATTACCGAGGCGCTCAAGCGCAAGGCAACCTGCGTTGAGGTGCGGCAGGACGTTCACGATCGCTACTTCGCGGATATCCAGCATCGCCAACAGAGCACAGTGTTTCTGAACCACAACTGCGCGTCGTCGAACAGCTATTACTTCGATCGGCATGGCGACGCGCCGATGCTGCGGCCTTCCACCTCCGTCGAAATGCTCTGGCGCGCCAAGCACCTGCCTATGGATCACTATCAGTTCAGCAAGGCGCCGGTGCTGGCGCCGGTAGCCACCGCCTAACAGCATGCGTTGTGCAAAATCCCGGGCTGCGCGCTGCGGCCCGGGATTTGTGCGGCTGCCGGGGCGGAGATAAATAACCGTGTATCTCACGCAAACACTTCGTCGCGCCGTGCAGACGCGGGGCAACAAGCCTGCAACTGTCTTTGGCCAGCGCCGTCAGACCTGGCAACAACTTCAGCTTCGCGTTGCGCGGCTGGCGGCCGCCTTCCGTGCCCTGGGCGTTGGCACGGAAGAGCGGATTGCCATTCTGTCGTTGAACAGTGATCGCTACGTGGAATATTTCTACGCAGTGGCATGGGCGGGTGCGGCGGCCAATCCGGTCAACATTCGCCTGGCAGCGCCAGAAATTGCTTATACGCTGGAGGATTCGGCCAGCCGGGTTCTGCTGGTGGATGATACGTTTGCGAACATGCTGCCGACGCTACGGCCATTACTGCGTACGGTGCAGCATGTGGTCTTCATCGGTGAGGGCGCGCTGCCTGCAGGCTGCCTTGATTACGAGCGCCTCATCGCCACGCATGAGCCCATGGAGGATGCCAACGCCGGCGGTGATCAGTTGGCCGGCCTCTTCTATACCGGAGGCACGACCGGCAAATCGAAAGGCGTAATGCTCTCGCACGACAATCTGGTCTACAACGCGCTGAATATCGTGCCGGTCATGGACTACGACGAGTCGTCCGTGTACCTGCATGCCGGGCCGATGTTCCATCTGGCCGACATGGCCAGCACTTTCGCCGTGACCATGGTGGGGGCGACACATTGCGTTGTGCCGAGATTTGATGTCGATGATGTGTTGGCGACCATCCAGTGTGAGCGGGTTACGCATGTGATGGCGGTGCCGACAATGGTCAACCTGCTGGTGTCGTCCGGGAAAATTGCCCGCCACGACATCGCAAGCTTGCGGCGGTTGCTCTATGGTGCATCGCCTATGCCGGAAGCGGTGTTGCTTGAGGCCATGCGGCAGATGCCAGCGGCCCGGTTCACACAGGGCTATGGGCAGACCGAGGCATCCCCGGTGATCACTACCCTGGCGCCTGAATACCATGAAGTCGGTGGTGCCAAGCTGCGCAGTGCCGGCCGACCGGCGTATGGCGTTGAGGTGATGATTCTCGATGGCGAGGATCGTGAAGTCTCACGCGGTACGGTCGGCGAGGTTTGCGCACGGGGACTCAATGTCATGCGCGGTTATTGGCAACTTGAAGAGCAGACCCGTGAAGCTCTGCGTAATGGCTGGCTGCACACCGGCGATCTTGGCTATATGGACGAAGACGGCTTTGTTTTCATTGTCGATCGCGCCAAGGATATGGTGATCAGTGGCGGTGAGAATATCTTCTCTGTCGAGGTGGAAGGCGCGATATACAAGCACCCAGGCGTGCAGGAGTGCGCTGTCGTTGGTATTCCAAGTGAGCAGTGGGGTGAGGCAGTACACGCGATTGTGGTGCCAAAACCCGGCGCCACCGTGACCGCACAGGAGATAGTTGTTCACTGTCGCGGGCTCATTGCGGGCTACAAATTGCCGCGTAGTGTCGAGATACGGAGCGATCCGCTGCCCGTCAGTGGTGCGGGCAAGATCCTGAAAAACGAGCTACGGAAGCCTTTCTGGGAAGGCCGTGTGACAGCCGTCAATTAAAGCGATTTGCCGCCGCTGACAGATGCTCTGGACGATGTGTCGAGAGAGCAGATCGTGGCACCATAAGGCCTTTCAGCACAAAAGGGCATGGTGATGACGGAAACCCGCAAATCGGGTAAATCCAAAGCCGAATCGCGACGACCGGCACGGCAGCCTTCAGATTCGGGCTGGTCAGTTGAGCAACTGGCGGAAATCGCAGGTACCACCGTCAGGAACCTGCGGGCCTTTCAGGATCGTGGGGTCATCCCGCCGCCGGACAAGCGAGGAAGGCATGCGGTTTACGGTGAGCATCACCTTTACCGGCTCAGGATGGTGTTGCGCCTGCAGGGGCGCGGTTTCAACCTGAACAGTATTCAAGAACTCATTGTCGCTGCCGAAAGTGGCCGTAATGTGCGGGATCTGATCGGCCTGGATGCCGCCATCACTGCGCCATTGGCTGCCGGTGCGCCGGCCATTGTGACTCGCGCCCAGTTGTTGCGGATGTTTGGGATGACAAGCGCCCCGCGCGCGCTGCTCGAACGGGCTATCGAGTTGGGTTTTTTGACGCCGGATGGTGCGCGCTATCGGGTCGGAAACATTCTTCTGCTGGAGGCAGCAGCGGGGCTGGTGATTTCCGGTATCCGCTTGCCTGATCTGCTGGATGTTGCCGAGCGCCTGCGAACCAATATGCAACGCACCGCCGATGACGTCTTGTGGCGACTGGCGAGAGCAATTGACAGCTATGGCACCAGCATTCCGCCAGCCGAGGATATGCCGCGTATTGCGGAGCTGATCAACAAGCTAAGGAACATGGTCGATTCTGTGGTGCTGGCCGAAGTGCATCGGGCTATCGAAAACTCTGTGGCGCAACTGTACGGTGATCGTCTGGCGCGCACGATTGATAACGTCACCAACTGAGTTGCTTGGCCAGCGCGGCCCCAATTTTGTTGATGACGATGCCAAACTCGGCGAGCAATCCACGGATCCGGTTCATCACGGCGAGGCCATCCTTCTTGTAGCCTTCGCGCACCCGATGCCAACTCAGGCGCGCCCGCTGGTCCCCGGATTTCACACCGACAAACCGCATGTTGCCCTGGCGCGCGGCTGTCGCAACGGCTTCGGCATCGTTGCGATCGTTCTTGATGGCTCCGCCCGGTGCGACCGGGGCCCCGCGATTGTCGGCGGGGAGGGCCCGCAGGGGGGGGGCGACTTGCCCCGTCTTGGCCCCATAATACCCGCCGCTTTTCCGATCACCACACACGGAACAACCATGGCTGACTGGACCCTCGACGACGCTCTTGCCACCTACAACATCCGGCACTGGGGCGACGGTTATTTCGACATCGACTCCGACGGTGACGTGATCGTTCACCCGGATGGCGTCGGCGACGCCCGGGCGGTGTCGCTGCACGAGGTGATCGAGGCGATCCAGGCCGAGGGCCTACGCCTGCCGACGCTGGTTCGTTTCTCCGGCATCCTGCGCCACCGCGTGCGCAAACTCAGTGACGCCTTCGCCGGCGTGATCGCCGAGCTCGACTACAAGGGCAGTTACACGCCGGTTTTTCCGATCAAGGTGAACCAGCAGCGGCGGGTGGTGGAGGAAATCGTCTCGGTCGGCAATCCCGGTGGCGGTCGCCCGGTTGGTCTTGAGGCCGGCTCCAAGCCGGAATTGCTCGCGGTGCTCGCGCTCACGCGCCACCCCGGCGACACCATTATCTGCAACGGCTACAAGGATCGTGAGTACATCCGCTTCGCATTGCTCGGCGAAAAGATCGGCTACCAGGTGACGATTGTTGTCGAGAAATTATCCGAGCTCGACCTCATTCTTGAGGAAAGCGCGAAGATGAAGGTGATTCCGCGCATCGGCATCCGCGCGCGCCTGATGAGCACCGGCAAGGGCAACTGGCAGGATTCCGGTGGCGAGAAGTCCAAGTTCGGCTTGTCGCCGTCGCAGATCATCGAGGTGGTGGATCGTTGTCGCGCGGCTGGTTATCTCGACAGCCTCTATCTGCTGCACTTTCACCTGGGTTCGCAGATCGCCAATATCCAGGACATCAAAAGCGGCATGCGCGAGGCTGCGCGTTTCTATGTGGAATTACGCAAGCTGGGCGCGCCGATACGCTGCGTCGATGTGGGCGGTGGCCTGTCGGTGGACTACGAGGGCACCCGCTCGCGCAGTTATTTTTCAATGAACTACGGCCTTGCCGATTACGCCTGGGAGATTGTCCACGCGCTCAAGGAGCTGGCTGACGCCGATGGCATTCCGCATCCGGACATCATCAGCGAGTCCGGCCGCGCGCTTACTGCGCATCACGCAGTGCTCGTTACCAATGTAATCGACATCGAGCGTGTAGTGACCGGCGATCTGCCGCCGCCACCGGAGGGATCGTCGCCGACGTTGACGTATCTTTGGCAGATTCACGAGCGTCTTATGGCGTCGCGTGAAGCAGTCAACATGCTGGAGATTTACCCCGACATGATCAACGTCTATTCAGATGTGCTGTCGCAGTTCCTGCACCAGGGCCTGTCGCTCGCCGAGCGCGCCTGGGCGGAGCGCGCGTACCACACCTGCTGCCAGCGAATCCGCGCCAAGCTTGATCCGCATCGTCGCAAACAGCGTGAACTGTTCGATCAGTTGAATGAAAAACTTGCCGACAAGTTGTTTCTGAACTTTTCGTTGTTCCAGTCGGCGCCGGACGTATGGGGCATTGATCAGATCTTCCCGGTGTTGCCGCTGGAACGTTTGATGGAGCCGCCGACGGCACGCGCGGTAATTCAGGACATCACCTGCGATTCTGACGGGCGCATCGACAACTACGTTGATGGCGAAGGCATCGAGACGACGCTGCCGATGCCGCCGTATGATCCGGCAAAGCCCTTTCATGTTGGTATCTTTCTCGTTGGCGCCTACCAGGAAATTCTTGGCGACCTGCACAACCTGTTCGGCGACACCGATGCGGTCGATGTCGAGATCGATGCCGAGGGCAATGTCGAAATCCGCAACGCCATCCAAGGCGACACCGTGCGCAGCGTTATGCGCTATGTGAACTTCAACGCCGATGAATTGTTGGGGCGCTTCGCTTATCGTCTTGAGGCCGCCGCGCTGTCGCCACGGGAGCGCGCTGCGTACCTGCTGGAGGTGCGTGAAGGTCTCGACGGGTACACCTACCTCGAATAACAGTATCCGGAATGACAGCTATGTCGCACTCCGACGGTTCGACACGCGCCATTCTCTATGCGCTCGCTGCCAACGGCGGCATTGCCATCGCCAAGGGTGCGGCGGCCTGGTACACGAACTCCAGCGCCATGCTGGCCGAGTGCATTCATTCTGCTGCCGACTGCATCAATCAGGTACTGCTGCTGGTAGGCATGAAGCACGCGCAGCGTGCGCCAACAGAATCGCATCCGCTGGGTTATGGCAAGTCGGTGTATTTCTGGAGTTTCCTCGTCGCCATTTTATTGTTCAGCATGGGCGGCATGTTTTCAATTTACGAGGGTGTGCACAAGCTCCAGCAGCCCGAAATGCCCAGCTCACCCTGGGTTGCAGTGGCAGTGCTGGCAGTATCGATTCTGCTCGAATGTGGTTCGCTCGCCGGTGCGGTGATTGAGGTGAACAAGGTCAAGGGCCAGCGTACTCTCTGGCATTGGTTCCGCGAGTCGCGGCAGAGTGAACTGATTGTAGTGGTTGGTGAAGACATTGCTGCGCTCGCCGGTCTGGTGCTTGCGCTGGGTGCGGTGTTGCTGACTATCTACACCGGCAATCCGGTTTATGACGCGTTGGGCACCATCGCCATCGGTGCGGTACTCATCATCGTGGCAGTCACAGTATCGATCGAGGTGAAGAGTCTGCTGATCGGCGAAAGCGCGGACCCGCAAGTGCAGGGCGCAATGCGTGAATTTCTTTTTGCGCGTACCGAGGTGGCCGAGGTCTACCGAATGATCACGCTGCAGCTTGGCGGCGATCTGATGGTTTCGGTAAAGGCGCGCATGAAGGAGGCGCATTCGGCGCCGCAACTGGTCGCAGATATCAACAACGTTGAATTGGCCTTCAAACGGCAGTTTCCACAGGTGCGCTGGATGTTCTTCGAACCGGATCACCACGATTGATGCCGGCGGGAAGGTTGTGAGGACGTTCACAATGATGGCCGGGAGTATGATGTTGTTGTCGAGGAACACTAAACGCGAGGCCTGCCGGCCATGCTGAATGCCGAGTATTTTGCCCAGCGCATTATTCAATTTGAGCGCCCGATCAAGCAGGCGCTGATGATGGCCGCAGACGTCGTGCTGCTGGTTGGCGCGGCTTGGCTGGCATACTGTCTGCGTTTCGGCGGTTGGTTCGTACCGAACCAACCGCAGGCATTGCTGATGCTTGCAGCGCCGGTGCTTGCCATTCCGGTGTTCATCAAGATGGGCCTGTATCGCTCGGTAATTCGCTATCTTGGCGAGCAGGCGTTGTGGGCGGTGGTGAAGGGTGTGGTGATCGCCGCGCTGTTGTGGACTGCGCTTGCGTTCATGACGCAGATGACCGGTATCGACGGGGTGCCCCGCACGGTGTCGGTGTTGTATGGCTTGCTGGCATTGGTGCTGGTTGCCGGTTCGCGCTTTACCGCCCGCTGGTTGTTGTGGTTGCCGATACGCCGTCGCTTTTCCGGGCGTCAGGTGCTGATTTACGGCGCGGGTGAGGCCGGACGCCAACTCGCCGCATCGCTGCGCCGCGGCCGCGAGCTGTTCCCGGCAGGCTTCCTCGACGATGAGATCACACTGCAGGGCAAGGACATCGACGGCCTGCGCGTTTATTCGCCGGAACAATTGCAGATGCTGATCGAGCGTTTCGACATTCACGATGTGATTGTCACGCTGTCCGCTGCATCCACTGCGCGGCGCCGGGAAGTTGTGACTTTTCTCGAAAAATACCCGGTAAAGGTTCGCATTCTGCCGACCTGGGCCGATATCTCGAACGGCCCGCAACTGGTCAATATGGTACGGGAGGTCGATATCGGCGATCTGCTTGGACGGGATTCGGTCGCGGCCGATCCGGCGCTGTTGGGTTATTGCATAACCGGCAAGTGCGTCATGGTGAGCGGTGCCGGTGGGTCGATCGGTTCTGAACTCTGCCAGCAGATTGCCGCGCTTGCTCCGAGCCGGATGGTGCTGCTGGAGGCGAGCGAGCATGCGCTTTACCAGATTGACAGGGCATTGAGGGCAATTGCCGGTTGCGAAATAATCTCGTGTCTTGGTTCGGTTACGAATCGTGATCTCGTCAACGGATTGCTTGTTGATCACGGCGTGCAAACAATCTATCACGCCGCCGCCCACAAGCATGTGCCGCTGGTGGAGAGCAATGTGCTGGAAGGTGTGCGCAATAATATTCTGGGAACCTGTGTGCTTGCCCAGGCGGCCTTCGATGCCGGTGTTGGTTCTTTCGTATTGATATCCACGGACAAGGCCGTACGCCCAACCAATGTCATGGGTGCCACCAAGCGGTGGGCGGAACTGGTCATCCAGGATTTTGCGGCCAAGGCGAGTGCGAAGGAAACGGGCCAATGTTTCTGCGCTGTCCGTTTTGGCAACGTGCTTGGCTCAAGCGGTTCGGTGATTCCCCTGTTCAAGGAGCAGATTGCGCAAGGCGGCCCGGTAACGGTGACGCATGCCGGGGTGACGCGTTACTTCATGTCGATCCATGAAGCAGTGCAACTGGTGATTCAGGCCGGAAGCATGGCGACAGGCGGGGAAATTTTTCTGCTTGATATGGGTGAGCCGGTCAAGATTACGGATCTGGCCAGGAACATGATCCGCCTTACCGGGCATTCGGTGCGTGACGATGAAAACCCGCGCGGGGACATCGAAATTGTCCTCATCGGGCTGCGTCCTGGCGAAAAGCTCCATGAGGAATTATTGATTGCTTCGGGTAATGTCGAGGGAACCAGGCACCCGAAAATCATGAAAGCCGATGAGCCCCGCCTCGGCGGCGACGCACTTTCGGAAAAAATCGAGCAGCTTCGCAAGGCAATGGCAGTTGGCGACACTGCGAGTGTGCGCACGATTCTGATGACGCAAGCGGGCGCCATGACTGACAAGGAGTCTGGCCCTTGAGCGGCAATCCGCTGCATGTGCGTTTGTCCGATCTGTTTCGCGACCGCGTCGGCGTTTTGTTGGCGTTGCTTGTGCTGCTTTTCCCGGTGGCCAAAGGGGCGAGTACTGCCGTCGCATTGTGGCAATACGTGCGTGCGCGGCAGGCAGGCACGGCCGGTCCATTGCCTCGGGAGTTGCGCACGGGTGCATTGCTGATTTTGGCCGCGTTCGTTGTCGGGATGATTTTTACGGTTGACTTTGATTATACGTTTCGGGCTTTTCTCAGCGTTGTTCTGGCGCTGACGTTTGTCTGGGGTGTGCGGCGTTATGCTGCGTTCGGTGACGGGCGACTGCAGCCGGCGTTTCTTGCGGCGGCCGTACTGCTGCTGCTGTGCGCCTTGTCAGTCTGGCTGTACTGGCAGTGGCAGGAAGGTCCGTTTCTGGTGCGCATGCATGGCATCGCACCGTTCAAAACCCGCAACCTCTGGTCCTGTTCGCTGGCGCTGACCTGGGTCGCGGTATTCGCGGTGTTGTTGCGCAATGACCTCACGGTGCGCCATGGACGCCTGGCGATGGCGCTGTTGCTGGTGGCTACGCTGCTGCTGGTGGCAAACGCGACGATTGAGGCACTGATCGCGGCCTGCGCGGCGGCGGCGGTGATGTTGGCATTGCGTTTCCCGGCATACCGCCTGATTGCACTTGTCATCATGCTGGCCGCGCTCACAGTATTGTTGATGGTTGTTATGCCGGCGGCCGACTGGTCACCGGGTCTTTGGATGCTCGATGACGAGCGCAGCAATCGCCTGCTGTTGTGGCAGACCACCGGAGAGCTGATTCGGCAGCGGCCCTGGGCTGGCTATGGCCCGGGCACCTTCAAGTATTCAGAGGCAGTGAATGCGCTGTTACCGGTTTCGCAACAGCATCCGGCATCGCCACACAACTGGGCGCTTGAAATTTTGTACTCGTTCGGCGTGACAGGCACGCTGCTGTACCTTGGCGGCTTGGCGCTGTTGGCGCGCGCTCTGCGGCAGTCATTTGTGCACCACTCCGCTTACCTGCGTCTGGTGGGTGCCGGTTTTCTTGCGGTGATTCTGGTGAACGGGTTGGTGGACTTCCGTGCTTTTGGTCTGTTCTTCCAGTGCACGCTGCTGGCATCCGGTTATCTGGTGCTTGCCTTTACGCCAGCGCTGTATGCGCGTAAGCAGAGGGCGTCGTGAAGCGGCTGCTGGTCATCGGCAAGCGCGGCGGCATACTCCAGTGGTATGAGCATGTGCTCGCCGCCGCCGCGAAGATTCCCGGTGTGGAAACGCTCGGCTTCGCCGTCAACCAGAAGACTCTCGGGGACCGTCTGGTTAATCGCTGGCATTTGCTGATCGGGCAGGATCCGCATACCGAGATGACAGCGCGCCTGGCGGATACCTTGCGTCGCTTTCGTCCCGACATTTGCTTGATCGTTGATCGTTTCTATCTGTCCCCGGCGTTCAACGATCTGTTGTCGGTGGTGCGCATCCCCGTACATCAATGGGTGGGCGACCGCTTCGACGAGCGACTGGTGGACAACAGCGCCGTCCAGCGCTTCTGGTTCACTGACAGCGGGCTGGCCAGCCTCGCACAGACAATCGGCATCCGTGAGGCGAAGTGGTTGCCGCTGGCGGTCAACACGGACATGTATGTGACCCGGTTGCCTTGGCATGCGCGCGCACCGGAATTGTTGTTTGTCGGCGCCTGGTCGGAGAACCGGCAGCAGATCATCGAGCAACTGACACTGCCGATGCGCCTGGTCGGCAAGGGCTGGCACCGGCTTGCATCACCTTGGCACCAGGTTCATCCGTACAACATTACGCAGGCACAGCTTGTCGAACTCTATGGGCGACATCGCTACGTACTCAACGTCATCAATTCCGACAACATTATGTCCGGGCTAAATATGCGCTGCTTCGAGGCAACGGCGGCCGGCGCCTGTCTGGTGACGGATGACGTGGCGGATCTGGCGCGCTGTTTTCACGCGGGCGAGGAAGTGCTCGCCTGGAAAACGCCGGAGGATATCGTGCACTTGCCGGACGCTCCCGACGCAATGACCTTGCACGCGCATCTGGCGCAAAGAGGCCGGGAGCGCACCCTGGCCGAACACGATTACCGTCACCGTCTGCAACAGATACTCAACGACAGTTGAGTTTATTTGCGATCCCGTTACCCGCTGGCATCCACAGCAAGAGAGTAGTCAGGGTGAACGAGCACAACGATACCGTCAGCGTGGTGATGGCCACCTATAACGGTGCCATCCATCTGGCTGCCCAGCTCGACAGTATTGCCGCCCAGACGTGGCGACCGGACGAGTTGCTCATCGCCGACGACGGTTCCACCGACGATACGCGCGGCCTGCTGGAGGTGTTCGCTGCCAGCCGCCCCTGGGTGCGGGTACTGCATAACCCGAGCAACCTCGGTGTCAACGCCAACTTCTTCAAACTGCTGCAGCAAAGTCGCGGCGATGTGGTGTTGTTGTCCGATCAGGACGATCTGTGGCTGCCGGACAAGATCGCCACATTGATGGCGGCGCGCGATACCGCTGATCTTTGTTGTAGCGATGCCGTCGTGATTGATGCCGGCGATCGTGAGATTCACGCCAGCGAGTTGGCGATGCATGGCGCAATGCCGCATCCGGGCCACGATCCACTGCGCTATGTCTTCGGCAACTGGGTATCAGGCCACAATGCGCTGGTGACGCGCGCTCTTGTCCGGCAACTGCCGCCGCCACCGGAGGGCATGTATTACGATCAGTGGCTGGCGCTGAACGCCGCGTTGGGCAACGGCATTGCTTTTGTGCCGGAGGCGCTATGCCGGCACCGCCTGCATGAGGGCAACGTGCACAACAACGCGGCCCTGCGTCGGCAGCAACGTCACCAGCAGGAGCGGCGCTCTGCAGCCCTGCAACATATTGCGCGACTGCAGCAGACGCTGGCGGCGCTGGCGGCGCTCAGCGGCCGCCATGCCGAGTTCGACGCGATCATCGCGGCACTGATGGACGGTGCCGAGAATTTGGAGGTCCGCTGGTTCTCGCCTGCGCTGTGGCGAACCCTGCAACAATATCGGCGGCAACTGTTTCCCGGCCAAAAAGCGGCCCAGGTACAGCGGCGCATCTTCAAGCTCAGTCTGGGCGGGTATCTTTGGCGCTGGCGCTGAAATCCGGTAACGCGGCTTTGGAGCGTACCCGGAACCCGAACTGCAGATAGCGGATATCGTTGCACAGGCCGAGGGTGAACAGGGCCAGCAGCGTCACGGTCAGCCAGCGGCGGATTTTTTTCGGTGAAGTGAAACGAGCCGGAGCCAAGTTGTTGATGCCGGCGAAGGCCTCGATGTGATAGCCGTTTTCGGTAAAGGTGCGTTTGAGACTCTTCTGGGTAAAGAAGCGCAGATGGGTGCGATCAAGAATGCCTTCGGCACGATAGTGCCAGTCGCGCTCGAACAGCAGTTCGTACAGATGCTGGTAACAGCGTACGTTGGGCACCGAACCAACGAGGCAGCCGTCGGGAGCCATATATGTTTTGATCTGCTGCAGAAAGGCATCGTGATCAGGCAGGTGTTCGATCACGTCGTTGCAGATAACCAGATCGAAATAATTTTTCGGTAGTTGCGCGCGCACGGCATCGAAGGTGCCTTCGAGCACTCTGTCCATGCGCTGCACAGCCCGGGCGGCCGGCACGGTTGCCGGCTCGATGCCCCAGTATTCGCAGGGCGTACGGATGTTGTCGCGGAATCCGCCGGCACCGCAGCCAATCTCCAATACCCGCTGGCAGCTGGCGGGCAGAAACGTTGCGACTTCTGTGCGCGCGCCTTCGAAGTATTGCGGCACTTTTTTCTGCTTTTTTCTGATCATGATGGCGGCCGGCAGGGTGGCCGTGGGTGCGTGGGCGCCAGGTTCGCCGGTTTGCTTGCCGCCAGCACCAGCGCTGCACCCCACACGGCAAAGCTCTGGACGCTGAAGACCCTGAAATCCACCGAGGCATTGATTGTGTAGGCCGTCAGCAGGAATACGCCCAGCCAGAACGCTTCCGCGCTGACAGGCAACCGATAGCCGGCAACGATATGGTAAAAGCGAATGACTGCGATGCCCAGCAGCAGGCAGCCGACGATGCCGATCGATGTCAGCAAATCAAGAATCAGATTGTGTGGTGAGGGTTGATTGATGAAATTGCCACTCAGGGCGTGCACGTAGGCGGAGTACTTCCACGTGTTGATGCCAATACCGAGCAGTGGATGATCCGCGATTATCTGCACGGCAGCATGCCACAGTACGCCGCGCCCGCTCAGAAAGTCTCCCGGCCGGGACAGCATGTCCGGCACACCTACCATCTGGAATAAGGTGCCGACGGCAGCCGCCGTCACCAACCCGATAACGATGATCGGCTGCGGCCGCAGCCCCATCCGCAACAACAGGGCGAGCGCCAGAATGACAACGCCGGCAACGGTCGCGCCACGCGCGTCATTGGTGAAAATCGCGCCGAGCGTGAGGATCGCCAGCAGCAGCCAGTGCAGGCCACGGCCTGCCGTCCAGCAGGCGAGCATCGCGGCCAGGGTCAGCAGCAACGATACGGCCAGCGGGTTTCTGATGGCGATCGATACCAGACCGCCATTGCGCCGGATAAACCCACCATGAATGATTTCGCTGGCGACGAACAGCGTGACCGCCACCAACACACCCACCAGAGCGGCCTGGCGAACAGCCTGACCATTCGCCAGCCAGCCAGCGCGCATCGCCAGCAGCCAAACATAAAGGAAAAACAGGGCAGGAAGCACCTTGCCGACGCCCTGTACGGAGCGCCAGACATCCATCGAAAATGCGATGCCGGCAACAAACACCAGCACCATCAGCAGCAGTGTATTGCCCAGGCCCGGCAGTTTCAGGGTCGCGTCGCCGCGCCGCACAAGGTACAGGCCGGCACCGCCGGCAATCAGCGCTATCGCCGAGGATGCGAGCGGCAGAAAAAGCAGGGCGAGGATGAGGCCTGCACCCAGGTACGCCGGAATCCGGCGCACATCAGCCGGTGTGTGGGTCACGCGGTGGCTCAACTTGGAGTGGAGGCTGGATTGCCATGGCCGGGAATGATACGCAGATGGGCCGCTCAGTAAACCGATTGCTCGCCCTTTGGCCGCGATTTGAAGCGCCGATGGAACCACATGTACTGGCCGGGCGCCTTGCGGATGCCGGCCTCGATATGGCGGTTCATCGTCAGCGCGTCTGCAGCCTCGCTGGCACCCGGAAAATCCGCCAGCGGTGCCGAGACCTCGACGGTATAGCGCCCACTGCGGTCGTCGCGCCGGAAGTCGATGCTGAGTGCAATGGCGTGATTGGCGCGCACGAAGCGCGATGCGGCCGTGACGGTCGCCGCGGGCACACCGAAGAACGGGACAAACACTGCGTGGCGCGGCCCGAAGTCCTGATCACCGGTGTACCAGACAACATGATTGGCTTTGAGCGCCCGATAGATCGTGCGCACGTCCCGGCGATCAATCTGCCAGGTGTAGACGCGGCGGCGGCGCCAGCGCACGAACGCTTCCAGGGCGGCGTTGTTTTGCGGTCGATAGATGGTGTCGAGTGGCTGCACGCTGGAAAAAGCGGCGCCGACAATCTCCAGGTGCATGTAATGGGCGCCGAGGAGGAGAACGCCGCGGCCCTGCGCCAGGGCGGCGTGCAGATGATTGAGGCCGTGGATGTCGAAACCGCGCGCCAGCGTTGCCGGTGCGCGCCACCAGGCCCGGCTCGATTCGAACAGAGCGATGCCGGCACTGCGGAAGCACGCGCGTGCGACCTTTTTGTGGCGCGCCTGCGGCCAGTCGGGGAAGCACAGTGCGAGGTTGCGCAGGGTGATGCGGCGGCGCTTGCGCAGCAGCGCCCAGGTGATGTCGCCCAGCCGGTTACCGATGAAACGTTGCAATGGCCACGGCAGCCAGGCGACGAGCAGCGTCAGCGGCACCAGCAGCAACCAGATGTGCCAGTGACGTGGATGGCCAAGGGCGATGAAGGCGGCAAGGCGGGTTTTCGGGTCGGTCATTGCGTCAGGGTGTCGTTGTTGCGGTAACAGTGAGGCGACGGCACGGCATGTAGTATCGCATGGCTTGCGCCGGCGACAGGAATCGCCCGTCGCTGGTGTTGGGTAGAATGCTGACCGGTATTGTTCCCTCGGTGTTGTTCCGCTGCTGCCTGCCCCGGGTGTTCTTTGTGAGTCGATACATGCCACGTTTTCTCTACACTCTGCTGCTGTATGCGTTGCTGCCGCTGATCGTCCTGCGGCAGTGGTGGCGTGGCCGCGGCCAGGCGGTGGCGATCGGCAGCCTCGCGGCGCGTTTCGGTTTTGTGCCGACAACACCCGCGGGCGCGCCGTCACCTGTCTGGCTGCACTGTGTGTCGGTTGGCGAGACAGTCGCGGCAGAGCCGTTGATTGAGGCGCTGCTGGCCAGCGGTGAGACGTTGCTGGTGACGAGCACCACGTACACCGGTGCGGTGCGGGTACAGGCGCGTTTTGGCGCCCGCGTACGCCACTGTTTCATGCCATATGACACGCCCGTCGCCGTCGCGCGTTTTCTTGCGCGCATTTGCCCGCGCCAACTGGTGATTCTGGAAACGGAACTGTGGCCGAATCTGCTGCACGCGTGTAGTCGGCGCGGTATTCCTGTGCTGCTGGTGAATGCGCGGCTGTCGGCGCGCTCGGCGCGTGGTTATGCCCGTACTGGCGCGCTGGCCCGCAATATGCTGGCGGCACTGGCGGCGGTATCGACGCAGACCAGAGCCGATGCGGCGCGGTTCCTCGCGCTCGGGGTGTCGCCGACGCGAGTGCACGTCAACGGCAACCTCAAGTTCGACGTGGCGGTGGATCCATTGGCAGCAACGCGGGCGGCCGCGCTGCGCGCGGAATTCGGCGCCCGGCCGGTGTGGATTGCCACCAGCACCCATGCCGGCGAGGATGAGATTGTGCTGGCGGCGCACCGTGGCATCTGCCGAAATTTTCCCGAGGCGCTGCTGGTGCTGGTGCCGCGTCATCCGGAACGCTTTGATGATGTTGCCGAGTTGATTGTGCGCAGCGGATTTGCCTGCGCCCGACGCACGCGCGGCGAACTGCCTTCGGCGCGTACGACCGTGTATCTGGGCGACACCATGGGTGAGCTGCCGTTGCTGTATGGGCTGGCCGATGTTGTCTTTGTCGGCGGCAGCTTGGTGCCAGTCGGTGGCCACAACCTCGTTGAACCGGCGGCGCTTGGCTTGCCGCTGCTGGCCGGGCCGCACCTGTTCAACTTCCAGCAAATTGCCGACGATCTGCGTGCTGCCGGCGCGCTCGACATTACCGCTGACGCAGCGGCTCTTGTCGTCAAGGTGACCAATCTGTTCGGCAGCGACTCATCGCGTACGGCGGCAGGTCGGAAAGGGCGCGATTATGTTGCCGCAAACCGCGGCGCCTGCGAGCGTACCCTGGCGCTCATGCATACATTGCGCGCCACCGCACTGCCGCCTATCTGAGCTGCCGTGGCGGATTTGCCGACGGGCCATAGTGGCGCACGTCCGGGCCAATCCTGAAACGCCAGCGGTAGTACAGATGGCGCAGCGGGTGTTTCAGGATGCGGCGTATGAAAAAGCGCGGATAAAGGTATTCCAGCCGCGTCGCCGCGATATTCTTCGGTTGTTTCGTTTTTTTTCGCGTTGGTTTCTTGTGCTTGCGGTAGCGCAGGATCGGTTCCGCCAGAAAGGTGCCGCGGAACCCCGCATGTAGCAGCCGGATGTAAAACTCCCAGTCCTCGCGCAGCGCAAAGCCGCGATCGAAACCACCGACACGATCGAATATATCCTTGCGGATCAGTGTGGTGACGCAGATGTAGTTGTCCTTGGCGAGCGCCACCGAATCGAATTCGCGGGAGGTGAAAATGCCGGTGCGGCTGTCGAAATACTCCATCTGCCCGTAGGCATAGCCGATATCGACTGGCGCATTTGCCAGTTTCGCCAGCAGGTGCGCGATGCTGTCCGGGAAGAGCAGATCGTCGGCATCGAGGAACAGAATGTATTTGCCGCGGGCGACGGCAGCGGCATTGTTGCGTGCCGCGCAGACGCCCTGATTTTCCTGGGCCAGCACGCGGATGTCGTAACGATTGGCAACGGCAATGCTGTTGTCGCGCGATCCGTCGTCGATGACGATCACCTCTATTGCCGGGTGCGTCTGGGCAAGCGCGGATTCGATCGCCTCAGGCAGAAAGAGTGCGTAGTTGTAGTTGGCGATGATGATCGAAACGAGGTCACTCATCAGCTCGATGCTCAGCTATTTGTCAGCCAATCGCGAATGTTTGCGCTCATGCCGTGCTGCGTTGCGGCGATGCGCACCGAGGCCTCCAGCAAGCCTTCCGGTGAGCCGCAGTCGATACGCAGGCCGGTAAAGCGCAGCCCGTGAAACGGCGTCGTCGCCATGCTGTCGGCGATCGCGTCGGTAAGTTGGATCTCGCCGCCGGCACCGCGTTTGCCGGCATCAAGTGTGCGCAGTACCGAAGGTTGCAGGATATAACGGCCGATAATCGCCAGCTGCGACGGTGCGTCTTCCGGGCGCGGTTTCTCGACCACGCCGTCGGCACTGACCAGCGCGCCGCTCTCGCCGGTGACGCGCAGAATGCCGTAGCGTGCGGTATCCGCCACAGGCACTTCCACTACCGCCGCCATATTGCCGCCGGTTTCCTGCCAGGCGTCGAGCATCTGCGCGAAGCAGGGCCGTGCGGCCAGCACAAGATCATCGGGAAGCATGACGGCGAACGGTTCGTCACCCAGCAACCGGCGGGCGCACCACACCGCGTGGCCGAGGCCCAGCGCCTCGGGTTGCAGGACCGACGACAGCGTGACTCCGGCAGGCAAGGTTGCGTGCACGCGTGTCAGCAGATCGTCCTTGCCGCGCGCAGCAAGAGCGCGTTCGAGTTTCGGTGCGCCCTGGAAGTGTTGTTCAAGCATCTCCTTGCCCGGCGCCGTCACCAGAATCACTTCGCAGATGCCGGCGGCAGCGGCCTCCTCGACCGCGTACTGGATCAGCGGTCGATCCCAGACCGGCAGCATTTCCTTGGGCATTGCCTTGGTCGCAGGCAGGCAACGGGTGCCGAGACCGGCAACGGGCAGGACGACCTTGCGGACGGATCGCGTCATGAGGGAGGCTGGAGTCCGGTGTGCTAAAGTTGTGCGCGCATTTTAGCGTGTGCCGCACGCGTACTCGACAACAATAGATGAAACCCGTGTCCGTCGACGCCCTTCCGCAATGGCAAGCCCTTCGCGCCCACGCCGACACCGCCGGCAGCGCGCACCTGCGTGACTTGTTTGCGGGCGATCCACAGCGTGCCACGCGCTTCGCGTTCCGTGCAGGTCCTTTTCTGGCCGATCTGTCGCGCCAGCGCATCAGCGATGCCACGCTCGAGCACCTGCTGGCGCTGGCTGCCGCCATCGATCTGCGCGGCTGGATCGATCGTCTGTTCAGTGGCGACGAAATCAACAGCACCGAGGGCCAGGCGGCGCTGCATATGTTGTTGCGCATGCCGGCCGATGCCCAGGCGCGGGTGCGTGGCGAAGATCTCGTGCCGGCGGTGGAGCGCGAGCGCACGCGCATGGCGACGATGGTCGATCGCCTGCACGCCGGCCACTGGCGTGGCTACAGCGGGCGCGCGATCAGCGACATCGTCAATATCGGTGTCGGCGGTTCCGATCTTGGGCCGGCGATGGTTTGCGACGCGCTGCACGATGTTACCCATCCGCTGGCCGGTCGACTGCGGGTGCATTTTGCCTCCAGCATGGACGGCAGCCAGTTGAACCGCCTGTTGCGCGTGCTCGATCCGGAAACGACGCTGTTTATCGTGTCGTCGAAATCTTTTTCCACCGCCGATACGCTCGCCAACGCGCGCACTGCGCGCGAATGGTTGCTCGCGCATCATGCCGACGACGCGCTGGTGCTGCGCCAGCATTTCGTGGCGGTGACGGCAAGCCCCGACAAGGCGCGTGCCTGGGGTATCGATGGCGAAAATATCCTGCTGTTCTGGCGCTGGGTCGGCGGCCGTTATTCGTTGTGGTCGACCATCGGGTTCCCGATCGCCGTGCAGGTCGGTATGGAAAATTTCCGCACCCTGCTTGCCGGCGCGCACGCGCTCGATGAGCATTTTCGCACCGTGCCGTTTGCCCGGAACCTACCGGTGCTGCTTGGTCTGGTCGGCGTCTGGAACGCGAGTTTTCTCAATATTCGCGCCCAGGCGATCCTGCCGTACGACGGCCGGCTGGCGATGTTCCCCGCCTATCTTGAACAGTTGGCGATGGAGAGCAACGGCAAGAGTGTCGATCGCGACGGCAGGTCGGTTGCGTATGCCACCTGCCCGGTGCTCTGGGGCGGCGTTGGGCCAAACGCGCAACATGCGTTCTACCAGTTGCTGCACCAGGGCACGGCGCCGGTCACCTGCGATTTTATCGCGCCGGTGCGACGGGCTTTTCCGTTGCACGACGCTTTTTCAGTGCCCAATTCAATGACGGGTGAACAGGCACATCGCGAGTTTGCCGGGCAACATCGTCTTGCACTTGCCAATTGCCTCGCCCAATCGAGTTTGCTGGCACTGGGCGATGTCGACCCGTCGCGTCCGGCCTGGCGCCACTATCACGGTAATCAGCCATCGACCACGTTGCTGCTCGACGAGCTGACGCCATTTTCGCTGGGTGGTTTGATCGCGTTGTACGAGCATAAGGTGTTCGTCGAGTCGGTGCTCTGGAACATCAACCCGTTCGATCAGTGGGGCGTGGAGCTTGGCAAGCAGGTTGCGCACGAGACGCTGACGGTGCTTGACGATGCCGGCGCGTCTACCGTCGATGCGGCAACCGGTATGCTGGTTGCGCATATGCGGCGTGTTTTGGGTGGAGCTGGGGCATGAAGATCGTCGTGCACGGGCAGGAGCTTGCCGCCTTGGTGACGGCCGCGTCGCTGGCCGGCGGCGGGCATGATGTCGCGCTGGTGTGTGCCGACGAATCCATTGCCGGCGATTTGCGCGCGAGCCGCCTGCCGTTCGACGAGCCGGGCCTGGCTGCTGCGCTGGCGCAGGCGGTTGGTACCGGCCGGCTCGCCATCGTTGCCGCGCTGCCGGTGCTCAAGGGGCGGGTCGCCGTGCATTTCCTCGCGCTGCAACCGGATGAGCAGGCACTGGCCGCCGCGCGTCTTGCGGCAATCGCTGCATTCGACCGCGACGTGCTGCTCGTTAATCAAGTCAATTTCAGCGTAGGCGCTACGGATGCGCTGCATGCGCAGTTGCTGGCGCAGCGGCCCGGCGTGGCTGGCCGCACCGCAGCGGCCAGCCTGCCGGACTTCCTGCGCCGTGGCAGCGCCCTGGCGAATTTCCGGCGTCCGGATCGCGTCATTATCGGTACGGAAGATCCGTGGGCTGAAGGCCTGCTGCGCGAAATCCTGCGCCCGTTCACCGGCGACGACGTGGCCGTGCATGTCATGCCCGCCAAGGACGCCGAGTTCACCAAGCAGGCCGTCAACGGCATGCTGGCGACGCGGCTGTCGTACATGAACGACATGGCCAACGTCGCCGATGGGCTTGGGATCGACATCGAGAACGTGCGGTTGGGTGTCGGTTCCGACGAACGCATCGGCAGCCACTTCCTGCACCCTGGTTGCGGCTTCGGCGGCACCGGTTTCTATCAGGACCTGCTGTCACTCAAGCAGACGCTCGATGCATCCGGCGTCGCCTCGAAGCTGGTCGATACTGCGCTCGCTGTGAATGAGGAACAGAAGGAATTGCTGTTCCGCAAGCTGTGGCGTCATTACCGTGGCGAGCTTGCCGGCCGCACGGTCGCGGTATGGGGTGTTGCCTTCAAGCCGGACACCGACCGTGTCGATCACGCGCCGGCACTGCGGGTGGTTGCTGCGCTTCTCGCACAGGGCGTCACGGTGCGTGCGCATGATCCGAAAGCGCTGGTGCAGTTGCGCGCCCATATTGGCGCCTGGCCGCAGTTGATCGAGTGCACGGATCCCTGGGATGCAGTCGCGGACGCTGATGCGCTGCTGGTGCTTACCGAGTGGCAGGATTATCGCGCCCCGGACTTTGATCGCGTGCGGGAACTGATGCATACACCGTTGCTGCTTGACGGCCGCAATATTTACGATCCGCACACCGTGCGTGCGCACGGCATTGCTTATTACGGTGTTGGACGGCGTTGAAGCTTGCCGGAATCGGAGAATCTACCGCAACAAAAAGGGGTCATCTGGCCCCTTTTTGTTGTGTGTCCTGCTCTGCCGGCGGTAAGTTCAGGGTGTTGCGGGTGGCGGTGTGGCGTCGGGCGCAACTGCCGCATTCGGGTCAATCACCGGCGCGCCGTCGTCAAGCGCGAGCGTCACATTCAGCCACTTGTTGCCGTCGAGCAGTGAGCCGCGGGCCAGTGAGCCGGCGGCCTTGTGTAGACGCAACAGGTTAAGGATGTAGTCATAACGGGCGTTGGCGAAATCGCGCCGCGCCGCGAAGGCGTAGCGCTGTGCCTGCAGCACATCGACCACGTTGCGGGTGCCGACTTCATAGCCGGCATTGGTCGCATCGAGCGCGCTTTGCGCCGAGACGATCGCCTGTTTGCGCGCCGCGACCCGTTGTACGTCGGCTTCGACAATGCGGTACTGGGTGCGCGCACCTTCGACGGCATTCAATTCCGCAGCGCGCAGGTTTTCCTGCGCCGCGTCCGCTACGTAATTGGCCTGCTTGCGCTGCGAATTTATCGCGCCGCCGGCAAACAGCGGCCAGGAGAATTGCAGGCCGACGGAGTCGGTGGTGGTATCGACCGGTGTCGGTGTCGGGCCGAAGATGAAGCTGGTCTGGCTGTCGACGCGCTGGGCGACGATGTCGACGTTCGGCAAGTGGCCGGCGGTCGCGGCGCGGGCGTTCTGTTGTGCGGCACGCGCGGCGTGGCGGGCGGCGATCAGTTGCGCGTTGCCTTCGTGGGCCTTCAGGGCCCAGCTTTCAGCATCTTCCGGTGCAGGCAGAACGATCGGCATGTCTTCACCGGGAAAGGCGAGCGCGCTGTACGACTTGCCGGTCAGCGTCTTCAGGCGGGAACGCGACACCGAGAGCTCAGTGTTGGCGACGATCAGGCCCACTTTCGCGAGGTCGTAGGCCGCTTCGGTTTCATGCACATCGGTAATCGCGATCAGCCCGACATTGAAGCGCTGCCTGGCCTGTTCGAGCTGGCGTGACAGGGCCGCTTCCTCGGCGCGCGCGTAGTTGAGCTGCTCTTCGGCGCGCAGTACGGCAAGATAGGTCTCGGTGACGCGTACCAGATAGTCTTGCTCGGCGGTTACGTACTCGGCATCGGCCTGGGAGCGCGCCGCGCGTGCCGACTGGTACTTGAACCAGTGATCGAAACGCAGCAGCGGTTGGGTCAGCGTCAGTGCCAGGGTTCTGCTGTCGTAGCTTGAGCTGGTACCGGTCAGGTTGTCCTCGGCGTCGTTGGTTTTGTCCTCGCCGGACAGCACCAGACTCGGCAGCATGCCGGCGCGGCCCTGCGTGAGCACTTCGCGGCGAGCATCGATGCTGGCCCGGGTTGCCTGCCATTGCGGATCATTGGCGTCGGCGGCAGCGAGCACGTCGGCGAGATTCTCGGCGGCGGCGGAAATCGACAGGCCGAGCAGGCTGGCAGCAAACAGAAAATGCGCGGTGGGAAAGATCTTGACGGAGAGCATCGGACACCCTTGGCAATGACTGAGGTGACGTGACCGGTTTGGTGGTCGAGTCGCAAGTCTGGAGCGCGGCAACAGCATGACAACAGCGCGGCAATGATGTGGCAATTCAACCGCTGTCTCAACGGGTTATTAATTGGGCTGCTGCCGGCAAATTGCGGCACCCGGACCCGGGGCATATAGTGGGGGCTCACCCGACGATACTGAATCCGGCTCCAACCGTATCCTCCCGTACAACCTGTGGATGAATGTCAGGTCAATATCAGGACAATGAACGCCAGCAACCACGAGACCCTGGGCCTTTCCATCACTGGCTCCGCCGCCCTCCATGCCGATCTCACCCGGCCGTTTCCGGGTTCCCGCAAGGTTTACGTGCCAGGCAGCCGGGCCGACCTGCGGGTGCCGATGCGCCAGATCAGTCAGGCTGCCACGCCGACTGCCCAAGGCGGTGAGCACAACCCGCCGTTGTTCGTTTACGACACCTCCGGCCCCTATACCGACCCAACCCGGAGCATTGATCTGCGCGCCGGCCTGCCGCCAGTGCGCGCTGCCTGGATTGCCGATCGCAACGACACCATCGAACTGCCGGGCATCACCTCGCACTACGGCCGTGAGCGGCTCGCCGATGCCACGCTCGACACGTTGCGCTTCCCGTTGCTGCGCGCACCGCGTCGCGCGAAAGACGGCGCCAACGTCTCACAGATGCATTACGCGAAGCGCGGCATCGTCACGCCGGAAATGGAGTATGTCGCCATTCGCGAGAACGCGAAGCTGCAGGCAGCGCGTGAAGCCGGGTTGATTACCGTGCAGCATGCCGGCGATTCGTTCGGTGCGGCGATTCCCGCAGAGATCACCGCAGAATTCGTGCGCGCGGAAATCGCTCGCGGCCGCGCCATACTCCCGGCCAACATCAACCACCCGGAAATCGAGCCGATGATCATCGGCCGCAACTTTCTGGTGAAGATCAACGCCAATATCGGCAATTCCGCGCTGGTTGCCGATATTGGCGAGGAAGTCGCCAAGATGGTGTGGGCGATTCGCTGGGGCGGCGACACGGTGATGGATTTGTCCACCGGTAAGAATATTCACGAGACGCGCGAGTGGATCTTGCGCAATTCGCCGGTGCCAATCGGCACAGTGCCGATCTATCAGGCGCTGGAGAAAGTCGACGGCATTGCCGAGAATCTCACGTGGGAAATTTTCCGCGACACGCTGATAGAACAGGCCGAGCAGGGCGTTGATTATTTCACCATTCACGCCGGCGTTTTGCTGCGTTACGTGCCGCTGACGGCGAAGCGTGTTACCGGCATCGTCTCGCGCGGTGGTTCGATCATGGCCAAGTGGTGCTTGTCGCACCACAAGGAAAATTTCCTCTACACGCACTTCGAGGACATCTGCGAGATCATGAAGGCGTACGACGTCTCGTTCTCGCTGGGTGACGGTCTGCGGCCGGGCTCGATTGCGGATGCCAATGACGCGGCGCAATTCGGCGAGCTCACCACGCTCGGCGAGCTGACCAAAATTGCATGGCAGCATGATGTGCAGGTGATGATCGAAGGCCCGGGCCATGTGCCGATGCACATGATCAAGGCCAACATGGACAAGCAGCTGGAGGTGTGTGGCGAAGCGCCGTTCTATACGCTCGGCCCGTTGACCACCGACATCGCCCCGGGCTATGACCACATCACCAGCGCCATCGGCGCCGCGATGATCGGCTGGTTCGGCACGGCGATGCTCTGTTATGTCACGCCGAAAGAACACCTCGGGCTGCCCAATCGCAAGGATGTGAAGGACGGCATCATTGCCTATAAGATTGCGGCGCATGCGGCGGATCTGGCGAAGGGTCATCCGGGCGCACAATTGCGCGACAATGCGCTGTCGAAGGCCCGCTTCGAGTTCCGCTGGGAAGACCAGTTCAACCTCGGTCTTGATCCCGACACCGCGCGCGAATTCCACGACGAAACGCTGCCGAAAGATGCGCACAAGGTCGCGCACTTCTGTTCGATGTGCGGCCCGAAATTCTGCTCGATGAAGATCACCCAGGACGTGCGCGACTACGCGGCAGCGCACGGCGTTTCGCCGGAGCAGGCGCCGGAAATCGGCATGGAGGAGAAGGCCGTGCAGTTCCGCGCCGGCGGCGCTCAGGTTTACCGGAAGATCTGACATGGCAAGTGCAGGGCCAATCGCGCAGGTATTCACCGCTGCAGACAGCGAGTTGCTTGCCCGCGAACCGCTGTATGCCGGATTTTTCCGGCTGGAGCGTTACCGTGTGCGCCACCGTCTTTTTGCCGGCGGCTGGAGCGAAACGTTCAGTCGCGAAGTGTTTGTCCGACACGAGGCGGCGGTGGTGCTGCTGTTCGATCCGGCCCGCGATGTCATGGTGATGATTGAGCAGTTCCGTGCGCCGGCATTGGGTAAAGTGGATTCGCCCTGGCTGCTCGAACTGGTTGCCGGCCTGCTCGACAAGAATGAATCCGCTGCCGACGTGGCGCGCCGCGAAGCAGTGGAAGAAGCTGGCTGCGACATTCTCGTCCTGCTGCCCATCGCCCGTTATCTGCCCAGCCCGGGAGGCTCTGACGAATTCGTGCATCTGTTTCTTGGTCTGATCGATAGCGAAGGCGTTGGGGGTATTCATGGCCTGCCTGACGAACACGAGGACATCCGTGTGCATTGCGTGCCGCTGGCTGAGGCGCGCGTGCTGCTGGAAAGCGGGCGCATCAACAACGCCGCGACGCTGATTGCTCTGCAGTGGCTGCTGCTCAATCGTGAGCGCATTCCGGCGCTGGCCGCCGCTGTGGAAGCTGGGCGCATGACGAGCTGTACGCCATGAAGCACCGCATCACGCTGCGGGTCGTGCCCCAGTCGCAGTCGCCACGCGGGACGGTGTTGCGTGATTTGCTCGCGGTCGCTGAAGTCAACTATGTGTTGACCATGCAACTTGCTCCGAGCCTGAGGGCGGACGATGACCTTGCCATCGGCGTTACCGGTCCGTCGGGCCTGGCGGCGGATGTGCGGTTTACGGTGCGTGAGCGCGCGCCGTTCACGACGCTGATCGAGGTCGCCGAGACGCGCGCAACCGATGGCTGGGTGGTGCCGATGTCGGCAACGGTGCGGTTGTGCCACGATGCCCGTGTGGCCGAGGTTATCGAGTACCACCGGCAACGGCGCCTGCAGGCCCGCTACCCTTACCCGAACCCCGACATGCTCCAGCCGGACGAAAAGCTCCAGGTGAACCGTCTGCTGGGCGAGTGGTTGTCGCACTGTCTGCGCTGGGGTGAGTCGCGCACCGCGATCGCCTGCCCCGGGTAAGGGCTTTGTGTGACGGTTTCACATCCTGCTACAGAAAATGGAACGGATTCACACAGTACTTGAGCAAGTGCGGCTATCTACTGGAAATAGTTAGTGCTCTTCGGTTATAAGGTCAACAAGTTACAGACACAGGGATATCCACTTTGGCACGTGACGCCAGCCGGCCCCTGCGCGTTGTCCAGTTCTCCGATAGTCATTTGTTCGCGAGCACGGACGGCAAGCTGTTGGGCCTCAATACCGACGACAGCCTGGATCGGGTGTTCGATCTCATCGAGAAAGAACAGTCGGCGATGGATGTCATTCTTGCCACGGGCGACCTCTCGCAGGATGCCTCGCTGGCGAGTTATCGCCGGTTGGTCGAGAAGCTCAAGCGCTTCAAGGCCCCGAGCTACTGGCTCGAAGGCAATCACGACCTGACCGCCCCGATGCGCGAATCGCTCGGCAATGCCGCCATGATGTGCCCCTGCGTCATCAAGCAGGGCAATTGGTCGATCATCATGCTTGATTCGACCATCCCGTACGCAGTGCCCGGCGAGCTTGATGCGGGCGATCTGGCGTTCCTCGAAAAGTCTTTGCAGGCCGCGCAGGGCCGGCACGTCATGGTTTGCCTGCACCACCACCCGATTTCGCTGGACTGCCAGTGGCTTGATACCCAAGTGGTGAGTTCGGCTGACAAATTCTTCGAGATCATCGACCGGTACGATAACGTGCGCGCGATTATTTGGGGTCATGTGCATCAGGAATACGCAGGCAAGCGCAATAACGTGAATCTTTACGCGGTGCCATCCACCTGTGTGCAGTTCAAGCCATTGTCGAATGATTTTGCCATCGACGACACAGCGCCAGGCTATCGCTGGTTCGACCTGCATGCAGATGGCCGCATTGATACCGGCGTGTCGCGCGTTGTCGGCATCGAGTTTGAGGTCGATTTTTCGGTGAAAGGATACTGATTACCGCGAGCTGAATTTGTATCCCGCAATGCTTTAACTCGCTCCTGTCCGCCAGCAAGGCGGATCTATCATTCGGAACACCATGGCCAACCAGTACAACGCCGAATCCATTGAGGTTCTCTCGGGCCTCGACCCTGTGCGCCGCCGGCCGGGGATGTACACCGACACCACCCGCCCCAACCATCTGATTCAGGAAGTCATCGACAACTCGGTCGATGAGGCGCTTGCCGGCCATGCGCAGTTGGTCGAGGTCATTTTGCACGCCGATGGTTATGTCGAGGTGAGTGATGACGGCCGCGGCATGCCGGTGGATATCCATCCGGAAGAAAAAATCAGCGGCGTTGAGCTGATTCTCACCAAACTGCATGCCGGCGGTAAATTTTCCGGCAAGAGTTACCAGTTTTCCGGCGGCCTGCATGGCGTAGGTGTGTCGGTTGTGAACGCGCTGTCGAAGCATGTGATCGTTACCGTCAAGCGCGGCGGTAACCTGTATCAGATGGAATTCCGCAACGGCGACAAGGCCTCTGAACTGACAATCATCGGCACCGCAGGCAAGCGCGAGACCGGCACCTCCGTGCGCTTCATCCCTGACGCGAAATACTTTGATTCGCCGAACATTTCCGTGCCGAAACTAAAGCACGTGCTGAAAGCAAAAGCCGTGTTGTGCCCCGGCCTTCACGTTACCCTGAAGAACATCGCCACCAACGAAGCAGACCAATGGCACTACGAAGACGGTCTGCGCGATTACCTGATGGAAACGACGCGCGGCGAAGCGCTGTTGCCGTTGGAGCCTTTTGTCGGCGCGTTTGCGGCGGCCACTGAAGCAGTAGACTGGGCGGTGGTCTGGCTGCCAGAAGGCGGCGAGGTGATTGGCGAGAGCTACGTCAACCTGATCCCGACCCCGCAGGGCGGCACGCACACCAATGGTTTGCGCACCGGCCTGTTGGAGGCGGTGCGTGAATTTTGCGAGTTCCGCAACCTGTTGCCGCGGGGCGTGAAGCTCGCACCGGAAGATGTCTGGGATCGTTGTGCGCACGTGCTGAGCCTGAAAATGCAGGATCCGCAGTTCGCCGGGCAGATAAAAGAACGCCTGTCGTCGCGCCAGGCCGCCGCTTTCGTTTCTGGCGTGGTGAAGGACAGTTTTTCTCTGTGGCTTAACCAGCACACGGATGATGCCGAAAAAATCGCCGAAATGGCGATCAACAATGCCGGCGCACGATTGCGTGCAACAAAAAAAGTCGAGCGCAAGAAAATCACCCAGGGTCCGGCGCTGCCGGGTAAGCTCGCCGATTGTGTGAGCCAGGACATCGCGCGCACCGAGCTGTTCCTGGTCGAGGGCGACTCCGCCGGTGGTTCGGCGAAACAGGCGCGCGAGCGGGATTTCCAGGCCATCATGCCACTGCGCGGCAAGATCCTGAACACATGGGAAGTGGATGGCAACGAAGTGCTGGGTTCACAGGAAGTGCACGACATTGCAGTAGCGATTGGCCTTGAGCCGGGTTCAGCGGAATTGTCGGGCCTGCGTTACGGCAAAATCTGCATACTCGCGGATGCCGATTCCGACGGCCACCACATCGCCACGCTGTTGTGCGCGCTGTTCCTCAAGCATTTTCGCGCTTTGGTCGAAGCCGGTCATGTATTCATCGCCATGCCGCCGCTGTTTCGTATCGATGTCGGCCAGGAGGTTTACTATGCGCTCGATGAGGACGAGAAGAAGGGCATTCTCGATCGCATTGCTGCCGAGAAAAAGCGGGCGAAGCCGAGTGTGATGCGCTTCAAGGGCCTGGGCGAAATGAATCCGTTGCAGTTGCGTGAAACCACCATGTGCCCGGATACGCGGCGGCTCGTGCGCCTCACCGTGACCGGCGGCGGCGACGCTGAAACCGATGCGTTGATGGACATGCTGCTGTCGAAAAAGCGCGCTGGCGATCGCAAGGACTGGCTGGAAAGGAAAGGCAATCTGGCTGAAGTGGACGTATGACAGCGGGTTAAACGCCATGGCACTGCACCCCAATTTCCCGGATCGCGTTTTCCGCGCGGTTGATGTTGTTGTGCCGAATGATTTCGTCAGATTCCGCTAATGAGAAAATCGAGGGCCGGCTGACCATTACGGGTCGGTTTGTGATTTTGTAGGATATTGCCGCTTGCGCAAAAAATAGTCGCCGCATAGGATGCCAGCCGTTTTTCTTCTTTTTGTCGCCAGGCCCAGCCGTATCGTCATGACCAAAAGGAGTTGGTTAATCATCGGGCTGCTGGTGCTGCCCGGGTCGCCGCTACAAGCGGCCACGGACGCCGAGCGCCTGCTCAAGCAGGACATCGACCGCCGAGAGCAGGAACTGCGCGAAAGGCGTTGGGAAGATCTGCACGCGCCGGCAGTGCCTGCCGTACCCGAAGTGCCCACGCCGGAAACAACCGTATCGGAAACGCCTGCCGGCCCCTGTTTCCCGATCCGCGATATTCAAATCCAGCCTGTCAATATCCTGTCCGCGCGCCGCGTACAGGCAATCGTTGCGCCATATCGTGGCCGTTGCCTGCGCGCCGCCGATCTGACCGCCCTGCAGCAGGCGCTGGGCGCACAGGCGTTGGCCGAGGGCCTCGTTACCACGCGGGTGGTGGTGCCGGAGCAGAATCTGGTTTCCGGCACGTTGCATTTCGAGGTATGGCCAGGCCGCATCGAGGCGGTGCGGGCGCCGTCACTGGGGCGCGGGGAATTGGCCATGGCCAGTGTATTGCGCACCGGCGATCTGCTGAACTTGCGCGCGCTCGAACAGACGGTAGACAACCTCAATCGGCTGGCCTCGCAGCGGGCCAGCATGGAGTTGCTGCCAGGTGAAAAGCCCGGCGGCTCCATCGTTGCGCTCAACGTGGCGCGCACGGCGCCCTGGCAGGCGGGGTTGTCCTGGCAGGGCGAAGCACTCAATGCCAGCAAGCGTACCCACACGCTGCGCGCCAGTGCGACGCTGGACAGCCCGTTGAAACTGTCCGATCGCCTGACGCTCGGCGCCAATGCCAATCTGGAAGACCAACAAGTAGATGGCGCCTACGGCGGCAGTGTCGATTACGACCTGCCTTTTGGTTGGTGGCGTTTTGGCATCGGCGCAGATCGTTTTGATTACGACAATTCAATTGTCAGTGGTGTCACCACCTTCAGCGCCACTGGTGCAAGCCGTTCCTGGCGCGGCGAACTGGCGCGCTTGCTTTATCGGGATGTGCGGCAGCGCTTGAGCCTGGCTCTGCACGGCAAACAACGGTTGAGTGACAATGCGATCGACGACACCGCGATCGGTGTGTCGACCACGCGGGTCAGCGCGCTGGGCTTGCGTGCGGATTTTTCCCGGGTGGCGGCGCCCTGGGTGTGTGATGCCTCCGTTGATGTTGAGAGCGGTTCGGGTCGCAGTTGGGCGAAACCTTCGTCCATTGATCGGCATTACGCGCGCCTGTTGGGCAGCACGCGCCTGCAATATCACCTCACGCAGGTGAATTTTTCCGGCAGCATAAATGGCCAGTGGAGCGAGGCACGTCTGGCGCCCGGCGAACAGTTCACGCTTACCGGCCAAGTCCCCGGGTTTTCACCACAAACACTGAATGCCGCGACGGGTATTGCGGTGCAGCTGGAGGCGGCGTTCCCGCGTCAGGTGCAGGGTGCGGGTTTTACGTCGTTGTGGCCGATGGTCGGTTTTGCCTGGGCGATGGCCCCTCGCCATGCGGGTGGGAACACCAACGATGCAGAACATGTGGCGGCCCTTCATGCCGGCATCACCACACCCTGGCAGCAGGCGGTGATGAATGCAGGCGTGGCCTTTCCATTGGAAAAATTCAGCTCCATCAATGCGCTGGAGGACTGGCAAATCAGTGCCGGCCTCAGTGCGCAGTGGTGATGACCGGGCACCGTTTTTCGAGTTGTTTATCCGGCGTGCGAATCCTTGATGGGTGAGAGTCATGCAGTCGAGTGGTAACAGGGCCAGTCATTATCGGGGTTGCCGCCACGCGCCAGCGTTTTTTCATGCTTCCTTGTTGCGGAAAAACCTGGTCTTTTTGTTAACTGTCCTGCAACTCATCCAGCCATTTTATAACCCTGCCTGGGCGGGTGAGGCAGTTGTAAAGCCGGTGCCGGGCACTGCCGGCGTCACCATTGATCAGGCGCCCAATGGCGTGCCGCTGGTGAATATTGCGGCGCCGAGCGCCGCAGGTGTTTCGCATAATCGTTATGAGCATTTCAACGTCGGCCCCAACGGCTTGCTGCTGAACAACAGCGCCGGGCCGGTGAACACGCAGTTGGGCGGCTATATCGCCGGCAATACCAATCTGAGTACAGATCCGGCGCGGCTGATTCTCAATGAGGTGACGGGTACCCGGCCAAGTTTGCTCAACGGCTATCTGGAAGTCGCCGGGCCACAAGCGGAAGTTGTGGTCGCCAATCCGAGCGGGATTACCTGCCGTGGTTGCGGGTTTATCAACACACCGCAGGCCACCTTGAGCACCGGCACGCCGTTTTTTGGCGGTGATGACGCGCTCGCAGGGTTTACGGTGGCAAACGGTTTTCTGCGTATCGAAGGCACAGGCCTGAACGCCAGCAATCTCGAACGGCTGGCATTGTACGGTCGCGTACTGCGCATCAATGCGGCGTTGTATGCGCAGGAGCTGGATGTGGTAACCGGCGCCAATCACATTGACGTGGACGCCGGCGCGCAGACCGGCGCCATCACGCCGCTGGGCACGGCGGCAGCGCTGTCCAGTTACGGCCTCGACAGCAGCGCCCTGGGCGGCATGTATGCCAACACCATTCGTTTGGTGGGCACTGAAGCCGGCGTTGGTATGCGCCTGGCGGGTCCGGTTGCGGCGCAAACCGGCGATCTGGAAATCACCAATGACGGCAATGTGCGGTTGGCGCGTGTCAGTACGCCGACGGATCTATTGGTGAATGCCAGCGGTTACCTGTGGTTGATGGATAACGTCAGCGTCGGTGGCATCGCCGACCTGCACGCCACGCAAGAGCTGGCGCTGACGCACCAGGGCCAACTGACCAGCAGTGCCGCCACCGGGTTGTTTGCCGGCAGTTTGCGCGCTGCTTCCGGCAGCGCCATCGGCGTGTACGGCGATCTGACCATCAATGCCGGTCAGCAGCAATACGAAGGCAGCGTCGGCACTGCCGGTTGGTTGACGATCAATGGCGATGTTATCGAGAACAGCGGGCATTTGGCCGCCGCGCAAGGTTTGACGCTCAGCGCTGACGGCTTGCTCAATGCGGGCGAGATCAGCGTACGCGATGGGGCGTTGCTGCTGGATGTAGCGAGCTATCTCGACAACAGCGGTGTGCTGCAAGGCACCGCAGCACTGACGATCACGGCGGCAGATGTGAGCCCGCTTCGTGTCAGCAATGTCGGCGGGCAATTGCTCAGCAATGGCGAGATCGTGATGAATCTGGCGGGTGGCACTTTTGTCAATGGCGCGTTTGCCGATGGCGATCTGGCTGGCGTTTCCGGCCTTGTTAAAACCATTGCCAATCTGCGCATCGAAAGTGTCGGCGCCTTTGAAAACAGTGCTGGCAATGTGTTGGTCGGCGATGAATTTATCCTGAATGGCGGGAGCTTTGGCAACGACGGCGGAACGATCGAGATCGTGCGGGGCGATCTGGATATCACCCTGGCGGGTATTTTCGACAACAGCAACGGCGTGTTGATTTACGGCGGCGACACTCTCGTACTCAGTGCCGAGGCGTTGTACAACAACGCCGGGCAGATAGATCTTGCGCCAGGTAATGCAAGCCTGATGTTCGACGGCTTATTCGACAACAGCGCAGGCCTGTTGCGTCAGGGTGGCACAGGTGATGGTGGGTTGACGCTCGCCGCTGGCGCTCTCAATAACAGCGGTGGGGCGTTGGCCAGTGCGGGCACGCTCGCTGTGCAGTTGAGCCCCATGCCGCTCAGTGGCAATGACGGCCTGAATGGCGTGCTCAACAACAGCGATGGTCTGCTGCAGGGCAATACGGCGCTGCTGATCAACACGGCAGCGCTGAACAATGTGGCCGGGCAATTGCGCAGCAATGGTGCGATCGAAATTGATTTGTCCGGCGGCGTGATTGCGAACAGTGTCCCTGTCAATGGCGAGCTGAACAACAATAACGGCTTGATTGCCACTGCCGGAAGCATCACGTTGGCGCACGTCAGTGCGCTGCAAAACAACGGCGGAACAGTTAACGCCGGCAATGCGCTCAGCATCTTTGCTGATTCGATCCAGAACAACGCCGGCCAGATTGAGCTCTCGCTGGGTGAGCTACGCATTGATCTTGCCGGTGATTTCGACAACAGCAACGGATCCCTTGCATCCGGCGGCGATACGCTCATCCTGAACGCCGGCGCGCTGAACAACAGTGGTGGTCAGTTAGTTGGTGCCGGCGCAGTTGTGGTGCAGCTTGGCAGCGACAGCTTGTCTGGCGCGGCGCTCAACAACAGTGCGGGTTTGCTGCAGGGCGGCAATGCACTGACCATCACCGCTGCCGGCTTGAACAATGCCGGCGGGCAAGTGCTCAGCAATGGCCCGATGGCCGTGGATTTGCGCGGCGGTGATGTAATCAACGGCGCCGGCCTGATCCAAATCCTGGGCGGCCTCAGCTTCGATCATGTTGGCGCCTTCGACAATACGCAGGGAACAGTATTGGCCGGCAACGGCTTTACGTTGCATGCCGACAGTGCGACGAACAGCGCCGGCGCCATTGAAGTTGCTGCCGGCGCGGTGAACATCACGCTGGCCGATGATTTTGATAACAGCGACGGGTTTTTTGTTCATGGCGCCAGCGATTCCTTCAGCCTGTCTGCTGATGCGCTGCGCAACGATTTTGGCGTGCTGATGAGCGCCGGCCATTTCTCTCTGCAACAGAATTCGGGTGTTTTTGATACGGTTCTCGAAAACAGCTTCGGATTTATGCAAGGCAATGCCGGCATTTCTGTCGCCGGATACGGCGTGAACAATGCCGGCGGTAAATTGCTCAGTAACGGTTCCATTGCCATGAATTTGTTTGGCAGTGACTTGAACAATGGTCTTGCACTGTTTGGCTTTCTAAGTGACGGAACGGCAGACATTCGTGGCGGGCTGATTAAAACCATCGGCGGCATCCACTTGATCAATGCCGGCATTGTCGATAATTCCGGCGGCTACCTGAGCATCGGCAACGGATTTTCTCTGGATGCCGGCATGCTGCAAAACAGCGGTGGCCGCATCGAGATTTCCGATGGCGAGACCAATATCCTGTTGGCCGGCAATTTTGACAACAGCGCCGGCGTTTTTCTGCGCGGTGGCAGCGGCGAGTTGAAGATTGGTGCCGATACCCTGCACAACGACGGCGGCTATATCGGCATGCAGGAAGGTGCTGCCAATATCACATTGGCGGGCATTTTCGACAACCGTTCCGGTACTTTTCTGCACGAGGAAAATGGTACGGTAACGCTTAATGCGGACGCCCTGGATAACCGCTACGGCGTTTTTATCGCAAAAGATATTTTCTCGCTACAGCAGAGCAGTGATTTTCATGGAAATGCAATAGAGAACAGTTGGGGTTCGTTGCAGGCAAATCGCGGTATTTTTGTTGTTGGAGCAGGCCTCAACAATTCTGACGGGTCAATGTATAGCGGCAGTACGTTTGATGTGAACTTGCTGGGAGGCACACTCAACAACCGCGCAGGTGTTATCGACGTTGTAGGTACTGCTACTGTCAGTCACACCGATATTTTTGATAACCATGCGGGTTCATTTCAGGCCGGAAATGGTTTTTTCATGAACGGCGTCATGTTCAACAATGACGCCGGGAAGGTAATCGTCATTAACGGGCATGCCTATATTGATTTATCGGGAGAATTCAGTAATGAAGGTGGCCTTTTTGGTCACAATGAAAACACGCATGCACCAAGATTTTCTCGTTCCCGGAAGTTTTATCTACGAGCAGGCAGCCTTGACAACAGGGGCGGCCGTATTGAGGTTACGGCCAGGCATTCTGATGTAATTGTCGCTGGTTCGTTCGACAATACCGACGGAGCTTTTGTTCACGAAGGGGAATCTCTTGATTTTGGCGCGGAAACGCTCAACAACTTCCAGGGTATCCTCGCCGGCAGCGGCACCGTTACGCTGGACCTGCATGGCACAGATACGCTCAACCCGAGCCTCGACAATCGCGAAGGCCTGTTGCATGGCAATGCCGGTCTGACGATCAGCGGCATCGGCCTGACCAATGCCGACGGCGACTTGCAGAGTGATGGCGCAATCAACCTGGACCTGGGCAGCGGCGCGCTCAACAACGGCAGCAATGGCCGAATTCTGGCGGTTGGCGATCTCACCATAAACGCTGCTTTTGGTGTAAACAATTCTGCCTTTGGTGTGGCCGATATCAGCGGCGGCATATTCAGCGGCGGCACCATCAATCTGAATCTTGGTTCTGGCGCGCTGGACAATAGTAGCGGCGGCAGAATTCAGGCCTTCGATGCGATCAGCATCGACAGCGGCAGTCTGAACAATGCGGGTGGCCAGATTCTGAGTGGCGCCGTCGATGCCGATGGCAATCTGTTGGGCTACGGCAGCGTCACCCTGAACCTGGGATATGGCACGCTCGACAACAGCAGCGGCCTGATCCAGTCGACCGGCAACCTGGCGATCAGCAATGTCAGCGTGCTGAACAACAGCGCGGGAGTTTTGTTTGCCGGTAGCGCACTTGGCGTTGAGGCCGACACGTTGCTCACCGTCGGCGGCCGTCTGGAAAGTCTCGACGATCTGAGTGTGCACGTCAGAGCGCTGGGCTATGACGCCACCTCAAAACTGATTGCCGCTGACGTGTTGCATTTGTGGTTGCCGGAAATCCGCACGCTGCCGATGGCGATGCTGTCGGCCGGTGGTGAGCTGCACCTGCAAAGCGACAACGATATCGTCGTTGATGGCTGGGATCTGGCAGTGCCTGGCAGTTTGCGGCTTACCGCCGCCAATGACATTGCCCTCGCTGCAACCACCACCGGTGGCCTTGGTAATGTTGTCATCAGCGGCAATACGCTGAGCGTTGCCCAGGATGCGCGTCTGCTTGCCGGCAACAATTTGCTGATTGATGTGTCGGGGGATTTGGTCAACACCGGAATCATCGAAACCATCTATGACATTTACGTTGCGAACAGCGCAAATCTCATCAATGGCAATGATGCATACGAAGCCTCCATTTTGTCGCACTGGGGCGATATCACCCTGTTTGCGGATACCGCGATCTACAACAACGGTTCAATCATTCAGGCCACCAATG
>JBMOOP010000145.1:0-5507 GCA_049324495.1 Pseudomonadota bacterium
GATTGATCGAGGCGGCAAGCGGTTGAGTAGAAAAGAGATTTTCGAAAAACAGCTTGACAGTAAGAAAGGCTGCTGTAGAATGCGCGGCCTCGGTTGAGACGAAAGGCTTGATCGAAACGCTCTTTAACAACTGAATCAAGCAATTCGTGTGGGTGCTTGTGAATGTAAGACTGGTAGTCGCAAGATTATCAGCATCACAAAGCAACACTCGTTTATTCGAGAGTTACTCTTTCTAGTAAAGAGATTTGCGATTGCTGAGCCAAGTTTAGGGTTTTCTCAAAACCCAAGCAGTATTGAACTGAAGAGTTTGATCATGGCTCAGATTGAACGCTGGCGGCAGGCCTAACACATGCAAGTCGAGCGGATGAGTGGAGCTTGCTCCATGATTCAGCGGCGGACGGGTGAGTAATGCCTAGGAATCTGCCTGGTAGTGGGGGACAACGTTTCGAAAGGAACGCTAATACCGCATACGTCCTACGGGAGAAAGTGGGGGATCTTCGGACCTCACGCTATCAGATGAGCCTAGGTCGGATTAGCTAGTTGGTGAGGTAAAGGCTCACCAAGGCGACGATCCGTAACTGGTCTGAGAGGATGATCAGTCACACTGGAACTGAGACACGGTCCAGACTCCTACGGGAGGCAGCAGTGGGGAATATTGGACAATGGGCGAAAGCCTGATCCAGCCATGCCGCGTGTGTGAAGAAGGTCTTCGGATTGTAAAGCACTTTAAGTTGGGAGGAAGGGCAGTAAGTTAATACCTTGCTGTTTTGACGTTACCAACAGAATAAGCACCGGCTAACTTCGTGCCAGCAGCCGCGGTAATACGAAGGGTGCAAGCGTTAATCGGAATTACTGGGCGTAAAGCGCGCGTAGGTGGTTCGTTAAGTTGGATGTGAAAGCCCCGGGCTCAACCTGGGAACTGCATCCAAAACTGGCGAGCTAGAGTATGGCAGAGGGTGGTGGAATTTCCTGTGTAGCGGTGAAATGCGTAGATATAGGAAGGAACACCAGTGGCGAAGGCGACCACCTGGGCTAATACTGACACTGAGGTGCGAAAGCGTGGGGAGCAAACAGGATTAGATACCCTGGTAGTCCACGCCGTAAACGATGTCGACTAGCCGTTGGGATCCTTGAGATCTTAGTGGCGCAGCTAACGCATTAAGTCGACCGCCTGGGGAGTACGGCCGCAAGGTTAAAACTCAAATGAATTGACGGGGGCCCGCACAAGCGGTGGAGCATGTGGTTTAATTCGAAGCAACGCGAAGAACCTTACCAGGCCTTGACATGCAGAGAACTTTCCAGAGATGGATTGGTGCCTTCGGGAACTCTGACACAGGTGCTGCATGGCTGTCGTCAGCTCGTGTCGTGAGATGTTGGGTTAAGTCCCGTAACGAGCGCAACCCTTGTCCTTAGTTACCAGCACGTTAAGGTGGGCACTCTAAGGAGACTGCCGGTGACAAACCGGAGGAAGGTGGGGATGACGTCAAGTCATCATGGCCCTTACGGCCTGGGCTACACACGTGCTACAATGGTCGGTACAAAGGGTTGCCAAGCCGCGAGGTGGAGCTAATCCCATAAAACCGATCGTAGTCCGGATCGCAGTCTGCAACTCGACTGCGTGAAGTCGGAATCGCTAGTAATCGTGAATCAGAATGTCACGGTGAATACGTTCCCGGGCCTTGTACACACCGCCCGTCACACCATGGGAGTGGGTTGCTCCAGAAGTAGCTAGTCTAACCTTCGGGGGGACGGTTACCACGGAGTGATTCATGACTGGGGTGAAGTCGTAACAAGGTAGCCGTAGGGGAACCTGCGGCTGGATCACCTCCTTAATCGAAGACACCGGCTTCGTCATAAGCTCCCACACGAATTGCTTGATTCACTTGCGAAAGGCGATTGGGTTTAGACCCGAGAGTAACGATTGGGTCTGTAGCTCAGTTGGTTAGAGCGCACCCCTGATAAGGGTGAGGTCGGCAGTTCGAATCTGCCCAGACCCACCAATCGAAGGGGCCATAGCTCAGCTGGGAGAGCGCCTGCTTTGCACGCAGGAGGTCAGCGGTTCGATCCCGCTTGGCTCCACCATTAACTCTAGTCGCCGAAAGCTCAGAAATGAGTGTTTACCAGGATGAGATTGATCGCCTGGGTTGAACATTGATTTCTGGACTTTGCGCCGGAACTGTTCTTTAAAAATTTGGGTATGTGATAGAAGTAGACCGATGTGTTGCTTTCACTGGCAGCATGTCGCGTCAAGGTAAAATTTGCGTGTTCTCTATGCAAATTTTCGGCGAATGTCGTCTTCACGTTATAGACAGTAACCAGATTGCTTGGGGTTATATGGTCAAGTGAAGAAGCGCATACGGTGGATGCCTTGGCAGTCAGAGGCGATGAAAGACGTGGTAGCCTGCGAAAAGCTTCGGGGAGTCGGCAAACAGACTTTGATCCGGAGATGTCTGAATGGGGGAACCCAGCCATCATAAGATGGTTATCACACACTGAATACATAGGTGTGTGAGGCGAACCAGGGGAACTGAAACATCTAAGTACCCTGAGGAAAAGAAATCAACCGAGATTCCCTTAGTAGTGGCGAGCGAACGGGGACTAGCCCTTAAGCTTCTTTGATTTTAGCGGAACGCTCTGGAAAGTGCGGCCATAGTGGGTGATAGCCCTGTACGCGAAAGGATCTTAGAAGTGAAATCGAGTAGGACGGAGCACGAGAAACTTTGTCTGAACATGGGGGGACCATCCTCCAAGGCTAAATACTACTGACTGACCGATAGTGAACCAGTACCGTGAGGGAAAGGCGAAAAGAACCCCGGAGAGGGGAGTGAAATAGAACCTGAAACCGTATGCGTACAAGCAGTGGGAGCCTACTTTGTTAGGTGACTGCGTACCTTTTGTATAATGGGTCAGCGACTTATTTTCAGTGGCGAGCTTAACCGAATAGGGGAGGCGTAGCGAAAGCGAGTCTTAATAGGGCGTCTAGTCGCTGGGAATAGACCCGAAACCGGGCGATCTATCCATGGGCAGGTTGAAGGTTAGGTAACACTGACTGGAGGACCGAACCGACTACCGTTGAAAAGTTAGCGGATGACCTGTGGATCGGAGTGAAAGGCTAATCAAGCTCGGAGATAGCTGGTTCTCCTCGAAAGCTATTTAGGTAGCGCCTCGTGTATCACTGCTGGGGGTAGAGCACTGTTTCGGCTAGGGGGTCATCCCGACTTACCAAACCGATGCAAACTCCGAATACCAGCAAGTGTCAGCACGGGAGACACACGGCGGGTGCTAACGTCCGTCGTGAAAAGGGAAACAACCCAGACCGTCAGCTAAGGTCCCAAAGTCATGGTTAAGTGGGAAACGATGTGGGAAGGCTTAGACAGCTAGGAGGTTGGCTTAGAAGCAGCCATCCTTTAAAGAAAGCGTAATAGCTCACTAGTCGAGTCGGCCTGCGCGGAAGATGTAACGGGGCTCAAACCATGCACCGAAGCTACGGGTTCAACGCAAGTTGAGCGGTAGAGGAGCGTTCTGTAAGCCTGTGAAGGTGAGTTGAGAAGCTCGCTGGAGGTATCAGAAGTGCGAATGCTGACATGAGTAACGACAATGCGAGTGAAAAACTCGCACGCCGAAAGACCAAGGGTTCCTGCGCAACGTTAATCGACGCAGGGTGAGTCGGTCCCTAAGGCGAGGCTGAAGAGCGTAGTCGATGGGAAACGGGTTAATATTCCCGTACTTCTAGTTACTGCGATGGGGGGACGGAGAAGGCTAGGCCAGCAAGGCGTTGGTTGTCCTTGTTTAAGGTGGTAGGCAGAGATCTTAGGTAAATCCGGGATCTTAATGCCGAGAGCTGATGACGAGCTTTCTTTTAGAAAGCGAAGTGGTTGATGCCATGCTTCCAGGAAAAGCCTCTAAGCTTCAGGTAACTAGGAACCGTACCCCAAACCGACACAGGTGGTTGGGTAGAGAATACCAAGGCGCTTGAGAGAACTCGGGTGAAGGAACTAGGCAAAATGGCACCGTAACTTCGGGAGAAGGTGCGCCGGTGAGGGTGAAGTATTTACTACGTAAGCCCATGCCGGTCGAAGATACCAGGCCGCTGCGACTGTTTATTAAAAACACAGCACTCTGCAAACACGAAAGTGGACGTATAGGGTGTGACGCCTGCCCGGTGCCGGAAGGTTAATTGATGGGGTTAGCGCAAGCGAAGCTCTTGATCGAAGCCCCGGTAAACGGCGGCCGTAACTATAACGGTCCTAAGGTAGCGAAATTCCTTGTCGGGTAAGTTCCGACCTGCACGAATGGCGTAACGATGGCGGCGCTGTCTCCACCCGAGACTCAGTGAAATTGAAATCGCTGTGAAGATGCAGTGTATCCGCGGCTAGACGGAAAGACCCCGTGAACCTTTACTATAGCTTTGCACTGGACTTTGAGCTTGCTTGTGTAGGATAGGTGGGAGGCTTTGAAGCGTGGACGCCAGTTCGCGTGGAGCCATCCTTGAAATACCACCCTGGCAACCTTGAGGTTCTAACTCTGGTCCGTTATCCGGATCGAGGACAGTGTATGGTGGGTAGTTTGACTGGGGCGGTCTCCTCCTAAAGAGTAACGGAGGAGTACGAAGGTGCGCTCAGACCGGTCGGAAATCGGTCGCAGAGTATAAAGGCAAAAGCGCGCTTGACTGCGAGACAGACACGTCGAGCAGGTACGAAAGTAGGTCTTAGTGATCCGGTGGTTCTGTATGGAAGGGCCATCGCTCAACGGATAAAAGGTACTCCGGGGATAACAGGCTGATACCGCCCAAGAGTTCATATCGACGGCGGTGTTTGGCACCTCGATGTCGGCTCATCACATCCTGGGGCTGAAGCCGGTCCCAAGGGTATGGCTGTTCGCCATTTAAAGTGGTACGCGAGCTGGGTTTAGAACGTCGTGAGACAGTTCGGTCCCTATCTGCCGTGGACGTTTGAGATTTGAGAGGGGCTGCTCCTAGTACGAGAGGACCGGAGTGGACGAACCTCTGGTGTTCCGGTTGTCACGCCAGTGGCATTGCCGGGTAGCTACGTTCGGAAGAGATAACCGCTGAAAGCATCTAAGCGGGAAACTTGCCTCAAGATGAGATCTCACTGGAGCCTTGAGCTCCCTAAAGGGCCGTCGAAGACTACGACGTTGATAGGTTGGGTGTGTAAGCGCTGTGAGGCGTTGAGCTAACCAATACTAATTGCCCGTGAGGCTTGACCATATAACACCCAAACAATTTGGCTGTTAGACGGTAAGTCGACAAACAGACCGAAAATCTGCACGAACACGCAATACCGATTCGATCACATACCCAATTCGCTGCAGCGGCTAAACCCCGAGGCAGCAACCGAATTGCTTGACGACCATAGAGCGTTGGAACCACCTGATCCCATTCCGAACTCAGAAGTGAAACGATGCATCGCCGATGGTAGTGTGGGGTTTCCCCATGTGAGAGTAGGTCATCGTCAAGCTCCTACACCAAACCCCCGATCCGCGTAAGC
>JBMOOP010000146.1:0-50328 GCA_049324495.1 Pseudomonadota bacterium
GTGCCCGTTTGGTGCCCGTTTCTTTTTTGCTAGGGCACCATTTCGCCCGGCCACCTATACGCAGCGCGCATCTGGCTCAGCCACAAGGCTCTCCTGTCGCGCCACACACCTGCAGACCCAGCCCGCCAGGCACACGCAACCAGACGCTACGCCCAACCGGCCGGGAACACGCTGCCGGTCGCGGCTCTAGGCGCCGGCAAACCTCTCCCGATTCAGTAGGTAATACAGCACCGGTATCACCACCATCGACAGGAGCGGCGCCGTGATCATCCCCCCAATCATGGGCGCGGCGATTCGCTGCATGACCTCAGACCCGGCGCCCGTGCCGAAGAACAGTGGCAAGAGACCGGCCACAATCACCGCCACCGTCATCGCCTTCGGCCGTACCCGCAGCACCGCCCCCTCAATGACCGCTGCCCGCAGGTCGGCCGGCGAACCCAGCGCACCCCGTTCTTCGCGCTGCTGCACGCTCAGATTGAGATACAGCAGCATCACCACACCAAACTCGGCGGCGACACCAGCTAGGGCGATAAAGCCGATGGCCGAGGCCACCGACAGCGAGTGTCCCAGCAGCCACACCAGCCAGAAGCCGCCGATCAGGGCGAACGGCAGCGTGCACATGATGAGCAGCGCGGACGTGAGGCTTCGGAAGGCGAGGTAGAGCAGCAACAGGATCACCGCCAGCGTGAGCGGAATGACTTTCCAGAGCGTCGCACGGGCGCGTTCCAGGTATTCGTATTGGCCTGACCAGCCCACCGAATAGCCGGCAGGCAAGATCACCTCGCCGGACACCGCCTTCTGCGCTTCGCCGACCCATGAGCCGAGATCGCGGTCGCGGATATCGACGTAGATCCAGCCGTTGGGGCGCGCGTTCTCGCTGCGGATGGCGGCCGGCCCTTCGGTCAGCGTGACCGTCGCGATCTGCCCCAGCGTCAGCGTGGCGCCGTTGCGGGCCATGAACGGCAGCGTGCGCAGGTCTTCCACCGAGTCACGCCAGTCGCGCTGGTAGCGGACGTTGATCGGGAAGCGCGCAAGGCCTTCCACGGTTTCGCCGATGTTTTCACCGCCAATGGCGAACGATACCAGCCGCTGGATTTCCTCGATGGACAAGCCGTAACGCGCCGCCGCCAGGCGATCCGGCACGATCTCGATGTAGCGCCCGCCGACCGCCCGCTCGGCAAATGCCGACGACGTACCGGGCACCTCGCGCACCACGCCTTCGATCTGCGCCGCGATACGGTCGATTTCTTTCAGGTCAGGCCCGGCCACCTTGATGCCTACCGGTGACTTGATGCCAGTCGCCAGCATGTCGATGCGGTTGCGGATGGGCTGCACCCAGACATTGCCCATGCCCGGAATCTTCAGCGCGGCGTCCATCTCCGCGATGAGCTTGTCGCGGGTCATGCCCGGCCGCCATTCGCTGGGCGGCTTCAGGTGCACCGTGGTTTCCATCATTTCCAGCGGCGCCGGATCGGTGGCGGTTTCGGCGCGACCCATCTTGCCGAACACGGTTTCGACTTCCGGAAACGCTTTCAGCGTGCGATCCACCTGCTGGGTGATCTCCGCCGCCTTGGCGGCCGAAAGTCCCGGCAGGGCCGTCGGCATGTACAGCAGATCGCCTTCATCCAGCGGCGGCATGAATTCGCTGCCGAGCTTCAATACAGGCACAAGCGTCGCCAGCAACAACAGCAACGCAATCACGAGCGTCAGTTGCGGGCGTGCCAGCACTGCCTGTATCACCGGCCGGTAAACCGCGATCAGCCAGCGGTTGAGCGGATTCTCCTGCTCGCCGCGTATCCGGCCGCGCACGAAATACACCATCAGCACCGGGATCAGCGTGACGGACAGGCCGGCCGCCGCCGCCATGGCGTAGGTCTTGGTATAGGCCAGCGGCGAGAACAGTCGGCCTTCCTGCGCTTCCAGCGCGAACACCGGCAGGAACGACAAGGTGATCACCAGCAGGCTGAAGAACAGCGCGGGGCCGACCTCGCTGGCCGCCGCCACCATCAACTGCGTGTGCTGGCGATCATCGGGGTTACCGCCGCCATTGGCCTGGCGCCACGCCTCCAGCTTCTTGTGCGCGTTCTCGATCATCACCACGGCCGCATCGACCATGGCACCGATGGCAATGGCGATGCCGCCCAGCGACATGATGTCGGCGTTTATGCCCTGGCCGCGCATCACCAGGAAGGCGACCAGGATTCCCACCGGCAGGGTGATGACCGCGACCAGCGACGAACGCAGATGGAACAGGAAGACGGCGCAGACCAGTGCCACCACCAGGAATTCCTCGACGAGCTTCTCGTGCAGGTTGTTGACGGCTCGTTCGATCAACGCGGATCGGTCGTAGGTGGTGACGATCTCCACGCCTGGCGGCAAGCCGGCCTTGAGCGTGACCAGCTTTTCCTTCACGGCGGCAATGGTCGCCATGGCGTTGCGACCGTTGCGCAGCACGATCACACCACCCACCACCTCGCCTTCGCCGTTCAGCTCGGCAATGCCACGACGGATCTCCGGGCCTTTCTGGATCGTGGCCACATCGCCGAGCAACACCGGTCGCCCGGCCGCATCGGCCGCACGCAGGGGGATGGCGCGGAAATCGTCGAGTTCGGCGAGATAGCCGCGCGCACGCACCATGTACTCGGCTTCGGCCAGTTCCAGCACGGCGCCGCCGGTTTCGCCGTTGGCGGCGCGCACCGCCTCCAGCACCGTGTCCAGCGTGATGCCGAAAGCGCGCAGGCGATCCGGATCCAACTGGACCTGGTATTGGGTGTTGTAGCCACCGAGCGTCGCGACCTCGGCCACGTCCGGCACGGTTTTCAGCTCGTAACGCAGGAACCAGTCCTGCAGCGCGCGCAGTTGCGCGATGTCGTGCTTCCCGCTGCGATCCACCAGCGCGTATTCGTAGATCCAGCCGACGCCGGTGGCATCCGGCCCCAACGAGGATTTCGCGCCCGGTGGCAAGCGGCCCTGAACCTGCGACAGGTATTCGAGCACGCGTGACCGCGCCCAGTAGGGATCGGTACCGTCCTCGAACAGCACGTAGACGAAGGAGTCGCCGAAGAAGGAATAGCCGCGCACGGTTTTCGCGCGCGGCACCGACAGCAGCGTGGTGGTCATCGGGTAGGTGACCTGATCCTCGACCACCTGCGGCGCCTGTCCGGGAAACGTCGTGCGCACGATGACCTGTACGTCGGACAGATCGGGAATCGCGTCCAGCGGCAGCGTGCGCGCAGCCTGGATCCCGGCAAGCGTGACCAGGACCGTGACCAGCAACACCAGCAGCCGGTTGTGCACCGACCAGGCGATCAGGCGGCTGATCATGGCGTGTCTCCGTGACCCTGCATCGAGTCGGATTCGGCCGGCGCCAGCCGCTGCAGTGCACCCTGCAGGTTGGCTTCCGACTCCAGCAGGAACTGACCGGAGACGACGACTTGCGTGCCCTCCTCCAATCCACTGTCGATCACAGTCTGCCCGTGGCGTTGCGCGCCGACTTTCACCGGCACCGGACGGAAACGTCCCCCGCCTTCGGCAACGATCACCAGGTCGCGTTGACCGGAACGGACGACGGCCTCGTCCGGCACCAGCAACACGTCGTGACGCGGTCCGCCAAACAGCGTGACCGACGCTGACATGCCGGGCCGCAGCAACAGATCCCGGTTATCGATCACCAGCCGTGCGCGCAACGTGCGACGCGCCGCGTCAATCTGCGGATACAGGTAATCGACGTTGGCCTCGAAGGTTTTGTCCGGCAGCGCCGGCACCTGCACTTCCGCGGGGCGTTCACCACGCAGCCAGCCGGCCTGCGCCTCCGGCACCTCCACCAGCACCCAGACGCGATCCAGCGCGGCGATGCGCGCCACCGGCATGCCGGGCGTCACCTGCGAACCTTCGCGCACATTCAATTCGGTCAGCACGCCTGTTGCGGGCGCGGCGATGACGACATCCGGAGCCGCCTTGCCGCTGGCCAGCACCGTGCGGATCTGGGCTGCCGAGACGCCCAGCAACGATACCCGCTCGCGCGTCGCGGCCAGCAGGGTTTCGTCGCCGCTGCGTTGCGCGATCAGCAATTCGTTCTGCGCCGCCAGCAGGTCCGGCGAGTAGAGCGTCAGCAGGGTTTCGCCGGCTCGCACCGGCGCATCGACGCTGCGCACCTGCAGCTTCCGCACCCAGCCGCTGGCGCGGGCCTCGACCACTTGCGTCCGGCTTTCATCGAAAGCCACCGTGCCGGTCGTGTCGATGCGTTGCCAGAACGTACCTTTTTCGACAGGTGCCGTGCGCATGCCCAGCGACTGGACCATGCGGGCATCGACAGTGATCGCCGGCAGTTTTTCACCGGCTTCGGCAGATGCGCCGGCTTCCGCGTATTTCGGCACCAGCGCCATGTCCATGAACGGCGACGGCCCCGGTTTGTCGAAATGCACTTCCGGGCGCATCGGGTCGTACCAGTAGAGGACTTTCGGCTCGGTGGCAGCAGGTTTTGCAGGTGTTGGTGGGGTCAGGAGTTCCGCAGGTGCACCGCCTTGCTGCGCTTGCAGGACATACCAGCCGGCCCCTGCCAACAACGCAAGACTGATCGCCACGACAAGAATTTTCCGGTTCATGTTCATTCTCCCGACGCCGCAACCGGCGCGAAGTAAAGGAGTTCGGCGCGGGTGCGCTGCAGTTCGGCCTGCAAGCCCAGGCGCATGTCTTCGATTTCCAGCGCTGCCAGACGCGCTTCAATCACCGTCGCGAAGTCGTCACGCCCGCTGCGATAACCGGCCAGCGCCGCGTCGGAAGCACGCAGGGCCAGCGGCAGTACATCGGCGTCCAGCGCGGACAGGCGCTCAAGAAGTGCCTGGTGCTTTTGACTGAGGGTGCGGATGTCGGCGTGCAGGCGGCGCTGCGTGTCTTCACGCTGCGCCGCGCCTTCTTCGCCGGCCAGCAGCGCACTCGCCACCTCGTGCCGGCGACGGCTCGCCGACAGCAGCGGCATATCCACACCCAACATCACGCTGGCGGTATCCGGCATGTCGCCGCGCAGACCGTAACGGGCTTCCAGTCGCCAATCGGGACGTGCGCCCGCGCGCGCCAGTTCGGCGCCGGTCTGCCGCGCTTCCTGTTCACGACGAATACCGATCAGGTCAGGATGTGTGTCCAGTGCGGCGAGCAACTCGCTTGCCTCGGGAGGCGGGGCGAGATCGGGTGCTGCCAGCATCGTGTCTTCCGGCAGGGCCTCGCCGGTCCAGCGTGCCAGTTGCTGCTTTGCGGCGCCTGTTTGCTGGCGCAGTTCACGCCGTCTGTCGTGCAACAACGCCAGCGCCAGTTTCGATTGCTCGCGTTCGGCCAGCGTTACCTTGCCGGCGCGATAAGCCGCGTCCCGGGCTTCGCCAAGGCGTTCGCGTTCCACGGCAAGGCGCTCGTGCAGGGCGAGGCCCTGCTGCGCCAGCCAGCCGTCGATCCAGGCCAGGCGCAGCTCGCGCAGGGATGCACGTAGCTCGGCATCGCGCTGTGCCGTCGCCGCATCCGCGAACAAGAGCGTTTGCCGACTACGCAACTCGCGACGCACGCCCGATGGAAACATCTGCATGACGCCCACCGTCGCCATGCCTTCGCCGCCGGGCGGCAATTGCCAGGCCGAATTGCCGGCCACCGGCATGTCCTCCACGCCGAGCAGCAGTTGCGGCGGGGGCAAGGTGCGCGACACCGCGGCGTCTTCCTCCAGCGCCCGCGCACGTGCCGACGCGGCAGCCACCATCGGCGGCGGCGCCTCCCTGAGGCGCGCCTCCAGCGCAGACAAAGTCAGTGGCTGCGCAGCGAAAGCGCCTGCCGGAATCAGCGACAGAAAAACGCCCGCCAGGCAGCGGCGCGCATGAAAACGGATGGGCATACATCCCTCGACATCGACAGGCAATCACGCCCTGTCGCGCCCGCATTCAGCGGGCACGACGGGTCCGTTGCGAATCAGACGGCGAGGAGGATGGGAGGTCGGAGGGGGTGTTCGGGAATCGCGGATTTCGGGCTTTGCACCCAAAGCGGCAGACGCCTTCCGTCTTGTGGCGTGCCGCTGATCTTCACGGCCGTTGGCGCGCACATGGCAACTCCCGTCACGCAGAACGACATCTGCGGGCAGTTGTCATCGCAGCAATCGGCGCCGGCCGAATGACAGGGCATACCGGCCATTTCCGCAGCCATCTGTTCTGCCTGGACCGCGGACACGTCGGCCTGCGCTGCCTGCCAGGGCAGCAGGCACGCGAAGAGCAGGACAAGTACGCGGGTGATGGTCATGTCAGCAAAGGGGCTTCCACGGGTGGATTCGCCGACACCCGCACCCGGAGGGTGAGCGTCGGTTCGCCCATGATAGGCGGCCCGGCAGACCCGGGCCACCTCCGACCCCCTGATGCCCGCTCACCATGCCCCGGATCATCCGCTCGTGAAAGGCCACCGGATCTGCTGCCACCACGTCTTCGGCATCGCCTCCCGCATGCCAACTTCTCCAGCCCGGATAGCCGCTGCCGGCAGACGGTAAGTGCCGAACACCTGATCCCAGAGCACAAACACTTCGCCGAAGTTCACCTGCGCATCTTCGTACTCTCGCTTGTGATGCCAGCGATGCACTTCGGCAACGCCAAGCAGCGTACGCAACGGACCCACCTGGTAATCGAGGTTCGCGTGCTGGAAGGCCAGGTGCACGGCCACTATCGAGAACCAGCATCCGATCACGGCGGCGGGCGCACCCAGGATCGTCAGCACCGCAATACCAGGGCCTGCCAACACCAGCGCGCTCAGTGGATGCCGCCGCTCGCCATTGAGCCAGTACAGCCTTTCCGCGCTGTGATGCAGGGCATGCAAGCGCCATAGCAGACGATTGCGGTGACTGAGCCAGTGCATGTACCAGAGACCGAAATCGAGGATCAGACCTGCACCCAGCACCTGTGCCCACAGCGGCCATGCCATTGGCCAGAACGTTGCAGCCGGCATGAATTCGCGAGCCAGGCCCACGATTTCTGCGCTGAGGAAGATCAGCGTCAGGCTAGTCATCGCGTGCACGATATCGACTGCGGTATCGCCGTGGTCTTCGTTCCAGCGCGGCTCGTAAGGTTGAACACGCTCCAGCAGCGCGACGGCGAGGATACCCAGCGCAGCGATCAAGGGCGCCGACGGCCAATACGGTAGCGCCGATGCCAACACCTCCAGCTGTGCGGCAATGACGGCCGCCATCACCAGTGGATAACTGCCCCATCGAACCAGTGCGTGCATACCCCCTCCGGGTCTTGTCCTGTTGGTAGCCACGATCAGCGCTGCGACGGCGACAGATCGACCGCCCGCAACCGCAAGGCGTTGGTGATCACCGAAACAGAACTCAGGCTCATCGCCAGCGCCGCGATCAACGGGGACAACAGCCACCCGGTGAGCGGATACAGCACACCGGCCGCGATCGGTACGCCGAGCGCGTTGTAGACCAGGGCGAACATGAGGTTCTGCTTCATGTTCTTCACCGTCGCTTCCGACAAGGCCCGTGCCACCGCGATGCCACGCAGGTCGCCTTTCACCAGCGTCACCTGCGCCGAGTTCATGGCGACATCGGTGCCGGTCCCCATGGCCACGCCGACATTCGCTTTCGCCAGCGCCGGCGCATCGTTGATGCCATCCCCGGCCATCGCCACGATTTTTCCCTGCGCCTGCAGGCGCTCCACCAGCGCCAGCTTGTCCGCAGGTTTCACTTCGCCGTAGTACTCGTTGATGCCAAGGCGGGCGGCAACCGATTTTGCGGTCGTCACGCCGTCGCCGGTGGCCATGATCACGTTGATGCCGCTTGCGCGCAGCGTCGCCAGCGCCTCCGGCGTGGTCTGCTTGACCGGATCCGACACCGCGATGATTCCCGCCAGTTTTCCGTCCACGGCCAGGTGCATGACGCTGGCGCCACGACTGCGAAATTCCTCCGCGCGTGTGGCCAACGCATCCACGGGAACAGACACCTCCTGCATCAGGGCGGTGTTGCCCAGCGCGATGGCATGGCCTTCAACCACGCCGCGCACGCCGATGCCTGACGCCGATTCAAAGTCGGTCGGCTTCGACAGATCTAGGCCACGCACTCGCGCTGCTGCCACGATGGCCGCAGCCAGCGGGTGTTCGCTACCCTGATCCAGACTGGCGGCCAGCCGCAACACTTCCGTTTCGTCGAACGGAGCGGCAGCAACTACCTGTTCAAAGGCCGGCTTCCCTTCCGTGAGCGTCCCGGTCTTGTCCACGATCAGCGTATCGATGCGTCGCAGGTGCTCGATGGCCGATGCATCGCGGAACAGCACGCCGGCCGTGGCGCCGCGACCGGTCGCCACCATGATCGACATGGGTGTCGCCAGCCCCAGGGCACAGGGGCAGGCGATGATGAGCACGGCAACGGCATTGAGGATGCCGTACACCCAGCCTTGCTCCGGGAAAAGAAGTCCCCAGGCCAGCAGTGTCGTAAATGCAACGGCAACCACGCCCAGCACGAACCTACCGGCGACGACGTCCGCCATGCGCTGCATCGGTGCCCGTGAGCGCTGCGCCTGCGCCACCATCTGCACGATCTGCGACAACACGGTCTGCGAGCCGATGCGCTCCGAACGCATGATCAGCGAGCCGCTGGTGTTGATCGTCGCGCCGATGACCTTGTCGCCCGGCCGCTTGGTAACCGGCAAGGGCTCGCCGGTCAGCATGGACTCGTCGATGGCGCTACTGCCTTCCACGACCACGCCGTCCACCGGCACTTTCTCACCGGGCCGGATGCGCAGCAGATCGCCCACGTGGACGAAGGCGATTTCCACATCCGCCTCTGATCCATCACCGTTGATGCGCCTTGCCGTCTTCGGTGCCAGGCCCAGCAGCGAACGAATGGCTGCAGACGTTTGCGAACGTGCCTTGAGTTCCAGCAGTTGTCCCAACAGTGTCAACGAAATGATGACGACCGCCGCCTCAAAATAAACACTGACACGTCCCATCGAGCGGAACGAATCCGGGAACACTTGCGGGAAGACGGCGGCGACCAGGCTGTACAGAAACGCTGCGCCAGTACCCAGGGCAATCAGCGTCCACATGTTCGGGCTGCGGTTGATCACCGACTGCCACCCGCGAACGAAGAACGGCAGGCCCGCCCACAACACCACGGGCAGCGACAGCAAGAGTTCCACCCAGGTCTGGGTAGCCATGTCGAACAGCCCCAGGTCATGTCCCCACATGGCCAGCACGGCAACGGCAATGGTCAGCGGCAGCGTCCACCAGAAACGATGGCGGAAATCGCGCAGCTCGGGACTTTCTTCTTCATCCAGCTGCGGCAGTTCCGGTTCCAGTGCCATGCCGCACTTTGGACAATCACCCGGGTGATCCTGGCGAATCTCGGGGTGCATGGGGCAGGTATAAATCGTGCCGGCTGGCGCAGGATGCGCATGCCCGCCATGCGGCTGCGGTGATGAACCTGTGTAACGGGAAGGATCCTCCCGAAACCTGGCGAGGCATTTTGCATTGCAAAACAGATGCAGCTTCCCTTCGCTTTCCATCCGGTGCGGCGTGTCCGGTTTTACCGTCATCCCGCATACCGGGTCTTTCAATTCCTCGGCGGCCTCACTCTTTCCAGCCGCTGTTTCGTTTTCCATCGCACTCTCCTGAAAACTTCAAGAATCGTTTTTCACCAAGGGGCACCGCAAATACGCCCTCTGCGCTATTACGGATCCCTCGCCGTCAGGATCTGGTACTGCTCCGGCGTCAACGTCGGCAGCCGCTGTATGAACGCCACCATTGCCCAGATGCGTTGATCGTCATGGGTAATGCCCCAGGCCGGCATGCCCGACGCCTTGATGCCGTGCTTGATGATCCAGAAATGGCGCGCCGCGGCGCGATCGCGTTCCTCGGGTGACAGGGCCTCGCGCCCGGTTTTCTGTGCCGCCACAGCCAGGTTCGGCGGCTCCGGATAGAGCCCTACGCTCAAATCGGATTTTGATTTCCCGGGTTTCAGGTGGCAGCCGGCACACATGTCGTTGTAATCGGCGCCGCCGGAAAGCAGCTGTTGCGGATCATCCAGCGGCGGCACCTCGATATGCTTTGCCCGCAATGCGATTGAACTCTCACGCAGCGTTTCGAGCGCCCAGTACACCGGCGGCGTGTGATGGTCGTCAGCGCCTATGTGGTAAATCCCCGAGTAGAGAAAAGCCGTGCCACCCACAGCGGCAAGCACACCTAGGGCGACAAGGAATTTCAGGTAACCGACCAGCAATTTCCGGGACGCGCTCATGACCCGATCCTCTTCTTTTGTGATTATTCCTAGCCGCCATGACCGGAGTGATCCATGGCCCCGGACGCGGGCTCAGCCGGGCTGGCCGGTGCCGCCCCATAAGGCATTTGCCGATGCGGTGTACCGAAATCAGGATCGCTGCTGACACGTCGGGCCATCCTGTCCTTCGGATAGCTGTACCAGCCCGGATCGCGGTAGTCGCCTGCCTTCAGGTCGTTACGGACCTTGAGCACCGTGAACATGCCGCCCATCTCGATGGGGCCGAACTGGCCTTCGCCGGTCATCATCGGCAGGGTGTTTTCCGGCCCGCGCATGCCCATGGCCACATGACCCGCGTGCTCGGCCATGCCCGCTTTTCCCATCGCCATGTAACCCGGCAGGAACTTGCGCACTTCCTTTTCAACGCCGGACTGATCGACGCCAACCGTGTTGGGAATGCCGTGTCCCATCGGCCCCATCGTGTGGTGGCTCATGTGGCAATGCAGCGCCCAGTCGCCCGGCTCGGTGGCCACGAATTCGATATCCCGCATCTGCCCGACGCCGACGATCTCGGTGACTTCCCGCCGCCATTGCGAGCGCGGCCAGCGACCGCCGTCGGAACCGGTCACCCAGAACGGATTGCTGTGCAGGTGGATCGGGTGATTCCACATCGACAGGTTGCCGATACGGATGCGCATGCGTTCGCCGGTGCGCATGACCAGGTGCTCGATGGCAGGAAATGCCTTGCTGTTGAAAGTCCAGATATCGAAGTCCTGCATCACCGTTGGATCAGGCCGGTAGGTGCCCGGGTGCAGCGCCCAGTTATGCAGCAGGAAGGCGTAGTCGCGATCCACGCGCACTTCTTCCGGTTTCTTCGGATGGATGATGAACAGGCCCATCATGCCGAACGCCATCTGCGTCATCTCGTCGGCATGCGGGTGGTACATGTGCGTGCCGTGCTGGCGTAGCGTGAATTCGTAGACGAAGGTTTCGCCAGGCTGGATGGGGGGCTGATTCATCCCGCTGACACCGTCGAATCCCGAAGGCAGATCAATGCCGTGCCAGTGCACGCTGGTGTGCTCAGCGAGGCGGTTGGTGACGAAGATGCGCACACGGTCGCCTTCCACCGCTTCGAGGGTGGGACCGGGCGTGGTGCCGTTGTACCCCCAGCATTTGGCACGCGAACCCGGCGCGAACTCGTGCTCGATTTCTTCCGCCACCAAGTGGAATTCCTTGACGCCGGCATTCAGCACGTAGGGCAACGTCCAGCCGTTGAGCGTGCGCACCGGAAGATAGCCCTGCGGGTGGCGTTGCAGGTTCTCGGGCGGTGCCATGTCGGGTGGCACGGTGGACGGCGCCGCTTCCGGCGCCGACATGTCCATATCCGACATATCCATCCCGGCCATGTCGTGCATGCTGTGGTCCATCACATGACCTGACCCCCGGGCAGTGCCGGCCAACAAGCCGGCACCTCCGACGCCCAGGTATTGCAACAGGGTGCGTCGGCTGATCATCAGTGACTCCCGTGGTTGTGTTCGGCGGGAGCAACCTTGACCGGAGCGGAAGGTGCTTTCTTGCCGTCGGCCGGCTTTTTGCCATCGACGGATTTGCCGTCATCCATGGGCATCGACATCGATTTCATATCGTGCCCTTCATGATCCATCGGCATGGACTTCATGCATTTCTGGTGCATGGCCTGCATCACCGGGTCTTTCATGTCCATTTTCGACATGTCCATCTTCTGCATCGCCGCGCAATCGGGGCCTGCCTTGGCGGCGGCCGCTTCCTTGGCGTGCTCTGCCGGGTCATGGGCCAAAGCCGATTGAGTGATCACCGCCAGAATCGCGGCGCCGAGGGTGTTACAAGTACGATTTACGAGTTTCATGGTGTTGCTCCTGGGTGAGTGACGCCGATGCGTCGGGTATGAATCAGTGGTGGTGTTGGTGCATGTCATGTTGCTCGGCTGACCCGGACTCCTCTTCGGGAGTGGCTGAGCGATGCATGCTGTGATCGTTCGTGTCCTCCGGCTTCGCCGAGGTATCCGGCAACACAAAAATCGACGGATCGAACGCAGCCTCCGTCGATGAAGCGCTCCCCGGGAACGCTCCGCCGGTGGCCTGTACCAGATCGGCATGAGCGCGCCAGTAATCGCCCAATCCCGAGAGGTAATCGCTCCATGCCCGGTATTCGTCCTGCCGGGCGGTGACGGCCTCGAAGACGCCGACGAGCATGTAGCCGAGTTCTTCCTGAATCCGGGCGACGACTTCTTCGCGTTGCGGGATAACCGTGCCGCGGTACAGATCGATGCGCGCGCGAGCGTTCTGCAGCGCGGAAAGCGCCCGCTGGACCTCGTTGCTGGCAGCCAATGTCGTCTCGTCCAGTTCAGCCTCGGCTTGCGCCAGTTCCGCCCTGGCGGCACGCACTCGACCCCCGCCCCAGTTGAACAACGGCAGTTCGAGGCCAAGCGAAGGCCCTTTGTTCACGGTGCCGTCGAACTCGCGCTCGCGCTCGAAACCCAACTCGACATCGCCGACAAGGCGTGTGCGGCGCTCAAGCCGGTAGCGACGCGCGATGGCCTGTGCACGTTTTTCGGCGCTGGCTATGTCGAGTCGTTGCCTGGCTGCCTGCTCCAGCAGCGCTTTCAGTTCGGGCGTTTCTTCGCGCGGAAGCGGCAATTGCAGATCGGCTTGCCAAGGGCCTTGGTCGGCACGCAGGCCCATGAGTTGGTTCAGGCGACTGCGCGCAGCGTCTGCTTCCGCACGCATCTGCTGCGCTTCGGCCTGCGCGGAACCTGCAGCTGCTTTTTCCATCGCCAGCTCACGGCGGCTGATGTTGCCCGCCTCGAAGAAGCGCTGGGCCAGTGCCGCCGAGACGGAGGCAGACGCGGCGATCGTTTGCCAGAGCCGGGCTTTCTGCTCGGCAACGACGAGGTCGTACCAGGCTTTCTCGACATCGGTCACCAGTTGCAGGGCCGCGTTACCCACCGAAAGCCGGGTCGCCTCGAACTGCGCCGAGGAATAACGCTTGCGCGACGACCACATCAGCAAATCGGTGAAGTTGACGGCGATTCCCACCGACAGTTGCGAGTGAGTGGCGACAGGGTCGCCCGGAGACAACCGGGCCATCGACAGCACCGGGTTGGCCAGCCGGCCGGCGTCGTACAACTCAGCGGCGGAGAAGCCGAGCCGTGCGAATTCCTGCCGCAACCCGGGGTTGTTGAGCAAGGCCAGCTGCGCCGCACTCTGCGCGGTGATCGGCGCAGCGAGCGTACGGTTGGTGAAGGCTGCAGCGTCTTCCGTCGCAGGCACAGTTACGCCGCGATCCGCCAGCAGGGAGATCACGTCCGACCTGCCGTCATCCCGGGGGATGGACGCGCACCCGGACAGGGTCACCGCTGAAACGGCGGCGACCGCGAAATACTTGAAAGGAGTCACAGAACATCTCCCGGTATTACCTGGATTGCCCGCGCCGGTATCAAAGGCGCAGGGCCGTGCGTAGCCGCTGACGCGGCTTCACATCAGGAAATACTGGGGGGACGGATCAGACCGAAGGTGTGGGCCTGCAGCGGACTGGCAACAGGCTGTGCCGGGATCTGTCCCGACACGTTATCGACATCCAGTCCCGCCCTGGACAGGGCGACGCCGGGTGCCGGGGAGGAGCAACCGTGACTGCCGCACTGGCAGTCGCAGGAACAGCAATCGGACGACGACGTGGAGGCATCGGCATGACCGTCGTGCGCTCCGGCGTGAGCGGAAGCAACGGCGGAATCCGGAGGCATCTCCCCGTGCACCATCCCGGCCATGTGGTGCTCATGACCTTCCGCCATGCCACGCATCATGGGGGCGTGATCGTGGTGCGCAGCTGGCGGGCTTTCCGCGGTTACCTGCACCCGACTCGCGTCCATCTCGCCGTTCGTGTGACGGCAGTCCTCCAGAGACACGGCAGCCGACGCCTGGAGCACATAGGCCCAGACGGTCAGGAGCACGAGGAGTTTCTTGAGGATCAACATGGCGGTTCGAGTATGTCCGATGTGCCCTGACTTGCCAACGCCCGGGGCGGGACCTGTCGGCACGAGGTATGGGTGTAAGCCAAACGCATCCTAAAACCTCTGGGCTAGACCAAGGTCAAGGGTGGCAGCGGCCTCGCCTGATAATGACCCTCTTGCCTTCAGTTCAGCCCGGTGAGACACGAGAGCAACAGGGACTACGTTGCCGGTCTCCATCAGTTGCCAATCGCGAGTTGCCCGATACCTCGCAAGGTCCAACAATCCGAGGCCCTTAAAAACCCGACTTACCTGGGCTCTTGCCGTGGGGCTCTGTTCATTTCATGCCTCACGCGACTGATGTGATCGTAGATTCCCTTGCGCAACCGATTCGTCACACCGAGTGGCTTGTGTTCAGGTAACGCATGCCAAGGCGTAAACGACAGGTCTTCGCAAAATTCGTTCTGGGCCGGGGTGTCAAAAACCTGCCGGGGAATGCGTAGCGTCGCCACCGGAAAAAAGGGCGCTTCCGACTCCTTCCACTCTGTCATGGCGTCTTCGACATCCATGCTCTCTGATGTTCTTGGCTGCACCAGGAACTCCATGCAGGCATCGCCGTTCTGCAGCGTGCCGCGCAGCGCATCACGCAGAAAATCATGGCCCGGATTATCCGGAACCTTGTCCGCGACAGCAGCGCAGGAGCGCGCGGAATACTTCACCGCCTGGCGATCTGAATCCGCGCCAAACTGGTAGGGAACCATCGACCAGTAGCGGGTTTGCAGCGGGTTGGCGACATTCTTGCTGATCGTCTTCAAGCCAATCAGAGAACCCTTTACGCCAAGATCAAAAGGCACAAGCAACTTCCTGAAAAAACTGTCGCTGCCCTGGTGCTTGATCAAGGCCAGATAGCGCTTCGGGTCGTTGGCGAAGAAGACCGGGTGATTGACCAGGATAAAGTCCTGCGTCCCCGCCTGGCCTTCATCCTCCACGAGCTTTTTCCCCGGGACGCTCAAAACCTTGATGGCCATTCCACGGGCATCCCTCTTGATGTCCGCCCGGGTGGGGTCACGGGATCCGTTCGAGAAGCGGATCCACGCTTGGTAAGTTTTCCCGGGAACGAAAATGCCCTTGGCCAGGTTGTCCGGAATTTTTTCCTTCACCTGGAATTCCGCCCTCACACAACCATGGGCTTTTGGGTGTGCGTCGCGACGTGCGCTGCCGGGGCCATATTGATGTCGCAGGGATTTCTCGATGGCTACCGCCATCTCCTCGGAAATCGCCGCTTCATCGGGGAACAGACGTTCGCCCAGGGCAGGATCAATCTCCGGATAGGCTAAAACCTCTGCAGAATCCACCTCAGCAGCTATGTTTTCGGGTGGCTTGGCACTGCAGCCACTGACCGCCGCCATCATTACCAAACCCGAAAGTATGCGGAAATCCGGCATATGGCGGCGCGGTTCATCGGCAGGCGAAAACAGTCCTCGCCAACAGGTTGTCCTCCGGTATCGGGGCGGCGACGCATGACGGTATGCAAACAGGTGGCCATGCAAGGCCTGCAGGCAGGAGTTCATGTATTCGTGGTTCGCCGGATCACTCCCCATCGTTGCGTGCTTCATGCATCTAACCTGCAAAGCGTTCAGGCAAGAGATGGCACCCCTCTTCATCCCGCAGAGAAAAGTCGGGGCAATGCTGACTATCGATGACGGTAGCAGCCGACAGGTTGCGGGGCTGTTCGGCGACGCACTCCGGGGTGCGGCTTCACATCAGGAAATACTGAGAGGACGAATCAGACCGAAGGTGTGAGCCTGGAGCGGGCTGGCAAGGGGCTGGGTCGGGATCTGGCAGGTGTACTGGGCCACTCATGTCCGGTCTGTCGAACCGACCCCTGATCTTGCCTGAAATCTATATTTCTATTATTTTGGAAATATGGAATCTAAAGCCGCAGTCATCCGCCTCTCCGCCTTGGCCCAGGACACCCGCCTGGCGATCTTTCGCCTGCTGGTGGCCACGGGCGCCGAGGGCCTGCCCGTCGGCCAGATCGGCGAACGCCTGGGCCTGGCCGGAGCCACGCTGTCCTTCCACCTGAAGGAACTGACCCACGCCAACCTGACCACGGCGCGCCAGCAAGGGCGATTCGTTTACTACACCGCCAACTACGCCGAGATCGACGGCTTGCTGCGCTATCTGACCGAGAACTGCTGTGCAGGCCAGCCCTGCGCAGCGACCACGACCGCCACCTGCACTGACTGCCCCTGACAGGGCGCTTCTACCTGACCGCTTCATCGAGGCCATCGGCATGTCCACCAAGACCTACAACATCCTCTTCCTGTGCACCGGCAACTCCGCACGCAGCATCATGGCCGAATGCTTGATGAACGCGCGTGGCAAAGGCCGGTTTCACGCCTACAGCGCCGGCAGCCAGCCGGCCGGTACCGTCAATCCGTTCGCGATTGAGATGGTGCGTGCGCTGAACACACCGGTCGCGGATTTGCGCAGCAAGAGCTGGGAAGAATTTTCCGCGCCGGATGCGCCGCCGATGGATTTCATCATCACCGTCTGCGACAAGGCCGCCGGCGAAACCTGCCCGATCTGGCCGGGACACCCGGCATCGGCACACTGGGGCTTCGAAGATCCCGCCGCCGTCACCGGCAGCGATGAGAAAAAGCGCGAAGCCTTCCACAAGGTTTTCCAGCAGATCAACGCCCGCATCAACCTCTTCCTGGCGCTGCCGCTGGAGCGCCTTGACCGTATGTCCCTGCTGAATGAAATGCGCGTCATTGGCGCGACGCATTCGGAGCAAACATGAACCTGTCGAGCCGCCTGCTCGCGGAAATGTCGGGCACGATGCTTCTGCTCAGCGTCGTGGTCGGCTCAGGGATCATGGGCGAGCAACTGGCGCAGGGGAACACCGCCGTTGCGCTGCTGGCGAACAGCCTTGCCACGGGTTGCGGGCTATACGTTCTGATCAGTTTGTTCGCCCCGTTGTCCGGCGCGCACTTCAATCCGGTGGTGACATTGCGCGCCTGGTGGCGTGGTGATCTGTCGCGCGCATCTGCAGGCGGATATGTCCTGGCACAAATCATCGGCGGTATCCTGGGCGTCTGGCTAGCGCACCTGATGTTCGACCTCTCCGTGCTGCAAACCAGCACAAAACTGCGCACCGGATACGGCCAGTGGATCGCCGAGACCGTGGCCACCTTTGGTCTCGTGTTGACCATTGCGCTGGCGGAACGCTCCCGTCCGGAACGCATCGCCGCCCTGGTCGCTGCCTATATCACCGCCGCCTACTGGTTCACCGCCTCCACATCGTTCGCCAATCCGGCGGTCACCGTTGCGCGATCACTCACTGACACCTTCGCCGGAATTTCGCCGGCCTCGGTCGCCGGGTTCATCGCCGCGCAAGTGGTGGGGCTGACGTTGGCGATGTTCGTGGCAGACCGCTTGCTGGCGGAAAGAAAACCGGTCGGCGCTGAAGTCGCTGAAGAGTGTTCGTCACGATCCACCTAGCGAAGAATCCTGAATTCATCCCGAAAAATTCACGGCTCCTTCATTAGAAGTCGCTAGGTTAACTGAACCAAAACCCCACCGAGGAAATTTCCATGCATGCGCTCATTTCCGCAATTGTCCTGACCCTGATGGCCTCCACCGCAGCGGTAGCCGGCGAGACCGCCCCGGCATCCTCGCAGTACAACAAAGCCGGCTACGTGACTGCCGTTGAAAAGGGACGTCTCTGGGTTTTCAAGGAAGGCTCCAAGGAACTGGAGATGTTTCGCCAGCACGGCGAACCGACGATCAGCACGATGAAAATCGGCGCCGGCCCGGAGGGAATGACCGTCAAAGGCCCGAGCCTTGAAGTTATCGACGCGTATCTCGCGGCGAACTGATCCACAAGCACTCTCGCGTGGCAGCCGGCATGCCGATGGACGATTCGGCGTGCCGGCTACTCTTTGCGAACGTCTCCCCCAACCCAGAACCTTTTTCTCGCGGTTCTCCCGGGTTGCTCTGTCGGGAAGCGCTGACTCAAGCCCTCCTCAGGCGCACTTCTCCTATGCGAGCAAACAACGCATGCGGATCGATGCCACGGAAGTCAGGGGCTCTGCCTCGATCGCGGCCATGGCAGATCGTCAGATCATCCGCTTCATGGCGATGTAGTCACCGGAAACCTTGAGCGTGACCGTCACCGGCTGCTCGCCGCGATTGCGCCAGAACCACCCGTGGTGGCCATCGAACGCGGCCTTGAGAACACCTTCGTCCTGAGGTGTCTGCTTGCCTTTGCCGTAACCGTGGTAGAAATCGCGCGGCACGTCGTAGGGATCGCCATGGGTGTCGTAATTCACCTGTCCGCCGTTGGCCGTCCACAGGTATTGCACCTGCGCATCCTTTTTCATCTCGAGCTTCACCTCTGCACCCTGACCGGGCTTCAGGGTGATCGAGATTTCATCACGACGGACAGGGGCTTCCGGTGGTACCCCCGGCGCGACAGCAGCAACCGTAGCAACCGTTCTTCCCTCGCCAACAACCGGCGTCATCACATTCACCGCAGCATGCCCTGCTGGCGGGACATCCGCCGGCGTTGCGTTTTCCTGTGCGATGGCTTGTTTCACTTCCCCCATCTGCGTGAGGCCCAGCAAGCGACCGACGCCGGTCGGATCGACGGCATATTCCGCAGGCATGACCACGGTGACCAGCAGCAACAAGGCCACCGCAAGAGCGATAACGGTGGAACGCAGCAACTGACGCGAAGTCGGCAGGTCATCGATGGAGGGCATCTGGCTATTGAACATGGCAGGCAGTCCGTCAGGAGAGATAGAAACCGGTGAGCTGGTAACCCATCAACAGGAAACCGGCGCTCATCATGGCGACATTGGTGCCATAGGCATGGCGGGAAAAACCGTCGGTGCGACGCCAGTAACCCATCGCGATCAGGATGCCGGCGAGTGCGAGCAACTGGCCCAGTTCGACACCCACGTTGAAGGCGATCAGGTTCGGCACCAGCCCGTCCGGCGAGAGTTCGAAGTCCAGGATCTTGGTAGCGAGGCCAAAGCCGTGGATCAGACCGAACAGCAGCGTCGCCGCGCGCGTGTCCGGCTGGAAACCGAACCAGCGACGGAACGCGCCCAGATTGTCGAGCGCCTTGTAAACCACCGAGAAGCCGATGATGGCGTCTATCAGGTAAGGACTGACGCTGATTTGCGTCAGGACGCCGGTCAACAGCGTGACCGTGTGACCAACCGCAAACAGCGTGACGTAGAGCGCGACATCCTTCAGCCGGTACAGGAAGAAGATCACACCGAACAGGAACAGCAGGTGGTCGTAGCCGGTGATCATGTGCTTCGCGCCGAGGTACACGAATGGCAGCAACATCACCCCGGAACTTTCCTGGATGAAACCCTGGTCTCCGGACGCAACGCCGTGCGCAAACGCATCAACGGCAAACAGCGAGGCCAACACAGCCATCGCCAACAGAACGGGTTTGGCAGTCATGGGCATCGATACACCAATCTCGGGGTCTGCGGGGCCGGGGGTCGAATTGTTCCTGTCTCCCCCGGGAGGATAGGATCGCCAGCATATCGGCCCCGTTTCGCGGGCATCAAGGCTCTGGACCCGGATGTGGGATTTATCGGCATATGCCGCGCTTTTTGCCGTCGCCTTCGGTGTCGCCACGATCAGTTCAGGCCATGCCTGGCCGGTGCCCTCATCGACGCCTCAGCCGCATGCCGTTGGCCACCACCAACAAACTGGCCCCATATCGGCGAACACCGCCATCCACATCGTCGCGTCACCAAAGATCGCGAGCAGCAGAAAGACTGCCCTAATCCTCAGCGCGAGCGCGATGTTCTGCCACAGGATGGCATGCGTATCGCGCGAAAGCCGGATCGTTTCCGGCAAGCGCTGAAGGTCGTCGTTCATGACCACGATATCGGCGGCTTCCGTGGCCTTGTGCGTGCCGGCGGCACCCATCGCGAAACCGATGTCCGCCTTGGTCAGCATAGCGGGTCTAGGTGCCGCCTCAGGAGTTGCCTACATTCTTGCTTTTGCTCAGCAACCCGCTCAGGAGCAACAGGGTGACGCCCCCAACGATACTCATATCCGCCAGGTTAAAAGCTGGCCAATGCCAAGACTCCCAATGAAGATCCAGATAGTCGATCACATGCCCTCGGAGCGCGCGGTCAATCAGATTCCCTACTGCGCCGCCCAGGATGAGGCTATAGGAAAGTGCTTCGCTCTCGGGTATGGGCTTACGCAGGAGCAGCGCGAGCCCTATCGAGACGATCAATGCGGCTGCGATGAAGAAGTAACGTTGCCAACCTCCTGCGTCAGCCAGGAAACTGAACGCTGCACCGGTATTCCCGAAATGAACCAAGTTGAAAAATGTGGTGAGAGGCATGACCGAACCGAACGGGAGCCACTCCGCAATTGCGTACTTTGACACTTGATCGGTAACGGCAACTACCAGTGATAACGTCCACCAGCGACAAGGAGCAGGGAACGACGACATTTCCGGGGAGGACTTCATCGCGATACCGTCTAAGGAAAAGAAAAATCGACGGATGCCCTTCCATCGAGGGCTTGCCTTGCTCGACCAAAAGCGTCGTTAATTTCTCTCTGCAAGGTTGCGCTCATCTGGAAGCCAGCTCAGGCTTTGAGTGCCAGGATACGGCGGGCACCATTCAAAACCACCAGACCGATTACCGTACCGATCACCAGGTCCGGGTACGACGAATGTGTCCAGGCCACGAGCGCACCGGCAACGATCACGCCCAAATTGGCCAACACATCGTTGGAGGAGAAAATCCAGCTGGCCTTCATGTGGGCGCCGCTTTCCCGATGCCGGGAAATCAGGAGCAAACAAGTGACATTGGCCACCAGGGCCAGCAACGCTATGCCCATCATGAGCCCTGACTCTGGCTCAGAGCCAAACACGAATCGGCGAACCACTTCGCTCAATGCCCCTAGCGCCAATACCACTTGCAGCCAGCCCGCCGTATGGGCGGCACGCAGTTTGAGATGGGCCGCACGTCCGACGGCATACAGCGCCAAACCGTATACAGCGGCATCGGCGAACATATCCAGGGAATCGGCCAGCAGGCCGGCGGATTGCGCAAACCAACTTGCTATCAGTTCGACCAGAAACATGACGCCATTTATCGCGAGTAGGACTTTAAGCGTTCCCGCCTCTTGCGTAGCTACTTCACCCTGCTCGCCCAGCGCCTCCGGGGATTCTTCCGGGCTCGCCTTCACCGTGCTGTGCAATGCCGCTCCCAATCCCAGTGACGTCAACCGTGCGGTTAAGGACTCGGCCGGGCCTTCATGCACTAACCGCAGTTGCCGGTTCGGAAGATCAAAACCCAATGAGCGAATCCCGTCATGTCCCTCCAGAGACATGCGAATCATGCGCTCCTCGGAGGGGCAGTCCATCTTGGGAATGGTGAAGACGCTGACCCATACCCCTGAGGTAAGAGTGGTTTCCACCGGCGCTGCGGGAGCGGGTGACGTGGATTCGCAGTTGCACTGGCCTTCACAACTATTCTTCACGATGGACGCTCCTGAATTCTAGTAAATACAGTCATCACCGGTAATTGCCGCGAAGTGCGCGTGAACCCGCAACTGGTGCAATCCATTACTCTGGCTTCCTGGCGGAATAAAGCGTCAGCGTGCCGTACACGGTATTGATGTCGCGGTGCACGGTGACTTTTTGCAGGGCGGCCGCACCCATCAATTCAGGAAGCTGTCCCGTCACGTTATCCCGCGTGTTGGAAAAGCCATCAAGCAGTTGTATGGAATAGAACAGCCCGCGCATGAATGGTCCCGTTGGCTTGCCCCAGTCGGCCACATGCAACTCGCCGCCTGGCTTCAAGACGCGAGCTATCTCCGCAAAGGTCTGTTGTTTGTCTTTTCTTCCAATGTGATGAAAGAAAAGGCTGGAAAGTACCCGGTCAAAACTGGCTTCGGGATAGGGCAACGCGGTTGAAAGCCCCTGATCGAAAGGGATGGCCGCGCCGGCTTGAGCCGCCTTGGCCTGGGCGATGGCGAGAATGGCCGGGTCGCCATCCAATCCACGCACGCACAGGCCGGGCATCTGCTGTAGGGCCATCAGTGCCAGCGTGCCCGTCCCGCACGCCAAATCCAGTATCTCCATCCCGGAACGTAACCGCGCCTGTTGTAGCAGGGCTTGTTTGAAAAAGCGCTCGCGAGTGCTGAGCCGTACTACCGGATCGTACAAGCGGGTCAACCAGGAATAACCAAGGGCCGGCACATAGCGCGCGTGCGGTTCAGACATGATGAGGCCCCCTCCCCATGTACCGCAGGTCAGCAAAGCTGTTCGCCGATAGCACGGGATTCTGCGCAGCGGCACTGCAGTATCCGCCGCCGGACTTCTCACAATCGAATGTCATGTGATCACTCTGGGGATCATTTCGTTTCGACAATTCGCGCAGTTGCCGTGGCGGCTCGCCGATTCCAGACAAAAGCACCGGCAAGTACCAACACGCAGGCCAATTGCGCGCCCAAGCCTTCCCAACTCGGATAGAAACCGAACCACTCCAGACGCGGCAGCGCAAGCATCTGCATGGGAATCCAGTTGGCCTCCTGCAGGGCAGCCACGCCCTTGCCCGTGAGGATGACCGCGAGAATCGCCATCAATACGGCACTGAAGGTGAAGAACTGCGAGACAGGCAAGCGTCTGGCCAGGCGCAACATGGCCCAGGCAATGCCCGCGAGCACCACGATGGCGAAAAGACTGCCGGCCACCACGGCATGTTCACTGCCCTGGCTCCACATCGCGACATAGAACAGGATGGTCTCGAAGACCTCGCGGTACACGACGACGAAGGCAAGCACAAACAGGAACCAGCCAGACCGCCGCGCCAGCGCATCGCCCACTTTCTCCTGGATGTAGCGTTGCCAGGCACCGGCCTGACTCTTGTTGTGCATCCAGATCCCGACGAAGACCAGTACCGCGGCGGCAAACAAGGCCGCAATTCCTTCGGTCAGCTCCCGACCCGCACCGCTGATCTCGATCACGTTCGCGGCAACCCACCAGGTCAGTATGCCTGCCAGCAGTGCGGCAACCGTGCCGGCGTGAACATATCGTGTTTGCTGCGGACGATCAGCCTTGCGCAGGAATGCGATGATCGCGACGACGATCAACAGCGCTTCGAGCCCTTCCCGCAGCAGGATGGTGAAGGCGCCCACGAACGCATAACCCGCATCAGCAAGGCGCGCGTTCAAGGTGCTGTCCACGCGCTGCAACAACACGTTGATTGCCGCAATCTGCCGGGCAATGTTTTCCGCCCCCGCCCGAGCGTCGATGTCGCTCCTCAAGGCGGTCATCGCCGCTTCGACTTCGCGCATCAGGGGCTCGTCTTTCACCCGCAGAGTCGCTTCCAACGGCTCGAAACCATCCAGATAGGCCGACACGGCGAGCCGTGACGCGCCTTCCATGTCGCCTGCGCGATAAGCACTCAAACTGGCATCAAGTCGTTCACGCACCTTGGCGATGGCGTCACTTCCTGTCGCCTTAACGGCTTCGGGCGAGTTGCGCAGGTAGGCCATGACAGCGGCGCCGCGATCCGGACCGAGTTGCACTTCCACGGCCGCAGGCGTCCAGGTCGTCAGTTCTTCCATGCCCACAGCGGTGCGCAGCGCGGAGTCCGCGTTCCAAAGCGACCGTCCTTCGGCAGCCTTTTCCCCAATGAATGCAAACCGGCCGGCGACAAAGGCCAGGGCCCAGCGTTCCTCGTCGGGAAGCGAAGCGAAACTCGGCATGGCCGTACCGTCGAGGCCCTGCGTGATGACCTGGTACAGCGCGAACACGCTGCGTTCTTTCGCACGTTCAAGATCGGTGAAGGCGATGGGAGGCGGGTTCAACGACGCAGCCACGGGGCCGTCTCCGGAACCCGTGGCGCCATGACAGGACGCGCACTGCGCGGCATAAAGCTGCTGACCCCGCATGATGTCCGGCACCTGACGCGGCGCAAGGGGCACCGGATAAGCATCCAGCAAACGCTGGCCCAGCCCCCGCGCAATGGCCGCCACACGGACAGGCTCCGCACGGTCGTCGATGGCCTTCTGCAGCACGGCCGACTCATCGATCAACCCGGCGTTGGCAGCGCCTGCCGGCAGGTTGTGCAGCCCCTGGGCCACGGTGCCCGCGAAGCTCTTCATCTCCGCGTACTCGTCAGCGCTGATCACCTGCCCGCCCTGCACGGCACCGCTGTAATCGACGGCGATGTAGTCCAAAAGGCGCCAGAGCGTGCGCACATCGGCGCCCGCACTTGACCAACCCCATGAGGGAAGCAGGAACAGCAGGATCAACAGAGACCGACGCATTTTCACGGAGAACACCTCAGGAACCGGGTGGGCAAATGGGACTGGCTCTCATTGTCAACCCTGTAGTAACTTCAGGGTCAAGCCTTTGGAGATGCCGCAATGTCCTCCGCCTTGAAAATCGGCGAACTCGCAGCCCGCCTGAACGTGCCTGTCGAGACAATCCGTTATTACGAGCGGGAGAGCCTTCTTCCGTCCCCTGCCCGAACGAGCGGCAACTACCGTCTGTACGACCACGCCGCCGTGGAGCGCCTCACCTTCATCCGCAACTGCCGAACACTGGGCATCACGTTGGAGGAAGTACGCGCCCTGCTTCGCGCGAAGGACAGCCCGGACGCGGAATGCGGCTCGGTGAATCGCCTGGTCGATACGCAAATCGCGCGGATCGACGTGAACATCGCGGAACTGGAGCGCCTGAAAAGCAGCCTGCAGGCACTGCGCGAACGCTGCGGGCCTGCCCGTCACACGCGTGACTGCGGCATCCTCAATGAACTGACCCACGAGCACGATCCGCGGTCACCGTGTTGAGTCGTTTTCAGTTTGAGCGCTGGCGTCGGTCTTGCCGTCGATCAACCGCTGCAATGTTGGATCGATTGGCATTCGAGCGAACATGCTGATGTCGCTGCCGCCAGTGTTTCCGGTTGGCACGACCCCCACCGCGGAGCCCAGCGCACCGAAAACTATCCGCACAACCTGACCGATGACCGCAACGGGCCGACCTCGCTTCACCTCGACACGAAGCATGTGCCAATGCGAAATCACATGCGGAATCACGTGCGCCTGCCCCAGCACATGCGCACGCTCCAGGTGACCGAATCCTTCGTCGAGGCTTCCCGCTGCAATCAACACCTGCGCCAGCGACATTTCGCTATCGAAGGCTTGCTGCTGTACCGGATTCATCATTCCCTCCCGATCCTTGTTCATTCAGCTGACCTGTCAAAGCCTGAGACCTGTGGGCAACCCACAGGTCAAGCAGCGATACCGACGTCATGCACCGCGTGGCGCAAACATGATGATCGCCATGCCACACAGCGCGACGGCTGAACCCACCAGATCCCAGGTCGTGGGGCGGACACCGTCCACGGACCATAACCACAGGATCGCCACGAAGATGTAGACGCCGCCGTAGGCTGCATACACCCGGCCGGCAGCGGTCGGGTGCAGTGACAGCAGCCAGGCGAACAACGCTAGGCACAACGCGGCGGGCACGAGGAGCCAGACGCTCTTGCCTTGCTTGAGCCAAAGCCAGGGCAGGTAGCAGCCCACGATTTCCGCGACCGCCGTGATCAGAAACAACCCCAAAGTCTTCAGCTCAAACATGGGTCCTCCCTCCTCCGTTCAATCCTGCTCCGACTTCCGGTACGCCCAGCGGTACAACGCCGGCAACACCAGCAGGCTCAGCAGCGTGGCAGAAACGATGCCACCGATCACCACGGTCGCCAGCGGGCGCTGCACTTCCGCGCCGGTGCCGGTGTTGAGCGCCATCGGCAGGAAGCCGAGTGCCGCGACCAGCGCAACCATGATGATCGGCCGCAAGCGCATCAGCGCGCCTTCGATGACCGCATCAACCACATTGCGCCCTTGATCGCGCAGATCGCGAATTGCCGAGACCATCACCACGCCCGTCAGCACCGCCACGCCCGAGAGCGTGATGAAGCCCACGCCAGCCGTGATCGACAACGGAATGTCGCGCAACCAAAGCGCGAACACGCCGCCGGTCAGCGCCAGCGGTACGCCGCTGAACACCAGCAGCGCATCGATGCCGGAGCGGAAGGTCATCACCAGCAGACCGAAGATCATCAGTAGCGTGACCGGCACCAGCAACTGCAGCCGGCCAACCGCCGACTCCAATTGTTCGAAGGTGCCGCCGTAGGCGATCCAGATGCCCGGCGGAAGCTGGATTTTCGCGTCAACCGTGGACTTCACGTCGGTGACGAACGAACCCAGATCACGATCCCGCACGTTGGCGGTCACCGCGATGCGGCGCTTGCCGTTCTCGCGGTTGATCTGGTTCGGACCCGGAGCCAGTTCCAGCTTCGCCACTTCCGCGAGTGGCACGTAATCGCCATCCGGCAACGCGATGGGCAGGCGGCCCAGCGTGCGCAGGTCGTTGCGCAGGGACTCCGGCAAACGCACCACCAGCGCGAAGCGACGGTCGCCTTCGGACACCGTGCCGGCCTCACGACCCCCGATGGCGGTGGCCACGGTGTCCTGCACGTCGGCGATGTTCAGCCCGTAGCGCGCCAGCTTCGCGCGATCCGGTATCACCGTGAGCACCGGCAGGCCGCTGACCTGCTCGACCTTCACGTCCGCTGCGCCGGGCACCTGGCGCAACGCTTCGGCCACTTCGTTGCCGAGCGCCAGCAGTTGATCCAGGTCATCACCGTAGAGTTTCACCGCGAGATCCGAACGCACGCCGGAGATCAGCTCGTTAAAGCGCAGCTGAATCGGCTGCGACATCTCGAAGTTGCTGCCCACCGTGCGATTGGCGGCATGCTCGATGGCCTCGACGACTTCCGCCTTGGGCTTGTCCGGATCGGGCCATGCCTCGTGCGGTTTGAGGATCACGTAGCCGTCGGCAATGCTCGGCGGCATGGGATCGGTGGCCACCTCCGCCGTGCCGACACGGGCAAAGACGGTCTGCACCTCCGGCACGCTCAGCAACTCCTTCTCCAGCGCCTTCTGCATTTCCAGCGATTGCGCGAGGCTGGTGCCGGGAATGCGCAGCGCCTGCACCGCCACGTCGCCTTCATCGAGACTGGGAATGAACTCCGCGCCCAATCGGGTTGCCAGCAGCAGACTGCCGATCACCAGCAGCACCGCGCCGGCAAACCATGGCATGGAGCGCGCCAGTACCTTGCGCAGCAGGGTTTCGTAGCGGGCGGACAGCGCATCGAAGTAGCGGCTGTCGTGTTCCTTTACCGGCTGGGTCATGAACGCGGCCACGGCCGCCGGCACGAAGGTCACCGACAGGAACAACGCGGCCAGCATGGCGATGATCACCGTCAACGCCATCGGCTGGAACATTTTCCCTTCCACGCCGGTGAGGGCCAGGATCGGCAGGTTGACGAGGATCACCACCAGCACGCTGACGATGCCCGGCACCGCCACTTCGCGCGTCGCCTCGAAGACGACGTGCAGGCGCTGCCAGGGATCGAGTGAATGGTTGTGGTGCTCCTGCGCGATGGCCAGTCGCCGCATGCAGTTTTCGAGAATGATCACCGCCGCGTCCACGATCAGGCCGAAATCCAGCGCACCGAGACTCATCAGGTTGGCGCTGACCTGGTTCTGGATCATGCCGGTGATGGTCAGCAGCATGGCCAGCGGGATCACGGCGGCAGCGATCAGCGTGGCGCGCAGGTTGCCGATGAACGCCAGCAACACGATCACCACCAGCAGCGCGCCTTCGATCAGGTTCTTCTGCACCGTCCAGATGGTGCGTTCGACCAGCGTGGTGCGGTTGTAAACCGTTTCGGCGCGCACTCCCGGCGGCAGCGTCTTGTTGATCGCGGCGAGTTTGTCGGCCACGCGCTCGCTGACCGTACGGCTGTTCTCGCCGATCAGCATCACGGCCGTGCCCAGCACCGTTTCATGGCCATCGCGGGTCGCAGCGCCGGTGCGCAGTTCACGACCGACACCGACATCCGCCACATCGCGCACACGCACCGGAATGCCACCACGCAACCCGACGACGGTGTTGCCGATGTCGGCATCGCCGGTCACCCGGCCGGTGACACGCACCAGGTACTGCTCACCGTTGCGCTCGATGTAACCGGCACCCCGGTTGGCGTTGTTGCGCTCCAGCGCTTCGGCCAGTTCTTCCAGCGACACGCCATAGGCCAGCAACTTCGCCGGTGCGGGCGTGACGTGGATCTGCTTGTCGTAGCCGCCGATGCTGTTCACCTCGGTGACACCCGGCACTTGTCGCAACTGCGGACGGATCACCCAGTCCTGCAGCTCGCGCAGCGCCATCGCATCCCAGGGCTGGCCGTTGGGCTGCCGCGCCTCGGGATCGGCTTCCACCGTGTACTGGAAAATTTCGCCGAGGCCCGTGGCAATCGGACCCATCATCGGCTCGATGCCTTCCGGCAATTGCCCGCTGGCTTCACGCAACCGTTCACCGACCAGCTGCCGCGCGAAATACAGATCGACGCCGTCATGGAACACCACCGTGACTTGCGCAAGTCCATAGCGGGATAGCGAGCGGGTGTAGGCAAGGTCCGGGATGCCCGCCATCGCCGTTTCAATCGCGTAGGTGATGCGCTGCTCGACTTCGAGCGGCGAATAGCCTTCCGCCTCGACGTTGATCTGCACCTGGACGTTGGTGATGTCCGGCACGGCGTCGATGGGCAGCTTCTGGTAATTCCAGACACCGAGCGCGGCGAGCGTCGCCACAAAGATCAATACGAGCCAGCGACGCTCGATGGATTGCTTGAGGAGGAAGTCGATCATGCCGACACCTCCGTACCTTGCAGGCGGAAGCGGTCAGTGCTCATGTTCGGCCGCTCCCTTGCCCAGCTCCGCCTTGAGCGCAAAGCTGTTGTCGGTGGCGACCACGTCGCCGGCCGCGAGGCCTTCCAGCAATTCCACGCGGATACCGTCGCCGCGACCGGTTTTTACCGGCTGGGTGCGGAAGCCGTGCTCGTTCTTCACGAACACCGAGGGTTTGCCTTCGATGTCCTGGAGAGCCGACTGCGGGATCGTCAGTGCCGATTTCGACGTGGCGATGGCCACTTCGCCGGTGACGAACAGGCCGGTTGCCCAGCGACCGTCGCGGTTGGCCAGCGGTACGCGCACCGCCACGCTCTGGTTGTCGCTGCTGCCAACCGGCGCGATCAACGCGATCTTGCCGTCGGCGTTCAGTTCGCCTTCGCTGGTGACGATGCGCACGGGCTGGCCGGGACGCAGCTTCACGCGGTCTGCCGGGAACGCGCTGAGTTCGGCGGTGACGCTGGACAGGTCGGTGATGGTGAACATCGGCGCATCGCCAGCGTTTTCACCCGGATTGGTGTTGCGCGCGGTGACGATGCCGGCCAGGGGCGCCGTCACCGGGTAGACCTGCAGGCTGTCGTTGCTTTCGACGGTGGCCAGCGTGGCGCCGGCCGCAACGCGATCACCGAGGTTCACGCGCACGGATTTCACCAGACCGGGAAAGCGCGCTGTCACGTCGCGGGTGCGTGCCGGATCGGCGGTGACCGTGCCGTAGAGCGACAGCGTCTGGCGGATCTCGGCAGGTCCGGCCGCTTCGGTCTGGATGCCGGCGCGGGCGATGCGGTCGGCGTCGATGTCGAGTTCGCCTTCGGCGGCTTCGTCGTGACCGTGACCGCCCTCCTCGTGGCCTGCCTCACCCGCCGCGTGGCTTTCTTCGCCTTCGGCGTGACCGGCTTCGCCCTCCTCGTGCGCGTCACTTTTGGCATGGCCCGCTTCGGCCGTGTTGGGTTTGCCCGCGTCCGGTGAACCGCAGCCAGTTGCGGCGACGACCAGGATCAAGGCGATGAACATGCGATTCATGGTTGTACTCCTGCGTTGGACCCGGCGCGCGCGACGGCCAGCCCGGTCAGTGCCTCGATGTCGGCCAGCAACGTGTGGTACGTCGCGGCGGCATCGATGGCGGCGTTTTCTGTGTCGATCAGTTCTTGTTGTGCGGAAGCAAGTTCCAGCCAGGAGAAACGCCCGCGCTCGTAGCCGTAGCGCGTCTGTTCCAGCGCCTCGCGGGCCAGCGGCAGCGCGTCGTCGTGCAGGGTCCGCGCTTCCTCGCGCGCCTGTTGCAGGCCGGTCAGCAAGCCCATCAGTCGCAGTTCCGCATCACGTTGAGCCAGTTCGTTGTCGGCGCGTTGCGCTTCCAGACGTGCTTCAGCCGCAACCACGCTGCCCCGATTGCGGTCGAACACCGGGATGGGCAGCGACACGCCGAACAACAGCGCGCTGTCGCTGGTGTCCGCGAAATTGCGCAGGCCCACGCTGGCGGTGATCGGCGGACGCCCCACGGCTTTTGCGTGGGCCACTTCCGCCTCGCGCAGGCGTTCACTGTTGCGCAGGGCCGCGTTTGCCGGACTGTTCGCCAGGGCGGCACGCAACCCGGCGTCATCCAGCGTCGGCGGCAGGCTGAACAGCGATCCTTCGGCGCTGGCGAAATCCGGCTCGCGGCTGCCCCACAGGCTCGCCAGTTGCCGCCGCGCCAGCGTGAGGTCCTGCTCGGCTCGGCTGCGGTCGAGCTTCGCGCGCTGGAACGCCATCCGGGCACGGTTGCGCTCGGCAATGGGCGCCCGCGCCGCTGCCGCACGGCGCTCCAGGTCATCGCGGGTATTTTCCGCGAGCGCTTCCGCGCGCTTCGCCAGCGCGAACTTTTCCTGCGCGGCGACCACGGCGATGAAGCGCCGCGCTGTCTCCGCCGCCAGTTCCAGTTTCACCAGCGCCTGCGCATCCTGCGTCAGCAACAGGTTGGCCTCGGCCACGGCGACACCGGCACGACGTACGCCACCAGCCAAGGTCTGGCTGATGGCCAGCGTCGTTTCGACACTGTCGGCTCCCGTGTAGGCACCGGTGCCGGCGACGTTCTCCAGCTCCAGCGACAACTCGGGATTGGGCAACACGCCTGCCTGGTCACGCTCGGCAACGGCGGCGGACACCGTCGCTGCCCCGGCCTTGAGGCGCGGATTGGCGGCTTCGACGCGGCGGATCGCGTCGCTCAGGGTCAGCAACGGCTCGGCCGCTGCCACGGGTGGGCCAGCAGGCGTTGCCGCCTGGGCCTCAACACAAACGAACAGGACGATGGCCATGGGCCACCGACCAATAAGGGATCGGAACATGCTTCCTCCGGAATGACGGCACGCGCCCGCTCAGGGCGCGGAATTCAGGCGTCGTTCAGGAGTGGGCTGGCGGAGCGTGCGCGGGGGGAAGAAGACGCCAGGCGCGGGATGGCCGAGCGATGGTGGTTACAGGGGATGGGATCGTCTGTGAGGACTGCGGCAGGAGCAGCAGGAAGACGAACGCGGCCAGGAGGGCCGGCAGGGGGTTGTCGAACGGGGTTGCGGGACGGGTGTCGTCCTGGGTTTTGAGCTCGATCTCTTGGTCGCCGGCAACGTGGTGACCTGATTCCCCGGCATGGTCAGTGCCGGAGAGATGGATGGCCGATTCCTGCTGACCGGCATCCAGGCACAAATGCATGTGCAAGGGCGTCTGCAGCAACTGCACCGCCAACAGGGTGCAGAGCAGCAGCAGGGTCCAAGGGCTGAAGGCAGGTCGCATGGCCGCCGTTATACGCGAGACATGCTGGGGCCTTCAACGCTGTTATCCCCTATGACGCCTGACGCCCTTATATCCCGCGCGGGTCGGGATTCCAGAAAATCTCGGATACATAACACCTTCCTGATGCTGCCCCTGGCTTCATTAAAACGAGGTCAAGGGCGTCGTTCTTCGCCCTTTCACGGGCATTCATCAGGAGAAGATCCATGTCCCTTCAATGCCCCAAATGCCGTTCCGGACAAATCGGCACGGTTGATACAGGCCGCCGGGTTGGCTCCACGATTGGCACCGTCGCTGGCGCCGCCGGAGGAGCCGTTGCTGCAGTTCGTGGCGCACAGGCTGGCGCAGCAGTTGGCGCAGTTGCTGGACCCGCTGGTGTCGCTCTCGGCACCGTGGCCGGCGCGCTGCTCGGCAGTTTGCTGGGCGGCGTCACCGGCGGTACTGCGGGTGCGTCGCTGGGTGAATTTGTCGATCAGAACATCCTCGACAACTACCAGTGCCTGGCTTGCGGTCATGCATTCAGCATCAACAAGGATTAACCCCCTACCCCTCACAAAGAAGCCCGCCTTGCGCGGGCTTTCGCTTTTTCGGGAGCCACCCATGCACAAGCAGATGCTTATCAAGGACGCACGGGGTCGCTATCGCGTTCAGGGCAGTTTCCTGCCCGACGACCTGGTGCGTGTAGCCATCAACATCCTCAAGGAAAACTTGAGCGCCACCGAGATCATGTCAAATCCCGTGGCGACCGCCCGCTTTCTGCAGCTGTCCCTTGCGCAAGAGAAGAACGAACACTTTGCTGTGTTGTTCCTGACTACCCAGCACCATCTGATCCGGTTCGAAACCCTGTTCACCGGCACACTGGACGGCGCGTCCGTGTATCCGCGCGTTGTCGTTCAGAAAGCGCTGGAACACAACGCCGGTGCAGTGATCTTCGCGCACAACCATCCGTCCGGCGCCTGTGAGCCTTCTTTGGCAGATCGGCAGATCACACGCCGGCTCGTGGATGCGCTTTCCCTGATCGACGTTCTCGTGCTCGACCACTTCGTGGTTTCCCAAACCGGTTGGGTCAGCTTCGCGGAACGCGGTCTGCTCTGAGCGTGTCGGCGTCGCTCGACGCCATCCCCTTTCACTCACCCAATCGACCTCACCGACAGGTGCGGGTCTTTATGCCCTTTGGAGAACACCCATGGCTCATCTCGTCGAATCGATGGCTTATGTCGGGGAAACACCCTGGCACGGCCTCGGCAATCGCCTTACCCCGAAACAACCCCTCGCCGTCTGGGCCAGGCAGGCCGGCATGGACTGGGACATCCGGGAATCGCCGGTCTGCTTCATGACCGGCAAGGCTGGCCACCTCGGCGGCATCCAGTCGTTCGAGGATCACAAGGTCCTGTTCCGCTCGGACAACAAGGCACCCCTCTCCGTCGTCAGCAACCGCTACAAGGTCGTACAGCCCAAGCAGATCCTGGAGTTCTATCGCGATCTCACGGAAATCTCCGGCTTCGAGCTGGAAACAGCCGGCGTACTCAAGGGCGGACGCAAAGTCTGGGCACTGGCTCGCACCGGGCAGTCGATGACCCTAAAGGGCGATGACGTGACCAACGGCTATGTGCTGCTCGCGACGGCATGCGACGGCACGCTGGCCACCACGGCGCAGTTCACCAGTGTGCGGGTGGTCTGCAACAACACGCTGTCGATTGCCCTGGACGGCAAGACCGGCGCGGTGAAGGTGCCGCACTCCACCACGTTTGATCCGCAGGCGGTGAAGAAGCAGCTGGGTATCTGCGTATCGGCTTGGGACGAGTTCATGTACCGGCTGAAGGCGCTCAGCGAGCGCAAGGTGAAACCGCGGGAAGCGCAGAACTACTTCCTGTCCGTGTTCACCGATGCGTCGAAGCCGGGCGCGCTGCAGACCAGCGAGCGCCTGATGACCCGCTCCCTCGAGTTGTTCGATGGCCAGGGCAAGGGTGCGGACCTGGCGTCAGCCAAGGGCACCGCCTTCGGCCTGCTCAATGCCGTCACCCAGCATGTCGATCACGAGCGACGTGCACGCAACACCGACAACCGGCTCGACTCGGCGTGGTTCGGCACCGGCGCGGATCTCAAGCAGAAAGCCCTGGATCACGCGTTGGCGATGATCCACTGAACCCTCCACAACTCACCGACGACAAAAGCCCGGCTGCGCGCCGGGCTTTTGTGTTTTGGCCAACCCCTTTTTCCGGCGTGTCGTCCCACGACAGACCGATGGAGAACACCATGGAAACCGCTCCGATAACACTTCATGAAACCGCACAGCTACGCAACCGGGACCTGCTGCTGACCGCCCTGCAGCAACTCGGCGTCACGCGCGTCCTCGTGACCTACACCGGCGGTGGCGATTCCGGCGATGACCCCGACTTCACCGCCGAGCCGCCCGAGCTCATTCCGCAACTACGTCAGGTGCAGATCACGCAACTGGAAGTCCGGCCCGACTTCGAGCTCGACGGCGGAAAGACGAAGCAACTGGTGGAAGTCACCAAAACCCTTGCGGAAGCACTGTGTGACTTCGCACTCGACTGGACCGACATGCACCACGGCGGTTGGTACAACGACGACGGCGGCGCCGGCTCGCTCACCGTCGATGTCGCGGGCCACACGTTCGCGCTGGAGCACGTCGCGTACTACACGGAGAGCACGCGCTATGAATACGCCCTCTAGCCCACTGGCTCGCCCCGTACACGTCTCGCTCGGCAGCTATGGCCGCACCTCGCACCTGCTGGCCATTGCCGACATGATCGCGCACCCACCGAGTGAACCGCTGCTGGGCACCTTGTCGACCGATCGTGTACAGATCTGCCCGCAAAACCTTGGGCTTTTCGATGCGGACATCGCCCGCGAAGTGAAGCGGCTGCTGCCGCGGATCGAATGGCGACTGCATGCCAACGTCCGTGTCGATCCGGTTTATCGCTGGGCCGATATCGCCGACTGGCCGCAACAACAGAACTACTTTGCCGCGCTGGCGCGTGTCTCGCAGGTGCTTGCCGCCCCTGCCTATTCCGCGCACGCCGGACGCCGTGACCGGGCCACGGTCGACACCGTGCTGAACAACGCCCGTGAGCTGGAGCACCTGTTCGGGGTCCCTGTCGCCATCGAAGGGCATTACCCCACACCGGGTGACATCTGGCTGTTCAGCACCTGGGCCGAGTATCGGCGCCTGCTCAACTCCAACGTCCACTACGCGCTGGATCTTTCGCACCTCCACATCGTCGCGTCCCGCACAGGCGTGACGGAGCTGGGGCTGGTGCGCGAGTTGCTGGCCTGTGAGCGTTGCATCGAGGTTCACCTGAGCCACAACGATGGACGAGCGGATCAACACCGGCCGCTGCTGGAAGCGCCCTGGTGGTTTTCTTTGTTAGGCAGCGTGAATCCGGCGGCGACTTTCTTTTCAGAAGGCAGGCAGCGGCTCCGAGAGCCGCAGGCGGTGGCCGCATGAAACGGTCGTCGCAGAGCACAAAAACTGGCTCACCGCTGCCGGCGGATCTCGCCGCCGTCTGGGGTGGCTTTCTGTTTGAAGGGCTGCTGGTCGGCGAGGCGGACCGTTCCCGACGGGTGCTCGATGCCTGGAATCAGGGCTGCATCGAGCTGGTCTGGCACGCCGGCTCGTTCCTGCCGGAAGTCTGGCGGCAGGTGGAGCCGCGCTGGCGGGATCCTCAAGGATTTCCCGGCGTGTTCGAGTACGAAGTGATCTCGGAGTTCGGCACGATGCTCGGCGATCACGTGCTTCTCAACGACGGCGAACTGCCGACGCTCGATCACGTACGGCGGATGATCCATGTGCTGCTGGCGGACTTCTTCAGCCAGGGCGAGAAGGCCAAGGACGGCCATCGGATGCGGTGACTCAACGCCGCTTCTTCGGCGGCGTCTCCATCAGGCGCTCGGTCGTCAGCCACAGGTCTGACGGCTTGCAGTCGAGCGCCTTTGCCAGCTTCCAGACCGTGTGCACGGTGGGGGCCTTCTCGCCACGCTCCAGGCCGGAGACAAACGAGCGGGCCATGTCGCCCTTGTCCGCCAACGCTTCCTGGGTAATCCCCTGTTCCGCCCGACGGGCTTTCACCGCCCGACCAAACGCTTCCGCAACGTCCACCCTAGCCTCCCAAGCCCCTGATGGGCTTGGGGAAGTGTTGCGGCCTTGCCATGCGGCTTTACACGCCTTATAAGAGTCGCGGTAACCCCTATAGGGGTTATTTGGCCGAGCATCTCTCATGAAGGATAAGCGCGAGTAAGAACGGTGCGGCACACAGCCAGCCCCGCCACCACTCAATGCCTCATCTGCATAGGGACCTATACGGCCATGTAACCAGGTACGCGAATCGCTTGGCAGCAGTCGTTGTGCAAGAACCAATAATTACAGAGACGAAATCTCTGAAAAAGGAGAATTGAAAATGGCGCAATACCGAGTAGCACTGTGGATTGAAGTAGGCGGCCGGGAAAGCCGTGAAGACATTCATGTCCAAGCCAGCAACAGAACCGAAGCCGTCTCGGAGGCCCAAGAGCGGCTTCCCCGTGGCGCGACTGTCAAGAAAGTCATCGACGTCGAACAGGTCGGCTAACCCCAGGCCAGCGATAAGCCCTCAAGGAGGACCCATGAGCGAAGAGAATGAAAGCGAAAAGGAAAAGTCAAAGTACTTCAGCCTGTCAGAAGCAGCCGACGACATAGGCAACTCCTATGGGGTTGCTGAAACCACGGGTGCCACCCTGAAGCTCCTCGGAAAAACTGTCTTGAACCTGGGGATCTTTGCGGTGACAGATCTTCCGAAGGCGATGATCGAGACGGCAGAGCGCCAGAAGAACAAAAACGACTGACGCCAATTCAAGCGAATATCGCCACACGCCATCGGCGCATGCCATGACGTAATCGAACATTGCCTGCCTCAGAACTCTCTGTAGGCAACCTACTTCCAACCCGGTCGGGCCAACGCCCCGCCGGGTTTTCTTTTGCCTGGAGAAACCCATGAAGACCGGGATCGCACTTTCGCAGCGCACTGCGCTGCGCCTTGCGTCCACCAAGGGCATGAGCCGTGACCAGTGGCTGCTCATGCGCAAGCAAGGCATCGGCAGCAGCGATGCGGCTACAGCCGTCGGCCTGAATCCCTACCAGTCGCCGTTGGAGCTCTGGATGATCAAGACGGGTCGCGAAGAACACCTGCCGAAGATCGATCCCAACGACGAAAGTCACCCCACGTACTGGGGGCACATTCTTGAGCCAATCGTCGCGGTTCACTACACCAAGCGCACGGGCCTCAAGGTGCGCAAAACGAACGCCATCCTGCAGCACCCCGATCCGGACAAGGCCTGGATGCTGGCCAACATCGATTATTCGATTGTCGGCAATCCGGATGTACAAATCCTGGAGTGCAAGACAGCAGGTGAGTTTGGCTCGCGCCTGTGGCGAGACGGTCCGCCGGAATACGTGCAGGTGCAGGTTCAGCACCAGATGGCCGTCACCGGTCGGCAGGTGGTCGATGTCTGCGTGCTACTGCATGGCCAGCGCATCGAGATCTACCGGATCGCGCGGGACGAGGAAGTCATAGCCCGCCTGGTCGAGTTGGAGCGACATTTCTGGCAGTACGTCGTCGCCGACACGCCGCCGCCTGCTGACGGCTCCGAATCCGCAGGCAAAGCCCTGCAGGCGCTCTACCCGTTTGACTGCGGCGGGACGCTGGACCTCAGCGAGGACCGGACGTTCTCCGAATCCTTCGCCGACCTGGTATCGGTCCGCGCCGAGATTGAGGCACGCAAGGAGCTGGAAGCCCAGCTCAAGCAGCGACTCCAGGAGCGCATGGGCGAAGCCAGCTACGCGCGGTTCGCCACCGGCACCGTGAGCTGGAAGCGCAATAAAGCCGGCAGCCGCCGGTTTGTCATCAATCCCTGAAACCTCAGTCATGCGCACCGCTGAAAGCAAGCGGTGCGTGATGGCGCATTGGAGAAACACACATGCAGACAGGCAGTCACGCGATAACCCAGCTCTACTCGCCGCTGTCGTCACTCCTTGAGTGTCGCGACAGGGCCAGAGAAATTGCTCGACAACAGCGCGAGCGACTTCGCGACATCCGGGCCACGAAATTCATCAGAAAATACAGGGAGAATCATCATGATTAAAGGCCTCGCCATCACCCCGCCCGTGCTCGGACGAATCAGCATCGGCCGCGTCGTCGAGAAGAATGGCAAGCGGCTGCCCGAGAAGGACGATCAGTTCACCATCACCACGCAGGTTCAGGTGGGCGGCGCATGGGTTCCTCATCCCTACGACGAGGAGCTACGCAAGAACGCGCCCAACGGGAAACTGCGCAGCATCCCAGTACGGATGCTCTTCAACGATCCCGACCTCAACCTGCGAGCGGAATACAGCATGTTCGACCGGCAGACGGGACGACCGATTTGCGTGGGCAACGGGGATACCTGTCGCCGCGTCACGTCCGGTAGCGTTCAGTCACTGCCCTGCCCATCCCCAGATGCATGCGAGTTAGCCAAGGGCGGCATGTGCAAGTCCTACGGGCGACTCAACGTCAGGATTGGAGATGACGATGAACTGGGCACGTTCATCTTCCGCACCACCGGGTTCAACTCGATCCGCACGCTGGCTGCACGACTGAGCTACTACAAGGCGGTGTCGAGGAACTTGCTGGCCTGCTTGCCGCTGGAATTACGCCTACGCGGCAAGAGCACGACACAGAGCCATCGGGGCGCGATCTACTACGTCGACCTGGCGGTACGAGAAGGGATAACGCTTGAGGCCGCCGTCACTGAGGCGAAGGATCTGGACACCAAGCGTAGGGACGCTGGGCTGGATCAAGAAGCGCTCGACGCCGCCGCGCAGGCTGGCTTCAGCAACGCTGCTTTCGAATTCACCGAAGAAGAAGGCCCAGAAATCCTGGAGGAGTTCTACCCGCCAACCGACACGGATACCTCCATGCCCACCGCCGTGGCCGTCATCCCCTCCGGGGGCCTGCGCCAGCGACTGGGGCAACGGACATCCACACCCATCGCGCAAGCCCAAGGGTGATGGGCACCTCCTTCACCTAAGGGTAGGAGGGTCGGCCAGCGGGCCGATCCTCTCTTTTTTTGCCTGAAGCAATTGTCTGACTGCCTTATATCGGCACTGCAGTTCTGCTACGGGCTACGCAAATCCCATTCTTCACCGCATACGCTTCCACGTAATGATCGCCAACGAAACCTGCTGGCGCAGCCCCGATGAGCTATCAGCCATGACCATACCTTGCCTGTCCTACTGAATAACGACCGGCACTCGATTCGCAATCTGCTGCGCCACGGGCGTGTAGAGATCCACATCAGCCCTGTCAGTGCGAATGGAAACAATCAAACTGTAACGTGCTGGCAGATCGAACCGCTCTTGCTTGGGACGAGTACGCCACCACCCATTGGTCGGGTAGATACCAATGTGCCCTCGATTGGCGAGTTCGGCAGCGGTGCCGCGCCAAACGTCTTGATGCATTGAGCCCTTGTGACGTTGCTTATCGCCCAGCAGCCAGCCCTTGTCCTTCGGGTTGATGGGGTCGTGGTCATCTTCGCGTTCCGCTGCCGCATTGATGCGGGAAACGAAGTCAGCCCGCGTTTCCAGCGGCCTCTGCACTTCAAAGCGAAGCTTGTGCGAAGGGTAATGAAACTTGGAAGTCGCACCACGGGCTGATGGATTTGGCTCAATGAAGTACGACAACGTTACGCGCAGCTCAACCCTTGCATCCTGAAGTGCGAGCAGCGCCTCTCTTGGCCAAGGAATGGCGTGGAGGTTCATGTCGCGCGTCACCACCCCGCGCTTCTTGTCCTTCTTGAACGGATGAACCTGATCTTCAATAACAAGCGTGAGCGAGTTATCTGCACTCCAGCACGCGCGCTCCAGGTTTGGCGTACCCCACCCGCAGTGGCGCACCAAACGAACATAATCAGACCTCGTTGGAGAGGCCGCAGGTGCGTAGGCCTGCCGCATCGCTTCAGTCCACTCTGCTGAATGCACAATGAGCGCGCGTATTGTTTCTGGCCGCAGATCCGGGTAAGCCGCCATGAGTTGCGCCGCCAACTGTGCACCCAATGCAGATGCGGCACTGGTGGCGTTCATTGTGGTCAGGAGTCGCGTGACGGGCGCGTTGTTTGTCGACAGAAGATGAAGGCTACGAATACCTATTGCACCCAGCTGGTCACGACCGGCGTTGCCCCCTTCAAACACCACATCGGGCTTTAAAGGCCATGCCGACTCCCACGTCGCCGACGTCGTCGTATATGGGCTCAACCCACCATCCGCCGCGACGGGTTGATAACCCGCAGCATCTGGCTCCGTAATGTGCACCTTGCGCGTGTAGGCTCCCACCGTCAGCGCATTCCATGACTGACTCGGATCTCGAATGTCACTGGTAGACAGGCTTTGCGGATACGCGGTCCATTCCTGCGGGTTAACTGTGTTGCCCGCCGCGAGCACAAACAAACGAGGAAACTCGCCATTGCCATCATAGTCCGATGCCAAGCGATCCACGGTGGCGGACCAAGCAGACGGACGACCTCTGTCTCGCCCATCTGCAGACGTGACAGCCGAGGCAAATACTCTGGGCCGAGTCGGCGCTGCGATTTCGGGACGACTGACGGCTTCGGCAAAAAGGTATCCGTGGTGCCGCGATTCACCATCATTTCCGCCGTGGACAGGAATCAGTTTTACTGACTCTAGGCGATGCGAAATTTCCACCTGCTCTTGAGAGTCCAGTGCGGCCGTCAGATCGCCATAGAGTGACAGCCCCGCCATGCCGGTTCCGTGATTTTCCTGATCGTCCAGTCCCCACGCAGGATTTACCGTGTGTAAATCGGCTTGAGCAACTAGATGTTCAAGCAAAGGGTGACCACGATTTACACCGGAATCCAGCATGCATACGCGTGGTACATCGTCCGTAGCCGCCGGTAGCGTCAGCCTGGCAATCAACTCGTCTACCCACTGACGCTGCTCTGCTGGAGCCAGTTCGTCAAAGAACTCTGCGGTCTCCTTCGCATACTTCAACTCGGCAACGCAATTCAGTGTCATCACCGACTGAGAGAGCTGGGCAGGCGCGCCATAAAGCAATACGACCGTGCGCTCGGGAAAATTGATCTGGTGCTCGCTGACGCGACAGTTCGCCGCCTGCGCGTAGCGTCGAAAGTCTGTCACGACCGCATTTCGGTTGCCCCGTACTGGGAGCCAAACCTCCCACCAGAATGCTTCGTCTTGAGCGTCTGGAAGTGGGATCTCGTCAGTCCAAAGCGCGCGCAACTCCGCTGCCCGGATTGATTCAATGGTATTTATCAGCGCCTTATGATCCAGCGAGCGCGTTGCGGTTTTCCGATCCGCCAAATAGTCGGCAACATATTTCTCGAAATGCGCTAACCCACCATCCGGAACAAATACGTTCGCGACAGTGCTTCCGTTTTGCTTGGAAATACTCAGAATCTCGATCTGCTTTCGCGGGTCTTTCGGCCGCTCGTTTCCCAAGCTTTCGAATGCCAGCTCAACATCAGGAAAGCCAACGAACTGAATTTGCAGGCCGAGGCCACTTTCCAGCCCGAGTTGCTTCTGTTGCGCAATCGCCGCTTCTGACGTTTGGCGAAGTGCGCCCAATTGATTTGCCAGCATGGCGCCGTGAGCGGCCCGATCACGCTGGGGAATGACTTTCTCGCCACCCCCGCCAGCATGGGACGTGAAAGCCTGGGGGGTTGATGTATCGGTGGCAACCAGATGGGGCTTTTTCCCGCCTACTTGATCCGGCATGACTTAGTGCGCTTTGTGATCTTTCAACTTTTGATTGATCGAGCGCCGCTCTTCCAATGCCTGAAGCAGCACGGCAGCGTCGACCTTCTTTTGGCCGCCCATGACTGCATCCTTGATGGCTTCATCTATCGCCCTGCAAATTTCCGCGTAATTCAGGCCAACGACTTGCTTGCCAAGTGAATCCTTTCGAAGAGGCTTTGGCGCATAACTGCCAAGTCGATACTTGATCATATCTACGGCCTGCGACTGTGTTGGGAGGTGATACTCAATGACATCGTCAAACCGACGGAAAAGGGCGTAATCAAGAATCTCAGGGTGATTTGTCGCAGCCACAATCAAGCTGTTCGACTGATCGTGTTCGATCATTTGCAAGAAACTGTTGAGAACGCGTCGGATTTCGCCAACATCGTTCGCAAGCCCGCGCTGCGAGCCAATCGCATCAAACTCGTCAAAGAAGTACACGCCGCGCAGATCTGCGACAGCATCGAAAACCTGCCGCAATTTGGCAGCGGTTTCGCCCATGTATTTGGTAATGAGGGCGTCCAGTCTAACCAGGAACAAAGGAACGCCTAACTCTCCAGCCAAGGCAGATGCTGTCATGGTCTTGCCCGTGCCTGGCGGGCCGACCAGAAGCAACTTCCTGCGCGGCGAAAGCCCATGCTCTCTGATCCGTGCCAACTGCCGCTGCTCCTTCACAATGCGCTGTAATTGGCTGGCGGACTGTTCTTCCAGAACCATGTCTGCCAAGCGACTGGAGGGGTGCGAGACAGTAAGCAGGCCGGCCAGTTCGCCCTTGGGCTTGATCCCCTTGGAAATGGGCACGAGGCGCCCACTGGCGTCTTGCTCAAGACGCGCTTTGGCAGCATCGATCATGTCCCGCAACTCTTCCGCCAGCTTTCCATGGCCGAGCTTGGCCTCATGCGCCGCCACCTGCATCGCGACAGAATAAAACTGGTCTTCGTCGCGACCGAGGTGCGCCTTGATCAATGCCTTAAGTTGGTCAGAACTGGCCACAGCCATGCCCCTCTGGTCGGGATAGGTTGGTCAGGTCGTGAGCCGCCGCTTTGGCGGGCTCGGAATGGCGCATAGAGTCGCCGATGCCTAGCCGAAGTAGCAATGCCATGAGGAGGGCATCTAGCCAGGTTTTCAACGCCACTGATGCGAGTAGCGCACCAACGCTAACCCTATGGTTCCTCAAGGACGCGACATGGGGTGTCGCACCGCCAGTAAACAGGCCCAGCACGCCCTGCGAGAGGAGGTCAGCGTTCAAGGATCAATTCCGTGTTGCCGTCACTTAGCCGGCGCGAGAAGCGCCCCTTGACCCTCACTACTGGATTGACGGGAATCTGCGTCGCACGCGCCTCGTTGTAAGCCAGCTCGGCCTCCGTCGGCTCCCAGGTGACACCCAGCTTGGTCAGGGCCTCACGGGCAGCACCGGCAAAGCCATTGGGGTTGAGAAGCACTGGCTTGCCAGACAGACGCGGGGTGAAGGCGCGGCCGTAGACGCCATAGCCCAACTTCACCAGTTGGCCTTGCCGCACCAAGGTTCGCAGAACGCGCAGTACCTGATCTTCCCCGCCGAGATCCATGAACTCGCGGGTCAGGAACACGTTGTCTTTCTTTCGGGCCAGCCGGGTCTCGATCCGGTCGGCCAAGGTCTTCTTGGTCATGGGGACACCCTACAAAAACCCGACATTCATGGTATGCAAAAACCCGACACAGGACAATCCGGATAGTCCATCCTTTCTGGGCTGGCCAAGGGATGTCACCTGCCGCGAAGTTGGAGCTTGCTCCACAAGATTAGGGTGGTATTGGCCCAAAATGACAGGGGTGCCGAGCGCACATCAGCGCCCGGCCCAAAGATGCCCAGCTGGTTCAGCGTGCTACAGGCTTCACCTGGATGCGCACAGGGCGCGCCAAGGCTCCGGAGAGCAGGTACCCGTCACCATTGCCGCGAAGGCCCATCAGGTCAGCGGCAGACACTTCCTGCATGCCCTTGGCATTCTCCTGTGCCTCACGGTAATCCAGCGTGCGCAGGACCAGGCGCGTCCCGGAACTGCGCAGTACATCTTCGCCGAAGTGCTCACGGGACTGGGACGCGAGGATCATGCCGAGGCCGAACTTGCGCCCTTCGGTGGCGATGACGTTGAGGATCCGGCTGCCCTTATGGCGATCACCCTGCCCGTTCGCGATCACTTTGGCCTCGTCGATGACGACAAACATACGCGGCTGGCCGGCACGGCCGCCCGGCATGGTGCCCATAGCACGCAGGCGTCGGAAGATCGCGCGCAGCACCGTGTCGACCACGATGACCTGCGTGGGCTCAGGAAGATGGTTCAGCGCCAGACGCCAGTTCCCGGACAGCAACTGAGTCGTCGTCAGCACGTTATGCCGCTGGAACACTTCGTCGCCGAAAATCGCGCTGAGCACAGCAGAGCACCCGCTGATGGATTCCCGCTGCCCGCGCATTTCCGGATCGGACACCCAATGGTCCAGGACCCGCTTCACATGCCCGAAGGTGGGCGGTTGCAGGTGCCAGGTTCGTGGATCCCGATCCTCTATCCCTACCGCGACGTAGGCGGTTTTAAGCGCCTCCGTCAGTATGTATGCCTGTTTTTGACTCAGCGACGGCGCTGCTCGTCGCAGCGTGGCGACCAATTCGACGCGCAGATTGTGCAGGCTATGCGTATCGGGATTAACGCCCTCAATGCTCAGCGGATTGATGCCAACCGTACTGCCGAACCCTGACGAGATGACCGCCGTGCTCATATGGTCAACGTCGATATCGCCGTGAAGATCCAAGACCAGCACCGGTATGCCATTGCAGACCACCTCACCGACGATGACGCGCAGGGTATCCGTCTTCCCGGAACCGGTAGCTCCGACAAGCTCCATGTGCGAATTAAGCTGATCAGCCGCGCGCCAGACAATCTTTCCACCGGTTACTACGTCAGTACCCAGTTCAATTTCCAGCGGCATAAACTCCCCGGAAACGCGAAAGAAATCCGAACTTCCGGGGAGAACACCCTGTTCGGCTAGCAATGCCCGGTACGCTTCCTTGGTCATGGATCCGCGTGTGGGCAGATTACGAAGCGATTGCAACGCCGCCACGGGCGATGGACTGATAGGTTGAAAGTAGTTCACAGGAAACCCCAAACTTCTACGATTGAACTCGATTAAACGGCAAGAAGCCGCGATCAATTCCTAGGCGCATCGGCTGAACTGCAACGGTTAGGAAGGTGGTGCTTTGCCCTGCATCTACGCGCATGCAAAGATCCTTCTGCACCCCGTAGAACATGGCCTTTTTCAGCCGCAGGATTGACGCATCGTCCTTGACGGACACCGCGCCAAGCCCGCCGATGATTTTGTTTTGATGGCCTCGGCGATCCTGTATCCAGCCACCCCGCCCTACGATGGCTTGCCAGAGGCGCACCACTCGGGCCTGGAACTGCTGCCGGAAACCCATCTCACCAGGAACAACGAAAAACATGGCTCGCAGGTAGAACCCGATCTCCTGGTGACACTCAACGTGAACGATGGCGCCCAGGCATTGTTCGAAAAATGACGCATCAGATTGCATGCTGAAAACGAGCCCGCGCGCGCAATCCATCAGCGACTGACCTGCAGGTTGATATCCGGCTTGTGAAGCGCCGAAGGGTATTGACGTTCGGTGAACACCAAAGTCGATCACCGTGGCGTGGAAACGACCGTGACGCTCCAGAAGCGTACCCACCAACGACAACTGCTCGTTCAGATCACGCTCAGCCAGACTTTCACGGCGAGAAATCAGCTCGTGAAATTGGTCTTCGCGATAATGGCGCTGAAGGTCCGTCAGGAATTCCAGGGAAAGCTTCTCACTGCCATCGCCGCACCGATGCCATTCAGAAAGTTTGTCCGTCGCGTTTCCTTGATTATCGATGTAGCCACGAAGAGCGGCTAGGTCATAGACGGCGTGAAGCGGTTCGGAAAAACGAACACCAAGGATCAATCGGTTCAGGTACACGGGAAGAATGCGATGCAGACGCTCCTCGAGCCGCAACGACACCTGACCAGCGTCGATCGCTTTGATAGAACTGAGATCCGGCTCCTTCACCTTCTCGGCCTTGAACAGGGAATACAAGTCATCGTCCACGTACCGCAGATCATTGAAGCCAACGAGATCGTAAAGCCCCTTCTTCTGCTTATCCGCGTTGAACGCCCCGTAGTCATGCGCCATGGCCGCCCACAGCGCGCTACGAGTCACCAACTCGCTATTCTTGCGATCAGCAGTCGGGGTTGAGGATCGGTACTTGTTTCCTGCATTACTTTCCATGACCTGCACCTCGCGACACGCCAAACATCTGCAGTTTTTTGCTCGTCTTTACAACCGGAACCTGGTCATCCTTCGAGATGTACTCGACGTATTTCCGGTACGCCAACTCAGCTTCCTGGTCACCTCGGTGAATCTCACCGATGAATCGGCGTTGATACTCGCGTTCATGCTGATGTACGTTGAAGTAAGCACCGCGGCCTTCGGTCAACCGCTCCCAGAGTTCACCGAGCATGGTGGCCATGTACCACGCACTCTTCACGCGGGAAGCATCGAAAAAGAAGACCGCATGCAGGTGCCACCCACGCTGCTGACCACACTCCAGCTTCCACCCCCACTCCAGCAGATGCTCCGCGAAGCGGCCCGGCAGTTGGTTGTCCCGCAGGTTGTTGATGAAGCGATCACGATCGGCCAGAAAGACCTCAGGCAGGAATCGGTCCGGCACCAGCGGCGAATGCAGCGGATGAAACTCCTTGGGATTTCCCCGCAGGGCGTACTCCAAATCAATTCGAACGATCAGCACACGCGAACGCTTGGCGAAAGCACGGCGCCAAATGCCGTTGAAGGCTCTTGAAATACGCTTGGCGGCCTTACGACGGCCTGCAAGAACCTTTTTGAACCCGTCAGACTGCAACGCCTTCTGGATGTCAGAAAGGAACTGGTTACGAAGCTCGACTTCACCTTGGGCAAGTTCAGTCCGCGCATACTCCGCAAACGCATCGCCAAAGCTGTCGCATTCGATAATCTTTCGCTCCTTACAGATCTGGTAAAAGACCTCAAGGTGCGGTTCGTATACAAAATGCGCACTGCGCATGGTGACGAGATCACCAAGTCGATGGAAAAGGACGCCGTAGCCAGCCCGCTCGATTAGTACCCAGCCGAAGCGACGAGAAATAACAGCTACGAAAACTGCCGTCTTCGCCGCACGCAGAGCACGCAACTGAGCACTAGCCTCGTACTCCGCAGCAGAAGCAGGAAACGGATCATTGTCGATCACCAGGACGCGACTGTTTTCACCTTCATTACTGAATGTGACGGTGCGATGTTCCACCTCTACCTCGTAGAGGATCTCTCGATCAGCCTTATCCTTGGAAAGGCTGATCTGACCTTCATCTTTTTTGTATGCTTCCATTTCTAAAATCTCACAATAATGACTGACTAATTTCTTCTATCTGTTAACAGATAGAAGAAATAGACAAATCAAGATCAACTGATTGATATATACAAAGATATATACCAACCAGAAAATTCGCGCATATGCCCACGCATCCCCAGAAAACCCTGGAAATGTGACGCACATTCACGGCTACGATTTATGGCGCCAGAAATGGCTTAACTTGAATCGAAATGCTCGATAGAATTTCCCGCGTTTCGCGAGAACATCGAGCGCACGCACCCTTCGGCTTTCAATGAAAAGGCAGGTTGGCTCTCGCCATGAGCAAAACAAAAACTGAACCGACATCCTTCAGCGCTTGCCTGGAAGGGATGACGCACGACCTTGGCGAGCTGAGCTACACCGTGGCGCCAGCCGCCGAGCTCCACGTCGAACTCGAGAAAGCTCGCGCTCAACTGGGAGCTATTGGGCCCATTGAAGAACTCGACCTCGCGGACTTGCCGCAGAACATCGAAGATGTCGATGACCCGGCCATGTATTCCTATCGCTGCGCATTGATATACCTGTGCGCGGCAGAGGCCATCGCACAGCACAATGGCGATTCTGCCTGGTACTGCCTGCTCAAGTGCCGCGGGTACTTCGGCGAAGCCCATGTGTCCGCCATTCAACGCTCCGGCCTGGAGTCTGCCCAACGCAGAGGCAGCCAGTCCCGCAAGAACAAGTTGGACGCAGCCAAAGCCCATGCCGCTCAACTGCTGCGGGATCGGGCAAAGGGCCGGTCGGAACACAAACCCGAGCCGTTGCCCCAATGGCAGGATCCCTCCGAGGCAGCGGCAGACATCAAGGCTGCATTCGCTCGCTACATCCAAGAACGGTCGATCGCCCTCAAGGCCAGTCAATTCCAGGCACGTCTTGAGTACTGGATCCGAAGCAATGACCAGGTAAGGGCTGCTTTCGAGTCCTACTGCGATCAGGGCTACCTGATCCGCAGCAGGCGCCGGAAGGAAAAGAAGGCCGCTCTGGACCACTGGCTCCGACTGGACACAACCTGACGGCAGGCCCAGCCCAGCAGTAAGACCGCTCTCTCCGTGGGCATGAAGCAGCCCTACCCGGCACGCAGTCGCCATGAATCAGCGCTCCACCGATGCCAGCGTTCGCGCAGCAAGCCAACGCTCCAACGCCGCCTCTTCCACGCCAACAGCCCGAACACCGAGCTGGATCTTGGGCGCGAAGGTGGGGTCGTAGTACGCTCCCTCGGCGTCCCACTTCCGGTTGATGGAGGCACGACAGAGGCCGGAGCGAGCTTCAATCTCGTCCATGCGAAGGATCCTGGATACAAATCGGCTGTTCATGGCGCGGCTCGAACTTGGACTGAAACTAGACACGGCCAGCATGGCGGGCAGCCTTCGGGGGCACCACGCCTCAGCACTGGAGTAAAAATTTATTCTAGCGAATTAGAATCTACCCTAGCGAATTTAGATCATCAAGAGCTAATGATCCTGTCTCGCCCAAGTGGCTAGGTCTCGCCTACCCAGTGCTGTCACCAGCGTATCTGTGATGGACTTTATTGCGCCGGATCGCACCCCAGAGCCAACCACCAACCGCAACCAACTCAGTGGATTCCGGGGGCCGCCCCTACGGCGGCGGCGCTACGAGTTATTGCTCCGCCCTAGTGGCACTAAGCCAAGTAAACCGCCGCAGCGCCGAACCACCGCCGCCCTAGGTGGCCTGCGCCATCGCGCCATTCATTGCGAATGGATCATCTTGCCGTCATCGCCATGCACCGAGGAGGGATGCCCAAGCAGTCAAAAAGAGCCCTCTGCGATCTATGGCTGCAGATCAACTTGCAGTCAGGAGCCCGTACAGCGCCTCCAGTGCTCGCCGCTTCTCAGCCAGATAGTCATGCCTGTCATAGTGCTGGACCTGCACTCCGGACAAGCCATGCGACTGGAGATGAGCACGAACCTCTCGCCCCACCCCTTCCGCGGCCAGGCGCGTCTCAACTGTCCGCCGCAGATCCCGCGCAGTGAACAACCCGTGAGAGAGCTCCCCAGCCTCCAGCATTTCCTTCGCCACGGCCGAAACATACTTGCCCACGTTGGTGTTATGGGTCGGTGTCCGGCCAAAGGTGGCGGTGAACAGGTAAGGGCCTCCTTGCCCACCTCGCAAGTCCTCCAACGCCTTCACTGCCGCCGGTATCAATGGCACCCAATGCGCTCGAGGCTTGCTCCGCCTTCCTTTGGGGTCCAGAAGCCGTAAGGCACGGGCATCCGGATCCAGGTCAGCCGTCGTCGTTCTGGCCATTTGCTTGATGCGCTGACAGCCCGTCAACAGATGCAGCCGCAGCAGTGGACCTCGCGGCGCAGGTAAAGCAGCAATGCGCCCCCAGTAGGCCTGCAGTTCAGAAAGACTCAGCGCGCGCTCGCCGGCGTTGCTCGCCCCCTCAATGGCGACAGTGTCCCTGGCAGGGTTGTAGGTAATGGCCAGGGCCCTGAGATCAGGCAGGCCAGCCGCATCCTGGCGAGCACGGATTGCCGCGGCAAAGGCAGCTCGGATATTGGCCCGAAGTTTTGCTGCCTCCCGCTTGTGTCCCGCCGACACCAGCTTGGAAACGATATCGAGCACGTCGTCCGGCACGACATCTGCGGCAGGCTTCCCCCAGAGACTAGGCCAGGCATCCTTCACGTGACGGATCAGGCACAACTCCACTTCGCGCCAACTGACCTTGCCGCTGCTCTTAAGCTGAGCGACATACCCTTCCAGCAACCTGCCGAACGTTCCTTCTCGCTTGGCCTCGTCGGATGCCACCAGCCGTTTGATTGCATCGCGGCGCTGGGTTTCCTGACGCTGCTCTGCCTCCAGGATTCCACGGAGGTCGCGATCGCCACTCTGATAGCGCCTGGCCAATTCCTGGGCCTGCTTGCGGGCTTGAGCCAAAGTCAGGTCTGAACCCAGCGGAAGCCGAACCCGCTCACCGTCGGGTGCCGTATAGCGGTAGTAAAAGAAAGCCGTGCCTCCGGTAAGCATTCGCACCTGCAGTCGGCCTGCGCCACGCGTCGTTGGATCGGCAGCCCACTCGCCGGGACTCATCGCCGCAATGCCCTTCGGGGTGAGGATCTCCCGTGCCCGTTTCTTGTCACTCATTTTTTCTGGTGCCCGTTTGGTGCCCGTTTCTCTCGCGGTACCCTGATACGACCTGAGACAACAAGATACAATAAAATCATGTGGTTGTGTGTTTTATCCGTGGGTCTGCAGGCCTGTGATTTCTCTTGAAACAAGAGTTTTACGGACTGTTAATCCGTGGGTCGCTGGTTCGAGCCCAGCAGGCGGAGCCAAT
>JBMOOP010000147.1:0-5019 GCA_049324495.1 Pseudomonadota bacterium
CGTGGCCCGTGAAAACACAAGACGGACCCGCAGGGCGGGCATGATCAGGCCTTTGGCTGTTCCTTTTCGCGCACGCGAATGCCGAGCTCACGCAACTGCCGGGCATCAACGTCGCCGGGCGCGGCGGTCATCAGACAGGCGGCCGTCTGTGTTTTCGGGAAGGCAATGACATCACGGATCGAGTCGGCACCCGTCATCAACATAATCAGACGGTCCAGACCGAAGGCGAGGCCACCGTGCGGCGGCGCGCCGTATTTCAGCGCATCAAGCAGGAAGCCAAATTTTTCGCGAGCCTCCTCGTCGCCGATGCCGAGCGTGTCGAACACTGCTTTCTGCATCAGCGGATCGTGGATGCGGATCGAGCCGCCGCCCAGCTCGGTGCCATTGAGCACAAGGTCATAGGCGCGGGCCGTCGCCGTTGCTTTCTTCGCGGCGAAATCATTGACGGACCCACCCTGCGTGGAAAGAGCCGGCTGGGTGAACGGATGGTGCATCGCTGCCCAGGAACCGTCATCGCCCTCCTCGAACATCGGGAACTCGACCACCCACAACGGCGCCCAATCGCGGGTGAACAGTGTGAGGTCGTGGCCGAGCTTGACGCGCAGCGCACCCATTGAGTCATTGACGATCTTTGCTTTGCCGGCACCAAAAAAGACGATGTCGCCATTTTGGGCGCCGACGCGCTTCATCAGATCAACGGCAATCGGCTCGATGAACTTGACGATCGGCGACTGCAAGCCAGCCACACCCTGCGCCAGGTCGTTGACCTTGATCCAGGCGAGCCCCCTGGCACCGTAGATGCCGACGAATTTCGTGTAGTCGTCAATCTGCGAGCGCGACAGCAACTCACCGCCTTTCGGCAGGCGCAGTGCGACCAGACGGCCCTTGGGATCCTTCGCCGGCTCAGCGAACACCTTGAACTCGACGCCCTCCATCATGTCGCCGATATCGACCAGCTCCAGTGGAATGCGCAGGTCCGGTTTGTCGGACGCGTAGCGACGCATCGCCTCGGCATAGGTCATGCGCGGCAGCGCCTCGAACTCGACGTTGAGCAGCTCCCTGAACATGCTCCGGAACATGCCCTCGGCGACGCCCATCACGTCTTCTTCGTTGACGAAGGACATCTCCAGGTCGATCTGGGTGAATTCCGGCTGGCGATCAGCGCGCAGATCTTCATCACGGAAGCACTTGGCAACCTGGTAGTAGCGGTCGAAGCCGGCCACCATCAACAGTTGCTTGAACAACTGGGGCGATTGCGGCAACGCGAAGAACTGGCCGGGGTGAGTGCGTGAGGGCACCAGGTAATCGCGGGCGCCTTCCGGCGTGGCGCGGGTCAGGATCGGGGTCTCAACATCGAGAAAACCGTTGGCATCCAGGTATTGCCGCATCAGCGACGTGACCTTTGAGCGAAAGCGGAAACGCTCAATCATCTCCGGCCGGCGCAGATCGAGGTAGCGGTGGCGCAGGCGCACCTCCTCGCCGACGCTGGCGTACTCATCGATCGGGAAAGGCGGGGTTTCGGCACCGTTCAGGATCTCGATCTGCTTGCCCAGCACCTCGATGGTGCCGGTAGCGATGCGGGTGTTGCGCACGGCCTCGTCGCGCATGCGCACCCGACCGGTGATCTTCAGCACATATTCGCTGCGCACCTTGTCGGCCAGCGCGAAGGCATCCTGAGTATCCGGGTCGAATACCACCTGGACGATGCCCGCGCGATCGCGCATGTCGAGGAAGATGACGCCACCGTGGTCACGACGGCGATGTACCCAGCCGCACAGGGTGACGCTCTGGCCGATGTGTTGTTCACGCAGGTCGCCGCAATAGTGGGTGCGCATCGCAAGGTATCCGGGTTCATATGTACGGGCTCGGTGCAACAACAGCGCCCCATGCGAGGCGGCAGCCTGGCTGAGCTTAAGTGGCCGGCTGCACTGAAAAGCGGCGCGAATTATAGCCATAGCACTCAACGCCAGCCACTTAAAGCCTCTTAACTCACAGCATTCCCGGCCGCTTTCGCAGTGCATCCACGCAAGAAATCTGCGGGCGCGTCGACGACGAATGCCTGAACCAGACCATAAATCGCGTTTTGCGCGGGAAAACACGGGAAAACCTTGGCGCGAGTCTTGCCTGCCCCCGACGATTGCAATATAAAGGTCGCACGTACGTGGTTCTACGTGGTGAAAATACCGGGAAAATCCGTGTTTGCGCCGCCTGTAACCAAAAAGTACGCCCCCTCCCATACGAAGGAAGCGAAAATGGCCGCCAAGAAAAAAGCCGTAAAATCCGCTAAAAAAGCCCCCGCCAAGAAAGCAGCGCCGAAAAAAGTACCGGTGAAGGCCAAAGCCGCGAAAGCGGTCAAAGCTGCCAAGCCGGCAAAACCAACCCCGGTAAAATTGGGTGCAGTCACTACGCCGATGGCGAAATCAGCCCTGCTGCAGCATATCGCCACCAACGCCGGCCTGGCGCGCAAACAGGTAGCCCATGTCCTTGAGGAGCTCACCGCAGTCGTCGCCGCCCACGTCAACAAGAAGTCGAAGGGCCAGTTCGTTCTGCCAGGCCTGTTCAAAATCACCGTCGTGCGCAAGCCGGCCCAGAAAGGCGGCAAGAAAGTCATGATGATGGGCAAGGAAGTCATCACCAAGCCAAAGCCCGCCCGCAACGTTATTCGCATCCGCCCACTGAAAAAGCTGAAGGATTTCGCAGCCTGATCACAGGCCACCTGCAAATCCCATCGAAAAACGAAAAGGGCCGGTTTTACCGGCCCTTTTCATTCGCGGAAAATGCCTTGAATGCGCAATCAAACCGCCAGCATCTCGACGCGAAAGCCGCGCTTTTTCAGGCCGTTGCCCACGGCAAACAGATAGGCCGAATCAGCCGTACCAGCAAACAACGGAAAGATCTCGCGGCCAAGCCGCGTGAACGGATATGCCGCCAATGCCAGCTCCTCGCCGACGCCCTGGATGAGCAACGCTTTCGCATGGCAATGCAACCTCGCGCTGAACCCGCTGGCGGCAATCGTCCGCAGTGTTACTGAAGCATCAGTGCCATCTTCAATCAGGCCCATCTCAGCCAGTTGCACAAACATCGGCGCATGGATGTCCTCCTTGAAGTAACCTGCTGCCTCGCGACAAATGAACCCCCCGAGATCAAGGCGCGCCACGAAACGGATGGTTTCGACATCGGCTCGCGACAGGGTTGCCAGCCAGGTCAAGGTTCGCAGGCTGTGGCTACCGGGCTGTCGCACTTCGTCCACCAGCACTCGGGCCCACAAATCCTGGAAGTCCGTGGCGACAGCGCGCGCCGCCGACTCCTGCCAGCGCATCAACCAGTCGGCGTCGACTGGTTGATCGGATAAAGTGGAAAAATCCAGCGTTTCCGCAATTACCTCTGCCCGCAGGCCGATCCGACGTACATTCAGCGCATGGCGCAGCGCACCGATATCGGCATCAAGACGAATCCGGCGCAACGCCGCCGCTGTGTCGGGGACTTCGAGCTCCAAAGCCGGATCGACCTCCTGCACCTCGATGATCGCGTTCATCCGGATGCGCGACAGGAGCGCCGAATTATCGGCGTCGACGACTTCACCGGCACGATTGAATATCTTGCGGCCGGCATGCAGGTCATCAAGCTCGGCCAGCATGATGCTGATCGCCTTCAACTCGGCATCCCGAACCCGCGCCCGATCACCCGAGCGCTGCCGTGATCGCCACGGCGCGAGAACGGCGTGGTCACCGCCACCGAATAATGTCTGCCAGAGCTTGTCGACCAGCTTCGCCCGTTGCGCGACGACATCCGGTTTAGCCATGGGAACCTCAACGCCAACAATCCGGCGAACCCGGTAATTCGATAAGCCTAGCATGGCTTCGCAAGGCGGCCGCGAGCGCCCGGGCGTGAACATCGGCGCGGTTTGGCCAGTGGGGCCAAACCGCTTAGAATGATTACCGTTTCAATATCGCCCCGGATATCGGCATGCGCAAAGACAAAAAACAGATCATCGGCGAGGAACTCTCGGACGAGCAAATTCGCCGCCATCTCGACGCCGAACCGCCACTCGGAGTTGCCCGCGACTTCCACACCCTTGAGCGCGCCTATCGTGGCTTGCGGGCACAGGATTTCGAGCGCTTTCTGCAATTCTTCGTGGCCGCAGGCCGCGATGTCAATGCGGCGGACTCCCGCGGCCGCACGCTCGCCGCAATACTGGCAACCCACGCCAACGGCACCGACTATATTGCAGCCCTAGCCCGCGTCGGTGGACACTGAGCGTAACGGGCCCCGCGCGACCTCGACCCGATTGCGACCATTGCGCTTTGCCTCGTAGAGCGCCTCATCGGCCGCCGCCAGCAAGTCGCGCGGCTCCATCAGCGGCGATGACGGCACCGCGCACGCAACACCCACGCTGGCGGTGACCACATCGGCCACTTGCGATGTGCGATGCGGAATCCGGTAAGTCGCCAGATCCCGCACCAACCGCCAGCCGATTTCCTCAGCATCTTCAATGGTAGTCGCCGGCAGAATCATCACAAATTCCTCACCGCCATAGCGGGCAGCAAGATCGCCAGAGCGCTGCGTGTGCGCGCGCAAAACCGAACCAACGACGATAAGGCAATCGTCGCCAGCCTGATGACCGTAGGTATCGTTGTAACTCTTGAAAAAATCGAGATCGATCAACAGCAGGCTTATGGGATAGCCGCCGCGCCGCGCACGATTCCATTCTGCGGCCAGTTGCTGGTCGAAGTGACGACGATTGGCAATCCCGGTGAGACCGTCCTGATCGACCAATGCCTGCAACTGCTGGTTGGCCTGCTCAAGCTCTCGCTGCTTGAGTGCAAGCAGGCGGCCATGCAGAAACTGCTGCCGCGCAGCGTGCTCGACACGGTAGCCCGCGAACAGTGCCATGAACGATCCCATCAGGTAGAAGATGGTATAGGTCGCAACGATTTCCGGCCCCTGGGGCCGCAGGTCCGCAACGAACCTGAAGTAGAACATGCCGATGATGGCCAGCAGGCCAAATGCCAGCCAGAA
>JBMOOP010000148.1:0-4911 GCA_049324495.1 Pseudomonadota bacterium
ACCGTGAACATGCCACCCATTTCGAGCGGGCCGAATTGTCCTTCTCCGGCCATCATCGGCAACGTATTTTCCGGGCCGGGCAACATGCCCATGGCCACATGGCCGGCGTGCTCGGCCATGCCGTTTTTCCCCATGGCCGTGTATCCGGGCAACGCTTTGCGAATTTCATCTTCCACGCCCGACTGATCGACACCAACCGCATTGGGCAACTCGTGACCCATCGGCCCCATCGTGTGATGACTCATGTGGCAATGCAGTGCCCAATCGCCGGGTTCGGTGGCGATGAATTCGAGATCGCGCATCTGGCCGACGCCGATGATTTCGGTGACTTCGCGCCGCCATTGCGAACGTGGCCAGCGGCCGCCATCCGAACCGGTCACCCAGAACGGATTGCTGTGCAGATGAATGGGGTGGTTCCACATCGACACATTGCCGATACGGATGCGCATGCGCTCACCGGTGCGCATCACCAGGTGTTCGATGGCCGGAAAACTTTTGCTGTTGAAAGTCCAGATATCGAAGTTTTGCATCACCGCCGGATCCGGCCGCCAGGTGCCCGGATGCAACGCCCAGTTGTGCAACAAAAAAGCGTAATCGCGATCAACCCGCACTTCTTCGGATTTTTTCGGATGGACGATGAACAGGCCCATCATGCCGAAGGCGATCTGCGTCATTTCGTCGGCATGCGGGTGATACATGTGCGTGCCGTTCTGCCGTAGGACGAATTCGTAAACCCAGGTTTCGCCCGGCCTGATGTGCGGTTGATTCAGGCCGCCAACACCGTCGTAACCGGCGGGCAAATCGATGCCATGCCAATGCACGCTGGTCCATTCACCCAGGCGATTGGTCACGAAAATACGCACGCGGTCTCCTTCAACCGCTTCGATGGTCGGTCCCGGCGTGGTGCCGTTGTAGCCCCAGCATTTGGCGCGTGATCCCGGCGCAAATTCGTGAACGATTTCTTCCGCAACGAGATGAAATTCCTTCACGCCGCCGTTGAGTTTGTACGGCAGCGTCCAGCCGTTCAGCGTGCGCACCGGCAGGTAGCCCTGCGGGTGGCGCTTCAGGCTCTCCGGCGGCGCCATGTCGGGTGGCACGGTGGACGGCGACGGCGTCGACAGGTCCAGGTCCGGCATAGCCGTCCCGGCCGTCTCGTGCATGCCGTGGTCCATCGCATGTCCCGACATGGCGCCGGACGCACGGGCAGCGCCGGCCAACAGGCCGGCACCTCCGACGCCCAGGAGTTGCAGCAGTGTGCGGCGGCTGATCATCGCTGGCTCCCGTGATCCCCTGCGACCGGTGCGCTCTTGGCAGGGGCGGCAGGGGCTGTCCTGTCGTCAGCCGGTTTTTTGTCGCTCATCGGCATCGACTTCATGCACTTCCGGTGCATGGCCTGCACGACCGGGTCGTTCATGTCCATCGTCGACATATCCATATTCTTCATGGCGGCACAGTCGGGGCCGGCTCCGGCTGCACCGACTTCCTGCGCATGTTCGGCCGGATCATGCGCGAATGCGGCCGGTGCGAGAAGAAAGGGCAGGCTGATGATGATTGCGTGGGCGATCTGTTTCATGGGTTACTCCTTTGGCGGTTAAGCATGAGCGGTGAAAAATGGGCGGTTAAGCCTCATCGGGCAGACGGCCGCCCGCAGCGCGGGCCAGTTCAATGCGGGCACGCCAGTAGTCGCCCAGCGCATCGAGATACTCGGCATGGGCCTGGTATTCCGCTTGTTTGGCGGTAAGAACATCGAAAACACCGATCAGCATGTAGCCAAGCTCTTCCTGCATGCGGGCAACGACATTTGCGCGCTGCGGGATAATGGTCTGGCGATAGAGATCGACACGTTCTTTCGCCGCGTTGAGAGTGGTCCATGCCCCCTGCACTTCGTTGCTGGCAGACAGCACTGCACGATCCAGTTCCGTTTCCTCAAGCGCCAGCGCAGCCCTGGCAGCACGGATGCGTCCGCTGCGCTTGAAGAGTGGCAGTTCCAGGCCCAGCGACGGGCCCTTGTTTACGAAACCGTCGAAATCTTTCTCCCGCACGTAACCGATTTCAATGCCGCCGATGAAACGTGTCTTGCGCTCCAGCCCATGACGTTGCGCGAAGGCCCGGGTGCGCTGCTCCGCACTGGCGATGTCGAGACGCTGCCGGGCGGCCTGGCGCAAAAGTGCGTCGAGCGGCGGGATGGCTTCCGGCGGCAAGGCCAGGTGCGGATCGAGCTGCCAGGCGTTTTGGACTGCGCTCAGACCCATGAGGCGGTTCAGGTGGCTGCGGGCAGCGTTGGCGTCGCTACGGGCAAGGAGCGCTGCCGCCTGCACCGAACCGGCTGCGGCCTTTTCCATCGCCAGCGTGCGCTGGCTGATGTTGCCGGCATCGAAATAGCGTTGCGCCAGTGCGGCGGATGCGGCAGCGGCTCCGGCACTGTCTTCCCACAGCTGCGCCTGTTGCCCGGCAATCACGGCGTCGTACCAGGCTGTCTTGACCGCGGCAGCGAACCGCAGGGCCGCATCGCCGACCGCCAGTTGGGTTGCTTCAAACTGCGCCGCCGAAAAACGCCGGCGCGCCGGTCGCAGCAGCAGATCGGTGAAACTGACGGCAATACCGAGCGACAACTGCGCGTTGGCCGCCGCCGGATCGCCCGGCGAGAGACGCACTGCCGACAGCACGGGATTTGCCAGGCGGCCGGCGTCATACAGCTCGGCGGCAGAGAAACCCAACTGCGCGAATTCCTTGCGCAGGTCGGGGTTGTTCAGCCATGCCAATTGCACGGCGAGTTCGGCCGTCAACGGCTTTCCAAGGGTCTGCTGTGTGAAGGTCGCGACAGTTTTTGGATTTTCCGACTGCTCCGGCCCTGGCGGTGCAAGCCCGCGGTCTGCCAGCAGTTGGTCGACGCCGGATCTGCCGTCATCCGGCGGCAGCGACGCGCAGCCGGACAGCGCCGTTGACGAAAACGCCACTGCGGTCAATGTTGCCGCAACGAAGGGTTTCAAGGGGTGCACGGAAAATCTCCCGAAATCGCCTGAGGAACTCCACGCATGCCGAAGGGCGGCGCAGAGTGACGTATCGCCGCCGCAGCGGCTTTACCTCAGGAAATACTGGGAGGACGAATCAGGCCGAAGCTGTGGGCACCCAGCGGATCCGCCCTGATGGCGCGGGCTGGCAGAACATCTCGCGAGGAATCGATGATCCACAGGTCTCTGGCCGACGAAAGGCCGGAGACCGGGGAGGAACAGGCATGGCTGTCACACCGGCAATCGCCGTCGCAGCAACGTACATCAGCGACCAGAGAATCAGCCAGAGGGTCGCCGGCTGCAGAAGCAATACCGCCACCGGATTCGTATGTGTTGGCGTTTATGTTGACGTCCGGGTTGGCGCTGCCATTCATCCCGACCAGATGCGCAGCGTGGCCACTGTGCAGTGTCATGGGTGTTGCCACGGGTACGGCCCCGACATGCTGCGTTGCGTCACTCCGGTTGTCAGGACCCTGGGGGCACGCCACCTCGAAACCACCGGCCAACGCCTGGAGTGCGTAGGCCCAGAGAGTCGCGAACAGGATGATTTTCTTGAGCGAAGACATGCGCCAGAGTCTCCACCATCCGTGGGCGGGTGCCAAGGGGGAGCGCCGGGACGCGCAGGCAGCGACTATCGACACCGGTTGATTTCGACGGTCACATGCACGATTTCTGCGTGTTGGGCGAGATGGCCGCGCACCCTGTCGGCAGTCAGTTCGCCATCGTGCGTGACGATGCTCAGGGCGCATGAATAGGCATGCTGGCCAACCCGCCAGACGTGCAGATCGGTCAGGCGCGTCTCGCCGGCAGCCAGCTCCGTGGCGACGACATCCCGGATTTCCTGCACCAGCGGATCATCCATTTCCCGATCCAGCAACACCTTGCCGGTGTCGATGATCAGTTTTCGTGCCCACAGTGCCACCAGTATCGCGCCGACGATACCCATCGCCGGATCCAGCCAGGACCAGCCGTAAAACCAACCGCCGGCCAGGGCGATGATCGCGAGTACCGAGGTTGCCGCGTCCGCAATCACATGCGCATAGGCCGATTTCAGGTTCAGATCCTGATGCCCGTGCGCGCCGTGGTGGTCATGGTGGCTATCCTGATCGCCATGATGATCGTGGTCGTGATGATGGCGCGCGCCGCCGAGAATAAAGGCGCACACCAGGTTCACAGCAAGGCCCAGCACGGCGACCACCATTGCTTCCCGATAATGAATGGGTTGCGGCAGCAATAAACGGTCAACCGAGCCGATTACCATCAGGGCGGCAACGCCGAGCAGCAGAATCGCGCTGGTGTAGCCGGCGAGAATTTCCATTTTCCAGGTGCCGAAGGCAAAACGGGCATCCCGCGCGTAGTGGCGCGCGGCGGCATAGGCAAACACACTCAAACCCAACGCCAGCGCATGTGAACTCATGTGCCAGCCGTCGGCCAGCAACGCCATCGAGTTGAACCACCAGCCAGCGGCGATCTCGATGACCATCGCGATCAGCGTGATCCACATGACGATGCGGGTGCCGCGTTCCGCCGCGTGATTGCCGTGGCCGAACACATGTTCGTGTGTCCACTCCGAAAGATCGTGTTTATGCACGTGTATTCGCTCCTGGTATCACAGGCCCGGCATCCGGTTGATACCCGCCACGACCGCGCCCAGCGCCTGATACTGCGCTGCCAGCATCGTCGTGGCGATCGCCCGCACGCAGACGGCGAGCACAAGGTGCTGGCCGGCCTTTGCCGTTCATCCCGCATTTCCTCCCCTTTGTCGATCCGCATTTCCATGCGGGTATCCCCGGGGATGGCAGTGATGCCCCGGGTCACTAGTATCCCCGGGTCAGGTATCCATTCGTATGCGTGTGCCAGGGACGGCCTCATTGAGAGGGCGAGCAATGGATTTCACGTT
>JBMOOP010000149.1:0-44833 GCA_049324495.1 Pseudomonadota bacterium
TCGGAAACATGCGCTGGGTGTCCGACGGCACGCAGTGGATTCTGCTCAAGCCGTGCCAAATCGCAGGCGACGCAACGCAACAATCCATCGTGGATAGCGTAGGGCAGGGCACGACGGAATCCACGCTTTACACGCTGAACATCCCGGCCAATGCACTAGGCGAAGACGATGGCCTGCTGCTTGACATTATCTGGTCGTGTAGCAACAGCTCAGCAGCAAAGCGCATCCGCTCCCGTTTCGGCGGCACTGTTCTGTTCAACGTCGACCTGACCACGCATCTTGTCTATCGCCAGTCCATCAAGCTGCGTAATCGCAACAGCCGCGCAGCGCAGGTTTCTCAGGGCAACAGCACGACGAACTTCGGCCCGATCGGGTCGGTCGATGTGCAGGCCTTCACGGTCGATTTCTCTGCCGCTCAGGCGCTGACAATTACCGGCCAGTTCCCGGTTGCCGGCACCGGCACGAACGACCTGACGCTTGAGGAAGTCACGATCAATGCCATCTGATCTCGGCCGGAAAACAGACGCTGTTACGGGCGTCACCAGCCCGCGTGACGGCATCCCGCCCGATGCGCTAGAAGTGTGGGGTGACGGCGCAACGTTTCGCGCCGTGACCCCTCGCGACTTCTACGCACCGGGCGGCGTGTCGAGCACAAAAAACACGGTCAAGAACGTGTTTCAGGGTTCGCGCTCGGTCGATGGCAGCTTCTTCAACATCCACATCTACAACCCCGCCGTGGTCGGTACCCCTACAGATATCGACTACTACGGCGTGCGTATCCACGACACCAAAGGGCCGGTGACTGGAGAGGGGCTGCGCTGGCATAACATCGACAAGACAACTGGCTACTACTGGGCAAACCTTGACGCCGTTGCTGATGCGCTGGCTACCGCAGGCAAGGACATGTTGTACATGGCCATCTGCACGCCGGATCGCTACGCCAGTGCGACGCCAGGAAATGGGAAGTACGACGGCGGCAGTGGTGGATTCAGCGGATCGAATCAGGTTCCGACCACAGCAGGCAAGACCGCATGGGCGAACTTCGCCACGGCGCTTGCGCAGCGGTACAACGGTTCTGCTTACGGCAAAATCGGCACTTACGAGGTGTGGAACGAGGTCAACTACACCTCGTACTGGGCGGGTACAAACGCTCAGTACGCCGAGCTGCTGCGCTTGTTCCGAAATGCCGTCCGGGCGGTTGATAACACGATCAAGGTGGGTGCTCCGACCATACAAGAGCCGGAGGGCACTGGGGACGACTGGTTGCAGACCTTCCTCTCTGCCAGCGACGGGGCAGCAGGAACCGGTAAGGACCATCTGGATTATTGCTTCGTCCACCTTTACCCGCCGCGCTACAACTTCGGTATTGCGTGGGACCAGATGGACCGCGTGCAGACAATCCTGACGGCAGCCGGCAAAGGCTCTCTCGAAATCTGGAACACGGAAACCGGCGTGCTTCTCGATCCCGCCCGCACGATCAGTGAGGAATGGAAGGCGCGGATGGTCAAGCGCACGCTCGCGCTGTGTGCGGCAAAGGGTGTCAAGCGGTACTACTGGTATACCTACGACAACCCTGACATGTCGATGTCCAGCCAAATGAAAGACGCATGGCAGGAGATGCGTGACGTCCTGATCGGTAACACGATTCAGAACTGCAACATCCTGTCTGACGAGCGCGTCTGCATCACCATCAACGGTCGTGAATACACGTATTGACAGCGGCCCGCTCTGCCCCGCGCGGGTCCGTATCTGAAAACCGGAGGCGTATAACCCGCATCACGTATGAGCGAACCTGACGAATTTGACCACCTGGCAGACCCGGAGCAGGAAGAAGCCGCAAGGGGAATCCGCGCGGCCGCCCGCCTGCAAGAGGACCAGGATCGGGATGATTTCATGTGGCTCATGGGAAACCGGCAGGGGCGACGTGTCATGTGGTCGCTGCTGGACACCGCGGGAGTGAACAGCGATCCGTTTGTGCCCGGATCGGCTGATCTGACTGCGCACAGGTGCGGGCGCGCGAGCATAGGCCGGGAGTATCTGGGCCGGATCATGCGCGAATGCCCGGAGCGGTATCACCTCATGATGAAGGAACGACTTCAAGATGTCCGAAAGTACCAGCGAATCGCAAGCCCCCGAGCAGACGGCTGACACGCCGGCAGTCGGCGCGCTTCTACAGGAAGCTGCACCTCCGGCAGACGCCAGTGCGTTCCCTGCGGATGCCGCTGCTTCCGAGCAGACCGGCGCCGAGGTTGAGCAGAAGACCGACGACTCGACGGACGAGCAGAAGCCGGCCGATGGCGCACCGGAGGCCTACGAGGCCTTCACCGCCCCCGAGGGTGTCGTGCTGGACGACAGCGTGCTCGAAGTGGCGCAGCAAGCGTTCAAGGATGCGAACCTCTCGCAAGAGAAAGCGCAGTCCCTGATCGACAAGCTGACGCCGGCCATCGCGCAAGCGCAGCAGGAAGCGCTCGATGCCGCAATCCAGTCGCAGATCACGGAATGGGTTGCAGCGGCGAAGGCGGACGAGCAGATCGGCGGCGACAAGCTTGCACCTGCGCTTGCGAACGCCAATCGCGTGGTCGACACGTTCGGTTCGCCCGAGCTTCGGGACATGCTGATCACGTCGGGCCTGGGCAACCATCCTGCCGTCATCAAGTTCTGCGACGCGATCTTCTCGAAGATTTCGCCGGACACGTTTGTCGCAGCCGCACCGCGGCCGGGTGGCAAGCAGTCGTTCTATCCCAACAGCAACATGAACTGAGAAGGAACCCGAAATGGCCACTCTGACCGTGAACAACCCCACTCTGCTCGATCTGGCGAAAGCGACCGACCCGAACGGCTCGATCGCCCGCGTGGTCGAAATCCTGAACCAGCGCAACGAGGTGCTGGAGGACATGCCGTGGATGGAGGGCAATCTGCCCACCGGCCACCGCACTACTGTCCGCTCCGGCCTGCCGACGCCGACCTGGCGCAAGCTCTACGGTGGTGTCCAGCCGACCAAGAGCCGTCGCGTTCAGGTGACCGACAACTGCGGCATGCTGGAGGACTACGCGGAAGTCGACAAGGCGCTGGCCGATCTGAATGGCAACACCGAGGCCTTCCGCATCTCGGAAGACCGCGCGCACATCGAAGGCATGTCGCAAGAAATGGCGCAGACCCTGTTCTACGGCAACGAAGGCAGCGAGCCGGAGGCATTCACGGGTCTGGCCCCGCGCTTCAATTCGCTGACGGCCGAGAACGGGAACAACATCATCGACGCCTTCAGCGGCTCCGGCGGTGATCTGACCTCGATCTGGCTGATCGTGTGGGGCGAGAACAGCGTTCACGGCATCGTGCCGAAGGGCTCGAAGACCGGTGTGCAGATGACCGACAAGGGCCAGGTGACCATCGAGAATGCGGACGGCAACGGCGGCCGCATGGAAGCCTACCGCACGCACTACCGCTGGGACTGCGGTCTCACCGTGCGTGACTGGCGCCAGATCGTTCGCATCGCGAACATCGACGTGTCGGAACTGGGCACCATCGCCAACACCAAGAACATCATCAACTGGATGGTGCAGGCGGCGGAGCGCGTCGACAACCTCGGCGCCGGCCGCCCGGTGTTCTACATGAACCGGACGATCCGCGAGAAGCTGCGCCTCGGCATCCTCGAACGCATCAGCAACAACCTGACCTGGGAAACCGTGTCGGGCAAGCGCGTGATGACGTTCGACGACATCCCGGTCAAGCGCGTCGATCAGATTCTGAAGACCGAAAGCCGCGTGCAGTAATCCACAAGGCCCGGAGCGATCCGGGCCGAACTGAAAGGGTACGAACATGATTCTCGACAACCTCACTGAATTCGCCGATGCGCAGACCGTCACCTCGACGGCCATCTCGGACGTGATCGACCTGGGCGCGGCGCCGACCCTGCAGGACATAGGCAACGGCCAGCCGCTCTATCTGGTGCTGACTTGCGACGAAACCGCAGGCTCCGGCGGCGGCTCGGCCACCGTGAACTTCTCGCTGGAATCGGACAGCACGGCCAACCTCGCCACCTCGGCCACCACGCACGCTTCGACCGGTGCGATCGGTCAGGCTTCGCTGGTCGCGGGCACGTTCAAGCGCGTGATCCCGCTGCCGGTCGAAGTGCGCTACGAGCGCTACCTGGGCGTGCGTTTTACCGTCGCCTCCGGTCCGCTCAACGCCGGCAAGTTCTCGGCTTTCCTGACGCTCTATCCGCACGGCTGGGTTGCCCTGCCGTACGCTTCCAGCTAAGGGGCTGACTGATGGCTAAGTTCATCGCCACCAAGACCGCGTTTCACCGCGGTCACCGCATCCGCCCGAACCAGGAATTCGACGAGGCCGACGACTTTAAGGCCTCGTGGGCGGTGCCGAAAGGCGCTGTGAAGGCCGCAGCGAAGAAGGGTGCGCGCATCCAGACCTCCCCCGCAGGGGATGGCGAGGGTGAAGGCAATCCCGAAGCGCTGGTCTGACCGGCAGCGTAACCAGGACAACGGGGGCTTCGCGCCCCCGTTTTTACATCGGACGCAGGCATGGCAAACCGTATCCAGATTTGCAACATGGCGCTGGGCCACTTGGGCGAAGTAGGCAGCATCTCGTCGATCGACCCGCCGGAAGGTTCGAAGTACGCGGAGGACTGCGCGCAGTTCTACCCGATGGCGCGCGATCTCGCGCTCACGGAGGCGCCTCGCGGATTCCACTTCAACACGACGCGGGCCTTCCTCGCGCTGTCGGGCACGCCCCCGAGTTCGTGGGGGTACAGCTACGCCTGGCCGTCCGACGTGCTGCATCCGCTGGCCGTGCTCTTTCCCGAACACGTCACGGACGAAATGCGTTCGCAGCCGTTCGTCACAGAGACGACGGGCACGCGGCGCTACATCTACACGGACGCGGAACAAGCCGTGCTGCGCTACACGTTCAAGCAGACGGACGAGGCGACCTGGACGGACGCCTTCGCAATGGCGGTGTCGTATCGTCTTGCGGCGCTGCTGGCCGGCCCGATCATCAAGGGCTCGAAGGGTATTGACGTGTCTCAGGGCATGCTGCGGCTGTTCCAAGACGCGCTGCAGCTTGCGATGGCGCAGGACGGTAACGCGCAGTACTCGGACGAGTACCGGAACTTCGTGTCCGCGGGGGAGATGGCGCGCCGATGAAAACGCTGCTCCGATCCTTCGCGGCCGGTGAGGTCGCGCCTGAACTGTTCGGCCGGGTCGACCTCGTCAAGAACCAGACGGGCCTCGCACTCGCGCGCAACTTCATCACGCTCCCGCACGGCCCGGCGATGAACCGGGGCGGCTTGTACTTTACAGCGCAAACCAAGTTCGCGGATCGTAAGGCGCGGCTGATTCCCTTCCGCTTCAACGTCGAACAGACGTACTGGCTCGAATTCGGCCACGAGTACATCCGCATCATCACCGACGACGCAGTGCTAGTGAACACTGCCCAGACCATCACCGGAGTCGCGTTCGGCACGCCGACGGTGGTGACCTACACGGGCGCCGATCCGGCCGAAGGCGCCGCGGTGCGGCTGACCGTGCCGGGCGTGTCGGCTCTCGACGGCAGGTTCCTGTGTGCGGTCAACGTGAACACGGGCGCCAAGACGTTCGAGTTGGAGACCTACAGCGGCGCAGCGGTCAACGTGCCGAGCGGGACTTTCACCTCGGGCAGCTTCCAGCCGGTGATCGAGATCGCTACGCCGTACCAAGAAAGCGAACTCTTCGACATCCACTACACGCAGTCGAACGACGTGCTGACGCTGGTGCATCCGAATCACGCACCGCGTGAGCTGCAGCGCGCAGGGGCTACAACTTGGAACCTTGTCACGCCCGCCTTCGAGCCGACCATTGACCCGCCCGCCGGTAACCCGGAGCTGTCCCGCGTAGGCTCGGGCTCGACGCGATACCGCTACCGGTTGACTTCGATCGCCGAGGATGGCACGGAGTCCTTCGCGTCGCTGGCCGCGGTATGGTTGTCGAGTACATACACGATCACGGGCGTCACGAACGCGAACCCCGCGGTATTCACGGGCACTTCGGGCTCGCTGGTAGTGGATGACCTGTACTACGTGTCCGGCCTGGCGTACATGGGCATCCCGGACGGCGAGTACTGGGTCGATTGGGTGTCTGGGTTCACTTTCCGCCTGCGCGACATCAACGACGTGGTGGTCGACACGTCGGCGTCCGCTGCCTTTTCGACCAACGGGACGATGATTTTCGCGGGTATCACCAACGACCTGAACACCGCCGGCAACAGCAACACGGTGCGTTGGACGGCCGTCACGGGGGCGGAGGCCTACAACGTCTACAAGGAATCGAACGGCATTTTCGGCTACATCGGCCAGGCCGTAGGGCTGCGCTTCACGGACAACAACATCACGCCGGACATCAGCAACACGCCGCCGATCGGTGAGTCACCTTTCGCCGCCGCGGGGGACTACCCGGCCGCGGTCGGCTATCACGACGGCCGCAAGTGGTTTGCGGGTACGAACAACGCACCGCAGACGTTCTGGGCTTCGCGCTCGGGCACCGAGAACAACATGCAGTACAGCCGGCCGACGAAGGACACGGACCGCATCAGCTTCAAGCTTAACGCGCGCGAGTCGAACGCGATCAAGCACATCGTGTCAATGGGTGACCTACTGATGCTCACGGCCGGCGGTGAATGGCGCATCGACTCGCAGAATACGGACGTGCTCACGCCGAGTAGCGTGGCACCTCGCCCCCAGTCCTACGTGGGCGCGTCGAACGTGCAGCCCGCGTCGACCAAGATCGCCACGCTCTACGCGCAGGATCGCGGCGGCCGGGTGATGTCGATCGAATACGACGACACGCGCCGCGGGTACGTGCCGGTCGACAAGAGCGTGATGGCGCCGCACCTCTTCGACTACGACTACACCATCGTGGACATGGGCTTCTCGCGCGCACCGGTTCCGGTGCTGTGGGCGGTGCGCGACGACGGCGTGCTGCTCGGCATGACCTACCTTCCCGAGCATGATGTCTACGCGTGGCACCAGCACGAGACGGCCGGCCTCTTCGAATCCAACGCCGTAGCACCGCGAGGGATCGACGACGACGCGTATTTCGTCGTGAAGCGCACGATCAACGGTCAGACGGTGCGCTACATCGAGCGGCTGACGCCGCGGCGCTTCACCACGGTCGAAGAGTGCTTCTTCGTCGATGCGGGCCTCACGTACTCGGGCACCGCGGCCGACACGATCAGCGGGCTGTGGCATCTGGTCGGCGAAGAGGTGTCCATCCTCGCCGACGGGAGCGTACATCCGGCGCGCATAGTGGCGGCGGACGGCACGATTACGCTGGATTACGAAGCCGAACTCGTGCACATCGGCCTGCCCTACACGGCCGACATGCAGACGCTGCCGCTCGCGATGGAGACGGAAGCGGCGTTTCAGGGCACGCGCAAGAACGTGAGCAAGGTGTACGCCAGGCTCTCGCGTAGTTCGGGCGTATTCGCCGGCCCGACGGCCGACACGCTGGTGGAACTCAAGCAACGGGGTGACGAGCCGATGGGTGAGCCGCCCGCGTTGCTAAGCGGCATCTACGAAATCCCGATCCGCGGGTCGTGGAGCGATGAGGGCCAAGTGTGGCTGCGCCAGGCGAACCCGCTACCGCTCATGGTCTCGGCGATCGTGCTGGAGGTGGAAGCCGGTGGCTAAGATCAGGCTGGCCGAGCACGCGGACGTGGAGACCGTGGTCGCACTGGGCGCGATGCTGCACGCGGAAAGCCCGACATACAGCCCTCACCCCTACAGCCGCACCAAAGCGCGAGCCATCGCGCAGTCCTGCATCGGTTCGCTGCTCGCACCTTCCACCGACAGCGTGCTGTTCGTGGCGGACGAGGACGGCGAGATCGTCGGTATGCTCGGCGGGTATCTGACCGAGGGGCTTTTCGTCGATGGCATGCTCATCGCGTCCGACTACACCTTCTTCGTCCGGCCGGAGTGGCGCGGTACAATGGCGGCACCCCGGCTGCTGGTGTCTTTCGAGCAGTGGGCGAAGGGCATGGGCGCCACGCACATTTACCCGAGCGTCAGCACCCGTATCGACGACGAGCGGATCGTCAAGTTCTACGAGGCGATGGGCTACCAGCACACCGGGCACAACTTGTCGAAAAGGATCGGATGATGGGAGCAGAAGCGCTTTTCGGGGCACAGGTGCTCGGCAGTGTCGCAGGCGTAGGCGGCGCCTACAGTTCCGCCGCCGGGGCGAAAGCCGGCTACAAGGCGCAGGCCGCGATCGCGCGCAACAATGCGAAGTACATGGAATGGGAGGCGCAGGACGCGCTTTCCCGCGGGCAGCGTTCCGAGCAGCGCGTGCGCGCCAACACGACCGCGCTCAAGTCCCGACAGCAGGCAATGTTCGCCGCGCGTAGCCTTGACATGGGCTACGGCAGCGCGCTGTCGATCCTGACCGATACGGACTTCATGGGCGAGATGGACGCCATGACGGAGCGCAGCAACGCGGCGCGCGAGGCCTGGGCCAAGCGCGAACAGGCACGCGGCGCGCTGGCCGACTCGGCGAACCTCCGCCAGGCGGCGAGCGAGATCAGCCCCTTCCGCAGCGCGATGACCTCGCTCATCACCAGCGCGCCGGCCGTGGCCTCGTCGTGGTCGGGCACGAACTGGAGCGGCGGATCGAAAACCACGTCGTGGAACCCATATTCGCCGATCGGAAACGACAGGTGGTAAAACATGGCTGACATCCCTCTCTACGATCGCGCCGTCGTAGCACCCAACGCGCTACCCGGTGTGCGCCAGTCCTCCGTCGCAACGCCGGGCCTGCTCGCCCGTCCGGGCGCCGAGATGCAGGAAGCCGGCCAGGCCCTGCAGCGTTCGGCCACTATCTTCCAGCGCATGCAGCAAGAGCAGGAGGAGAAAGAGGACCTCGATCGGGTGATGACGGCCGAGGCCGGTGTGCTGACCGAGTTCGGTGAGTACCGCAACTCCGTGCGAGAGACGCGCCGCGGGGTGAATGCGGCCAACCTCGGCAAAGACACGGCCGAGTGGTGGAACAAGAAAATCGGCGAGTACACGCAGTCGATGTCGGACCGGCAGCGCGCCGCATTCCAGCAGCGACTGCAGCGCACGCGCCTATCGGCCGTCGAGAACATGGCCGACTTCGAGGCCGGCGAGTTGCGAACGCAACGCGAATTGTCGCGCACCGCGGCGACGGCCGCCGCCATTACGGACGCTGTGGGCTATGTCGGGACCGGGCAGCAGGCCGACATGATCAATGACGCCAAGGGGCGCATCCTGGGCGCGCTGCGAGCTGCCGCCACGACGGAAGGGTGGAACACCGAGTACGAGGGCCTGAAGACTCAGGAAGCGCTGCACAACCTACACGCTCAGGTGATTCAGCGCATGGCGGCCGAGGAGGGTGGAGCGGAGAAGGTCGCCGCGTACTTCGAGGCGAACAAGGGCGAGATGGACCCGGCCAAGTCCGACAAGCTGTACGAACTGACCACGCAGGCAAAGGTGCGTGACAAGGCCGCATCTGCCGTGAACACGCTGCTCGATCAGGGCAAGACCGAAGGCGAGGGCTTGGAGTGGATCAGGCAGAACCTTGAGGGGGACGCGCGCGAAGAGGCCCGGCTGCGCTGGCGCGAGCGCTGGGCCGATCTCGCGCAGGCCGAGCAGCGCACGCAGTCGCAATATACCGACCAGTTCTATGCGCAGCTTTCGCAGCGCGGGTCAGTCAGCCGCGTCGATCCAACCATCCTGCAGCGCATGGACCCGAAGGTGCTGGTCTCCGAGCGGCGCATCGCCGAGGACCGGGCGCGCGTCGCCGCAGGGCGCGAGAGCAACATCAAAACGGACTGGGACACTTACGCCCGGCTGCGCGAGATGGCGCGCAACAACCGTGACGGCTTCCTGAAAGAGGACATGCGCCGGCACTTCGACAAGCTGGCGCCCGCGCAGCGCGAGCAGTTGATCGACTTGCAGGACAACCTCGCCAAGCCGCGGAAGCAGGTTGAAGTGCTCACCGACGACAAGCAGGTGGGCATCATCGTTGGCCAGCTTGGCCTCACGAAGCAGCGCAAAGCGCAGTTCGAGTCCGCTGCCTACACGGCCTTGCAGGAAGCGACGCGCACGAACGGCGACAAGCCGCTCACGGTGGAGCAGCGGCAGAAGGTGCTCGATCGGCTGACAATCGAGGGTGACGCGAACGGGTGGTTGCCCTTCGGTGGAAAACGCCTGTACGAGGTGACGGGCACGCCGGACGCCGCGCGCTTCATGCCGGACGTGCCGAAGGAAGACCGGCAGGCTATCATCGACTCTTGGCGGCGCAAGCGCGGCACGACGCCGACGGAGGCGCAGATCGCTGAAACCTACCTGAGAACCTTCGATCTCGAATGAAGAACTACGACGATCTGATTCCTGCCGCGCCGCCTGAGCAGCCGGCCGCGCCCTCCGGCAACAAGTACGACGAGATCATCGACGCACCGGACACCCCGCCCGTGCAGGTGATGGCCGTGTCGCTGTCCGCGCTCAGCCGCAACCCGGAGCAGAGTGCGAAGGCGCGCACGCTCGGCCAGCGCTACGGCCTGCCGCCGAGCGTGATCGAGCGCAACCTGCCCGAACTGGAAAAGCGCGCGCTGCAGGACACGAACAGCGCAGTGCTGCAGCGCAGCCCTAAGCTGTCGCGCTTCATCGGGGCCGATCCAGATCGCGCTGCGGTGGCCGTGGACGACCTCCCGACGTTCGGCGAGATCGAGCGCACGCTGGGCACGCCGCTCCCGCGCCGCTGGCCGCTCACGGGCGCATTCAAGGACGCCGCGGCGGAAGCGCGCCGCACGCGCGACCGCTTCGAACGTGCGCTGACGGGCGCGCGCAGCGCGGGCCGCGCCGAGGAAACACCGGTCGACTACTCGATCGCGGACCGTGTGCGCTACGGTTACGGCCAGGCACGCGCCGGCCTGCCGATCGTGATGAACGAACTGACCGGGTTGTACGAGGGCGACCAGTTCGGCCTCGCGCTGGCGATCTCCGACCGGCTGCGGGAGGCCGAACGCGCCAACTTGGCGACGCCGCCCGCGGCTGTTACGGAGGGCGCGCGGCGAGTGGGCGAGGCCGAAGGGTTCGTCGAGTCGGGCGCCGCGGTGCTGGGCTCACCCGCCTTCGTGCTGGACACGGTTTTCACCTCCCTCGGCCAGTCCGCGCCCAGTATGCTCGCGGGTGTGGCGGGCGCTGCGGCAGGCCCGGCTGGGCAGGCGCTGGGCGCTGGCACAGGGAGCTTGGCCGTCGAGTATTCGGCGAGCCTGATCGAGTCGATCCGTGAAGCGGGTCTCACGCCCACGAACGCGCAGGAGGTCTATCGCGCGCTCAGTGATCCGGCGCTGATGGACCAGGCGCGCGACAAGGCGCTGAAGCGGGGCTTGGCAATCGGCGCCTTTGACGCGCTGACGGCGGGCCTCGCCGGCAACATCCTGCGCAACGCGCGCGGCGCATCCCGTACGGCGATGGCCGCGGCGGTCGCGGGCGAAGCGGGCCTGCAGGCTGCGGGCGGCGCGGGCGGCGAACTGGTCGCGCAGCTTCTCACCGAGTCGAACGTCCGCTGGGGTGAAGTGTTCCTCGAAGGCATCGCGGAGATCGCCTCCGGTGTGGTCGAAGTGCCGTCTAACCTGCGCACTGCGCGGGAGGCGGCCGAGGCGCGTTTCGCGCGCAACGACCACAACGCGATGCTGGCCGAGTACCACGCCAACCAGGTGAAGCAGTTGTCGGAGCTGGCCGGCGCGTCGAAGGTGCTGGCGCGCGATCCGCAGACGCTGCAGGAATTCATCGACAACGTGGCGCGCGAAGGCGGGCGCGTTGAGGACATCTACGTCGACGCGCGGCAGTTTGCGCAGACGGTGGGGGACGAGAAGCTGGCCGAACTGCGCCAGGCATCACCGGCTGTGGCCGCGCAGATCGATGAAGCGCTCGCGATCGGCGGCGACTTGGTGATCTCGCTGGGCGAGTTCGCGACGACGATCGGCCAGTCCGACGTAATGCCGAGCGTGCTCGAACTGGTGCGGCCGGATGCGGCTGAGATGTCGCTGGCGGAGGCCAAGCAGTTCGCGCAGACGCGTGACGACCAGATGCTCGCCGAAGCTGAACGCGCGCTGGAGGAAGCGGGCGAGGCCAGTGACTTCTCACGCTCGGCTGCTACCGTTGAGCAGCGTGTCACGCAGGAACTGCAGACGGCCAATCGCTTCACGGAAGCAGTCAATACCCGCTACGCGAAACTCGTGTCGGCCTTCTTCACGACGATGGCGAAGCGTACCGGCGTGCTGCCTGAACAGTTCGCGGCCCGCTACAGTCTGCAAGTGCGCAACGGAGCGGTGCAGGGCGAGCGGCGGATGGAGCAGGGCGAAGAGGTTTTCGACTGGTCAAACCCTGGCGGTAAGGGCGTTGGCGGTCACCATTTCCGCGACACGAAAGTCGGGGACACGACCATCAGCTACGGCATCGGGCGAGACGGGACTGCCGAAATCATCAGCGTCCGCACTCCGCAAGCAAAGCGCAGGAACGGGAGTGCTCGACGTGCGCTTGAGGCATTCCTGCGCGAAGCCGATGAGCGCGGCTTTGTAGTGGGGCTGTGGTCTTCTCCGCTTGACAAGAAGACAGACGGCCGGCGCCTCTTCGATTTTTATCGCTCGCTCGGGTTCGAACCGACGGGGCGAAAGATCAACCAAGTAGGCGACCCGGAAATGATCCGCCCGCCGCGTGCGTTCAACCAATCCGCTTTCACCGCCGACACGATCGAAATCGACGGCAAGACCCGACCGGCGTTGAACAGCAACGGCCAGCGCATCGCGCAGACCGAGGAGGGGCTGCGCAACTTCTGGCGCTGGTTCGGCGACTCGAAGGTGGTCGACGCTGAAGGGCGGCCGCTGGTGGTGTATCACGGGACGAACAAAAGCGTCGAAGTGTTCGATCCGGCCAAGATTGGGGCGCGTGATTCCGGTTTTTTCGGGTCCGGCTTCTACTTCACGCCGGACGAAGACATCGCATTTGAGTACGCCGACTCTGCCGTTGAAGACGCCGAAGACGGCGAATCCGTAGTGTTGTCGGTTTACGTAGCGCTGCGAAACCCGTTCGTATGGGACATGTCCGGCGAAGGGGCGGCTACAACGCGCGCAGCACTCGCTGCTGTCGGGATCAAGCGCGCAGATGTGCGCGGTAATTCGGCGTCTCTTGGAGACGCAAAAGAGCGTGAAATTTTTAACCGCTTGGTGCGTGAGCAAGGCTATGACGGGATCGTAGTACGTGACGAAGACGGCATTCAAGAAGTCGTCGCCTTCGATTCCACACAAATCAAATCCGCCACCGGCAACCGCGGAACCTTCGATCCGGCCGACCCGAAGATACTGAACCAATCCGCCTACCACGGCACGCCGCACCGCGGCATCGACAAGTTCAGCACGGACAAGATCGGCACGGGTGAGGGCGCCCAGGCTTACGGCTGGGGGCTGTACTTCGCCAGCAAGCGGGAGATTGCGGAGTATTACCGTAAGAACCTGGCGGCTGGATTCAAAGACGCCGGTTGGGCGCCTCGAATTGAGGCTGCGGCACGCGAATCGTTTTCGGCATTCTTGAACAAATTCCCTAATTCGTACCGACTGTGGATTATCGCGGCCGACGCGGCAAAGGGGCAGTACGGAAGCCTTTCAGAATACGCAGACCAACTGATTTCTCGCGCAAAGAAGACGCAAGGGCAGATGAAGCCCCTACTTGAGCGCGACATCGAGGTCATCAGGGCTGGCGGCAAAGAGGCGGAGTCTGCGTATCGCGCCATGTCAGACGAGCTTGGAATAACCGGCCAACTCTACGAAGTCGAAATCCCCGAAGACGACGTGATGCTGCTGTGGGACAAGCCGCTGTCCGAGCAACCGGATGTAGTAGCGCGCAGCGCTCGCACACTCAAAGGCGATATCGCAGGCGACTGGCTTGAAGATGAGCTAGACCGCCGCAACGCGGACTGGGAGGAACTGACCGGGCAGGAGCTATACAAGCTGGTGCAGAAAGCCTTGGTCGACGACGCGCTGGTGCCAAACCGCGAGAGCGAGGCCGAGCAGGCGCAGATTGACGGGCGAACCGACAAGGCCGCGTCGCTACTGCTTGCCGACGATGGCATTAAGGGTATCAAGTACCTGGACGGCACCAGCCGCGGCGCAGGCGACGGCAGCTACAACTACGTCATCTTCTCAGGTGACGACGCCGTCATCCGCCGTCAGTTCTACCAGTCCGCCTACCACGGCACGCCGCACCGCTTCGAACGCTTCAGTCTGGAGCACATCGGCGCGGGAGAAGGCGTGCAGGCCTTCGGCTGGGGGCTGTACTTCACGTCCGAGCGCGACATCGCGGAGTGGTATCGCCGCAAGCTGTCGGAGGATCAGGCCGTCGTGAACTGGCGGATAGGCAACCGCTACATCGTCCGCGACGAACAGATTCAGGACTACAGCCCGCGCCCCGCCAGCGGCGACATCGGCCAAGCGTGGAGTGTGGCCGTCGAAGGCCTGATGCTGGCCGAATCGGAACTGCGCGACACGCTCTACGCGGGCGGCGACGTGCGCGCCAAGGCTGCGGAAATTCTCGACGAGATCATCGAGATCGAGAAGTCCGGCGACTACCGGCAGAGCTTCATCTTCCATCTGGAGCGCATCCGCGACCAGGCGCGCGACGGCATGGTGTTCGATCTCACCGAAGCGCAGGGCCAGGTATACCAGGTGAACATCCCCGACAAGACAGAAATGCTCGCTTGGGACAAGCCGTTGTCCGAGCAGCCGGAGAAGGTGCGGGAGGCGCTGGCTGAGGCGACAGAAACGGCGCTTGCGCGCTACAGGTCAGGCCTAGAAGAGGCGGCGAGAGAACAAGAGGTTTCAAACCCCCCGGTAAAAGGCGCTTTCGATCCTGAATTAGAAGCTATTTTTGCCGACCCGGATTTCCAATCGCTTGTCGCGGAGGCGCCAAGCCCGGCCGACGTACAACGTCGACGCATAGACAGCGCTGTCGAAGGTATGAGGGGCCTGATTTCTAGAAAAACGGGGGAGGGTTTTTACAAAGAGATCGCTGACATTTTCGGAGGCGACGAAGCCGCATCCAAGTACCTGAACAGCATCGGCGTCCGCGGCATCAGCTACCAAGCCGACGGGGGGCGCACCGACGCGCGCAACTTCGTCGTGTTCGACGACAGTGCGATCGAAGTGCTCAATGCCTTCTACCAGCGGCAGGAAGCCTTGCGCGGCCAGATCACGTTCGGCGCGGACATCACGCGCACGCCGTCGGTGATCAGCCTTTTCGAACAGGCCAATCTGTCGACTTTCCTGCACGAGTCTGGACACTTCTTCCTCGAAGTGATGGCCGACGTTGCCGCGCGCGGTGCGCAGCCGCAAGTCATGGACGACATGGACGCGCTGCTGCGCTGGTTCGGTGTGCCTGATCTCGGGACGTGGCTCGCCATGACGCCGGACCAGCAACGGCCGTACCACGAGCAGTTTGCGCGCGGCTTTGAGCGTTACCTGCTCGAGGGCAAAGCGCCGGCCCGCTCGCTTGAGAGCCTGTTCGCGACCTTCCGCTCGTGGCTGGTGTCGGTCTATCGCTCGCTGATCGGCTCGGCGGGCGGGGCGGATGCCGCGCTGAACGTGACGGTCAGCGACGAGGTACGCAGCGTCATGGACCGGATGATCGCCTCCGACGAGGAGATCGCCGAGGCGCAGGACGCGCGCCGCTATGCGCCACTCTTCAAGTCCGCCGCAGAGATGGGCGCGACAACGGCGGAGTGGGCCGCGTACCAGCGCGAGCACGGCGACGCGCTCGAAGCCGCACAGGCCCAACTCGGCGCGCGAAGCCTGCGCGAAATGCGCTGGCTGTCGGGGGCTAAGTCGCGCGAACTGAAGCGGCTGCAGGGCGAGGCCAAGGCCGCACGCGCTGCGGTCGAAGAAGAGGCCACGGCCGAAGTGCGCGCCGAACCGGTCTATGCCGCGATGCGCTGGCTCAAGCACGGCGAGATGGTGAACGCGGAGGGCGAGCAGATCAAGGCGCTGTCCGGGTTCAAACTCGACGCCGAGCGTGCGCGCGAAATCCTCACCGCTGGCGGCCTCGAATCCACGGCGCTGGGCGTTGGCAAGTACGGCATGGTCGCCAAGGAAGGGCTCGATCCGCAGGTCGTGGCCGAGATGTTCGGCTTCCCGAACGGGGAAACCCTGATCCATGCCATCGTCGGCGCAACGCCGGAAGCCGACGCGATCGAGGCACTGACCGATCAGCGCATGCTGGAGCGCTACGGCGAACTGGTCGACGACCGGGCGATGGAGCGCGCAGCCGACGCCGCCGTGCACAACGAAGCACGCGGCCGGTTTGTGGCGGTCGAACTGCGCGCGCTGACCCGCGCACTGAACAAGCAGGCCCGCACACCGGCCGGCGGGTCGGTGAATGCGCTGGCGCGTGCCGCGCGCGAACTCGCTGACCGGATCGTGCTGCGCAAGCCGATCAAGGACATCAAGCCCGCCAAGTTCTCGACGGCCGAAGTGCGGGCGGCGAAGGCCGCCGAGAAGGCACTGGCCGGCAACGATCTGACCACGGCGGTGACCGAGAAGCGCAACCAGATGGTGAACTTCTACGCGGCACGCGCGGCGCACAACGCGCTCGGCCGTTTCGAGGTCGGGCTGCGCAAGATGAAGCGCGCGCTCGAGTCCGAAGGAATCGACCAAGAGTACCGCGACCAGATCGCGGCGATCCTGGATCGGTACAACCTGCGCCCGATGACGAAGAAGGAACAGCAGCGCGCAAAGTCGCTGGTCGCCTGGGTCGATGCGCAGAAAGCGGCCGGTTACGAGCCGGTAATCGACGAGGACGTGCTCAACGAAGCGCGCCGCGTACCGGTGCGCGATCTCACGGTCGAAGAGTTTGACGGGCTGGTCGCCTCCGTCGAGAACATTGCGCACCTCGGCCGGCTGAAGAAAAAGCTGCTGACGGCCAAGGATGCACGCGAGTTCGCGGCCCGCGTCGATGAAGCCGAGGCGGCGATCCGCGACAACGCCACGCGCACGGTCCCGGAGCAGATCGAGAAAGGGCGCCTCGCGCGCTTCCGCTCGGGCGTGAAAGAGTTCTTCGTCATGCACCGCAAGTTCGCGAACACCATCTACGAGATGGACGGCTGGCGCGACGGCGGCGCACTGTGGGAGCTTTTCGTGCGCCCGATGAACGAGGCGGGGGACCGTGAGGCCGTCATGCGCGAGCAGGCGACGATCCGCCTGTCGGAACTGTTCAAGGCCGTGTCGAAGGACGCCCGCCGTAAGGTGTTCATCCCGGAGATCGACACAGCGCTCACGGCCGAGGCGCGCATCATGGTCGCGCTCAACACCGGCAACGCGGGCAACCTGCAGCGCCTGATGGACGGCGACCGGTGGAGTATCGACCAGGTGAAGGCGATCACCGATACGCTCACAAAAGAGCAATGGGACTTCGTACAGGGCGTGTGGGACTTGATCAACGAGTACCGGCCGCAGATCGCCGAGCAGCAGAAGCGGATCACCGGGGTAGAGCCGAAGTGGGTCGAATCCACGCCTGTCGATACGCCGCACGGCATCTATCGCGGCGGCTACTTCCCGGCCAAGTACGACACGGACCGCAGCACGCGGTCGCTGTCGGACGAAGCTGCAGCCGGGGTGATGGACCAGTGGCGCGCGACCAGGGGCGCCGCCCGTACTCGGGATTCCTTCACGCGCGAGCGCGCCGCCAAGGTGGTCATGCGCCCGCTGCGCAAGGACTTCGGCGTCGTTACGCAGCACATCACCGAGGTCACGCACCGGCTCGCCTGGCAGGAATACCTGATCGACGCGACGCGACTGCTGAACGCCTCCCAGATCGACGCCGCCATCCGTGAGCACTACGGCCCGGAGGTGCTGCGCAGCATGCGCGACACGATCGCCGATGTCGCGGCCGGCGAGGTCGGCGCGCAGAACGCGTTCGAGAAGGCGATCAACCATCTGCGTGTCGGTACGACGATCGTCGGTCTCGGCTGGAACTTGACGACCGGCCTGCTTCAGCCGATCGGCCTCACGCAGTCGATGGTACGCATCGGGCCGAAGTGGGTCGCCAAGGGTCTCGCGCAGTGGCTGGGCGATGCGGTGCGGATGGAAAGTTCCGCCGCGGCCGTCTATGAGAAATCGGAGTTCATGCGCCTGCGCGGCAAGACGATGCAGCGCGAGATCAGCGAAATCCGCAACACGGTGAGCGGTACCGACAGCCGCATCGCGGCGTCGTATTTCTACTTCATCCAGAAGCTGCAGATCGTGGCCGACATGCCGACGTGGCTCGGCATGTACACCAAGGCCATCGAGACGATGAACGTGGACGAAGCGACGGCCGTAGCGCTCGCCGATCAGGCCGTGCTCGATGCGCAATCGGGCGGCCAGGTCAAAGACCTCGCGGCCATCCAGCGCGGCGGGCCGATGCTGAAGCTGTTCACGAACTTCTATTCGTTCTTCAACACGACGTTCAACCTCACCCGGGCGGCCTACGGGCGGACGGACTTCTACAAGCCGGGCGAGGCCGGTCTGTTCCTGGTCGACATGCTGCTGCTCTACACCGTGCCGGCTGTGCTGGGCACGCTGCTCAAGGCTGCGCTGCATGGCGACACAGACGACGACGAGGACGAGCTGGTGAAAAAGCTGATCGCGGATCAGATGAACTACCTGCTCGGCACGATGGTCGGCCTGCGCGAGATCGGCGGCGCGACGGCGGCGGCCCTTGGCTTGCCGTCCGGGTACAGCGGCCCGGCCGGCGTGCGCTTCTTCAGCGAAGTGCAGAAACTCGCCAAGCAGGTCGAACAGGGCGAGGCGGACGCCGCGTTCTTCAAGGCGCTGAACAGTTCGGCGGGCATCCTGTTCCACTACCCGGCCGGCCAATTGAACCGCACGGCGGAGGGCGTGGACGCGTACCTGAACGGCGAAACGGAGAACCCGGCCGCGCTGATCGTGGGCCCGCCGCGGTGAGCGTGTCCGTATCCGCCCTTGACTTCGGTGACAATTTCCGCGAGGTGATCCTATGACCGTATCCGCAGTCCCCGCCCTCGCTGGACCCTTCGACGGAAATGACGCCGCAACGTCGTTCCCGTTCGACTTCAAGATTTTCGCCGACAGCGATCTGCGCGTCGTGCTGCGGGACGTCTTGACGGCGGAATACCTGCTGACGCTGGACGTCGACTATTCTGTCAGCATGAACCCGGACCAGAACGCCGATCCGGGCGGGACGATCACGTACCCGCTGTCCGGTTCGCCCCTTGCTACCGGCGAGCGGCTGACCGTCACGACCGATCTAGAACTGTCGCAGCAGACGGTTTTCACGAACCTGGGCAAGTTCTTCCCCGCCACAGTTGAGGGCACGTTCGACCGGCTCACGATGCTGCTGCGACAGATTCAGGCCGAGAGCGTGCGCGCCATCCGCGTACCCGTGTCGCTGTCCGACGTGCTCACTGATCTCCCGACGCCGGTTGCCGGCGCTGCGCTCGTGTGGAACGAGGATGGCACCGCGCTCGTGAATGGCGTTCCTACCGAGAGCCTGATCGCGATCTCGTCGTTCATGGCGAACGTGATCCAAGCGGTTGACGCAGCGGAAGCGCGCTCCGACATCGGCGCGGCAGCGGACGCGGAAGTCGTCAAGTTGACGGGGGATCAGACGGTCGCGGGCGTCAAGACGTTCAGCAGTTCGCCCGTCATCCCGGATGGCGCAGCTGCGCAGAACCCGATCAGCAAAGCGCAACTTGATGCTGCGGTTGCTGCGATCGCGCGAGGGCTGACACGGCAAAGCGTGCTGTCCGGCCCGGTGGATTCCAGCGGCCTGCCGGCGTTCGGTGGCTCTACGGGATCGACGACCGTGACGGCCTCCGGCACGCTTGTCGCGGCGGCCGCCAACGGGTACGGCGCCACCGGGACGGTGGATCGCGTCGGCGTGATCACAAACCCGTCTTGGACGGGCCTGTCGACAAACGGAACGATGTACCTGTACCTGGACATCGCGGCGAATGGCACCTGCACTCCGGGCAGCACGACGCTTGCACCCGTCTACCAAGAAGGCGGCGCCTACTCGACCACGAACGGGCAATTCACGTTCAACGTATCCGAGATGGTCGGCAAGGTGGGCGACGGCTCCGCGGCCAATCAGACGTACCGCGTCTTCGTTGGCCAGGTCACCGTGTCGGGCAACGTGGTCACCGCGATTACTTGGTACGCGTTGCGCGGCCGGTATAAAAGCCCGTGGTTTGCCGTGGCCGCAAGCACTGCCTACGCGCGCAGTCACAACCTCGGCGCGTACCCATCCGATTACCGCATCCTCTTCAGCGAGTCGAGCACGGGGGCAAACGCCCGCCGGCCGATTGAGCGGTCGTCGGGATCTTCGATCGGCGCCTATCTGTCGGCCGTCAGCAGCACTGGGCTCACGCTCAATACCACCACGAACGTGGCCCTGAGCACAACCGACACAGTGCTCACGTCCGGCTATTACAAGCTCATCTGCGAGCGGGGCTGGTGATGTACTGGCGGACGCAGAGCGGCGGATACTACGAAGGCGACCGCCAGTCGCCGGAGGATGTTCTGGTCCCGCAGCGTCCGACGGCTCGCCATGTGTGGCAGGGCGGCGCATGGGCGCCCGGGCCGGCGCCTGTCCCAGAGGCGCTGACGCCGTCCCAGTTCTGGCAGCAGATCGAGGCCGAAGGGCTGACGGCAGCGGCGGACGCACTGATCGACAGCCTGCCCGATCCGCTGCAGCGCATCCGAGCGCGCCGGGTGGTCGAGTACCGGCGGGACGATGCGCAACTTGTCGCGATGGCGGCGGCGCTCGGCATGAATGCGGAACAGATTAACGAATTCTTCAGGGAGGCAGGGGCGCGATGAACGACATTCAACCCGACGGGTTCCTGGGCATGAAACTCGTGCCCGGCGTGGCCGGCTTCGTCGGCGGGTGCGTGTCCCTGAGCTTCATTCAGGGCCTGAGCAAATGGCAGGCCGTCGTAACGGTGCTGACCGGCGGCGCCACGGGAACGTATCTTGCCCCTTTCATCGTGTATCACACCGCGCTCCCTATAGACCTCGCGGGCGGAGTAGGCTTTCTGCTCGGGCTCACCGCTATGGGCTTGTGCGGCTGGGCCGTGAAGGCCGCGGGCGATCCGGTGAAACTGTGGGAAACTTTCCGGGGGGTGTTTCGCAAATGATCGAGATCATTCTGGTGCGGGTACTGTGCGCCGTCGTGGCCTACAACTCCGTCGTGTGCCTGAACGACATGACGCCGGCCACGTCGCACGCCATGCGTTTCACGTACGTTGCGCAAGCGGGCGGGGCCATCGGCGCGATGCTGGGCATCGAGTACGCGCTGCCGCTGATGCTGGCGGGCGTGGCCGCGCGCCCTTTCGTTGACCGCCGGAGACCGCTGTATGGCTGAAATTTCCGCTGAAGAAGCGGGCGGGCAAAACGTCGTCGCCTTCCTCGATATGTTGGCTTGGTCGGAAGGCACGGATCACCCGAAGCAGAAAAGCAATGACCGCGGATACGACGTCATCGTCGGCGGGGAGTTGTTCAATTCCTACCGCGATCACCCGCGGCGTGTCGTCACTCTGCCGCGTCTGGGCATCAAGAGCACGGCGGCCGGTCGCTATCAGCTTCTCGCGCGGTTCTGGCCGCACTACCGCGATCTGCTGGAGCTGGACGACTTCGGGCCGTACTCGCAGGACTTGGTCGCCATTCAACTGATCCGCGAGCGGCGCGCGATCGGCGACGTGAAAGCGGGCCGCATCGTGCCGGCGATCGAGAAGTGCCGCAACATCTGGGCGTCGCTCCCCGGTGCAGGCTACGGTCAGCACGAGCACAAGCTTGAAGCGCTGCTCGCCGAGTACAAGCGAGCGGGCGGGGTGTTGGTGTGATGCTCGCGCGTGCGCTCCCGTGGCTCTTGGCCGTAGCGCTCGGCGCGGCCGGCTTGCAGACCTATCGTCTTGCACTTGAACAGAGCGCACACGCCCGCACGCAACGTGATCACGCGCAGCAACTGGGCGCGACGGCGCGCGCAGCCGGCGAGGCTGTCGCCGCCGCGCGTACGGAAGAAGGCCGACGGTTCGCTGCTTTGTGGGAGACCCTGAATGAAACACAAGCCGCTCTCGATCGTGCGCAGTCTGATGCCGCTGCTGCTTCCGATGCTGGTGTCAGCCTGCGCCGCCGTATCGCAGCCCTCACCGCCGGTTGTCGTGCCCCCGCCAGCGATCCCGCCCCTGCCGGCGGTAGCCCGCCAGCCGACACCGCCGCCGATCTGCTCGCCGACGTGCAGCGCAGGCTTGATGCGGCTGCGGACGGAATTGCTCAACATGCTGACGCCGCTCGCATCGCCGGTCGGGGATGCGAGCGGGCCTACGACGCGCTGAAGCAGGCCCGGCCGTGACATGGAACGGTACGTCGTACTCCCCCGCCTGATCCCGATCGACGGCGGGCAACTCTTCGTCTACGGCGACAGGGGCGTTGCCTTCGGCAATCTGAACATCTCGCAGAGCCTGCTGTCCGCTCTCGGCGTTGATCGCCTTGAGCGCGCCCGGAACCCCGTTGCGCGTGTCATGTCCGTCGCGATCTTCGACCGTGAGGGCGCCAACTACACGAGCAGCGCGCAGGTCTGCATGGACGGAGATCGAGGGTGGATGTTCGCGATCAACGGCTCCGGGTTCTACGACGCAATGCAGACGGACCTCCCCGCGCTCATGGCGGAGTTGGAGGTCACCAGCCTGGAGGGCTACGTCGTGCCGGGGCACAGCCGACTGATGGCCCGCGCGCTGCGCCGAGTCGGGCGCGTCATGCGCACGGGTCAAGGTCGGATGAACGGTCACGTGATGGACTGGGTGATTGTGCGGGCTGCTTGAGCGATCGTGTGCTTAAGGCGTGCCATGCCGTCGGATATCTCAGTCGGAGACGGCTTTCCCGCCGCCCCACCGCGCGCAGCGATGATCGCACCAGCGATGTAGACGATCGCCCCGAGCAGTTCCCGCTCGGCCGCGTCGCGGTCCATGCGCTGCGATTCCTGCATCTTCTTGCCGGCCTGGCCGAGCGCGAAGCCCGGACCGTACAGCCGGATCAGGTCTTGCATCGGCTGTTCGTGAAAGGGCTTGCCGGTAGCGTGGCGCGCAGCGCCCTTGCCCTTCGCCGCTTGGTCGTATGCGTCCTGCAAGACGGCGGCGAGTTGTTCGTAGCCTTCGACGTCCATCACTTGTACCCCTTGTGCTTGAGCGCTTCGAGCAGGATGTCTTGCACCGAAGCTTTGGTTTCGCGGCGCGCCATGACGAGTTCATCCACCGTATCGCGCGCGATGATGTGGTGGATGTAGACCGGCCTGTTCAAGCCGGCTTGCATCTGTCGGACCGGGCCGATCCGCTCGATGATCTGCTGGTACTCTTCGAGGTTCCAGTTGTGCCCGAAGAACACCAGGATGTTGCCGCCATACTGCAGGTTCAGGCCGTGGCCGGCGGACTTCGGATGTGCGAGCAGGATAGGAATCTTGCCAGCGTTCCATTCGTTCTCAGTCTCCGGGTTGTCGTCCAGCATGCGCGCCTTGGGAAAGGCCTTGCGGATGCGCGCAACGTCGCTCTTGAACTCGTAGCTCACGAGCACCGGCATCCCGTTCGCCTCCTCGATGATGGATTCCAGCGCCTGCAGCTTGGCGTCGTGCACCTCGCGCCATTCCTTCGAGCGCGGATGCGTATCCGCGTCGGCGTCCGGATCAAGATAGACGGCGCCGTTGCAGTTGTGGACTATGAAAGGCTCTCCTCCCCCGGCTGGGCGTACGACAAACTGGTTTCGCGGCCCCGCGTCAGCGATGTCGAATGTCTGTTTTTCGACCGCGGAGGAGTTGTCACGGCGCGGAGGTGGTCCCACCCTTTCTCCAACCTCTTGTACAGCGTTATCCGCTTCAGGCCGAATAAGTCGGCGGCCTGAGCGGCGGTCATCCTCCCGCGGGGCGTGGAGACTATTATGTTCGGCCTTTTGTTGTTCGACTGCTGGCGTGCAGTTGTCCACCTGCAGTTCTCTGGAAAATAGCCCTTGGCGTTGTCCGTTCTGTCTATGGAGGCTCCGATGAACCAAGAAGAGCCCATATCTGCCCAAAAGTTTTCGAACGAAAGCAGCCAACGATCGCACACGGTAATGCCCCGGCCCCCGTAGTTTTTCCAGTCTTTGCTTTTTGGGTTCAAGCAGCGCTGTCTCAAGCCGGCCCAAGTGTGGTACGCGGGATGGTTTGTCATACCGTGGGTGCCCCACGCTTCGGTCAGCATCTCCCCGCGGCGGCACCCGCAAGATTTTTTCGGGCCTCGACCGGTGCTTCTCAGGTTCGTACCTATCCGTACTACCTCGTTGCCGCACACACATCTGCAGAGCCAGGTCGCACGAACGCTGGTTGTCTGGGTGTGCCGTCTGATAACTGTCAGGTATCCAAAAACTAGACCTGTCATATCTTTTGCCGGATTCGCCATCCGAAACCTCCTTCGCTGTCCGCCAGCCTTTTTTCGTGAGTACAAGATGCCCCGGGGTCATGCGGACTCCCCAGCAGATTATAGTTTCTTGTACGCCCTGCGCAAGCAACTTGCGAGCATATACCCACTCTTGGCCGTCCCATAGACGCGTTGCCGGGTCGAAATTCTCTATACGTACCCAGCCCTTCTCGGATAGCACCTCCGTATCTTCTGCTAGACATAGCTGAAGGCACTTATTCGTGCGCGCCGCGGCATTCACCGCCGTCACCTGGCGATCGTTGATCTCCGTCAGCATCTGCTTTTCGAGCTCGCGGTAGTGCACGCGCGCCTTGACCGGCAGATCGACGTAGATGTTGTTCACGATCGGCGCGTCCAGATCGAACCAGTCCTCGGAGCGGATGGTCAGGCACACGTCGGAGATCGCTGCCTGTATCTGCTCCTGCGCGAACGGCAGCGGATCGACGCCATAGCCGTCGTTGCTGCGCTGGAACCACCGGTTCTTGAAGGCCTCATAGGTGCGGCCGAGCCGCTGCCCCCGGTCAACGAACCACATCTGACCCCACAGATCGGCCAGACCGTTTGGCGCCGGGGTGCCGGTGAGGCCGATGTATTCCTTCGCGTACTGGAACGCCACCTTGCCGAGGGCCGCCGCGCGTGCGCCGCCCTGCTTGAGCCGGAATCCCTTCAGCCGTGTGCATTCGTCCGCGATCACCGTGCGGTACGGCCAGCGCGAGCCGTAGTGTTCGACCAGCCAAGGCAGGTTGTCGTAGTTGCAGGTGTGCACCGGCACGTCGTGGCGCAACGCCAGCTTGCGTTCGGACTCCGACCCTACGATCGGCATCACGTCCAGGCCAGACAGGTGCTTCCACTTGCGCACCTCGTTGGGCCATGTGCTTTTCGCAACGCGCAGCGGGGCGAGCACGAGGATCGGGTCGGATTGGCCGGCGAGAACCTTGGCCTGACACGCGGTGAAAGTGCTCACGGTCTTTCCCAGTCCCATGCCGGCGAAGATGTTGCAGCGTTCATGATCCAGTTGGAAATTCGTAATCAGCCCTTGGTAGGGCCTCGCGTTGTACTCTTGGTCGGCCACGCCGCTAGCTCCCTCAGAAATTCATCCACGCCTTCCAGCGTGTCGATAACCCGCACGTCCTGCCCTACGCGGCGCATCAGTCGGTGTTCGTTTTCCTGGATCGGACGAGGCACCTCGCCCGGGCGTTTCAGTTCTACCCACACTGTCCAGCCGCGGAACATGACGACCCGATCCGGCGCGCCGTCCCGGCCGATCCATTTCAGTTTGCGCACCGCAGCGCCAAGTCGCTCGGCGCCTTCGGTCAGCGCCTTCTCGATCTTGGATTCACGCATTTCGAGAGTGAATAGCCAGTCTGATAAGTTCGTCCCGAAAAGCGACCGGGGTAGCATTGGCTTCTCGTTTGCTCAAGGTCGGTTTGTTCGCCGCTTTTCCGCGCTGGTCGTGAAAACCAATTTGGTACGCCCCAGCGGGCCGCTCCCACCGAATTTCGAACGGTTGGCTCGCACCGCGGTAGTAAAGCCACGTCGCTTTGTTTGCCCGATGGCCGTATGCACTCTGCCAGACCTCGCAAATCCATCCGCCACACGCCGCGCGTTGCCATCCTATGCCCTTCGGCTTCTGCAGCCCGTGTGCCGCCCACGCCCGAGTTTTCGCTGGGTGTTCGAGTACGCCACCGAAACGCCGCACGCTTGCGAGCGCAGACGCGAAACACCCGCCGTCGTTTCCTGGCCGGTTGTGCTCCCCGCCCCATCGCGCATAGTTCACCGCGGCCATCGCGCCCCATAACTGGCACGGAGGGTGCGCCACCACAGGCAGCGGCCCTTGGTACAGTCTTGCGTCCCGGTATTCCGGCCAAGCATCCACTTCGGGGAGGCCCACATAGCACCCGTCCGGCTGGACGAACAGCGCGGCTACCTCGTACGGCATCAGCCCACCTCGTTCACATTGAATTCGACGCCCGGCTGGCGCAGCGGAGGATTCCACCGATCCGCCGCCTTGGTCTTGCGCCGGACGTGGTTCTTCGGGTGCAGGATGTACTTCTCGCCCAGTTCGGCCTTCGCCGCGGCGAGCTTTTCGGCGTAGCGTTCGGGCGTCATACCAGTGCCTCCGCGCGCAGTTCCTTGGCGAATTCGCGCAGGCGCTTGACGGACGCGGCCGGCACCCACACTGTCACGTCGCGCAGACCGGCCTCGCGGCGCTCCCGGCGTTCGCGTGCCTTGGACTCCGTTGCGGCGGTGCGCACGTTGCGCAGCGCGAGATCAACCTGCTGATGCAGCCGGCCGATCGCCTCGCGGTGGTTGAGCGCCAGGTTGATACCCCGGTCGCCGTGCAGCTTGCGCGTCTCCTCGTGCAGAAACTTCACCTTCTCAAGCGGCATCGTGAGAATGCCGTCCTCGATCCGGCTCAGGTTCACGCGCAGTTCCTTGAAGCGCTCCCACAGCATCAGCACGATGTCGTCGTCGGGCGCGTCCAGCTTCACATAGATCGTCATTTAGTCGTCCTTCCTGTATCGGTAATCGTGGAATCCCGCAGCCGCAAGCGGCAACCCTTCAGCCCAGTCCGGCGCGATCGACATCAGACCGGCCAGGGCCTCGCCCGTGAAGTCGTCCGTGTCGGGCGCCTCGGCGATCAGTTCGTCGTGCACCGACAGCACCAGTTCGAAACCCGCCTCCTCGATCCGGGGCATGTTCGACTTCAGCACCTCGCACGAGTTGAGCTGAGTCGCGTTCTCCGCCAGCTTGCCGCCGTGTGTAGACAGTCTACACCATTTGCGCGTGTACTGATTAACACCCATGTACGACAGACGGGCTTTGTTCCCTTGGTACTCGACTTGGGGAGACGGGTAGCAAAGCGAGCGCCCGGACGGGGTGAGCAGGCGCAGCCACTTGCCGGTGCACTTCGCCTTGAACTGTCGGAATTCGAACACCGTGCCGGGGTTCTCGACCGCCGACACGGCGATGTCCATCAGTCCGTGCCACAGTTCGACGACCTTGGCGTGGCCGTAGCGCCAGCCGCGTTTGAACACGTCGCACGTCACGTAGGCCTCGCGTGACAGGCCGAAATCGCGGGCACCTTTCTTGACGACCAGCCAGTCGTAGAAGTCCTGTGCCTCGGTCACCAGATCGACCGGGAGTTGATCCCACGCGTCGCGCGCCATCTGCTCCAAGTCGATGCCGTAGCCGGCCGCGAAGGTGACGAAGGCGCCGACGCCGCCCTCGTAGCCGAGTGCCAGTTCCTGCACCTTGCCGACGGCGCGCTGCTTCTTCGTGACACTTGACGGATCGACGCCGAAGGACTTGGCGTAGGCCATCACGTACAGGTCGTGCCCGATGCCGGCGTCGAAATCCCGGAAGGCTTGCAGCTTCCACTCTTCGCCCGCCTCCCACGCCAGCATCCGGCCCTCGATGTTCGAAAGGTCGGCGATACACAGCCGCTTGCCTTCCGGCGCTGTGATGCAGCCGCGGATCGTGCTCGCGGTCAGCAGCATCACGTTGTCGAAGTAGTCCTCGCCCAGCACGCGCACGTATCCGCCCTTGATCGCCTCGATGCCCTCGCGGATTTTCGGCAGCGGCAGCAGGCCGCGAGAAGGCAGGTTCTGCGGCTGGAACTTCCGGCCGGCCCACCGGCCCGTGCGGGACGCGCCGTTGTACTGGAGCGTGCCGCGCAGGCGTCCGCCGGTTTGTGCCGTCGTGAGGGCCTTGTACTTCGAGGTCGATGTCGTCGACGTCATCAGGCGCAGAGACAGCAGTTCGCGCAGCGCGGGCGGCAGGTCCGGGTCGTCGATGCGCCGCTCGAGGGTTGAAGCGCGCAGATCGGGGAGTACCACGCCGTATTCGGACAGCAGATGTTCGAGCAGCGCGTCGCGCTGAGTCGCGCGCGCAACGTCACCGCCGGTTGCGATGTAGGTCTGGTCGGCCAGCCGACCCTGTTCCTCGTCGATCAGCGCGATCGCCTTCTCCGCCAGGTCGAGATCAACCTGGAAGCCGCGGTCGTTGATCCGTTGATCGAGGTGCCAGCGCGCGATTTCCAGCCGGCCGTAGTCCGTCCGGTCGCCGTAGTTCCACTGCGGCAGGCGCCTGTAGACCTCGCGCATCGCCTCGATGTCGGCGCCCGCGTAGTCGAGAAAACGCTGCCACTCGACGGGGTGTGTCTCCCGCGTTGCGCGGCGAAGCTTCGCGTTCTTCGGCCGCGGCTGGCAGAAAAGCTTGATCAGGTCCTTGCCGGCCTTGTGCTTGGCCTTGTCCATCGGCACGCCCAGCACGTCGCAGAGCGCATCCAGCGCGCCGGGTAGGCCGTGGGCGAGGGCCTGGACCATCGTGTCGCGCCAGCGCTCTATCGGCGGGCATGGACGGCCCGACGCGGCGAGCACGGCGCGGTCGAACATGGAGTTGTGCGCGACGACGATCACGTCCGAAGAGACCATCAGCGATTCGAGTTCGTCGATCTCGCCAGACAGCGTGCTTACCGGATCGGTGAAGTCGATCGTGCACACCGGGCCGTCGTCGACCGCGTAGGTCGCGATCATGATCTCGGCGTCCTGCGCGTAGCGGTACGTGCCCGACTTGATCGGCGTCTCACTGAACGTTTCGCTGTCGTACCACAGGAGTTTCACGCAGCCCTCCCGAAGTTGTTGTGCCGTCCTTCCGCGATGCACTGTCGGATGTTCTGCGACTGCGTCCCCGCTTGGAGGTGGAGCGGTGCGCAGCACAGTGTGTTATTGCACAGATGCAGCACCACGAGAGGGCTGTCCAGGTCAAAGCCCTTGAAGGCGTATAGCGCCGCGCGGTGCGCGGCGAGGGTAGTGTGCCGGCCGTTGATGCGGATATTCATCCGTCCGTATCGGCCCGTTCCATCTCGGCGGCCTATCCAGTTCCAGCACGGCGTGCCGTTGTAGCTGTCCAGGTCTGACAGGTACGTGTTCCTCAGTATTCGCTGCGCCATCTTCTCGTCGTGCATAGTTGAAACGCTCCCGTTACCAGATTGCCAGCCGGTTGGTACATCCTGCACGCTGGCGTGCGCACATGCTCACTTCCTTATGGAGTCTTGGGCGGAGGAAGGTGTCCGATCGGGCTACGAGGTGGGAGCCGGCCCCGTGTACCGCGGACTTCTCCGCGGTTCGAGGAGGTGCAGGTTCCGCCCACCTAAGTGTCAGATCAGATCGTCGCCTGCGCCACCAGACAGGTCGTCGAAGTCGTCGGCCGAGGCAGGCGCGGCGCTGCCGAATGCGTCGCCGTCGCGGTCGAACTGCACACCCGAGAGCGTGGCGTTCACTCGCCGGCCGTACTGGTTGTCCATCGCCCACAGTTCGACGATCGCATTCACGTAGCAGCCGGCGTACGGCCGGCCGTCGGCGGCAACGAGCGGCGTGCGGTCACGGTCGATCACGGTCGGGCGGGCCTTGGCCGAGGCGTTCAGGCTGTGCATGCCTTCGAAGCCGTCATACACCTCGCCTTCGCTGTTCGTGAGCGGGGAATCTTTGTAGCAGACGCGGCCCTTCTTCTTCAGTTCGGCCAGGATGCCGTCGGCCTTGGCGCCCCACTTCGACTTTGCGACTTCGGTAACCGCCGAGGCGAGAGCCTTGGACGACTCGCTGCCGGGCTCAATGGCGAATGCTGCCGAGAAACGGGGCTCGCCTTCACCACCGACGGCCTTCGGTTCGAACAGTGCGGGGAAAGCCAGACGGCCGTTGATTTTCACTTTCATTGCTGTGTTCCTTTCAGGGATAGATAGGAGATCAGGATGCAGCCAGACGGCTGCGCAGTTCGTAGCCCATCAGCGGCCAGACCTTGGCTATGGCGTTCTGCCGGGCGATCTTGCGGCCAAGCTCGGCGTCGAAATTCTCCGGACTGGCGCAGGCCGACTCGCCGGTGACGGTGTAGCCGTTGCGCAGAACGAGTACGCAGAAGGTCAGCAGCAGCCCAAGCGTAGTGCCGGCGCGCATACTGGTCGGTCGGTGACCGCTTGCCCCTTCGACGCCGTCGGCCGCGGTGAAATAGAACTCTCCGGCGATGTTCGCCTCGACGTCATCCGGCGTAACGCGCGGCGCGGTCAGCCCCTTGGCTTGGATTTCCTGCTCGATTGCTGTGTCGTTCATTGCGGTATTCCTTTCAGATCAGATCGTCGACGTTCGATTCTGCCGTGGTCAGGTCGTCGAATTCCTGGGCCACGGGCTTCACTTCAACGGCCGGCCGCTTGTCCGACAGCGGCGCGACACTGAGCGGGGGTTCGCCCTGCACGATGAGCGCTTCGAGTTTCTTCCAACGCCGCGGGGTGGGTGCCAGCACCTTCTCGGCTACGGTCGGCGTGATGACCTTCTTCGTGTACATCTCGTCGGCCTTGAGCCGCATCGTCTTCATCATCTGCTCTGCCTGCTCGGCATCCATCCACTTGCGCGCGGGCTTGCGGCCCTGCACCAGCTTGTACCCCGGCACGCCGTCGCCTGCGAGCAGCCTGCGTTCGGTCTCGGCGCGCACCGCCTTGCACCAGTCCTCGATCAGGCCGACCTTTTCCATCGACGCGGCAAGCCACGCAGACGGGGCGGGCTGTTGCAACTGCGGTGCGTCCAGGTCGTCGAACTCGTCCGGCGTAGCGGGCGATGCTTGGAACACCGTCTGCACGACCACGTCGCGCAGCGCCGAGCACGTGGCCTTTGCCTTGCACCAGCGGCATCCCTTCTCTGACGGGCTCAGATAGTCGGCCTCGCCCGGCGTGCCAAGCCACGACGCCCGGCAGTCGTAAGCGTCGCGGGACATCCCGGCACGGATTCGGAGATAGCTGATCCCTTCCTGCAGTTCATTGACAGGAATCACCCACTCGTCCGGCCCGCTCGTGCGAACCTGATGGATAACCATCCGCACGCGCTTGGGCTCGTAGCCGACGAGCTCGGCGACGCGCAGCGCACCCGATGCGTACATCAGAAGCTGCAGGTTGCCCTCGGCCGACACCGGCTCGCCGCGGCCGTACTTGAGGTCATGGACCTGCAGCTCTTCGCCGTCTGCCGTCAGAATCCAGGCGTCCGCCCGGCCGGTTGCGCCGTCCTCGTCCGTGATGTGGTCGATCGGCACGTCCTGCTCGATGTTGAGCTCATGCTCGAAATCGAAAGGGCTGTCCGGCTTTTCGCCTGCGTACTGGCGGATCGCGTCGACGTAAGCCTGCACGTACTCGACCATCTCGTCGTCGACTTCCACCGTCACACCGGGGCGGATCGGCACGTACCGGCCGGCGAAGGCCGCCGCGTCGGTCGTCTGCTCGAAGCACCACGTCGCTACGGTGTGCGCGGCCGTGCCTTCGTCGGCGTAGCTGCTGGGCTGGTCCTCGCGGCCCTCCTCCATCGCGATCTTGCCGACGCAAGTCGACCAGCCGGCGGCGCCCGACGGTGACCAATTGGCGTGGTATTCGTCTGCGGCCATGATCAGCCTTCCGTGCTGAAGCGCTGGTAGAGCGCTGCGTACTGCTCGGGCTTGGCCTGGCTCACCTTCTCCAGCTTGAACTCGGCCAGCACGGCCTGAGCGGCCGGCACGCCCTGCACCTTGCAGAACGCACGGAACTGGGCGATCAGGCCGTCCAGCGTGACCTCAGTCGCAGCAGTCGAGAGCGGCTGTTCGCCCGCCGCACTTTCGGCAGTGGGGTTCGTTTCGGCGGCCGTCTTCGCGGGCGCAGCGGTCTCCGCATCCGCCGCGGCAGTACGCTGCGTAGGGGCAGCGGAGGCCTGTGTCGCGGCAGACGTGGTCGGCTTTTTTGCCGTGGTGGCCTCCGGCACGGGGACGGCCTGGGCGGCAATGAGCGCCGAGAATTGCGCCAGTTCGGCCAGTTCGGCCGGGTTGTTGGCCGTGAACTTGAGGGTGATCGGGAACATGGTTGTCGGTTCTCCTAGTGATACCTGCGGACCGCGCAGGCTGCGGGCTGATTGGTAAGACAGTTGCACTATATACTACGGGACTGTTCTGCGGGTATAACCTGTGGTTATGGGTGGATAACCCGCGTCACACAATCTCCGTGAACTGCACTTCGTTTGCCTGAGCGCAGACGAATCGCGCGTTCAGCAGCTTGCCGATGTCCTCACCGATGCGGCGGACGTGGGCGAGGCCAATCATCCGTGGCGCTTTCTGCTCCCAGGTGACCACGTAGCAGGGCCTCCTCTGGTCCCTCCAGTACTCCACACCAGCCACGATGATGAAGCCCTCGATGCCGTTGAGGTCGAGGGTAGCTGCGACCACGCCTTCGACGACCTCCGGGTGCCCATCCGAGCCGATCGTGATCTTGAATTCGAACTGTGCCATCTGTTTTTCTCCTCTTCAGGTTGCGTCGCCGAACACCCGCCAGTCGGGGTTCAGCATGAAAAGCTTGGTCGAGTGGTCGTAGGTCAGCGCCGGGTCGTTTGCGCGTTGTGCGTGCCGCCGCAAGGTGTAGGCCACGGCGCCAGGCTCAACACCCGCCCGGATCGTGCGCCACACGGCGTCCATGAACTCCTCGGACATCGGGTTGAAGGCCTTGCCCGGGCCGTAAATGCGCTGCGCCAAAGCGACCAGCTTCAGCACGCCGGAGGCGCCGAGGTACTCGCGATCCTTGTACCTCCGCTCGCGTATGCGCTGATCGACGGGCGACAAGGCCTTGGCCGGCCTGGTCGTGGCTTTGACGGGCGGGGCGGTGCCCAGTCCCCAAGCGATAATCGGGTCAGTCATTGTGGTGGTCCTTGGAATTGCCTGCTGTCCGGTGCTCGAACAGCAGCCGTTGCAGTCGGCCGCGCGGGGTCATGTCCGAAATCCTTCACAGTCTGTTCGGCAGCACATTGAAAAGGCGATACATCAGCCGCTCTTTGAGCGTGGCAAATCGTGCCTTTCCTATGCCGTTGATAAGCAGCAGCCCGTCAGACTTTTTGTGCGCTCTAATGTCCAGCGTGTCTAAGCGGTGGGCCATTTCACGAAGCATGTGCTTCGCGGCCGCTTGGTGAGGATCGTCGTTGTATGTAAGGCACCGCGCTACTGCACGAGCTTTCATTGTCAGTTCGCTAGTCTTCATCCCTGCGCTCCTTCAGCGAGTGCGGCGGGCGGGGCTTGCAGCGGCATCCAGTGGGTCGGATTGGCGTGGATGTACGGCCAAACGAACTGCTTTGGGTTCGCAAACCCGTCCGGCTGCCCGTAATATCCATCCGCAATCTTGCCGCCCTTGCCACAGAGCAAGATGCGAGCGCCGTCTGTGGGCGCTGTCTCAATCGGCTGCCACTGCATCCGCGCCTCGCGCTCACGGCTGGCGGCGAGTTCGGCGCGCAGTTGCTCAACGGCCGCATCGCACAGCTGATTGATGCGGGGTATTACGCCCTCTGAGTTCGTCCCGTACTCGTAGATGTGGTCAAGCAGTTCGTCCGCTTGTGCACTTACGTTGTGGGTAAGTCCGCTCACGGCTTCACCCTCCGCACGACGATGATGTATTTCCGCAGCCGTTTGACGGCAGCTCGCGCTTCTTTGATTCGTGCTGCAATGCTCACAGCTTCATCTCCTTTAGTTCTGCGTCCGCTTCGAGGGGCATGCACGCGGGTTTTTCCGGGTCGTTCACTTCCCATGCGGATTTGCACCTGTGGCACACCATGAAGCCGAAGTCCGGTTCCGCTTCGCACTTCGAGATATCACTAGCAGTAGGCGTTCCGCTCACGGCTTCACCTCCCCGCGCAGTGGCAGCTGGTGCTTGCGCGCCACTTTCGCGCGCTCACTCTCAGTCACGGGCTCGTCCATGTAGTCGTAAGCCAGGGCAACTTGCGCCTTGCCGACCTGTTCATCGCCCCTTTCAACCGCCATGAGCAGCACCGTCTCCGTTGGCAGGTCTGCGGCACACGTCGGACTGCATTCCCACACGCCCGGCACACCTTTTTCATTGACACGTTGCAGATAACCGCCGATCTGCCCTAGTCCGCGTCCGCAAATCCGGCATTTCGCGCTCACGGCTTCACCTTCCCGCGCAGGGCTGCGAGCACGATGCCGCGCAGTTCGTCGGACGTGACCAGCATCGCCGCAGGCCAGTCCGCGGGGCTGTCTCTGTCAGGCAATTCAGCCACCTCACGGACGATTGCATCTGCCAGCCGCTTCGCTTCCCGCCCGGCCTCAGTCAGCCCCCGCGCGTATCCCGCTGCCTCACCAGCAGCACGGCAGGCGATGCCGTAGGTGTGCGCCTCGTCAGCCAGCACGAGCGGCAGCCAGAAAGCTCCTGCGTACTGATCGCCGCCGGGAATATCGATTCGCACCATCATCAATCTGTTTGTGTGGCCGGTTATCGCTGTGTTGCCGAAGCCATACGCTACGGGCTTCGGCATCAGCACCTCTGTCGGGGCGGGTGCAGTGCAGTCGGGGCACGGGTCGGACTCATAGCCTCCGCCGTTGGGCAGCAGGCCGCCGATCATTCCGTGACCACTGCAAGTCATGCACGCAGGTTGGACGGCCATCATCTTCGCGGCGGTACGAAATTGATCGGCCGAGGCGGCGTAGAGCACGAATCCATCTGCATTGGGGATCGGCTCTGACGTGTGTTCATAGACGATCCGGCCCTCGTGCTCTGTCGGCGTGCAATGCACAGGCACCATCTTCGCGGCGTCACGAAATTGATCGGGCGCAGGGACGGCGGGCTCACCCATGTGCGTGCGGCCGCAGAATTCTTCCTGATACCAAGCACCGATTGCGCGCGCGATGCCCTTGGCTTCAAACCGTCTCCCGCGGGCGAAATCACCGGGCTCTTCATAGGTCTTGGCTTCCGTGTCCTCGCATAGTGCAAACACCTCCCGCAACACGCGCTTGCCGTCATCACCCTCCGGCACCGCTCCGCGCTGGATGTGCGCGAGCAGGGCGGCTGCGTCCATCAGATGCCCGCGAATCTGTTCGTTCTCCACGCCGCGCAATGCGGTCTGTGCGATGCCCTCCAGCACGCGGGACAACCGCTCCGCCTCCTTCATGAGGTCGCTATCCGCCAACATTGCCCGCTGTGCATCTGTCTGCGCTTCGTCAGGTGTGCCCAGCGATAGCGACAACGCGCGGCACTCGTCGGGTGTCAGCACCGGCCGCTTTTCGTCGGCGACATCCTGCAGAACCTGTTCAACCTTAACGGACCGCTTCATGCGATCCGACAGCAGCTTGTCCAAGGTCTCGGCTGCGCCGTTCCGGTGCCCAACCGGCCCGTCTGCCTTCCCCGCGTCGTAGGCGATCTTGCAGACGTGCATCAGGGCCGCGTCCATGCCCCAGCGCGTTGCTTTGTGCTCGGCCAGGTAGCGGCCGAATTCCTCGCGCAGTTGGTTGCCGTCGATCATTGGTCAATCCTCAAAGTAGTTGCGAATTTCCGACGCGACTGCGGCGTCGATGTCGTTGTGCTCGATCCAGCGCAGCAAGCGCTCGGCACGGTCCAGCCTGCTCATCGTGCCGATCCACATCAGGAGCAGCACGCCGGCCAGCAGGATGAGCATCCAGGTGAAAGGGGTCATGGTCGGTTACTCCTCAGTTACTTTGGAGACAACTGCTTGCGCTTCCCGCACCAGCTCGCACCCGGTGCAGTTGCACGATTGCCTGTCTGGCATCTGGTGAAGCTGAAGTTTCGCGACACTGCGCGCAATTGCGAAAAGTTCCGGCGTAACAGCGATCAAGCGGGCGTTGGCATGCATTTCCTCTTCAATGCTTGAGACGCAGTGGTGCCAGCACGTAGCAACTTCGATGTGCTTGTTTTTGACGACCAACTGCCCATTGCTGTCCGTGTATGCAACGTTCCACGGACCCGCTGTGTGTTTCGTTCCCATTTTCAACTCCTCTCAAAGCAACGCCGGTTCGGCGTCACGTAGGGTTTGCGCCGCCTCTTCGCGGTCGCGTTGTTGCATTTGCTCCGGTGTCAGACGACCGAACGGCCAATCGGGCGGCGCGTCCGGTGTCTTGAAGCCTCGGTGGTCGGTGTACATGGTCAGTCGATCACCGTGTGGTTGCCAGCGAGGGCGTTGTCGATGCACTCGCGGAAGCTTCGACCGGAAACAAAGAATTTCTCGCCGTTGAGCCGGAACGTGATCCAGTGTTCGCCTGTCTGCCATTCGTGGTCGTAATTCGCCGCGCGATGCAGAAGCACCCAGTCAAGACGTTCAGCGTCGGTGTACATGGTCAGTCCCCCTCAACAATTTCGATGTTTTGGAATCTGTCAGAAGCGGCGCCTATGTCCCCTTCAGCATCGCGGATGCACATCTCCATGACGGCCTCCTCTTTCGTTTCCCCCGCCCATCCGTCGCAGCACCACCCTTGCACGCCGTACCAATCACACGGGCGCACAACTTGGATTTCTTTAGTAAGGGTCATGTCCTACTCCTCAGTTGTCGGACAGCAACGCGCTGCCCATGTGTCGAACTATACGCCACTAGACTGTCTGTACCAATAACTTAAGGTTATGCCGGTATAACCTGCGCTACGTACCCTGTGCGGCTATCCTGACAGTCCGAACTACTTGACGAGGAGTTGCGAAAGTGGATGAACAGAAACTGACAGACTGGTACCCGCCCGAGGTGCTGCCGGCGCGGCCGGGGTGTTATCTGCGGGAATACTACCCGGACGAGCAACACTGGATGAACGACGAGCCGGATTACTTCGATGGCGAGAGCTGGTTCTACGGCGGTGTCTTCATGAGCTTGCCCTTAAATCTGCGCTGGCGCGGTCTTGCAGAGCCGCCGCTGACGGACTGGTTCGAGGATGGCGTACGTCCAGCGCATCCTGAGGTGTATGAAAAAGAACCGCCCGAAGGTGACAGCGTAAAGTGGTTCCAATACTGGGACGGGGAGCGGTGGTGGTACGGCGAAGACACGCCAGAAGAAACGGCTGAGAAATTTGAAAGCAGAAGATCAAAGTCTTGGCCAACACCCCGACGCTGGCGCGGACTGGCGGTGCAACCGTGAGCGCGCACGAGAACGGCGGGCCGGCGTTTCCGGTTCCTGGACTGAGCAACCTTCCGAACGGTGACTTCATCTACCCGGAGGCGGGGATGACCCTGCGCGATTACTTCGCGGCCAAGGCAATGCAGGCAATGCTATCCGGACACTTCAGCCGCTACGAGGAATACTGGGACCGTAATACGATTGCTTGCGACGCATATTTCGCAGCCGACGCAATGCTGAAGGCGCGCACGAAATGACAGACCGTGAATTGCTGGAACTGGCTGCGAAGGCGGCGGGGATAAAAGGCCGCTACGCGGACGGGGTGATCTGGTACAAGAACCCGTTCGGTGATGAAGTTGGCTTCAACCCGCCAAGGACGACGGCGACGCGCTGCGGCTGGCTGTGAAGTTGGACATATTCGCTACCCCGGTCTTTTTCCATTACCGCAGCTTGGAGCGATTCGGCAGACAAGATGCTGACGATGTAACAGCCACCCGCCGCGCAATTGTCCGCGCCGCTGCTGAGATAGGACAGTCTATGCCGTGATACGCTTCGCCTGCACCTCCCTGGCTTTCCGCCCCGCTCGTCGGGGCGTTTTTTCTCAGAAAAACAAAGTAGGAGTTACAACCCATGACGATGCGCTACGGTGCGTCGCCGGGTGAGTGGCGGCACTTCAGCGAAGTGCTCGGCCTCACCGACGACATTCTCCCCGTTGTCTGTAATCCGAACATCCCCATCAGCCTCGATTCGACACTGAAGTCGATCGGCAAAACCCCCTCCAAGGTGTCCAACTGGGGCCGCGCCAGCGGCATCGCAGCCTGGACAGAGAAGCACACCACCCCGAAGGACATCGACCGTTGGAAGCGCAACCCGGACCACGGGCTGTGCATCCAGACGCGGCGCGTGCACGCTTTGGACTTCGACATCACGAACCGTGAACTGGCGATCGAGGCCGAGCGGATCGTCGTGCGCCACCTGGGCTGCATGCCCGTCCGCTACCGGCGGGAGGCCTCGAAGTTCCTGATCCCGTTCTACGTGACACGCGAGTCCGACGAGCCGTTGCGCAAGCGCTCCTTCGACCTCCAGCACCGCGCGGACGGCATTGTCGAGTTCCTGGCCTACGGCCAGCAGTTCGTCGCCATCGGCTACCACGCGAGCGGCGAGTTCTACCAGTGGCGCAACACCGCTGGCGACCATCTCCTGCCGCCTACCATCCCCACGATCCACGAGGACGAGTTCGAGGCGCTGTGGGCCGTCCTGCGCGGCGCCTTGGGCAACTTGGACCAGGACAAGCGCGACGGAGGCAAGGGCAAGCTGCGATCGAACGAGATCGTCGAACGTGACCCGGTGGCGCAGTTCCTGGTCGCCACGGAGCGCGTGAAGTCGATCGCGCGCGACGGCATGATGGCCGTCGAATGTCCGTGGGAGCACGAGCACAGCGGGCCGTCCTCCGATACCGCGACCGTGTACTGGCCGGCGAACACAGGCGGCTACTCACGGGGCCATTTCAAGTGCCTGCACGCGCACTGCGCGGACCGCACGACGGACGAGTTCAAGCGCGAGATCGGTGCTGACGACGGCCTCGAATTTGCCGACCTCACCGCGGCCCAAGACGAGCCGACCTTCGACGATCTCCCGCCCACGCCGCCGCCGCCCACCGACGGCAAGCCCCGCCGCTTCACCGTCCAGAACCTCGTGAGCTTCAGCGAGGCGCCGCCCCTTGAGTGGCTGATCAAAGGCGTGCTGCCCCGTGGTGAGCTTGCTGTGGTCTATGGGGACTCAGGGTCGGGGAAATCCTTTTTCGCCTTTGACATGGCCGCGGCGGTCTCACGCGGGGCCAGTTGGCGCGGGCGCAAGACCCAGCGCGGGCGGATCGTCTACGTGTGCGCGGAAGGTGCGTCCGGTGCGCGAGGGCGGGTGAAAGCCTACTGCACCGAGCACGGCCTGGATTACGACGACCTGGACATCGGCGTGATTGCCGATGCGCCTAACCTCCTGCGCGCGCCCGAGGTGAAAGACCTCATCGCCGCAATCGAGACGTGGGGCAATGCGGACGTGGTGATCATCGATACGTTGGCGCAGACATGCCCTGGTGCGAACGAGAACAGTGGCGAGGACATGGGCCTGGCGCTCGGCCATTGCCGGGCGCTCTCCAAGCGCACGGGCGCTATGGTGATGCTGATCCACCACTCGGGCAAGGACAAGGCCAAGGGGGCGCGCGGCTGGTCGGGTCTGCGCGCGGCAAGTGACGTCGAGATCGAGATCAACTTCGACGAGCAAAGCGGAAACCGTGAGGCCGTGGTCACGAAGATGAAGGACGGTGAGGCGGGTTCGATCTTCGGGTTCCGGCTTCGCGTGGTGGGCATCGACACGGACCCCGACGGGGACATCATTTCGTCGTGCGTGCTGGAGCACGGTCCGGACAGGACGACGCTCAAGAGGATGCCGAAGCGGCCGGGGTTGAGTGCGGCCGGCGTCGAGGGGATGGTATCCGAGATCGCGATGACGATGGCGGCGTTCGACGGATCGGGGACCGGCGTGTCGGTGGCAGCCCTTGTTGCCGAGGTTGTAGGCCGGCTTCCGTGGGACTCGGAGGAGGGAAAACGCGATCCTAGACGCGGTAAAGTTTTGCGCGCTTTGGAAAATCTGCAAGCTGCAGGATTTTGCGAGTTGCACAGCGGGAAGCTGTTTGTACTGGGGGGACTTCAGTGAAAGTCAGTCGAAATTTCAATGTCAGGTATTGTTTTCTGACTGTCGGGAATTTGAGGTTTTGTGCAAGTTTCGCTAAGTCCTTGATTTTAAAGGAGGCAAACCCGACTGTCGGGCGGTCCAAAACAGGATTTTTGGCGTTTTCCCGTACAGTCGACACCATTTTTGGTGCCTACATAGTATCCAGACAGTCCGTGAGTCGGCGTGCACTTGTAAAATTTTTCAAGTGCGATTGGGCAAACAGTCGGGGTGATTTGTTTAAAATCAAGGACTTAACGTTTTGTAAACGATTCTCATTTTGGTACTGTCGGGCGATCGGCGCATCTCGGGCCGGCGGAACGTATGTACCCCTTCAGGGGGTACAACGTTCTGCGGGCGCACGCGCGCGAGCGAGGAGGGCTTAAGCGATGGCGCAAAGGATTACGGATTCGCAAATTCTTGCACGTATTGCAGCCCTCCCTCATATACGGCTAACGGACGCACGGGAGCGGCTGACGGTGTGGCAGATCGACCTCATGCGCGAACTACACGAGGACCACGGCATCGGTTACCGGCGCCTCTCGCGGCTCTTCGGCGTGTGCAAGACGCACACGCGGCGCATCTGCCTGTACGAGCGGTGACTTGACACGGACACGGCGACCTGTGCTACAGGTTGCCGCATGGACAAGGAACAGACCCAAACCGTATTGCTGAACGCGCTACGCCAGGTGCCCAACATCACCCGCGCCTGCACGCTCGCGATGATCTCGCCGGCCACCGTACGCGGATGGCGCCGGCAAGACCCGGCCTTTGACGCCGCGGTCGCGGAAGCGCTTGACGATGGCGTGGACGCCCTGGAGGCCGAGGTGCATCGTCGCGCCTTCGAGGGCTATGAGAAGCCGATCATCTTCCAGGGGCAGATCACCGACACGTACAAGGAATATTCGGACGGCCTTGCGCAGTTCCTGCTCAAAGCACACCGGCCTGACAAGTACCGCGAGCGCTCGGAGGTGCAGAGCACGGGCGCCCAGACGATCACCATCGTGTCGGGCGTGCCCCGCAAGCCTCAAACGCCGGACGATCTCATATGAACGGCCTGCTGGGCCTCTCGATCGATCTGGCGTATCGGCCGCGCCAGTGGCAGCGCGAGTGCCATATGAGTATGGCGCGCTTCACCGTGCTGGCCCTGCACCGTCGGGCGGGCAAAACGGAGCTTGCGCTGCGCGAACTGCTCGAAAACGCGATGACGTGCCGGCTCACCATGCCGACCTACTTCTACGTGGCGCCTTTCCTGAAGCAGGCCAAGACGATCGCCTGGGCGCGACTGAAGCAGATCGTCGAGCCGCTACGCGCCGCGGCCCTGGCCTCGATCAACGAGTCCGAACTGACCGTGACGCTGCCCTTCAACGGCGCGGTGATCCGCGTGTTCGGCGCCGACAACCCGGACGCGATGCGCGGCGTGCGCCTGGACGGCGTGGTGCTCGATGAGGTGGCGCAGATCAAGCCGGAGGTGTGGGACGAAATCCTGCAGCCAACGCTGTCCGACCGTATGGGTTGGGCACTCTTCATCGGCACACCGAAAGGCGTGAACCTCTTCAGCCAACTGTTCTACAAGGCGTTGTCCGGCTCGCCTGGCTGGACCGCGGCGAAATATACGGTCTACGACACGCAGGCCATCGCGGAGGAGGAAGTCGAACGTCTGCGCGCCGACATGACCGAGCAGGCCTTCGCGCGAGAGTATTTGTGTGACTTCACTGCGGCTGGCGACGATCAGGTGCTGAGTCTGCTGGAGGCGGAGGACGCGGCGCGCCGCCACTACCGCGAAGAGGATTACAGCTACGCGCCGCGCATCCTGGGCTGCGACCCGGCGCGTTTCGGCGGTGACCGCAGCGTGATCACCCGTCGGCAGGGGCTGGTTGTGCTGAAGATGACCTCGCATCGCGGGCTGAACAACATGCAGTTGGCCGACAAGCTGGCCCACGAGATCGACTTGTGGGAAGCCGACGCAACCTTCGTCGATGTGGGTGGCGGGGCCGGTGTGATAGACAGGCTGATCCAGTTGGGCCACACCGTTCACGAGGTGAATTTCGGATCCGGTGCGGCCGACCCGCGCTTCCTGAACAAGCGGTCCGAGGTGTGGTGGGGGATGGCCGACTGGATCAGGGCGGGCGGCGCGATACCGGACGACATGGAACTGAAGCAGGAACTTGCCACGCCCACCTACAGCTACACGGTCAGCAACAAGATTCAGATCGAGAGCAAGGACGACATCAAGAAACGGCTGCAGGGCGGTGCCAGCCCCGACAAGGCCGACAGCCTGGCGACCACGTTCGCGATGCCTGTCCAGAAACGGGACATCAAGCGCGAGGTGTTCGAGCACATGGGCGTGTCCGTATCGCGCACCGAGCGCGAATATGATCCGTTCGCGAACATCTAGGCCGGGAGGCTGGACATGGGAAAAGTCTTTAAGTCGGTGGGCAAAGTCCTGGGCTTCAGCGCGCCGAAGGTACCGCAGATCGTGACGCCGACCGCGCCGCCCGCACAGCAGGAAGCCCGCACGGCCGATTACAACAACGCGATGCGCCGCAACCAGAAGGGCGCTATGGGCACGACTACGCTCACCTCGCCGGGCGGGGCTGACCCGACGGCCGGCGCCCTCGGCCGCAACGTGCTGCTGGGTTCCTGATGCAACTCGACCAGAAACGGATTGACCAGATGACGGCGCGCTTGGGTGCGCTGGAGACGGAACGCTCTACCTGGATCGAGCAGTTCCGTGATCTGTCGCGCCACTTCGCCCCGCGCTATGGCCGGTTTCTAGAGACGGATCGCAATCAGGGGCGCAAGGTTCACCAGTACATCAACGACGCAACACCGGCCGTCGCCGCGCGTACGCTCGCCGCAGGGTTCCAAGGTGGCAGCACATCGCCGGCCCGCCCGTGGTTCAAGCTAGGCCTGGCCGACACCGATCTCGCGGACTACCACCCCGTCAAGCAGTGGCTGGCCGGCGTCACACGGCTGATGCTGGCGATCCTCTCGAAGAGCGGTGCATACAGCGCATTCCAGCAGGACTACCTCGAAGCCGGCGTGTTCGGCACGACGGCCGGCATCATCATTCCAGACTTCGACAGTTTCGCCCGCTTCCACCACCTTACCATCGGCGAGTATTCGATCGGCGTCGGCCCGAACGGAAAGCCGGATATGCTCTACCGCAAGTGGGACATGACGATCGCGAACATCGTCAAGACCTTCGGCGTCGAGAACGTGAGCATGTCGGTGAAGAACCTGTGGGATACCGGCAGGGGGCACGACCAATGGCGCACCGTGGTGCATGTGATCGAGCCGCGCGAGGATCGCGACGCCGGCAAGAGTGACGCGCGCAACATGGCTTTCCGCAGCACGTATTTCGAATACGGCTGCGAAAAGGGCAAGGTGCTGCGCGACTCAGGCTTCAAGCGATTCCCCGGCTACGTCGCGCGCTGGGACAAGGCGGGCGGCGACATCTACGGCAACAGCCCGGCGATGCTGGCGCTGGGCGACGCGAAGCAGTTGCAGTTCTATGCCAAGCGCCGCGGTCAGGTGATCGACTACCGGACGAAGCCGCCGCTGGCGATCCCCGCACGCATGAAGAACGACACGCTGGACCTGCTACCCGGCGGCAAGAACTACGTGAACATGCAGAAGGGCGAGGAAATCCGCTCGGCCTTCAACGTCGATCTTGGCTTGCCTGAACTCCTCGGCGACATCCAGGACTTGCGCGAGCGCATCCGCGAGACGATGTTCACTGACCTCTTCCTGATGCTGGCGAACATCGACCAAACCGGTATGACGGCGACGGAGATCGCGCTGCGCCAGGAGGAAAAGCTGCTCATGCTCGGGCCCGTGGCCGAGAACCTGCAGCAGGAGAAGGACAGCCAGGTAATCGACCTGCTCTTCGACCTGATCGAAGAAGCGGGCTTCTTCAAGCCGGGCGGTCCGCTTGAGATTCCACAGGAACTGCAGCGCGAAGGCCAGAAGCTGGAAGTCGAATTCATCGGCGTGCTGGCACAGGCGCAGCGCGCGGTCGCATCCAGCGCGATGAACCGCGGCCTGGAATTCCTCGGCGCCGCAGCCGCACTCAAGCCCGACGTGGTAGACAAGGTCGATCTCGACGAGGCCGTGGATCGCGTGTTCGACGGCCTGGGCATCGACCCGGCCATCGTCGTACCGGACGAGGACGTGGCGGCCCTGCGCGAACAGCGCGCCCAGCAACAACAGCAGATGCAGGACGCCGCTGTCGCAGCGGAAGGTGCGAAGGCCGTGGGCGCAGTGTCGAAAGCCACGGGCGCAACGCTTGACGACATGATTTCTCAATTCAGCGGCTACGGATTGCCGCAAGGGAGTGTGTGAAATGCCCAGGATCGTTCGAGACATTCAGCTGCTGGTGAACGACAACGACGACCATCTGTACGGCTACCGGCTGTCGGACGGGACGGAGGTGCGGATTGGTACGTCAAACAATCTGGATTTCGATGTGATGACCCAACTGTTTGGAGATGATGAAATGATTATCGGCACCTACGTAAATCGCCCGCTTGCAACTTTGGTCGCTGTGGGCAAGGAGTTCATGGCTACCGACCTCGGAAACATGCGCTGGGTGTCCGACGGCACGCAGTGGATTCTGCTCAAGCCGTGCCAAATCGCAGGCGACGCAACGCAACAATCCATCGTGGATAGCGTAGGGCAGGGCACGACGGAATCCACGCT
>JBMOOP010000150.1:0-4605 GCA_049324495.1 Pseudomonadota bacterium
TGCTCATCGCCGTAACTCCTCACATTTTCGCTGTAGATCCGGCATCAGCCGGACATCGATTTGTTGTCCGGCTGATGCCGAACCTGCAAAAACCGCATCAAAGCGCAGCCACCACCGCGTCACCCATTTCCTGCGTGCCGACCTTTTTCATGCCGTCGCTGAAGATGTCCGGCGTGCGCAGGTTTTGATCCAGCACCTTGCCAACGGCAGACTCGATCTGCGTGGCCACCTGCGGCAGGTTGAAGCTGTAACGGAACAGCATCGCCAGCGATAGGATGGTCGCCAGCGGATTGGCCACGCCCTTGCCGGCGATGTCCGGCGCCGAGCCGTGGCACGGCTCGTACATGCCCTTGCCGGATTCATCGAGTGACGCCGACGGCAGCATGCCGATCGAGCCGGTGAGCATCGCTGCTTCGTCCGAGAGAATGTCGCCGAACAGGTTGCCGGTGACGATCACGTCGAACTGTTTGGGCGCGCGCACCAGCTGCATCGCCGCGTTGTCGACATACAGGTGCGACAGCTGCGCCTGCGGATATTCCTTCGCCACCTCGGTCACCACCTGCTTCCACAATTCGGTGACTTCCATGACGTTCGCCTTGTCGACCGAGCAGACCCTGTTGCCGCGCTTGGCGGCGAGGTTGAACGCCACTTTGGCGATGCGGCGAATTTCAGATTCACGATAAACGTCAGTGTTGTAGCCTTCGCGCTCGCCGTTTTCCAGCGTGCGGATGCCGCGCGGCTGACCAAAATAAATGCCGCCGGTGAGTTCACGCACAATCAGGATATCGAGGCCGGCGACAATTTCCGGTTTCAGCGAAGACGCGCCCGCCAGTTGCGGATACAAAATCGCCGGCCGCAGATTGGCAAACAACCCCAATTCGCTGCGCAACTTCAGTAACCCGCGCTCCGGGCGGATCGAGCGCTCGATGCTGTCCCATTTCGGGCCGCCGATGGAACCGAACAGTATCGCGTCGGCCGCACGCGCCTTCGCCAGCGTACGATCCGGCAAGGGTACGCCGTCGGCGTCGATGGCGGCACCGCCGACCAGGTCTTCTTCCACTCTGATGGCAAGACCCTGCTGCGCGTTCAGCCTATCCAGCACCTTGCGGGCCTCGGCCATGATTTCCGGGCCGATGCCGTCACCGGCGAGTATCAATATCGTTTTGCTCATTTCGATTTTTCCTCATGAGGATTCAAAACCCCTCTCCCCCGACCCCTCTCCCGCAGAGGGAGAGGCTGAGATCATTTGTGAATGGCACCAAACACCCAGGGCGCCTCTGTCGCACGCCGCGCCTCATAGGCGCGAATCGCATCCGCATCCTGCAGCGTGAGCCCGATGTCGTCCAGGCCGTTCAACAAACAATGCTTCCGGAACGCATCGATCTCAAACGCAAAAGACTGCCCCGACGGCGTCGTCACCGTCTGTTTCGCCAGATCGACTGTGAGGCGGTAGCCTTCACTGACCGCCGTCTCGCGGAACAACTGATCGACCTGCTCCTCGGTGAGCACGATCGGCAGAAAACCGTTCTTGAAACAGTTGTTGTAGAAGATGTCGGCAAAACTCGGCGCGATCACCACACGGAAACCGAAATCCTGCAGCGCCCAGGGCGCATGTTCGCGACTGGAACCGCAGCCGAAGTTGCGACGTGCGAGCAGAATTTGCGCGTCTTTGTAGCGCGGCCGGTTGAGCACGAAATCCTTGTTCAGCGGCCGCTTGCTGTTGTCCAGACCCGGCGCACCTTCGTCAAGGTAACGCAACTCGTCGAACAGGTTGGGGCCGTAGCCGCTTTTGAAAATGCTCTTCAAAAACTGTTTAGGAATGATCAGATCGGTATCGACGTTGGCACGGTCGAGTGGCGCGACGAGACCGTCGAGGCGCATAAATTTTTTCATGGGAACCTCCGGTAAATTTTTTTGAACAGCCCCCTCATCCGCCCTTCGGGCACCTTCTCCCGCAGGGGGAGAAGGAAAACGCCCCACTCCCCCTGCGGAAGAGGGATTGGGGAGAGGACCAACTCAAATCACCCTCACATCCACAAAATGCCCCGCAACCGCCGCCGCGGCCGCCATGGCCGGGCTGCACAGGTGCGTACGACCGCCCGCGCCCTGCCGGCCTTCGAAATTGCGGTTCGAGGTCGACGCGCAATGCTCACCCGGCAGCAACTTGTCCGGATTCATCGCCAGACACATGGAGCAACCCGGTTCACGCCATTCGAAACCGGCGGCGATGAACACCTTGTCGAGACCTTCGGCCTCGGCCTGTTTCTTGACCAGACCGGAACCCGGCACGACCAACACCTGCTTCACGCTGGCCGCTTTCAGTTTTCCCTTCGCGATCGCCGCCGCTGCGCGCAAATCTTCAATGCGCGAGTTGGTGCAGGAGCCGATGAACACGCGATCGACCTTGATATCGGTGATCTTCATGCCCGGCGTCAGGCCCATGTATTCGTAGGCGCGGAGCATGCCGTTGCGCTTCACGTCGTCGCTTTCGGCCTGCGGATCCGGGAGCACGGCGTCGACCGGCAACACCATCTCCGGCGAGGTACCCCAGCTCACCTGCGGCTGGATATCCTGCGCGCGGATCTCGACGACCCGGTCGAATTTCGCGTCGGCATCCGAGCGCAGCGTGTTCCACCAGGCAACCGCTTTCTCCCAGTCGGCGCCGGTCGGCGCGAAGGGACGGCCCCTCACGTAATCGATCGTCTTCTGATCCACGGCCACCATGCCGGCGCGTGCGCCCGCCTCGATCGCCATGTTGCAGATCGTCATGCGGCCTTCCATCGAGAGACCGCGGATCGCGCTGCCACCGAATTCCATCGCGTAGCCGGTGCCGCCGGCGGTGCCGATGACGCCGATGATGTGCAGCACCACATCTTTCGCAGTGACGCCGGCGCCGAGTTCGCCCTCGACGCGGACCAGCAGGTTCTTCATTTTCTTGGCGACGAGGCACTGCGTCGCGAGCACGTGCTCCACTTCCGAGGTGCCGATACCGTGCGCGAGGCAGGCGAGCGCGCCGTTGGTGGAGGTGTGCGAATCGCCGCAGACCACGGTCATGCCCGGCAACACCGCGCCCTGCTCCGGCGCCATCACGTGCACGATGCCCTGGCGCACGTCGCCGATGCCGAACTCGACGATGCCGAACGCCCTGGTGTTGTCTTCCAGCGTCTGCACCTGGATACGCGAGGTTTCGTCCCTGATTTCGGCGGCGGACTTGAACGGCGTGGTCGGCACGTTGTGGTCGATGGTCGCCACGTTGGTGTCGAGGCGCCAGGGCTTACGGCCGGCCAGGCGCAGCCCCTCGAAGGCCTGCGGGCTGGTCACCTCATGGATGATCTGGCGGTCGATGTAGATCAATGCCGAACCGTCATCCCGCTGTTTCACGAGATGGGCGTCCCAGAGCTTGTCGTAGAGGGTCTTGGCTGCCATGCACACAGTCTCCGGCCAATAAGAAGGGCAGTCTGGGCTTCCCTTTGTAATAATTCCAATTCATCATTTTTATAGATTAGATATCCATTAGGAATCCATACCTCCCCAACCCCTCTCTCCTCGCGGGAGAGGGGAGAGAGGGGCCTCCCCATGAACATCGAAACCCTCACCGCCTTCCTCGGCGTGGCCGAGACCGGCTCCTTTACCGGGGCCGCCGAGCGCCTCTTTCTGACCCAGCCGGCGGTAAGCAAGCGCATCGCCCAACTGGAGGCCGACCTCGACACGCGGCTGTTCGACCGCATCGGCCGCGCGGTGCGGCTCACCGAGGCCGGCGACGCCCTGCTGCCGCGGGCGCGGGCCATCCTGCTCACGCTGGAGGACACCCGCCGCGCGCTGCACAACCTGCACGCCGGCGAGATCGAGGGCGCGCTCACCTTCGGCACCAGCCACCACATCGGCCTGCACCGCCTGCCGCCGGTGTTGCGCGAATACTCCGCGCGCTATCCCAAGGTGCAGCTGGATATCCGTTTCATCGATTCCGAGGAAGCCTGGGACGACATCGTCGCCGGGCGCATGGAACTCGGCATCGTTACTCTTCCCCCGAAAAGCGGGCCCCCGAAAACCATCGCGGTGAAAGGCGATGCCGCGACACCCCTGCGCACCGAAAAAATCTGGGACGACCCGCTCGCCGTCGTCGCCGCCCCCGACCACCCGCTCGCCGGCCTCAACTCGGTCACATTGCGCGCGCTGTCACAGCACCCGGCGATTCTGCCCAGCGACGTGACGTTCACGCGCCGCATCGTCGATGCCGCGTTCGCGGCGAAGGGACTCTCCACGCCGACCGCGATCAGCACCAACTACCTGGAGACAATCAAGATGATGGTCGCGGTCGGTCTTGGCTGGAGTGTGTTGCCGGCGAGCATGATCGATGCGCAGGTGGTGGCGCTGCCGGTGAATGAATTGCGGATTCAGAGGGAGCTGGGGGTGGTGTATCACCCGGGGAGGACCCTTTCAAAAGCGGCGAGGGCGATGGTGGGGATGTTGCAGGGGGAGCGGGTCTGTCAATCAAACCGTGTAACTGGGTTTCATCACAGCGCAGCCAGCGGCACGCGCTCTTCGCCGAACATCGTCTGGAACACCTGAAGTGCCGGCTTCCAGTGGTGGATCATCTTCCAGTTT